>CALWUO010000015.1 GCA_944384745.1 uncultured Butyricicoccus sp.
CTGCTTTCTGAATAATAAGGAGTTTTTTCTATGCCGCAAAGATTATTATTTGTCGTAAACCCAAACTCTGGCAAAGGTGAAATGCGTCATCATATAGTTGATTGTGTAGATGCATTTGTTCGTGCAGGGTTTGAAGTTACACTATATACAACACAAAAATCTGGTGATGCTACTCGCATTGTAATTGAACGTGGTGCAGCATTTGACCGTATTGTATGCAGCGGCGGTGATGGTACATTAAATGAAACTGTTGCTGGACTTATGACACTCAAAGAGAAGCCCGCTTTAGGTTATATTCCATCTGGTACGACAAATGACTTTGCATCTAGCTTAAAAATACCTAAAAATCCGATTGAAGCTACCAACCTTATTATAAATGGTAAACCATATAATGTTGATGTGGGGCAATTTAATGATAGATATTTCACTTATGTAGCTGGTTTTGGTGCATTTACTGAAGTATCCTATTCCACACCACAGGTATCAAAAAATGCTCTTGGTAGACTTGCATATATTTTAGAGGGCATAAAATCGCTTCACACTTTAAGACCATATGGTGTTACAGTTAAAACCGATAAACAGGTTATATCTGATAAATTTATATTTGGTATGGTTACAAATGCCACAACAGTTGGCGGATTTAAGGGTATTATTGCAAATGATGTTGGGCTTGATGATGGACTTTTTGAAATTTTTCTTGTAAAAGCACCAACAAATCCAATAGAATTGCAAATGACCATAAATGAATTATTGGTTTCACCAGATACAAATAAATTTATAACTAGATTTAAAGCACAAAAAGTTGAATTTATTTCTGATGATGAAATTCCATGGACTCTTGATGGTGAATTTGGCGGTGCACCTAAAAATATAGAAATTATAAATCATCAACAAGCACTTAATATTTTTGCTGGTAACATAAACGAATAAAAATTTAAGGACGAATGAAATAAATCATTCGTCCTTTTTTATATCTATATTTTCATTTATAAGGTCTTTGCCTCCAAATAATAAAAACATAGGCTTATCTGAAAGCATCATAGTATGAGAACCTAATACTTTACCTCTTGATAATGTTAGTTGACTTACATCAACCACTGCAAATCTAAGGCTTGAAAGTGCAGACTGTGCCTCGGATAGACGCTCTAAATTATGAGCTACTATAACAACTCTGATTTTATCATTTTTATGTTTAAGAGATTGCAGTATTCTTTTAATACCTCTGACGTTGTCCCCTACAAATACCGCATCTGGTATAATATCGACATTATGTTCAAGCATTTCAAGAGCATTTCCATATAAAGCACTTATATTATAAAGCCCTAAATTTTCTTTATTTTGCTTTAGCATTTCAAACTCTTGACTATTTTCTTCTATTGCAATAACACTGCCCTTATACGCCATTCTAGCAAGCTCCACAGCCATTTCTCCACTGCCTGCACCTATATTTATAATTTTATCAGTTGGCTGTATACGCATTAAATTTGACGCATTCCAACGCACTTCCTGAGTTAGTGCATTTTCACATAATTTTAATTCATTGTCAAAGATAGTCTTTGTTTTATCATTAAATTTAGGATTTTCAATAATCATAACAGATGGATTTGCAAATTCATAATCACGTAAATGTTTAGCTTCATCTTGAACTATACGTTCTCTACCTGTTGCAATTTTTGAACCTACTGTCACTCTTATATTGCTAAGTCCTGCATCACATAACATTCTACATATATGGTCTGGTATATTTTCACCGCTTAAAAGCACAGCAACTTTTTTATTATAACTTATAGCTGCTAATAAATCCTCGCTTTCATATTCAAGCCAATAGATATTATCATAACTTTGATTTGTTTTTGCACAAAGATACTGTACTGAACTTATACCTGCATAACATTTAACATCTGCATAGCCTTTAAGTTCATTATAAAGCTGTTCTCCCTTGTCAAAAAACAAACTATCTCCCTCTAAAAGCAACACAATATGCTGTTTTTTAGACTCCATAGCAAGCTCTTTCATATCGCTAAACGGAACAACTCGCCATGTATCACGCAGAGTTATCAGTGTACCCGCAATTTTTCCGCTTGCATATACTTCATCTGCTGTTTTGATTATCTGTGTCACCTGTTCGGTAAGCAAACCTGCATGACCTGCACCTGCACCGATAATAGAAATAATTCGGCTCATTGTCATTTACCCTCCTATATAAAAAGCATATTTAGTATAGCAAAAATTTATTATAAAGTCAAAAACAGCTGGACACTGTTTTAGTATCCAGCTGTAAAAATCTTATTTTTTATATTAATACATACCGCCCATATCTGGAGCTGCTGGCATTGGAGGAGTTGGCTCCTTCTTATCAGCAACAATAGATTCGGTAGTTAGAATCATAGATGCAACAGAAGATGCATTTTGAATTGCGGAACGGTTAACCTTAGTTGGGTCAACAATACCAGATTCAATCATATCAACATAAGTTTCATTGTAAGCATCAAAGCCATAATTTACCTTGCCAGAGTTCTTAACACGCTCAAGAACAACAGAACCGTCAACACCTGCATTTTCAGCAATTTGCTTTACAGGAGCTTCCAGACCACGCATGATAATCTGAACACCAGTCTTTTCATCGCCCTCAATAGTGTCAAGCAGTTTTGCAACTTCTGGAATAGCGTTTACATAAGCAGTACCGCCACCAGCTACAATGCCCTCTTCAACTGCTGCACGAGTAGCATTTAGAGCGTCCTCAATACGCAGTTTCATTTCTTTCATTTCGATTTCGGTAGCTGCACCAACCTTGATTACTGCAACACCACCAGCAAGTTTAGCTAAACGCTCTTGTAGCTTTTCACGGTCAAATTCAGAAGTAGTCTTTTCGATTGCTGCACGGATAGTTGCAACACGAGCCTTAATAGCCTCAGAATCACCAGCACCATCAACAATAGTAGTTGTTTCCTTATTAACCTTAATCTGACGAGCCTGACCTAACATCTCAAGAGTAGCGTCCTTTAGCTCAAGACCAACTTCTTCAGAAATTACAGTGCCACCAGTTAGGATAGCAATATCCTGTAACATTTCCTTACGACGGTCGCCAAAACCTGGAGCCTTAACAGCTACACAAGTGAAAGTACCACGCAGACGGTTAACAATCAGAGTAGACAGAGCCTCACCCTCGATATCCTCAGCGATGATAAGCAGTTTACGACCAGACTTCACAATTTGCTCTAAAAGTGGAAGTAAATCCTGAATAACAGCAATTTTCTTATCAGTGATAAGTACAACAGCGTCATCAAGAACAGCTTCCATCTTTTCGGTATCAGTTACCATATAAGGGGTAACGTAACCACGGTCAAACTGCATACCTTCAACAACTTCAGAATAAGTTTCAGCGGTCTTAGACTCCTCAACAGTGATAACACCATCAGTAGAAACCTTTTCCATAGCCTCAGCAATTAAAGTACCGATTTCCTCATTACCAGAAGAAACAGCCGCTACACGAGCAATATCAGCAGTACCATTTACCTTTTTAGAGTTAACAGCGATAGCCTTAACAGCCGCATCAACAGCCTTGTTCATACCCTTACGCATAACCATTGGATTTGCACCAGCAGCAAGGTTCTTCAAACCTTCACGAACAAAAGCTTGAGCTAGAACAGTAGCGGTAGTAGTACCATCACCAGCAATATCATTGGTCTTTGTAGCAACTTCTTTAACAAGCTGAGCACCCATATTTTCAAATGGGTCATCAAGCTCAACATCTTTAGCGATAGTAACACCATCGTTAGTGATTAGTGGAGCACCATATTTCTTATCAAGAACAACGTTGCGACCCTTAGGACCTAGAGTAACCTTAACTGTATCTGCAAGCTGGTCTACACCACGTTGCAGGGACTTGCGAGCTTCTTCGCCAAACAAAATTTGTTTTGCCATGACTTAAATTCCTCCAATTATAAATAAAACGATAATATATTAGTCAACTACTGCGAGGATATCACCTTGACGAACGATAATCAGTTCTTCGCCATCAATTTTAACCTCAGTACCAGAATATTTGCTGGTGATTACCTTATCGCCAACTTTTACTTGCATTACAACTTCCTTGCCGTCAACCATTCCGCCAGGGCCAACCGCTAGAACCTCAGCTACTTGTGGCTTTTCCTTTGCAGAGCCTGCCAAAATAATTCCGCTTGCTGTTGTTTCCTCAGCCTCGACCATCTTAATTACAACACGGTCAGAAAGTGGCTTTAAAGTCATAATATATTCCTCCTAAAATTTTGGATTTACAATTTCATTTTAGCACTCTCATATTACGAGTGCTAACGATTATTATAATACATCACTACTCTATAAAATGCAAGGGGTGAATTGTGTTTTTTTAATAAATTTTTTTGGAGTTTTTTGTGTTTCTTTGCTGTCTGGTTGAATTTTTAACTATTGGACTTTTAAAAGGCTTTCTTTCTGGCTTAAAATACATATATAAATCGCATTTAATCATGCCATTATATAGTTTTCTTTTCTTGTCTGCCATATATCCAAAGTGTTTTTCAAATTCCTCATCAGATGTTAAATAATACTGTTTTAAATTTGATTTACCTGCAGTTTTTCCCAAGAGAGTATAAATCTTTCTAGCCTTATCAATATCCATAAGTCTTTCACCATATGGAGGGTTTGCAAACACTAAACCACTTCTATTTATATAATCAATCTTAGTTGCATCTTGAGTTGTAAACTCTATTAAATTATTTACTCCCGCTTTTTTAGCATTAGCAATAGAAAGTTCTGTACATTCTTTGTCTATATCTGAACCATAAATTTCAAATTTAGCATCAGTTAAAATGTTATCCAGTGCATTTTTTCTTGCATTGCTCCATACCTCTTTAGGTATAACAGCCCACTTCTCCGCATCAAATCTGCGATTTAAACCCACTGCACGTTTTTGGGCAATCATAGCCGCTTCAATAGCAATAGTTCCAGAACCACAAAACGGGTCTAAAAGTGTATCTCTGCCACGCCAACGAGCAACTTTTATCATAGCGGCTGCAAGGGTTTCTCTAAGTGGTGCTGCATTAGAGTTTGCACGATAACCACGTTTATGAAGTCCTGCACCTGAAGTATCAAGAAATATTTCAGCTATATCATTCATAATTGAAAACTGAATTTGTACTTTTGAACCAACTTCTTCAAACCATGATACACCATAAACACTTTCAAGTCTTTTAACTATTGATTTTTTAATCATGCCTTGAGTGTGTGGAAGTGAATTTATTTTTGAATTAAGTATATGACCCTTAACAGGGAATGCATCATTTACACCTATCCAATTTTCCCAATCAATTTTATATACATTATCAAATAATTCTTCAAAATTTGTGGCTTTAAACTTTGCAAGTCTAATAAGCACACGTTCTGCACAACGCAAATTTAAATTCGCCCATGCAAGTGTATTAAAATCACCTGTGAAAAATACTCTTCCATTATCTGCCCTTACATCTTCAAGCTTGCCTTCAAAACGCAATTCATCAGCAACAATGCCTTCAAGTCCAAAAAGTGTGGGACAACAAAACTCCAACTTCATATTTTTTATCCTTTCTTTTAAAAAAAGCTCTCATCTTAAAAAGATAAGAGCCGCTTTTGTTTGTATCATATCTTGTTTAATTGGATTTGTCAATAGAGTGACCAAATAAATGACATATTGGTAGTTTTGCCTGTTTTTATATAATCGCTTAATTTAACACCTAATATATGTAATAAAAATACACATATACCGCCTGATGATATGGCAGTAAATACAACTGATAGCCATTGAAAACCAACTGCACCAAGGAAAAATGTATATAAAACTCTTACCCATAAAAAAACAGTTGCACCACAAACAAGCGGTTTTGCAAAAAGAGAAAGTAATTTTTGTTTTATATCCGTACAGCTACATAAACAAATGAAATTACAACACACAGTTAAAACACTCGCCATCACTTGAGCTATTATATAACCATAAATTCCTAGCTTTGGATTTGCCGCAAGCACCCATACTAAAACAAGCTGTAAAACCTCACCTGCAACAGCCGAAAAAACAACAAAACGCTGTTTACCAAGTCCATTTAATATACCAGTTGTGACCATATGATAATAAACAAGCACCACTTCAACACCTAAAATAGCCATATATGAAAGTGTGATTGACTCCGCAAAGAATAAACGTGATAATGTTGGTGCAAGTGGCACAATTAACGCTGTAAGCGGAATTGCAAGTAAGCCTGTTATACTTATTGCTTTTTCCACAAGTGCATTTATGCGGTTATTATTGCCTTGTGTACGGCTTTTACTTATAGCAGGCATTATAACTGTACACATAGAACCAATCATAGCTATTGGCAAAAGTAAAAGCGGCATAGCCATTGAAGAAATTACACCGAGCTGATAAAGTGCTTGCTGTTCGGTAAGCCCTGCAAGCATTAAACGCTTAGGCAAAATAATGGAACTTGCTGAGGCTAATATATTATTAAATACTGCTGCACCTGTAAGCGGTAAAACAACAGCAACAAATTCTTTATTAAATCCGCTTGGAAGTGGCTTTATAGTCTGCTTATATATTTTTATTTTATATATCCTAGTAAGTAGAGTAGCACTTACGCACTCACTTAAACACATACCAACAAAAATTATTATTGCAACTTTGCCTGTATCCTCTCCCCCGAAAAAAGCAAGCAATCCCAATACACTTCCAATTCTTACTATCTGCTCTGTGAGTTCGGCAGATGCTGCCCATTCCACTTTATCTAGTCCAATACATACTGATTTTACAATATTCTCCACACCAGTTAGAGCTAAACAGATAATCATTATAGGGAAAATTGTTTTTATACCTAAATCACCTAATATATTTTGTGCTATAAAATCTCTAAAGATAAATAGTATTATTGCACCTAGAGATATAAATAAAACAAATGTCTTTGCAGCTTTTTTTGTCATCAGTCCTATTGAATTTCTATGACCTGAGGCATAAAGTTCTGCTGATAACCTAGAACATGCCATAGTAATGCCTGATAAACAAGCCGCATGAACCACAGCATAAACTGAATATGCCAAATGATACATTCCTAAGCCTTCCGCACCTGCAAGACGACTAACACCTATTCGATATATAAACCCTAAACCTTGTAAACCTATATTAGAGGCACATAAAACCATTATGCTATATAAAAGTCCATGATGTTTCAAAGCATTGCCCAGTCCTTTAAAATAATTGTTTACTAAACTATATGCTTTGTTAATATATCTTTATGATTTAAAAATTTATTTTATCTTTTGTGTAGTATTTGCATTTAAAAAGGTAGTATATAAATAGAGGGAGGTAAAAATGATGGAAGATAAAAAGATTATTGATTTATTTTTTAAGCGGTCAGAGCAGGCAATACAAGAACTTGACAACAAATATGGTAAAATCTTTTATAAGCTATCAAATAACATTGTCAATAACAAACAAGATGTTGAAGAATGTTTAAATGACGCATATTTAGGGGCGTGGAACACAATTCCACCTCAAGAACCAAATCCATTATTATCTTACATATGCAAAATAGTTCGCAATGTTTCACTTAAAGCTTATTGGAAAGATAAAAAACAAAATAGTATTTATACTGTCGCTATGCATGAGATTGAAAGTTGTATAGCGGATAACAAAACAACTGAAAATGAAATTCAAGCTAAGGAGTTAGCACATATTATTGAAAAATTTTTAGACACGCTTTCTAAAGAAAATCGAATTATTTTTATTAAACGATATTGGTTTTGTGATAGTTACAAAGATATAGCTAAGTATACTGGACTTTCTGAAAAAAATATTTCTGTAAGATTAACACGTATACGAGAAAAGTTAAAAAAACACCTAATAGAAATGGAGGTTTTGCTATGAATATAAAAAAATTTTCTGATGCTATGAGCCAAATTGATAATAAATATATTGATGAGGCTCTAAATTACAAGAAAAAATCAAAAATCACTTGGATTAAGTTTGGTACAGTAGCAGCTTGTTTTGTACTTTTAATTTTTGTTATTTCAAAAACAAATTTACCAGACAAGCAGTTTATATTATCTGATAATTCTTATAATGTAACCATTAAATATACTGACAAAACTTTTCCCCAAATTATGAGTTCAACATCACTAGAGTATTTTTATTCAGAAGAAGAATTATTTACTGTTTTTAATACAGATATTCTCAAAGGTAAAATTTTATCTGTTAATAATATAGAAATCAATTTAAATGGTTATAAAGTATACTATGCGATTGCACAAATAAAAGTAGAGAAAGTGTATAGAGGTTCTTGTGATAAAGGCAATATTGTTTCTATTATGCTTCCATGTCCTATAAACAAAAACATTTGGGTAGAAGATACTGATACAGTATGTTCTATGAAAGATGGTATGAATGGTATATTTATGCTTATGCCTTATGATGAAAATTCTGTTTTAGAATATAATGATGCACGTTTGGTCAAAAAAGATATTGCGGATTACTACTTCCCAGATGGCATACGTTTCGCTTTTCTTGAAACCGAAGACGGACTTATATTCGATAGATATTCATATAAAACCATATCTAATGCAAAAACACTTGATGAAGTGGAAAAATATATTGAAGATATGATTTTAAAAGTATCCTCTATAAATTACACAGAAGAAAAGTAATAAAAAAGCAGAGTTTTCTGGTAAAAACCTAGAACTCTGCTAATTTTTTTATATTCTCTTTGCTAATTTTTCACTGTATTCAGCTCTGAATTGCTCAAAAGTACCATTTTCAATATGTTCTCTAATCTTAGCCATAAGATTATTATAGAACCACAGATTATGCTGCACAAGTAATCTTTGTGATAGCATTTCACCCGCTTTTAATAAATGCCTTACATAAGCTTTACTAAACTTTTGACAAGTTGGACACTGACAGCCCTCTTCTATTGGTGTGTCGTCGGTTTGATATTTAGCATTATGAATATTTATAATACCATTCCATGTGAATAAATGACCATGTCTTGCATTTCTAGTAGGCATTACACAGTCAAAAAAGTCCACACCTCTTGAAACAGCTTCAATAATATTAGATGGAGTACCAACACCCATTAAATAACGTGGTTTATTCTCTGGAGCGTGAGGAAGTACAACATCAAGTATATGATACATAACGTCGGTTGACTCACCTACTGCAAGGCCGCCAATAGCATATCCTGGTAAATCAAGTTTTTTGATATCTTCCATATGCTTAATACGTAAATCATCATATGTTCCGCCCTGATTTATACCAAAAAGCATTTGTTTTGGATTTACTGTATCAGGTAAGTTATTAAGTCTTGCAAGTTCATCTTTACAACGTTGCAGCCAACGTGTTGTACGCTCACAAGAGTTTTTAACATACTCATATGGTGCAGGATTTTCAACACACTCATCAAACGCCATAGCAATATCTGAACCAAGATTGGATTGTATTCTCATACTTTCCTCTGGACCCATAAATATTTTTCTGCCATCTACATGAGAGTTAAAGAAAACTCCTTCTTCTTTGATTTTACGCAGAGAAGACAGTGAAAACACTTGAAATCCACCGCTATCTGTAAGCATAGGACCGTCCCAACGCATAAATTTGTGTAATCCGCCCATTTGTCTAACAATAGCATCTCCTGGACGAACATGTAAATGATAAGTGTTAGACAGCTCCACTTGACAGCCAAGTTCTTTTAAATCAAATGCATCAACTGCACCTTTAATTGCTCCTGCTGTGCCTACATTCATAAAAACAGGGGTTTGAACAGTGCCATGAGCTGTTTGAAACTCGCCACGTCTTGCCTTGCCCTCTGTTTTTAATATATTAAATGTTCCAACTTCCATAAAATTTTTCTACTCACTCGCTTTTTTATTATTTTCAATGAAAGCTCTCATTCTTCTCATAGCTTCTTTTAGATGTGCCATAGAATAAGAATAAGAAATTCTTACATGACCTTCACCGCTTTCACCAAACGCATTTCCTGGTACAACAGCGACTTTCTGTTCCTCTAATAGACGACTACAAAACTCCTCAGATGTCATACCAGTAGACTCAATAGATGGGAAAACATAAAACGCACCCATTGGCTCAAAGCAATCCAGCCCCATACTTCTAAGCTCTTCAACTAAATAACGTCTACGCATATCATATTGTGTACGCATACGGTTAACATCGTCATCACCTGTTCTTATAGCCTCAATTCCCGCAAATTGTGCGGTAGTAGGTGCAGACATAATTCCAAACTGATGAATTTTACAAACTGGAGCCATCATCTCTCTTGGACCCATTGCCCAACCCAAACGCCAACCAGTCATTGCATATGATTTAGAAAAACCACCTACAACAATGGTTCTTTCTTTCATTCCATCAATTTCTGCAAAACAAACATGTTCACCTTCATATGTAAGGTCACAATAAATTTCATCACTTAAAACAAGAATATTAGTATCCCTTATAACTTCAGCTATTGCCTCAAGCTCTTTACGGTTCATAATAGCACCTGTTGGGTTATTAGGGAAAGGCAAAACAAGCAGTTTTGTTTTAGGAGTTATAGCTGCTTTAAGTCTTTCAGGTGTCAGCTTAAATTGGTCTTCAGCAACTGTTGGTATGGTTACTGGTGTACCACCTGCCATAATAGTAAGTGGGGTATAACATACGAAAGATGGTTCTGGAATTAAAACTTCATCTCCCACGCTTACAAATGCACGAATAGTATTATCAATAGCCTCACTACCGCCAACTGTAATTAAGATTTCCTTATCTGGGTCATAACTTATACCATGTTTTTGCTTAATTTTATTTGCAATTTCTGTGCGAAGTTCAGCAAGTCCCCAGTTAGATGTATAGAAAGTTTTACCTTTTTCAAGTGAAGTTATACCTGCTCTGCGAATTTGCCAAGGGGTTTCAAAATCTGGTTCACCAACACCAAGTGAAATTGCATCTTCCATTGTCGCAACGATATCAAAAAATTTTCTAATACCCGATGGCTTTACAATTTTGACACGCTCCGAGTAAAGTTCGGAATAGTTTACCATGTTATCATTACCTCTCTTGTATCTTGTGTAGATGGGTCATAAATAACACCTTGGTCTTTGTATTTTTTCATAATAAAATGAGTAGCAGTGGAAACTACGCTTTCCATTGGTGCGAGGTTTTCAGAAACAAACTGAGAAATTTCACGCATGGTATGACCAGTGATAATAATAGTTAAGTCAAAACCGCCAGACATAAGATAAGCACTTTGAACCTGTGGATAAGAACAGATTTGTCTTGCGATTTCATCAAAACCCATACCCTTTTGAGGTGTAATGCGTACTTCAATCTGAGCAGTAACAGTTTCATCTGAGGTTTTATCCCAATCAATAACAGCCTTATAGCCTAAAATTATATTCTCACGCTCAAGGGTTTCTATTTCTTGCTGGATTTCCTGTTCGGTTGCACCAAGCATACGAGCTATCTGGGCGGCAGTCATACGACCATCTTCGTCCAGCATGGCAAGGATTTTTTCTTTATACTTCATAACTTTTTCCTCCTATAACTACAGATGCCGCTGCACCCGAATAATTAAGAATATCCTCATTTGAGGTTTACATATTATTATACACGATTTTTTTTAATATGAAAACCTTAATAGATAAATTTACCTCTCTGTTTTATTATTTCTATTGCATAAGGCATTAAAAAGAGATAAAATAAGCGTAGTTAAATGTTATTTTTTGAAAGGATAATATATGTTAAATTTTAAAGGGTTTAGTCCTGATGGACTTGACTTACTAATAGAAAATCGTTTGATGAACAGCAAGGATTTTTATGAAGAGCACAAAAAAGAAATAATTGCAAAAGCAGTAAAGCCATTTCATGAACTTTGCATAGATATGACTGATGATATGCTTAAAATAGACCCGCTTTTTGTTACAAATCCAACACGCATGGTATCAAGAGTTAGACGTGATACAAGATACACAAAAGATAAAACGCTTTATAGGGCAAATTTATGGTTATATTTTCGCAGACCTAAAAAGAGTTTTGATGCTGTTCCATTTTATTATATGGAAGTTACACCAGAATACTGGAGTTATGGTTGTTTTGGCGGTTTTGGCAAAGGTGAAATGCAAATAGCAAGAGAAATGATTTTAAATGAAGATGCAAATTTTCTAAATGCATATAAAAGTGTTGAAAATTGTAATGTTTTTTCACTTGATGGCGAAATGTATAAACGGGAACATTTCCCTAATGCAAAAGATGATTATAAACCTTGGCTTAATCGTAAATATTTAGGACTTGCCTTTTATGAATATAATGACTATACTCCACTTTGGGACGGTTCATTTGTAAAACCTATGCTGGAAAATTTCAATAAAATTGCACCATTTTATAATTTTTTAATAACTATAAAAGAGCGTGCAAAGGGGTGATATAAAGTGGATTTCACCGCAATAGACTTTGAAACTGGTAATTCATCTTATACAAGTGCATGTTCAATAGGTGTTTCCGTTTTTAAAAATAATAAGCCTATAAAGCAATATTCAAAATTTATAAAGCCCCCTAAAGAAGCTGGTGATTTTAACTGGTATAATATAAAAATACATGGGATAAAACAATCAGATGTGCAAAATGAGCGTGATTTTTCTGAAATTTGGTCAGAAATCAGACAAGATATTGAAGATAAAATAATAGTTTGTCACAATGCTGTTTTTGATACTGCTGTACTTCGCAAATGTTTAGAATTTTATAATATACCGTTTCCAAACTTTAGTTATATATGCACGGTTAAAGTATCTCAAAAACTATGGCCTGAGCTTGAAAACCATAGGCTTGACACTGTTTCTTCATTCTTAAATATAAATCTTAATCATCATGAAGCTGGTTCTGATGCTCACGCATGTGGTCTAATTTTACATTATGCATTAAAACAAACAAATTCAAAAAGTGTATCTGAACTTGCTAATAAACTTGGAATAAAACTTGGTTATGTTGGTAAAAATAAGCATATTTCTTGTAGTTGTGCAAAAAATATTTAAAACAAAAGAGGTGTATTAAAATGAAAATTTCGCAAACTATCACAAAAGAAAATGTAACACGTTATGCACAAGATACATCAGATTGTATTGTTTCATTTGTTAAATTTCTTGTTGCTCGTGCAAAAGATTTTTCGGTTTTGGATTTTGCACTTTTTAAACTTTGTTTGATAAGTTTTGGAATTTGTATTGGTTCAAAATTCGCTAAATTTTTTAAAAAATTCCGTATTGTTTTACTTATTAGTTTTATTGTTTCCTATGCTTATATGATTTGGCGTGTATTTATCCGTGAGGATTAACTTTTTCACCGCTGAGAGTGAAAACAAACTTTCAGCGGTATTTTATGTTTTTAGGAGGTTGAAATGAAAAAACCATTTCAAAGCCCTTATTTTAAATGGGGACTTACAGCGTTTTTAGTTATTTTCTTTAGCATTTGCTTTTTCTTTTCCATTTTTAAAATGAGTGGATTATTTTCTGCAATTAAAACATTTATAGGCATATTAAAGCCATTTATTTATGGTGCAGTTTTAGCTTATTTTGTTTTGCCTATTTACAATATACTTGTAAAAAAGCTTCTTCCATATATAAAAAAGCTTTTTAAATCTGAAAAAAAAGCTGTTTCATTTACAAAAATGCTTTGTAGTATAATAAGTGTGTTTTTCCTTATCGCCATAATAAGTGGTTTAATTTCAATGGTACTTCCAGAGCTTGCAACAAGTATTTTAGGTCTTAGCACTGCAATGCCTGATTATTTAACCGAACTTTCCGACTGGCTAAATATAACCCTAAAAGACAATATTGACCTGCAAAATAATTTAATGAGAATTTACAATCAATTTTCCGATTTGGCAGTTGCATGGATGCAAAATGATATGTTACCAAAACTAATTGAAATTATGGGCGGAAGCTTGCTTGGAACTGTTAACATGCTTAAAAATGTTGTTGTGGGTGTAATTATTGCAATTTATATGTTATGCAGTAAAGATTTATTTGCAGCACAAGCAAAAAAAATGATTTATAGCATTTTTAACACCAAAAGAGCAAATTTAATAATTAAAAATTTCCGATTTGTGCATAAGGTTTTTGGCGGCTTTATAACTGGTAAACTTTTAGACTCATTTATTATTGGTATTATAACATTTTTTGCAATGACAATACTCAATATGCCATATATTATTTTAATAAGCGTTGTTATTGGTGTTACAAATTTCATTCCATTTTTCGGACCGTTTATAGGAGCTATCCCATGTTCTCTTTTAGTTTTAATGATAGACCCTATACAATGTATATATTTTGTTGTATTTATCTTAATTTTACAACAATTTGATGGAAATATACTCGGCCCTAAAATCTTGGGTGACTCGACTGGTCTTTCTAGTTTCTGGGTTATGTTTGCGATTTTAATAGCAGGCGGTTTATTTGGTTTTGTTGGTATGTTAATAGGTGTTCCACTGTTTGCGGTATTATATAGTCTTATTTCAACTATTATAAATCACTCACTTTCAGGAAAAAATCTTCCTACAAAAACAGATAGTTATATGTTTACCGACCATATAAACCCTGAAACAAATGAACCTGTGTTTTTTAAAGATGAAAAGCCATCACAAGAAAATGGTATTTCGATTAAATAAAAAAATCCTCTTAGGCATCAAAGCTTAAGAGGATTTATATTTTTCAATTACTTGCGAGCAATAGCCTTTTTAACAGCAGCTACAATATTCTCAGCGGTTAAGCCGTACTCTTCTTGTAAGAACTTCTGAGCACCAACCTGTCCAAAACGGTCTTCAACGCCAACCATTTCCATTACAACAGGCTTATTCTTAGCTAGAACATTAGCCACAGCAGAACCAAGACCAGTTTTAACATTATGGTTTTCAGCGGTTACAATACAACCAGTTTCTTCAGCGGATTTGATGATAAGTTCCTCATCAATTGGCTTCCAAGTGAACATATCAACAACCTTAGCAGAAATGCCCTCAGCCTTTAGGGTTTCTTCAGCCTTTAGAGCCCCATCAACCATTATACCAGAGGCAATAATAGTAACATCTTTACCTTCTCTTAATGTTACGCCCTTGCCTATTTCAAAATCAGCACCATCATCATAAACTTTAACAATGCCCTTACGAACCATACGCATATAAGAGAACTTTTCAGATGCTGCAAGTTTCTTAGTGATATTGTATAACATAGCATAGTCAGTAGGGTCAATTACAACAGCCTCAGGGATAGCCATATAAATAGCCATATCTTCAAAAGGCATATGAGTACCACCATTATAAGCAGCAACAACACCAGGGTCAGAACCTACAATATGTACAGGCAGTTTAGCGTATGCACAAGACATAAAAGCTTGGTCATATACTCGACGGGAAGCGAAACAACCAAAAGAATGTACAAAAACAGTACGACCAGTTGCAACAAGACCAGCAGCAACACCTACTGCATTAGCTTCAGCAATACCAGCGTTAAAAGTCTGTTTTGGAAATTCCTTTTCAAGCTTCTTAGTGTTAATACAGCCGTAAAGGTCGCAGTCAATATGGCAAACCTTATTGCTTGCAGACATCATTTCCTGCATAGCGGTTACATAAGCATCACGATTTGCACGAGAGTCTGTCTCATGCTTACCAATAACATTGAAATTCATTATTTCATACCCTCCTTACTGTGCCTTTACCTTAGCAAGTTCAGCCTCAGCAGCTGCGATTGCCTCGTCCCACTGCTCTTTAGATGGCTGAGATGAGTGTGCACCAGTAGGCTCTGCAAAAGTTGCACCC
The DNA here is from genome assembly GCA_944384745.1 of uncultured Butyricicoccus sp. Classification (GTDB taxonomy): domain Bacteria; phylum Bacillota; class Clostridia; order Oscillospirales; family Butyricicoccaceae; genus Butyricicoccus_B. The sequence continues at coordinate 15,822 of CALWUO010000015.1, forward strand.
TTGCCCTTGGTTGTATTTAGCACAATACAGGTTGGCTTGCCCTTACAGTCATAAGCTGACATAACAGCATCATAAACCTGCTCAACATCATTACCATTTTCAACATCGATAACATTCCAGCCAAAAGCGTCAAACTTTGCACCAATGCCCTTAGCATGGCTCATAACTTCTTCAACCTTGCCATCAAGTTGCATTTTGTTGTTATCAACAAGGCAAACAAGATTATCAAGTTTGTAATGTGCCGCAAATTGAGCAGCTTCCCAAACCTGACCTTCATCACATTCACCATCGCCAACAAATACAAACACATGGTTATTGCGTTCGTCCATCTTGTTACCAAGAGCCGCACCAACAGCTGAGGAAATGCCTTGACCTAGAGAACCAGTTGTTAGGTCAACACCAGGAGTTTTAGTGCGGTCGGTATGAGATGGGAAATTTGTATGAGGCTTATTTAGAGTATAAGCATCTTCGATTGGATAGTAGCCTTTAAGACCTAAAGTTGCATACATTGCAGGGCCTGCATGACCCTTACTCATTACGCACCAATCACGGTCTTCCCAACGAGGGTTTTTTGGGTCTACTTTCATTACTTCACCGTATAAAACTGCCAGTGCCTCTACAACAGACATTGAACCACCGACATGACCGAAACCAAGAGAACCAATAGTTTTAAGTGTTTCCAGTCTGACTTCAGCGGCAAATACACGCAGTGCCTGCATTTTTTCTGCTTTCTGCATTTAATACACCTACCTACTTATATTATTTTTCATATAGAACAATAAAATCATGAATAACACCCATGTCATTCATTACTTCATTATATTAACATTTTTTTTTGTTCTTTTCAATGCTTTATGATGATTTTATATGAACTATTTACGTGTTTTTTGTTTATTTTTTCCAAAGTTATTATAAAAATGATAACAATTATATATTTGTCAGTTGATTTTTTTTTCAGTTCTGATACAATAAATTATAAGCATTATATCAGTAAAAATGTTTATTTATTTTTTTATTTTTACATTTTTAAAAACCTTTTTAACAGTTGTTTTGTTGTTTAAAATAATTTAGTGGGGGTTAATCTACTATTATGAAAATCAGTCGTTTAAACTCTATTGAGCAATATGTTATAGCAAAAGAAACAGTATCTATTGATGAACTTTGTGAGGTTTTCGGAGTATCTAAAAACACTATAAGGCGTGATTTAAACGACCTTGAAGTTAGAGGTCATATAACTAAGGTTTATGGTGGTGTCACAGCGGTTTGCTCACCTTGCTCAAACCTGTCTACACCCGCAAGGTCTGCAATTCATTCATCAGATAAAAATTTAATTGGTAGACTTGCCGCAAATCAAGTCAATGATGGTGATACTATATTTATTGATTCGGGAACAACAACACTTTGTATACTTCGCCATCTGACCACTAAAAAAGGACTTACAATAGTAACTCATTCGCTTGCGGCTATGGCTGAGGCTTCAAAATATGAAAATATGAATTTAATCTGCCCTGGAGGTATATATAGCCCACCTACTGACTCTTTTGTAGGACTTTCAACTTATGAAACACTATCTGGTATGACAATAAATAAGGCGTTTATGGCTGCAAGTGGTGTTTCTATTGAATGTGGAATGACCAACACAACATTTTTAGAAGCTGAAATTAAGCGTGGTGTTGTGCATAAGGCAGAAAAAGTGTATCTTATGGCTGATAGTTCTAAGCTTAATAAAAAAGCAGTTATTTCTTTTTGTAAACTTGGAGAGCTTTCGGGATTTATCACCGATTGCAAACCACCTGAACCATATTTTGATTTTTTCAAATCCAATGGAATTAAAATGCTATATGAGTAAAGAAAACAGGCAAGCTAATAACTTGCCTGTCTTTTTGTTGTTTTATATTTTTGTCATAAACTGGCTTGCACTTTTTGAGAGTAGTCGTTTTGTTCCTTTAGTGTCAAATGCAATTTCCAGTAAAAAATCCCCACCCATAGGTTTTGAACTTGTTATAAGCCCCTCACCAAACGCTCTATGCTTAACTCTATCACCAACATTAAATAATACTGTTGTTTGTGTATTAGCTGTTGGTATAGACGTTTTATAAGCCTGTGCCATAATGCTTGCATTTTTCTTCTTATAATCGTTTTCTTGTCTGTCAATAATTGCCTTTTGCATTTGCTGACATTTTGATATATTAGAGTCAATTAAATTTTCAGGAATTTCATCTAAAAAGCGTGATGGATTTGAATATTGTGTGCGACCATAAAGCATACGACGCTCTGTGCAAGTTATATATAATTGAGTTTTAGCCCTCGTAACTGCAACATAACAAAGTCTACGTTCTTCCTCAAGAAGTTCATCATTTTCAGTTGACCTAAACGATGGAAATAAACCTTCTTCCATTCCGCTTAAAAATACTACTGGAAATTCCAGCCCCTTTGCAGAATGCATTGTCATCATTAAAACTGCATCTTCATCTTCTGACATTTTATCTGTATCAGTATAAAGTGCCATATCCTCTAAAAATCCTGATAGTGATGAATTTATTGTGTTTTGGTGATATTCAATTATGGTGGACTTTAACTCCATAATATTATCCAATCTGTTTTGAGCTTCTGTATCACCTTTATTTTGCAGCATTTCTATATAACCTGTTTTATCAAGCATTTCATCATAGAGTTCTGGAAGTGTTAAAAATTCCTTTTTAGTTCTTAAATCCTCGATTATCTCAATAAATTTAACCATAGCATTAGATGAACGTGCAATAGATTGATAATTTTTAGAGTTTTTCAAAACCTCATATAATGAAATACCATCTTTTATAGCCTCTTCTTCTGCAAGCTCTATTGACCTATCGCCAATTTTTCTAGCGGGAACATTTACAATTCGTTTTAATCTTAATGTATCTGATGGATTTTCAATTATCCATAAATAAGCAAACATATCACGAATTTCTGCACGAGAGAAGAAATCTCTGCCTTTATAAATTCTATATGGTATAGAGTTTCTACGGAATGCGGCTTCTAAATTATTTGAAAGTGCATTATTTCGATATAGTACAGCGAAATCGCCCCACTTCATACCCTTTTCCACACCTTCAATTATACATTCAGCAATATATGATGCTTCACCCTCTTGTGTATCTGAACGGTGAAGTTTTATTTTACTACCACCAGAATTATCTGTCCATAACTCTTTGCCTTTTCTTTGCAAATTGTTTTTTATTATTTCATTTGCCGCATTTAAAATAGTATCAGTCGAACGATAATTTTGTTCCAGTCTAATTGTTTTAGCGTCTGGATATTGTTTTTCAAACTCCAAAATATTGGCTATTGTAGCACCTCTAAATTTATAAATACTTTGGTCATCATCGCCAACTACACATAAGTTATTTTTTCCGCCAGCAAGTAAACTTGTTAAAACATACTGTGCATGGTTTGTGTCCTGATATTCATCAACAAGCACATATTTAAATTTTTGCTGATAATATTCCCTTATATCCTCATTATCTCTAAGAAGCTCGACAGTTTTCATAATAATATCATCAAAATCAAGTGCATTTGCTTCTTTCATTTTCTTTTGATATAAAGTGTATACATCTGATACTTTGCTTTTATAATAATCTCCATTAGCTTCAACCGCATATGTTTTTGCACTTATAAGATTATCCTTTGCCCTTGAAATTTCATTCATAATAGTTCTAGTATCAAACGCTTTGTCGTCCATATTGAGCTGTTTTAAAATATCGCTTATAACACGTTTTTTATCATCTTCATCATAGATTGTAAAACTTTGTTTATAACCTATTCTTTCTATATCACGTCTTAAAATTCTAAGGCAAGCTGTATGAAAAGTATATGCCCATACTGCCATTGCATCTTGTTCACCGATTGCACGAGTTAATCTCTCTTTTAGCTCTTTTGCCGCTTTATTGGTGAATGTAATTGCTATAACTTCCCAAGGTTTAGCAGGTTCTATTGCACAGAGTTTTTCAGCCTTTTGTCTGTTTTCCTCCACAGGATTATTAAGATAATCCATTAAAAATCTTAAATCTTCTTCTGTTGCATTTTGTGGTGCAAAATCGCTGTCTTTGCCAAAACGCAATATGTTTATAATTCTATTTATAAGTACAGTTGTTTTTCCACTTCCTGCACCTGCAAGTATTAAAAGTGGACCTTCTGTTTGCATAACTGCACTGCGTTGCATATCATTAAGGCTTGCAAATTTTCTTTCAATTATTGCCTTACGAATTGCAGAATATTGAACATCGAATTTTGTCATATCTAAAAAATCCTTTTCACAAAACTGAATTTTCATTTCATTATATCATAGATTTACAAGCTATCACAAGTAAAGTCTAGGTAATAGAAAAAGAGCCTGTTTGACAGACTCTTTCATTCCAATATTTGTTTTCTCATTCGCTCAACTGCTTTTTTCTCCAGCCTTGAAACCTGAACTTGAGATACTCCAAGCAATTTTGCACATTGTTGTTGAGTCATATTTCGCTCATATCTAAGCCGAATTATCTGTGCTTCACGCTCTGGTAATTCATTTATCATTTGCCATAAAGCGAGTTTATTTGTTATATGTTCTTCTATGCCCTCATCGCCTATAAGTTCGCCAAGGGCTGAACCATCTTCACCAACCTCTCTTTGCAATGAATCAGTTGTCTGTGTTGCCTGTTCACACATAGCGACTTCTTCAACCGACAAACCAGAAGCATTTGCAAGTTCTGAAATTGTAACTTCTCTTCCTAGTTCATTTTCAAGTTTATTTTGCAACTGCTTTAATTTTACAGATTGCTCTTTAACCGAACGACTAACCTTTACACTTCCATCATCACGTAAAAATCTGCGTATCTCTCCCGCAATTTTGGGAACAGCATATGTAGAAAACTGTGTGCCGAACTCTCCATCAAAACCATTAACCGCTTTTATAAATCCCAAACATGCAAGCTGATATAAATCATCTTGTTCAACACCTCGATTTATATAGCGTTTTACAATCGACCATATAAGACCACTGTTTTTTATTATAAGTTTTTCACTTGCAAGCTTATCACCTGTTTGAGCTTTTTTAATAAGTTCTAATTGCTCACTCACTAACGCTCCTCCCGTCCTCTGATTTTTTTAATCAGTGTGACTTGAGTGCCTTTATGTAATTTAGATTGTACTTTTAATTTATCAGTAAAGCTTTCCATAATAGTAAAGCCCATACCAGAACGCTGTTCATCTCCTGTTGTAAACATAGGCTGTCTTGCTCTTTCAATATCCTCAATTCCACAGCCAAAATCTTTAACTTTAATTTCTGCTATATTGTCCTCGAGCAGTCTAACTGTTATATTTATTGTCCCTAATCTATCACGATATCCATGAACTACTGCGTTTGTAACCGCTTCGGACACAATGGTTTTTATGTCGTTTAATTCCTCCATTGTGGGGTCAAGTTGAGCGACAAAAGCGGCTACTGTTTGACGTGCAAAGCTTTCATTTACTGAGCGACTTTCCAGTTTCATTGACATTTTATTTGTTACTTGTTTCATTAGTTTTACACTCCGTCTATAAACTCAATTTTTTTATTAAGACCTGCTGTTTTAAAAATTTTCATTGCATTTGGTGGTGTTCCTTGAACTGTAAGCGTCCGCCCTGTTCTTTCCAATGCTCTTGATAGATTTAAAACCACAGCAAGTCCAGAAGAGTCCATAAAAGTAAGACCAGATAAATTTAAAACAATAGGTGAATCAATATATAGAGAAACAATATTTTCTTGATAACTTAAAATCTGTTTTGCCTCATGGTTACCAAGCTCTCCTTCTATAAAGATAACAATTTTATCACCCATTCGCTTATGTGTAATCTGCATAAAATTTCACCTCACTAAAAAAAGCCTGCGAACATATTACTTCACAGACTTATTTTATAATAAACAAATATTCTATTTTTGCCGAATTATGTAAAGCTATTAAAAAAACTCTCTGCCTCACCAATTAAATAAAGCGAACCGCAAATTATAACAACATCTTCCTTTGGAATTTCAAGAGCCTTTCTAAATGCATCATAGGAATTTTTAAAAATTTGCACTTTCTTATTGAAATATTTTGCAAGCTCATAAACGTCCATCGCTCTAGGATTATTAGGCTCAGTTATTATAATAGAGTCACTGAGCGAATTTAAAACATTTATGCAAGATTTTATATCTTTATCGGATACCATTCCAATTATAAGATGTAGTTTTCTATCATTTAAAATAGTTTTAACTGTATTTGCAATGCTATTTACACCATCTATATTATGTCCGCCATCAAGAAAAATAAGCGGATTTTTATATATTTTCTCCATTCTTCCGCAGATTTTAGCACATTTAAGCCCTTGTTTTATAGCACTTTCTGGTATATTCCAGCCTATATTTTTAAGCTCAAAAATTGTTTGTAATGCGGTTTGAGCATTTTGTATTTGGTGCTTACCTATCATAGAAATTCTATATTCCTCATTTTTAAATATAAAACTTGCACCGTTTAAATCATATTGTGATTTAAAAATCTGTTCAGGTTCAATTATATCTGGTTTTACAGCCTTTAAAACAGATAAAACTTCATCTTTTTGACCAAAAGCGGTAACAGCTTTGCAATTTGGCTTTATAATTCCAGCTTTTGTGCTTGCAATTTCTGAAAGAGTATCACCTAAAACCTGCGTATGGTCAAGTGAAATTGGAGTTATAACTGCAACTTCTGGCTTTTTTATAATATTAGTTGCATCAAATGAACCGCCTAAACCTGTTTCTAAAACAACAATATCACATTTTTGTTCTAAAAAATATAAAAACGCTAAAGCGGTCACAAATTCAAATTCCCCGATTTTTTCACCATCTGGAATTTTTATAGTTTTCTCTGCTTGACTTACTTTGTTTGTAAGTCTTTCAAGGTCAAAATCATTTATCATTTGACCATTTATTTTTATTCGCTCATTGAATTTTACAAGAAAAGGAGAAGTAAAAAGCCCTGTTTTATAACCTGCTTTCTGCATAACACTTGCAATCATAGTTGCAGTGCTACCTTTACCATTTGTACCCGCTAAATGTATAAATTTAAGTTTATCTTGAGGATTTTCAAGTGCATTGCAAAGGGCTTTTATTCTATGAAGTCCCGCTTTACCCGAAAATCTACCATGTGAGTGAATATGTTCTATTGCATTCATTTAAATCCCCCTATAATAAAAAAACAAAAGCAGAGGAGATTTTTTCTCCCCTGCTGTTAAATTGTTTTATCCAAGTGCCGCAAGACTTGCGTTTAGTTTATCCATAAGTTCTTGATACTTAGCTGCTTTTTCTCTTTCCTGAGCGATAACAGCCGCTGGTGCTTTTGCTACAAAGCCCTCATTATTTAGCTTTTTCATAACAAAATCAATGTCTTTTTGAACTTTTGCCTTTTCTTTTTCAAGTCTAGCCTTTTCCTTTTCAAAGTCAACCAGTTCACCCATAGGCATGTAAACCTGAGCACCCTTAGTAACAACAGAAACCATATTTTCTACATTTGAAAGTGCAGCATCTACAAACTGAATTTCAGAAGCATATGCAAGTTTAGCAAAAAATGTTGAACCAGCCTCATAAGCTGAACGGTTTTCTGTAAATAGAATAACCTTTGCTTTTTTAGATGGTGGAACATTCATTTCTGCACGTCTTGCACGAATTGCACGAATAGTATCCATAATTGTTTCAACTTGCTCTGTTTCTACTGTAAAGTTTAAGCTGTCCTGATATTCTGGCCACTTAGAAACCATAATACTTTCACCCTCGTGAGGGAGTGCCTGCCAAATGGTTTCAGTGATAAATGGCATGAATGGGTGTAAAAGTTTCATTGTATTGGATAACACATAACATAAAACCTTCTGGGCGTTCTCATTAGCCTCTACATTGTCCTTATTTTGCAGACGAGGTTTTACAATTTCAATATACCAATCACAGAAATTATCCCAAATGAAATCATAGAGTTTTTGAACTGCAAGACCTAATTCATACTTATCAATATTTTCAGTTACAGCCTTAACAAGTTCATTGAATTTAGATAGTATCCACTTATCTTCAAGAGCAAGCGTTTTAGGAAGTTCTGCTTTATCAATAGTTAAATTCATCTGAATGAAACGAGACGCATTCCAAATCTTATTTGCAAAGTTACGGCTAGATTCAACCTTTTCAGTAGAGAAACGCATATCATTTCCTGGAGAGTTACCAGTAACAAGGGTGAAACGCAGAGCATCAGCACCATATTTATCAATAATTTCTAGTGGGTCAATACCGTTGCCAAGTGACTTAGACATTTTTCTGCCTTGTGCATCACGAACAAGACCATGAATATAAACGGTTTTGAATGGTTCTTCTTTCATTTGCTCCATACCAGAGAAAATCATACGAGCAACCCAGAAGAAAATAATGTCATAACCTGTTACAAGTACACTTGTAGGATAGAAATAATCTAGTTCTTTTGTCTTTTCTGGCCAGCCAAGGGTTGAGAAAGGCCACAATGCAGAAGAGAACCATGTATCAAGCACATCTTCCTCTTGACGCATATGTTTACCGCCACACTTAGGGCAAACAGTAACATCTTCTCTAGCGACAACCATTTCACCACAATCATCACAGTAATAAGCTGGAATGCGATGACCCCACCAAAGCTGACGAGAAATACACCAATCGTGTACATTTTCCATCCAACGAAGATATGTTTTAGAGAAACGCTCTGGCACAAACTTAACTCTTCCATCATTTACAACGTCCATAGCAGGTTTAGCAAGAGGTGCCATTTTTACAAACCATTGGGCGGAAGTCATAGGCTCAACAGTAGTACCACAACGATAACAAGTGCCTACATTATGCTCATGCTCTTCAATTTTAACAAGATAACCGCCCTCTTCAAGGTCTTTAATAACAGCCTCACGACAAGCGTAACGGTCAAGACCTTGATATTTACCGCCGTTTTCATTAACAGTTGCATCTTCATTAAATACTAGAATTTGCTCTAGGTTATGGCGTTGACCCATTTCAAAGTCATTAGGGTCATGGCAAGGAGTGACTTTAACACAACCTGTACCAAATTCCATATCAACATATTCATCGCCAAAGATTGGGATTTCTCTGTTCATAATAGGCAGTATACAGGTTTTACCAATAAGGTGTTTATAACGCTCATCATTAGGGTTAACAGCAACACCAGTGTCACCCATAAATGTTTCTGGACGGGTTGTAGCTACAACAAGCTCACCAGAACCATCAGCAAGTGGATAACGTAAATGCCATAACTTACCTGCTTGATTTTCATATTCAACTTCAGCATCAGAAAGTGCAGTCGCACAATTAGGACACCAGTTTATAATTCTATGACCTTTATAGATTAAACCTTTTTCATAGAGATTTACAAAAACCTCTTTAACTGCTTTAGAACAGCCCTCGTCCATTGTGAAACGCTCACGACGCCAATCACATGAAGAACCAAGTTTTTTAAGCTGCTCTATAATACGGGAGCCATATTGATGTTTCCAGTCCCAAACACGCTCTAAAAACTTTTCTCTGCCTAAATCATAACGAGTTAAACCCTCTTCTTTACGCAGATTTTCTTCTACCTTAATCTGAGTTGCAATACCTGCATGGTCAGTTCCTGGCATCCATAAAGCAGAATAACCTTGCATACGCTTAAAGCGAATTAAGATATCTTGAAGAGTTTCGTCAAAAGCGTGACCCATATGAAGTTGACCTGTTACATTTGGAGGCGGAATTACAATAGTAAATGGCTTTTTGTTTTCATCAACCTCTGCATTGAAAAAACCGCTGTCATTCCAGAATTTATACAGTTTTTCCTCGGTTGCAGAGGGGTCATATGTCTTTGGAAGTTCTTTCATAGACTTATTTATTCCTCTCTTAATATAATAAAAAAACCCACGTCCTAATTTTAGGACGAAGGGCAAAAACTCCGTGGTACCACCTAAATTCAAAGCATAAAAGCTTTGCACTTTAAAAATCTTTAACGCAGATTAAACGAATACACCTAATAAAAAGATTTTTTGTTCAGCATATCAGCTCACAGGCTACCTTCATTCTGCTTTTACCAAGGCTTGCACCGACCGCCTTTTCTCTTTAGGCAAAAAACAGAGTTACTCCTCCTGTTCATAGCTTTTTCAATTTGAAATTATTTTTATTATAAACATTTTAAACTTTTATGTCAAGCGAGTTTATATAAAACATATATATACTAATTTAGCCAATTTAAATATATTTATAACATATTATTGACTTTGTTTAGTAATATTGGTAAAATAAGTACATAAATTATATAGGGGGTATGTTTATGAAAAAAACAAATTCACTAAAGAAAATTCTTGTTGGTATTACCGCATTTTGTATGGTATTCTCATTAGTTGCATGTGGCAATGATAATTCTAATGATAATGCTTCTAAATCTAACACTGGTAATACTTCCCAATCAGAACAACAAACTGCCTTATCAAAAGAAGATTATCAAGCTTCTTTTTCTCAACTTTCGGCTGATTTGCAATCAATTCAATCTCAAGCTTCTAACATAGATTTAACTGATGTTGATGCTGCTAAATCACTTCTTGAGGATTTGAAAAAGCCATTTTCTGACTTCATGAACCAAGTTCCTCCTGCTGAATATAAAGAGGCTCATGAAAAAATTACATCTGGTTGCCAAGCTATGATTGATTATATTGATGCATGCTCTGCTTTAGTTGGTGAAACAGATACCACAAAAATTCAAGAAGCAACTGGAACATTGACTGGATACTTACAGACCGCTGTCAATGATTTGATGGAAGGTTCTGAGCTTATTTCTTCTACTAATTAAATATAAAGAACAGGCATTTCATTCGTATATGCCTGTTTTTTTGTATCATAATTGTATAATATTTTCTATTTTCCTTAAATCCATTGACTGTTTATATAAAGCTAGTTATAATGTCCGTAATAAAGGAGGTTTTTCCAGATGAGAAAGAAAATTATAACTGGTATGGTAGCACTTGGCTTAATTATTTCTTTGACTGCTTGTAATTCATCTTCTGCTATGAGCAAAGATGATTATGAAAAAGCTGTTTCACAAATCGCTGTTGATATTTATACATTGTCTGACAATCTTTCAAATATAAATTCTAAAGATGTTGAACAGGCTAAAAAGACACTTGAAGAATCAAAAAAAGCGTTCAGCGATTTTTTAGACATCACTCCACCAAAACAATATGCTGAGGCACATGAAAAAATTAAATCTGGCTGTAAATCTATGGTAGATATTATTGAACAATCAAGTGAAGCACTTGATACAAGTGACAGCACACAAAAGAAAGAAATTGAAGAAAAAATAAATCAAAGCCTTGAAAATGCACTTTATAATTTAATTGATGGCTCTGAACTTATGGATAAATAGAAATCGAGCCATTAAAGGCTCGATTATTTTTTAGATTTTGAAGTAACCAAAACTATTTACAAGAGCCTCTATTGGCAAGCCCTTTTTACATTTTGGGCAATCCATAGCAGGATAATGTGCATAATCTGGTATATCATTTATATGAAATAGTGAATGAATAGGCACTTTTTCCACATGGTCAACTGCACTAAAAATTGTCGATACAGCCACAGCATGACCTTTATAATAATTTATGCACTCTATGCTTTGTTCGACTGTTTTTCCTGTTACAACCGATGAAACAAGCACTAAAACATTTCTGTTTTCGATTAGTGGGCGAACATTATCACGGAATATCATTTGACCTGCCATATTTATTTCAGGTGTTATAACATGAATACATTCACCACGGTTTATACCTCTAAAGCCATCTTTAGATAGTTTTTGTGCAAGGAAACCACCTATCATCTGAGTTTCATCTAAACACATAATTGTATGAACAACTGTTGATGAAGTATACTTATGAGCTAAAAGATGTCCACATTCTTCTGCCATACGCTGATTGGTTTTACATTCGGTCATATCTAAATAATAGTTGACATGAGAATGTTTGGTAGAAAAATGTCCACTTACAGCTTTTAATGTTATTCTGCCCGATGTGCTTGGCAATTTAATGATTTTTCTTTCCATAGACTCGCCTCCTAACGTTTGTATTTATTATACAGCATAATGTATTAAATTGCAACGATACATTGTGCAATATGCCATTTTTAAATTATTATGTTTTTATAATTTTATTTTATTGAAAATTTCACTAGACAAGCATGATTATTGCTACTATCATTATATAAAGAAATCGGTAACATAAAACTGAATTGGAGGAAATTATGCGTCATTTGATTGACCCTCTCGACCTTTCTGTCGAAGAAATTGATTCACTCTTAAAGCTAGCAGATGATATTGTTGCAAATCCTGAGAAATATCAAAATGTATGTGCACATAAAAAGCTAGCTACTCTATTCTATGAGCCGTCCACCCGTACACGCCTATCTTTTGAGGCAGCTATGCTAAATCTAGGCGGTTCAGTGCTTGGCTTTTCCAGTGCAGACTCTTCCTCTGCATCAAAAGGCGAAAGCATAGCAGACACTATACGTGTCATCTCATGCTATGCTGATATTGTTGCAATGCGTCACCCTAAAGAGGGTGCTCCACTTCGTGCAGCTCGTTACTCTACAATCCCTGTTATTAATGCAGGTGATGGCGGTCATCAACACCCAACACAGACACTAACCGACCTTATGACAATTCGCAGACGTAAAGGTAGACTTTGTGACCTTACCATTGGTTTATGTGGCGACTTAAAATTTGGTCGTACTGTACATTCTCTTATCAAATCACTTTCACGCTATAAAAATATCCGTTTTATACTTATTTCCCCTGAAGAACTTCGTGTTCCTGAATATATTATAAGTGAAGTTCTTGCACCAAAAGGTATTGAATTTGAACAAGTGACAAGCCTTGAAGATGCTATGCCAAAACTTGATATTCTTTATATGACTCGTGTTCAGCGTGAACGTTTCTTCAATGAAGAAGATTATATACGTTTAAAAGACACTTATATTTTAAATGCTGATAAAATGCAGCTTGCAAGAGAAGATATGGCTGTACTTCACCCGCTACCTCGTGTAAATGAAATCACTCTTGAAGTTGATGATGACCCTCGTGCAGCATATTTTGAGCAAGCTCAAAACGGTGTTTATGTCCGTATGGCTCTTATTATGACACTTCTTGGACTTGTGCAGGAGGATAATAACCAATGATTAATATTGATTCCATTCAAAATGGTCTGGTAATCGACCATATAAAAGCAGGCACTGGCATGGAGCTTTATCATTTAGCTGGTCTTGACAAGCTTGATTGCTGTGTTGCTATAATAAGAAATGCACGTTCTAACAAGCATGGTCACAAAGATATTATTAAAATTGAAAGCATGATTGACCTTGACCTTGATGTTCTAGGTTACGTTGACCCTGATATTACTATTGATGTTATCCGTGATGGTATTATTGTTGAAAAGAAAAAACTTGCAAAGCCTCGACGCCTTGTAAATGTTATTAAGTGCAAAAACCCTCGTTGTATAACTTCTATTGAAGAGGGTATAGAACATATCTTCTATCTTTCTGAAAACGGACGTTATCGCTGTACATATTGCGAGCAAGAACACGGAGAAAACCGAAATTAACAATTTTCTGCTAGAATATTTTTATTCTAGCAGTTTTTTTATATATGCTATATTTCTATTAAGTTTTTACAGCTTTTATGTTATAATTATGTTATTATCCACGCAAAGGGGGCATTTTTATGCCAATTATAGGAATAGACCTTGGTACTACAAACAGTCTTGCAGCCGTATGGAAAGACGGAAAATGTGAGCTTATACCAAATGCATTAGGAAAATTTTTAACTCCATCAGTTGTAAGTATAGATAATAATGGTGAAATTTTAGTCGGTCAAGCCGCAAAAGAACGCTTGATTTCTCACCCAGAATGTACAGCAACAGGTTTTAAACGTTTTATGGGTAAAGATGCCAAAATAATACTTGGAAACCATAAATTTACACCGATAGAACTTTCCTCTTTTATTCTTCGCAAATTAAAAGAAGATGCTGAAGTTTTTCTAGGAGAAAAAATAACTGAAGCTGTTATAAGTGTGCCTGCATATTTCGACGATAACGGGAGAAATGCAACTAAAATTGCAGGTGAACTTGCAGGTTTTAAAGTTGAAAGAATAATAAATGAACCAAGTGCTGCTGCTCTTGCTTATAATAGAGATTATGATATGAGTTTTCTTGTAATAGATTTTGGCGGTGGTACACTTGATGTATCAGTAGTTGATGCATTTTCAAATGTAATAGAGATTGTTGCAGTTTCTGGTGATAACCATTTAGGTGGCGATGATTTTAACAATGCTATCGCCAATTATTTCTGCAAACAAAATAACATTAAGCCTGAAACTTTACCTAAACAGACTATTGCAAGTCTTATAAGACAAGCAGAACGTTGTAAAATTACACTCTCAAAAACTGAGCCTGTTATGATGGTTTCAGAAATAAATGGAAAACAATGTAACGCACTGCTTACAAATCAAAAACTTGTTGAAATATGTGCCCCTTTACTTCGTAAAATGGAAAAGCCTATTGCTCATGCTCTTAGAGATTGCAAAAGTACAATAGGCGAAGTAGATGAAATTGTTATGGTTGGCGGTTCTTGTAATATGCCACTTATACGCCAATATATAGAACATATACTTGGCAAAAAACCGCTTTTTGATATAGACGCTGACAAAACAGTTGCAATTGGAACGGGCATTGCAGCTGCAATAAAAGAACGTAAATCCGATATCAAAGACACTTTGCTTACAGATATATGTCCATTTACTCTTGGGGTTAACGTATTAAACTATGAAGACCCAACAAATGATTTATTCTCCCCTATTATAGAGCGAAACACTACACTTCCAACAAGCCGTATGCGTACATATTACACTGTGCATGATAATCAATCACAAATGTTTATAGCCATTTATCAAGGTGAATCTATGTATTGCAAAGATAATTTAAAACTTGGTGAAATTGAAATTGATATTCCACAAGCACCAAAAGGTAAAGAATGTGCAGATATTCGTTTTACATATGATATAAACGGTATTTTACAAGTTGAAATAACATGCCGTTCCACTGGTAAAAAAGACGAGCTTATAATTTTAAATCCTAAACTTTCATTAAGTGAAAAAGAGCTAAAAGCCAAACTTAAACAGCTTGAAAGTTTTAAATTGCTGCCTCGTGATGAGGAGGAAAACAAACTTATCTTAGCTACTGCATCAAGACTATATGAACAATCAACTGGTCTTATAAGAGAGCAAATCCATCAACATATAGATTATTTTAATTTGCTTTTACATGAGGGCAATGACGCTAAAATTCGCAGATATAGAAGAGATATAACCGAATTTTTTGACCAAATAGATGATGAATTAAATTCAAATGACGATGAAATTTTACAGGAATTTCGTGATAACTTTGATGATGTGGAGTTTTATGAAGATTTTCCAGATGACGGAGATGAAGAAGAATGAACCCATGGACTATACTTGGTATTGAACAAACCTCAGAACTTGAAATTATAAAAAATGCATACGCAGAAAAAAGTAAACTCCATCACCCAGAAGACCAACCTGAAGAATTTCAAAAAATACATCAAGCATACCGTGAGGCTGTGAAACTTGCCAAAACACTAACTAAAGAGCAAAAAAAGCCACAGCAAAAGCGAGTAAAACCGCCTATACCACAATTTAAACGCTCATTTTACATACATAAACCTTATGATAACCCAGCTCGTGCCAAATTTTATAAATCAGAATTTGATGAGTATACTGACGGTCAACTTGAGAGATTTAAGCGTGAAAATTGGCGTTTCCCAAAATCATTTGAATATAAACCTAAAGCTGAAACAATTACATCTATTGGAAAAATACCTATTAAAGGAGCTAAAAAACATTCAAGTAAACTAAATTTCACACAAGTTGAAAAAAGTGATTTAAATATTTCAACCGATGAATTTATTTTATGATATATTACTATCAATATTAAATTTATACAGTAGTTGCTTGAGTTTCTTTGCTTGTTCAGACATTTCTTGACTGGTAGATGCATTTTCTTGAGCTTTAGCAGTATTTGATTGAACTGAATTAGAGAAATCTGAAACAGTATTTGTAATTGAGTCAATATCACTACTTTGTGAATGTGAAGTTTTAACAATTTCTTTTGTTTCCTCAACCACACTATTTATAGATTCAACGGTTTGTAAAAGTGCTTGTTCGGTTTGATGTGCAACATTTGCTCCTCGGTCAACAGTTTCAATAGATGCTTGAATTAATGAAGAAGTATCTTTTGCCGCTAATGCAGATTTATTTGCAAGCTGACGCACTTCATCAGCAACCACAGCAAAACCTTTACCAACTGCTCCCGCTCTTGTGGCTTCTACTGCTGCGTTTAGTGCTAATATATTGGTTTGGAATGCAATATCTTCTATTGTATCTATTATGTTTTTAATCTGATTAGATGATAATTTTATTTTATCCATTTCTTTCATCATCTTAGACATTTTGTTTCCACTTTCTTTTAGCTGACCAGAAACATTTATAATAGCTTGTTCTGTTGCGGCTGTACGTTCACAATTATCTTCTAGTGTTTGCTTCATGCAACGCATATCTTCAAAAATCTTTGAAACTTGTTCAGCCTGTGTCATTGAAACTTCAGATAAATTCTGTGCATTATCCGCGACTTGAGATGCACCATTTGACACTTGTTTACCAACATTATCTATATTAGCAATAATTTCATTCATTTGTTTTATAATGTTTTTTATTGCAGTTTCAACTTCTATAAATTCACCACGATATTCATGTGTTGTTTTAACTGTTAAATTGCCATCGGCTAATTGTTTTAAAATATAAGATATCTCTTTTATTATACCGCGTAAATAAACACCAGTATCTTGAAAACATTCTGCTAAAAATCCCAATTCATCATTGGATTTTACATTTAATTTGACATCAAAATTACCATGTTCTAATTGTTGAGCTGCATTTGTTATGTCATAGATTGGTGAGAATTTCTTTTTCATTATCACAACTAAAACACTTAATCCAAATGCAATAATAACTAAAAAGATAATCAGACTTATAAACATTTGCTGTAATAACTCGTTTACAAGTATGCTGTGTGGATAAGATAATCCAATTATCCAACCGCTTATATCTTCTTTTTCTGCATAAAAGAATTTTTCTTGATTGTCATAATCTTTACTTTTTAAAACATTATCAACACATTGTTGCATAGCAGATATGCCAATATCTTCTACATAAATTTTTTTAGCTTTTGATGTTTGATATTTATCATCTATATGACTAAGTATACCATTGTTACTATCTAATAAATATAAATAACTACCATCAGTTGTATCATATTCTTCAAATATATTTTGAACTACTGATATACTTACATCACGAGCCAAAATGCCATAAAAATTCCCATTAAATTTTAAAGGCACAGATATTGTTATAATAAAATCTCCAGTTGTTGCATCTACATATGGCTCACTTATATATAAATCCATAGTTTGCGGCTTTATATAATAGTCATTTTGGGTTGCATCATAACCCGCTTCCGGAACCCAACCATCACCAGAAATCATTGTTTTATCAGCTAATACCACATAATCTGATATTACACCATCATCTAAACCATTTTCTGTTGAATTCTTTATAACAGAATATATATTGTCTTGTGTCAAATTAGTTGGTAACATGCTTTGTAAAGTATATTGTATTAAATCAAGTTGACTAACTTGTGATTTTACCCAAGCGGAAACTTCAGATTTATTATATTGTACAGTCTGTACTAATGTTTGCTTTTTTTCTTCCTCAATAGTGATTTTATTGATATAAGTATTTAAACAAAAAACACATAATGCAGCTATGCAAAACATAATAGAAATTGTTTTTAACAAGCTACTAGCAAGCTTCGATTTTTTCCTATTTAAAATTTTTTTAGGTTTCATATATATACTCCATTCTATGATTTTTAGTGCAATATAAATTTTAGTTGTTTTATCATAATAAATTTTTATCAACTAAACGTATTATAACATTTATGTTTCTTAATTCCAATATATGAAATTATTAAAAACATATATAAAATAAAAGCAGAGAACATAAATTCCCTGCTTTTTGTTATTTTTAAATAAGTTTTTCTAAAAGTGCCTTACAGCCTTTATTTACATCATTCCATGTTTCATTAAAATTTCTTGTATACCATGGGTCAGCCACATCATGCGGTGAACCAGTAAAATCCATTAAGAGGTGTATTTTATTTTGCTTATCGCCTCCACAAATTCGGTTTATATTGCGATAATTAGCACCGTCCATACCGATTAGTAAATCATAATTGTCATAATCCTTTTTTGTCAGTTGTCTTGCGGTTTTGCCATCACATGAAATTCCATGGTCTAATAATAAACGCTTTACTGGAGGATATACAGAATTTCCAATTTCTTCTGTACTTGTGGCAGCTGAGGCAATTTCAAATTTATCTGATAACCCCGCCTTATCAATCATATCACGCATTACAAACTCAGCCATAGGACTGCGGCATATATTGCCATGGCAAATAAATAAAATCTTCTTCATTTTAACAAACTCCCATAATTGATATCTTATGTATACAACAAAAATATGTAGTTTGTCAATAAATGATTATAACTTCTTCATCATCATTTTTATAAAAACATAAAAACAAAGCTAGATGATATAAATTCACCTAGCTTTTTGTCATTTATTATTTTTTGTCATTGTGCAACTTTATAAATACTTAATCCTATGTTGGTATAAGCGAATTTATTTGCATCACCGACAACCTTAATAATAGTTGGTAAATTGTCAATTTTAACTGGTGTTGTTATTGCAATGTTTTCAACTCCTGATGGACATGGAAAGATATGAACAGAAGTTGCACCATCAATAGGTTTATCATCTTTATACAAAGAAACAGTCAAAGTTAATGGATATGACTCACCAGATACAGGTGTGAAATCTCCGTGAAATTGAAGTGAATATATTCCTGTTTCTGATATTACAAACTCTGAAGTGTTTTTTTCATGAGAAATAGCAGAACCTGAAACCACACCATTTCTGTCAAAAATCAAATCAGTATTATTGCTTCCAAATTGGCTTGGGGTGGAATAAGCAGATAGTAACTGGACATTCATACAACCTGTTTCGCCTTTAGGAATAGTAAAATCAAATATTGCTGCATTTGGTGTGCCTCTATTGGTTACAAATGCCTCTGTTCCTGGCTCGCCTGTTGTTACAGTTCCTACACTTACTGTTGCAGCTGTACCATCTGTACCAGAATTACCTGCTGCACCAGTTGCACCTGTCGCACCTCTTGGACCTGTTGCACCTGATGGTCCAGTTGCTCCTTTTGGTCCTGTTGCACCCGTTGGTCCTGTTGCACCCGTTGGTCCGGTTGCCCCTGTTGGTCCTGTTACTCCCGTTGGTCCTGTTGCACCCGTTGGTCCGGTTGCCCCTGTTGGTCCTGTTACTCCTGTTGGTCCGGTCACGCCTGTTGGTCCGGTCACTCCGGTTGGTCCAGTTGCTCCAGTTGGTCCAGTCACACCTGTTGGTCCTGTAACACCTGTTGGTCCTGTTACTCCTGTTGGTCCTGTTACTCCTGTTGGTCCGGTTGGTCCGGTTACTCCTGTTGGTCCTGTTACTCCAGTTGGTCCAGTTACGCCCGTTGGTCCGGTCACGCCTGTTGGTCCGGTCACGCCTGTTGGTCCGGTCACGCCTGTTGGTCCAGTCACACCTGTTGGTCCAGTTACTCCCGTTGGGCCGGTTACGCCTGTTGGGCCAGTTGCTCCCGTTGGTCCGGTTACTCCGGTTGGTCCGGTTGGTCCGGTTACTCCTGTTGGTCCTGTTACTCCAGTTGGTCCAGTTACGCCCGTTGGTCCGGTCACGCCTGTTGGTCCGGTCACGCCTGTTGGTCCGGTCACGCCTGTTGGTCCAGTCACACCTGTTGGTCCAGTTACTCCCGTTGGGCCGGTTACGCCTGTTGGGCCAGTTGCTCCCGTTGGTCCGGTTACTCCGGTTGGTCCAGTCACGCCTGTTGGTCCGGTTGCCCCTGTTGCTCCTCTACAACCACAGCAACCCATAGGTCCAGTTGCTCCTCTGAAAGCATTTATATATGCACAACTATTATTTTAATTTTAAACTACCCATTTGGATATATTCAAGCATACGTTTATGCTGGTCTTCAAAATTAAATTCTATTGTAAGACCTCCACCTTCATGAACATAAATATTATCAATAAGTTCTACTAATATTCCACGCTCAAGATGGTCTATATTTTTATGCTTTAAAAATGTTTGCAAATATGGTTCATTTACACTTATACCATTAGATAACTCCACTTTTTCTTTTTCTAAATTGGCTATTACCTCTTTGATTTTCTCAATCTGAACTTCAAATTTTGATTTAATTCTTCTATACTCTGTCTTTGTAATTTCATTTGTACGCCAATCCATATATAAATTATCAATTAAAGAATTGAGCTTATCAAGCTCTTTTTGCTTTACATCTAATAATTTATTTATACGTTTAGACTCTCTATGAATAACTGGAGCATTGTTGATTTCATCAATTATTTCAGTCAAATTATCTACAAGAGCAATTTGCTTTTGTATAGCAATAAGTACAGCTTTTTCAAGTACATCTTCACGAATTGTGTGTTTAGTACAAGCGGTTTTTAGTTTGCGTGAATAAGTGGAACAACTATAATAAACTATATTTTTTGTACTTTTTCGTGTCATAGCTTTTTTGCAATCAGCACATCTTAATAAACCTGAAAAAGTATAAACTTTTCTTTTATTTGGACATACTCTAGTATCTCTTTGATGAAGTTTTTGTGCTTTTTCAAACGTTTCTTTATCAATTATAGCCTCATGCGTATTTTGCACAATATACCAATCTTTTTCCTTTAAGTTTATTCTATTATGCACTTTGTAGCTTATAACTTTTTGTTTACCTTGTACCATATTGCCTATATACATTTGATTAAGTAAAATATCAAGTACAGTCCTTTCACTCCATAAACCATCATTTTTATAGACATTTGGATTACTATACTTAAATCCTTTACTATGTTTATAGGCTGTCGGATTTGGCACACCAAGTTCATTTAAACGTTTAGTAATTCCACTCTTACTCATACCCTCATCTACAAACCAATGAAATATATCCCTAACAATTTCAGCCGCCTCATCATCAATTATAAGCATATTTTTGTTATCAGGTTTTTTCATTAGTCCATATGGTGCAAAAGCTCCGATAAACTCACCTTTTTTTCTTTTGGTGTCAAAAGTGCGTCTAACATCAACACTTGTTTTATAAGCATATTGTTCATTCATAAAACCTGTTATACTTACTTCTAAACTATGTACAACTTCTGGATTTAAAAATGTATCAATATGTGGCTCATAAAGAGAAATAAAACGTGTATTGTAAAGCGGAATAAATTCTTCAAGAAATTTTCCTTGATTTGCACTATTACGAAATGCTCTGGATAAATTTTTTGTAACTATACAGTTAATTCTTCCACATTTTACATCTTCAACTAAACGTAAAAAATCAGGGCGTGTATTATCTGATGTTCCTGTTCGTCCATCATCAATGTACTCATCAACAATATAATAATCACTATCAAAATATTTAGGAATTTGTTCATCAAGAATTTTTCTTTGATTTACTATACTTTCACTTTCATTGCTTCCATCATCTCTTGACAGACGAATATATTTTCCAATTTTCCAAACATTTATAATTTTATCTTCTTGTAAGCTGTTACGCCTTATTCGTGCCATGTTCACTCCAATCCTCTATAATCACATTTTGATTATATCATACATAACTTTAAATTTCTCGTTTAAGACCTAAAAAATATAACTTTAATTTTTCACCAAGCTCTATTCCATTTGATAAAAAACGAACATTAACTGGTGTTTTTTCGCACATGAAATAATATGGGTTTTTTACCAATTTTAAGTAATTTAACATTCTCTCAGCAGCTGGTATAGCTGTATCAATATTGATTTTCTGTACATCAATTAAGCAGTTATTTTCTAAACTTTCATTTTTTTTTAAATGTTCTAACTCATCTAAAGTCATAATAATTAACCCCTTAATTAAATAATTTCTAAATTAATATATGAATATATTTTTATAAATTATGATAAATGAATTTTATAAAAGCAGCTGTACAATTTAAAGTTATACAGCTGCTATCTATTATCATATATTCGTCATATATTGCCACGCCCCCTGACGCTTGGGCATATTACAGACTGCCTTGGCTGACATCAAAACTCCAAAATATCGTTTTAAACAAATATACCAGAGTTCCCCCTCTGACGTGGGAGGTCTTACGATTCGATTGTATCATTATAATTTCGTATTATCATGGCGTATCAAATTTGCCACATTTGATTATGAAGATTAACACTTATCGCTCGATAAAGATGTCATGGCGGTGTTTCTTCAATTCGCTCCAATACGAATTTGTATCTGTAACATCGTATATCAACTTATCAAGGTTCTAAGGGCAAAAAATCTCCCTTTAATAATCTAGGACATTTTTTCAATCAAATCGTACTTATTTAATACAATTTTTTTCAAAATATTTTTTCAATTGTTTTAAACCTAAATCAATACTATGGCGAACAGCTCCCTCAGATACACCTTCAGAATATGCTATTTCTACCTTGCTCATACCCATTAAATAATGTTTTGTTATACGTGTAGCCTGTTTTTCTGGGAGAGTATCAATAGCCTTATATAACTCAGATATAATCCATTTCTTTTCTACAATTTCATCTGGTGTTTCAACTTTAATTGATATATTGCTTTGAATGGATATATACTATAAAAGTGGACAAGTATGATAAAATAAAAGACAAGTAAAATAAGAAAGGAAAAATAAAAGATGATAGAAAAAAATAGTCAAAGAAAATACAGTGAAGATTTCAAAAAGACAATAGTCACATTGTATGAATCAGGAAAAACATATGCAGATATCAAAAAAGAATATGGTATATCCTCATCAACATTGTCAGGATGGGTAAAAAAATATTCACAAGTTAAAATAGATGATGACACAATTTTAACAGCACAGCAAATAAAAGCACTTCAAAAGCGAAATGCAGAACTTGAGGAGGAAAATCTCATATTAAAAAAAGCGATTGCAATATTCACGCCACACTCAGACAGAGATTAAAAGCTATAGAAATTCTATCTAAACAGCATAAAATATCTATTCTTTGTCGTGTTTTGAATGTAAATCGTAGTACCTACTACAAATACATAAATCATAAACCTTCAAATAGATAACAGGAAAATTTAATCATTAGACAAAAAATTCTTGAACTCTATGCAAAAACAGATAAACGTTTAGGTGTAAATAAAATTAAAATCTGCCTTGAAAATGAGTATTGCTTATTTATCAGTACTGGTCGAGTGTATCGTCTGATGAAACAAATGAATCTTCCTAAAATGAGTACTGTAAAACCTCCTAAATTTAAACATAAGAATACCGAAAACCTAACTCTTGAAAATAAATTGGCTCAAAATTTTAATGTTCCTGCTCCAAATCAAGTTTGGGTTTGTGATTTTACTTATGTTAAAGTTGGTCAGCGTTTTGGTTATATCTGTGGAGTCTGAAAAATAAACTGTGTAAATGGAATTAACCCAATGAAATAAACTACACTAAATACAGTAAGAAAATATC
>CALWUO010000016.1 GCA_944384745.1 uncultured Butyricicoccus sp.
CAGCGTCAAAGTGCTTGTGGTCATGATTGTGCAAGTTGTGGCGGTTGTGGTGCACCTCAAGAGCGTATAAAAGCTGTGGCAATAAACAAAGCTCAAGCACAAGTTGGAGATGTTGTAACCATTGAAGGCGAAAACAAACAAATTCTTCGTATGGCAGCAATAGTTTATACTATGCCTATTATTATGTTTTTTATTTTTGTAGTTATTGCAAGCCTTGCAGGAATGAAAGAAGGCATTGCTACGGCTATCGGTTGTTTAGGTATTGTAATGGGTGTTGTTTTTTCTGTGCTTTATAATAAAAAAGTGAAAAAAGAAGGCAAAACTTTTTTTACAATTATTAAAAAAGGTTAAAAATTTAAAATTTATACACAAATATAATTTTAAGTAAATTATAAACTAAAAATTAAAAATACTATATATATTTTAGCAGTTAATATATAAAATAAAATAATTCTGCCTGTATATGCTTTTTGCAGGCAGTCTTGTTTTTTTCTCAAAAATCTTGTAAAATGGAGTGAATACTCAAATGTTTGGTTTTATACGTCCAGTAAAGCCTGAACTAAAAGTGCGTGAAGTTGAACGGTTTAAACAGGTTTATTGTGGATTATGTCACGCTATAAGGGAAAAATATGGACATTTTCACACCGCTTTTTTAAGCTATGATATGACCTTTATGGCTTTACTCCTCAGCAGTCTTGAGGAAAATGAACCTAAGATAGTTTATAAAAGATGTGCAGCAAGTCCAATAATAAAAAAACCAAGCTGTGATATTGATAACGGCATAGAACATGCAGCGGATTTAAGCGTACTTTTAAATTATCATAAACTTGAAGATACTATAATGGACGAAAAAACTGTAAAACGTTCGGCAGCTAGGGTTTTAAAAATAATTGCAAAATCTGCATATAAAAAAGCAAAGATTAAAAATCCTAAAGAAGATAAAATAATGAGTGATTGTCTTAAAGAATTAAGCGAAATTGAAAAAGCTAAAACAGCTTCACTTGATATTCCAGCCGATTGTTTTGCAAGACTTATGACATGTGCAGTTAGTGACAGTTATTCAGATTACACAGCAAGAGTTTTAAAACAACTTTTCTATCATACAGGTAGGTGGGTTTATTTAATAGACGCTTGTGAGGATTTAAAAGATGATTTAAAATCTGGACTATATAACCCAGTAGCACTCAGATTTGGACTTGATAAACCAGATTTATCAAAGGTAAGAGAACCTCTTGAAATTACTCTTGAAAGGTCTCTTATAGATATTTATAATGCATTTCAACTGCTCGATATCAAAAGAGATTACGAGCTGATGGAAAATATAATTTGTCTTGGCATGCCAATGGTAACTCGGCAGGTGCTAGACGGAACTTATAAATCGAACGGAGGACAAAACAGGCATGGATCCTTATAAAGTGCTTGGCGTAACCCCACAAACAAGTGACGATGATGTCAAGCGTGCATACCGTGAGCTTGCCAGAAAATTTCATCCGGATAATTATGTGGGAAATCCGCTTGCAGACCTTGCGGAAACACGCATGAAGGAAATAAATGAAGCGTATGATATGATTATGAATGCTCGTGCATCAGGTGGTAGTGCGGGTAGCTCTACCAAACAAAATTCGAGTGGTTATAATAGCAGTTATCAGCAAAATAGCTCTTATAATAGCTATGGTAGCACAAATGGCGGTATATATACCCAAGTTAGAGATGCTATAAATAAGGGTAATATAGCCCTTGCAGAAGAACTTTTAAACAGAGAACCTACTAGAACGGCTGAATGGCATTTTCTAAAAGGCACTGTTTTTTATCGCAAAGGCTGGTATGATGAAGCAAGAATGTATTATATGAAAGCTTGCGACATGGAGCCTAATAATCAAGAATATAGAAATGCACTCAATATGCTTAATATGGGGGCAGGTTATGGCGGTTATCGCCCAATGACATCTATGAGTATGTGCGATTGTTGCACTACAATGATGTGTATGAATTGTTGTTGTAATGGCTGCTGTGGAGGCGGATGCTAAATGAAAAACTCGGCACAGATTGCATATGAAGGACTTCTAACAGCACTCTCAGTGGTGCTATTATGGCTTGCAGCAGCTGTGCCAGCAATAGGTTGGAGTGGTTGTGTTTGTGCAAGTGTACTACCAGCTATTATGCTATCAAAAAGAAAGGTAAAAGCAGGAGTTATTATATATTCTTCTTCTGTGGTTTTATCTTTGATTTTATTGCCAGTTAAAAAATATGCAATAGCTTATGCGTTAGTTTTTGGCATTTATCCAATTATAAAATATGCAATAGAAAAATTTAATAATTTGCCACTGGAATGGTTATTTAAACTGATTTATGCAGCTATAACCTTTATAATAATATATTTTATTTTTAAATTAGGTTTTATTGTTTTGGGTGGTAGATTGTCAAATCAGCCTATTTTTATACTTGCAACCTTATTTTTTATAGCATTTATCTTTTATGACATTATTTTTTCCAAAATGATTGCCTTGTTTAGTATGTTTTTTAAATATATTAAATAGGGGTGAAAGGGATTGATTAACAAATGAAAAGCATGACTGGTTATGGCAGAGCAAGGGAAACATCAGATATAAGAGAAATTGTTGTTGAACTTCGTGCTGTAAATCATCGTTATCTTGATGTAAATGTAAAAGCTCCTCGTGGATATGGATTTTTAGAGGAAGCTGTAAAAAAACTAGCAGCTAGTAAAATTTCAAGAGGTAAAGTCGATATTTATATAAGTGTCACTGACTTAGCCGCTCAAGAAACAACTATAACATTAAATCATGAGCTTGCTCAAAGTTATTTTGATGCACTGGTTGAACTTAGAGATGCACTCCATTTGCATGATGATATAAGTGTAATGAATATTGCAAAAATGCCTGATGTGCTTGTAAGTCAACGTGTAGAAGTTGACGCTGATGCTTTAACAGCTAGTGTAAGTGAAGTTTTCAATGAAGCTGTTAAACAATTTGATGATATGCGTCAAGTTGAGGGTGAAAAACTAGCTCAAGACGTTAGAAATCGTATGAATACAATTAAGGAAATTGTAGAGCAAGTTGAAATTCGCTCCCCAGAACGTGTTACAGCTTATCGTGAAAAGTTAGAAAAACGCATGAATGAAATTTTAGCGGACTCAACTGTTGATGAGCAGAGAATTTTAACAGAAGCGGCTATTTTTGCTGATAAAACAGCCGTTGATGAGGAAACTGTTAGACTTAGAAGCCATTTAGACCAACTTGATAATATGCTGATGGACTCTAACCCAGTTGGTAGAAAGCTTGATTTTCTGGTTCAAGAGATGAATAGAGAAGCTAATACTATTGGTTCTAAAGCTAATGACAGTATTTTAGCAAACTATGTAATTTCGCTTAAAGCGGAAATTGAAAAAATTCGTGAGCAAATTCAAAATATTGAATAATAAATGAAAATGAAGTGATATAATGAAACTTATCAATATTGGTTTTGGTAATATGGTATCTGCAAACAGACTAATAGCCATTGTAAGCCCAGAATCAGCTCCAATTAAACGTGTAATTCAAGAAGCTAGAGACAGAGGTATGCTTATAGATGCAAGCTATGGCAGACGCACACGTGCTGTATTAATTACAGATAGTGACCATGTTATTTTATCTGCTATACAGCCAGAAACCATAGCAGGAAGAACAGAAAATATAGATGGTGAGGATAGAAATGAGTAAAGACGGAAAATTATATGTATTTACAGGCCCATCAGGCACTGGAAAGGGTACGATTTTAAATAAGGTACTTAAACAAGACACAAAATTATTTCTATCTGTATCCGCAACAACAAGAGCTCCAAGACAAGGCGAAATTCATGGTAAACATTATTATTTTTTAGACAAGCAAACTTTTGAAGATAAAATAAAACAAGGTGAATTTTTAGAATATGCTCAATATGTTGGAAACTACTATGGTACACTTGAAGAGCCTGTAAATGAGCAACTTAAAAGCGGAAATGATGTTGTACTTGAAATAGAGGTTCAAGGTGCAATGCAAATACATGAAAAACGCCCTGATGCAGTTATGATTTTTGTAGCTCCTCCATCTATTGAGGAACTGGAAAGACGTCTTATAGGTCGAGGAACAGAAAATGATGAAAAAATTGCTGCTCGTATGAAAACCGCTGAACAAGAACTAAAACAAGCGGATAAATTTGACTATATTATTGTAAATGATGATTTGGAATGTGCAATAGCTGATTTACTCGCAATTTTGCGGGCAGAACGTTGCAGAAATTCCAAGATATAAAATAAACTTAGTAAAGAGGTAAGAAAATATGTTAAAACCATCAATGAATGAACTTATGAAAAGAGTAGGCAACCGTTATTTATTAGTTAACCTTGCTGCTCAAAGAGCAAGAGATATTGCTGAAGAGGCTGAGAAAAACGGTCAACCATTAGAAGATAAGGCTGTAAAATTAGCTCTTGATGAAATTGCAGCTGGCACTATTGTTTACAAAGCTGGTGCTAAAACTCAAACACCAGATATTCCAATTATTCGTGAAATGGGTACTCTTGATTTTGATGATGATGAAGATGTTGAAGAAATCGACCTTGACGCAGATGACATTGATGAAGATGATGATATGAATGAGGTTGATGAATAATGTCCGCTCTTTCGGGAAAATCAGTTGTATTGTGTGTCACAGGTGGTATAGCTGCTTATAAAGCCGCTGATATCACCTCAAGACTGCGTAAAAAAGGTGCAGATGTATTTATTATTATGACAAAATCTGCAACAGAGTTTATCACTCCATTGACGCTTGAAGTGTTGTCAGGAAATCGTGTTGTAGTAGATATGTTTTCCCGTGAATTTACATGGGAAGTTGAACATATTTCACTTGCAAAACGTGCAGATGTGTTTGTTATCGCCCCTGCAACTGCTAATGTTATAGGTAAAGCGGCTCATGGTATAGCTGATGATATGGTTACAACCACTCTTATGGCAACAAAAGCTCCTATGGTTATTGCTCCTGCAATGAACACTGGTATGTATGAAAATCCAGTCGTTCAACAGAATATAAATATACTTGAAAATCGTGGAGTTAGATTTGTACAACCTGCAAGTGGTAGACTTGCTTGTGGTGACAGCGGAAAAGGCAAGCTTGCAGAGCCTGAGCAAATTGTAAATGAAATTTGTGCAGCAGCTTTAAATCAAGATTTAAAGGGTAAAACTGTACTTGTAACCGCTGGCCCTACAAGAGAAGCAATAGACCCAGTCCGTTTTATTTCAAATCATTCGACTGGAAAAATGGGTTATGCAATCGCTCAAAACGCAAGAATGCGTGGTGCTAAAGTTATCTTGGTGTCTGGTCCTGTATCGCTACAAACTCCTTACGGTGTAGAGCTCGTAAATGTTGTATCGGCTAGAGATATGCATGATGCTGTGATATCAAGACTTGATAAGGTTGATTGGATTATTAAATCAGCAGCAGTTGGCGATTATCGTTCAGAAAACATTGCTGATGAAAAAATCAAAAAGAAAGACAATGATATGTCTATAAGTCTTGTGAAAAATCCAGATATTCTTGCAGAAATCGGAAGTAGAAAACAAAGTCATCAACTCGTTTGTGGTTTTTCCATGGAAA
Organism: uncultured Butyricicoccus sp.; assembly: GCA_944384745.1. Classification (GTDB taxonomy): domain Bacteria; phylum Bacillota; class Clostridia; order Oscillospirales; family Butyricicoccaceae; genus Butyricicoccus_B. Next base: position 5,627 of record CALWUO010000016.1, read on the forward strand.
CTCAAGATTTACTTAATAATTCAAGAGCTAAACTGCAAAAGAAAAATTGTGATATGCTTGTTGCAAATAACCTAAAAACAGAAGGTGCAGGGTTTGCACATGACACAAATGTTGCAACACTTCTTTACAGTGATGGTACACATGAACCACTAAGTCTTATGCAAAAAGATGATTTAGCAAATATTGTGCTTGATAGACTTTTGAGGCTTTCAAAACAAAAGGATTAATAAAAATGGCTGAAAAAATTTGTGCTGTGGCTATTGCAGCGTCAACATTCGCTATTGATAAACTCTATGATTATACTTTGCCATCGGCACTGGTGCAGAAAGCCCAAGTAGGCTGTCGTGTGCTGGTGCCTTTTGGCAAGGGTAATAAACGAATTGAGGGTATTATTTTAGCATTTCGTGATAAAAGTGAGTTTGAAAAATTAAAGCCTATTGATGATGTGCTTGATATTATGCCTGTGCTTGATAGCGAACAAATTAAACTCGCTATTTGGATGCGTGAGCGTTTGGCTTGTACATTTTATGATTGCATACATGCAATTCTTCCAGTAGGTTTGTGGTTTCGTAGAAATGATACTTATACTCTTGTTGCAGACCAAGACACAGTTGAAAAGTTAAAACAAACTGAATATGCTAGTATTCTTTCATGCTTTTCAGACGAAAAAAGCCTAACTCTTGAGCAGATAAGAACTATAAAGGGTAATCAAAGTATACTAATTAAATTAGATGCCCTGTGTAAACAGGGAATTTTGCGTTATGACAGTAAAATAACACAAAAAATACACGATAAAACCACTAAAATGTATAAGCTTATATGTGATTATAGTGAAGCAATAGAAAAAGAAAACAGAAGCAAGAAAAATAGTGTTCGACTTGACGTTATTTCTTGTCTTGCTGATGGCGAGCAAATGAGCAAACAAGAGCTTAATTATATGACTGGAGTTTCCGACCAAATATTAAAGAGTATGGTCAAAAAAGGTATAATTGAATGCACAGAACAACAAACTTTTAGAGCTCCAGATTATGAAAATGTTGAAATTTTACCACAAAATCCGCTTTCTAATGCTCAAGATATTGTATATCAAGATATAAAAGCTTTATATGAAAGTGAAAAAAATCATACTGCTTTGCTTTATGGAGTTACAGGCAGTGGAAAAACCCAAATTTATCTGCATTTAATAGAAAATGTGCTTAAAAACAATCAATCAGCCATTGTACTTGTGCCAGAAATCGCTTTAACACCTCAATTTATTAAGGTTTTTACAGCAAGATTTGGAAAAGAAGTTGCTGTTTTACATTCCGCCTTGGGTGTAGGAGAGCGATATGACAGTTGGAAAAAAATTAAAATGGGATTGTGCAAGGTTGTTATAGGCACTCGTTCAGCGGTTTTTGCACCTGTAAAATCACTAGGGCTTATTATAATAGATGAAGAACAAGACAATGCATATCAGTCTGAACAAACACCACGTTATCATGCAAGAGATATTGCACTTTATAGAACAATGCAAAGTAACCGTTTATTACTGCTTGGCTCAGCTACTCCATCAGTTGAAAGCTTTTATAAAGCTGAACAGGGTATTTATAAATTATTTGAGCTTGATGAAAGATATGGTGAAAGTTCACTTCCAGATGTTATAATAGCTGACATGAGGGGCTTATCAAGAAAAGGTATTATAGGCTCCATAGGTCCAATTTTAAGAGAGCATATAGAGCAAAATCTAAATAATAAAGAGCAAACAATTTTATTTTTAAATAGGAGAGGAAGTAATAGAGTTGTAGGCTGTTCTATGTGTGGCTGGGTTCCAGAATGTCCATCATGCTCAACTACTATGACTTACCATTCTGTTAACTCTCGTGCAATATGTCATTATTGTGGTACATCTATAAAATTACAAAGTACATGCCCTGAATGTGGAAGTAATCATTTATATTTTGAAACAGCAGGCACTCAGCATGTAGAACAAGAGCTTAAAGACCTTTTCCCACAAGCTAAAATTATAAGAATGGACGCAGACACAACATCTACTAAAAACTCACATGAAGTTTTACTTGATGATTTTGCAAATGGTAAAGCAGATATTTTAATAGGCACACAAATGGTTACTAAAGGATTGGATTTTGAAAATGTAACTTTGGTTGGTGTTTTAGAGGCGGACCAATCTCTATATGCACAAGATTATAGAGCAGAAGAACGCACATTCTCACTTATAACTCAGGTTGTAGGTAGAGCAGGCAGGCGAAACACTAAAGGCAGAGCTATAATCCAAACTTTTTCACCAAATCACCCTGTGCTTTTAAATGCAGCAAGACAAGATTATACCACTTTTTATAAAAGTGAAATAGAAAAGCGTATGGCATTAAGGTGTCCACCTGCCGCACAGCTTTTATTTATATGTGCAAGCGGTGAAAATGAACGTGATGTTATAGAGGCTTTAATAAGACTTAAAAGCCGTTTAAATAGTCTTATGCAAGGTCAATTCTCCGATTTTTCTTATCCTGTTTTAGGACCAGCAGCGGCTTCTATGGTTCGCATTGCAGGAAGATACCGCTATCATTTAACTATAAGATGTCCGGAAAGTAAACGCAGAAAACAACTTATAAATGGCGTTTTATGCGAATTTTCAGGAGATAAATTAAACAAAGGTGTTAGTTTACATATTGAACTAAACCCAGTTTCTATATAATTTTAAAAAGGGGTCATTAAAAATGGCAATTCGTAACATACTAACTAAGGGCGACGAAATGTTAAATAAAAAATGTCGCACAGTTACTCAATTTGATGAGCGTTTACATCTGCTTTTAGATGATATGAAAGATACACTTCTAAATTCAAATGGTGTAGGGCTTGCCGCTCCTCAGATTGGTATTCTCCGCAGAGTGGTTTTAGTGCTTGATATAAAAAAAGAACCAGAAGAAGTTGTGGAACTTATAAATCCAGAAGTTATTGCTGTAAATGAGCTAGAACCAACAATAGAAGGTTGTCTTTCCGTTCCAGGGGTGTATGGCTATGTAATGCGTCCAACTTGGGCAAAAATCAAAGCTCAAGATAGATATGGTAATTGGTTTGAGCGTGAGGGTGAGGAAATTGTAGCCCAGTGTTTCTGTCACGAAACCGAACATTTAGACGGTCATTTATTTACAGAAAAAGTAACACAATATGTCGATGTTGAGCAGTTGGAGGACGAATGAAAATTTTATTTATGGGGACGCCAGATTTTGCTGTTCCATGTCTCGAAAAGCTTATTGAGGACGGTCACAATATAGTTGGAGTGCTAACTCAGCCAGATAAACCGCAAGGCAGAAAAATGAAACTCACTCCACCACCTGTAAAAGAGCTTGCTCTTAAAAACAACCTTGAGGTATATCAGCCAGAAAGCCTTAAAAATGAGGCAATAAAACCACTTTTAGAGCAAAAACAACCAGAACTTATTGTGGTTGTAGCTTATGGCAAGATTTTGCCTAAATATGTATTGGATTTTCCTAAATATGGTTGTATAAATGTGCATGGTTCATTGCTTCCAAGATGGCGTGGTGCTGCACCTATTCAGTGGTCAATAATCTCAGGTGATAAAACCGCAGGCGTTACAACTATGAAAATGTCTGAAGGTCTTGACACTGGTGATATGTTGCTTAAATATGAAACCGAAATAGGTCAGACAGAAACCGCAGGCGAGTTATTTGACCGATTAGCTTTAAGTGGTGCAGAACTTTTGCATGATACAATAGAGCAAATTGACAGCATTGTTCCAGAAGTGCAAGATGAAAGCAAGGCTAATTACGCACATATGCTTGACAAACAAATTGCACAAATAGATTGGTCAAAATCTAATAAAGAGATAGATTGTTTAATTCGTGGGTTAAATCCTTGGCCAATAGCTTTAACAACGCTAAATGGTGAAAGATTAAAAATTTATTCTGCAAGTCCACAAAATGAAAATGGTAAAGCGGGTGAAGTTTTAAAAGCTGACCCTAAAACTGGTCTTTTAGTCGCTTGTGGTGAGGGCTCAATACTTTTAAATGAAATTCAAGCGGTTGGTGGAAAACGTATGAACTCAAAAGATTATCTTCGTGGACACAAAATAGAAGTAGGAAGCATCTTAGGGGAATAATAAATCTATTTTATAGAAAGCAGGTGCTTTTATGCCGTATTTTTATGGGTTTGATTATTATTATATAGTTTTAATATTGCCTTGCATTTTCTTTGCGATGTGGGCACAATTTAAGGTAAATTCTACTTTTAAAAAATATTCTGCTGTTAGAAGCAGAAGAGGTTTAACAGGTTCACAAGCGGCTGAAGCTGTATTACGTGCAGCAGGTGTTTATAATGTTAGAATTGAGCGTGTTTCAGGGCATTTAACCGACCATTATGACCCGAGAACAAATGTTATTAGACTTTCTGATAGTGTTTATGGTTCAAGTTCGGTTGCATCAATCGGTGTTGCAGCACATGAAGCAGGTCATGCGGTACAATACGCAAGAAATTATACACCAATTAAATTAAGAGCCGCTATCATTCCTATCACTAATATAGGTTCAACTCTTGCTATGCCACTTATTTTAATTGGACTTGTGTTTAGTTTTGGTGGACTTATAACACTTGGGATTATATTTTTTGCGTTTGCTACACTTTTCCAGTTAATAACCTTACCTGTTGAACTTGATGCATCTCGTAGAGCTTTAGCAGCAATAGAAAACGGTGGTTTGCTTTATGAAGATGAGTATAAAATGGCTAAAAAAACACTTTGGGCGGCTGCTATGACTTATGTTGCGGCTTTGGCTGTTTCTCTTGCACAGCTTTTACGACTTATTTTATTATTTGGTGGTCGAGGTAATAGAGATGACTAAACCTATAAATGCAAGAGAGGTTGCAGCATTTACACTTTTTGATATGCTTGAAAAAGGTGATTGGTCTGAGGGTGCATTGCATCACTACTTAAAGCTTTCAGGGCTGTTAGGTCGTGATGCAGCCCTTGCAGCAAGGCTTGCCTATGGCACATTACAAAATCGTTCTATGTGCGATTTTTATATTAGAAAATATTCTAAAATCAGACTTGCTAAAATAAAACCAAGGGTTTTAGAACTTATGCGAATGGGTGTATATCAACTTACTATGCTTGATAAAATCCCAGCTCATGCGGCAACAAGTGAAACTGTAAATTTAATTCGTAAATATGCAAAAGCTGATGAAAGAGCCATAGGTTTTGCAAATGGAGTTTTACGTTCTATTGCAAGAGATAAGGAAAATAATAAACTTCCTCACCCTGATTGTCCAGATAAAGAAAGTTATTATGCACTTAAATACACTCACCCAGAATGGTTAATGAGAAAACTCAGTGAACAATATGGTCAAAAGGAAAGTCAGCAAATTGCACAGGCAAACAATGAGATTGCACCAATTTCTGTTCGTATAAACAGTGAAAAAACAACTAAAGATGAGGTTTATAATTCGCTTATAGAGGACGGATTTACAGCCGAATATCACCCTACAATGAATAATATTTTACTTTGCAATGGCGGTGATATAGCAAAAAATAAATTGTTTATAGAGGGTAAAATAACTGTTCAAGATGCAGCAAGTGCCGCAGCAGTTGAGGTTTTGCAGCCAAAACCAAATATGAATATTATTGATTGTTGTGCAGCTCCTGGAGGAAAAACTTTCTATATTGCTGAAAAAATGAAAAATAAAGGCAAACTAATAAGCTGTGATATTTATGAACACAAACTTAAAAAAATAGAAGAGGGTGCAAAGCGTTTAGGATTTACTTGCATAGAAACACGCCTTGCAAACTCAGAAAACTATCAGTCAGAGCTTGAAAAATGGGCTGATTTAGTTATGTGTGATGTTCCATGTTCTGGGCTTGGAATTATTAGAAAAAAACCAGAAATTCGTTTTAAAACAAATGAAGAATTAGCTGAACTTCCTAAAATTCAGCTTAGTATACTAAAAAACTGTTCAAATTATGTTAGAATAGGCGGTGCAATAGTTTATTCTACTTGTACTATTTTACAAAGAGAAAATCAAGATGTTGTAAATGCATTTTTAAAAGAAAATAATAATTTTGTTTTAGAACCATTTAATCACCCAGTTTGTGGTCAAACAGATGGTATGATAACACTTTTACCTAACTTACATAAGACAGATGGATTTTTTATTGCAAAATTAAGGAGAAAATCATGACGGTAAGTAAAACCGAAATAAAAACACTTAATATAGATGAACTTAAACAGGCTTTAACCGATATGGGTGAAAAGCCTTTTCGTGCTAAACAAATTTTCAAATGGTTGCATTTACCAGTGAGTTCATTTGAAGAGATGAGCGACCAATCGAAGGATTTACGTCAAAGGTTATCAGATAAATTTATATTAACTGTCCCACATATTGAGCGTAAACAAGTTTCAAAACTTGACGGCACAATTAAATATTTATGGCGTATACAAGGCGGAGATTGTGTGGAAAGTGTGCTTATGCGTTATGAACATGGAAACACAATTTGCGTGTCAACTCAAGTTGGTTGTCGTATGGGGTGTAAATTCTGTGCTTCTGGTCTGTTTGGCTTAAAGCGTAATCTATCAGCAGGTGAAATTTTAGACCAGGTTTTATTTGCTCAAAAAGATTCAGGTTTAAAAATAAGTAATATTGTACTAATGGGCACAGGTGAACCACTTGATAATTATGATAATGTACTAAAATTTTTGCATTTAGTATCCAGTCCTGACGGTATTTGTATAGGTCAACGTCATATATCCTTGTCAACTAGCGGTTTAGCTGATAAAATAGAGAGGTTAGCACAGGAAAAATTACAAATAACTTTATCAATTTCTTTACATGCTCCAGATAATGAAAGCAGAGAAAAAATTATGCCTGTTACTCGTAGTTTCCCTGTGGAGCGACTTATGAAAGCTTGCAAATACTATTTTGATACCACTGGACGTAGAATTTCTTATGAATATGCTATGTCAAGAAATATAAGCGACCGTCCATGGCAAGCAAAACAACTTGCAAAACTACTTCATGGCAGACCATGCCATGTTAATTTAATTCCGCTTAATCCTGTTAAAGAAAGTGATGTACAGCCATCAACAAAGGAGGCTGTGCGTAAATTTCAACAGATTCTAACACAGAATGGTATAACTGCAACCGTTCGTCGCAGACTAGGTCCTGATATAGATGCGGCTTGTGGTCAGTTACGCCGTAGAACCATAGAAGAAGGTGAGTCAAAATGATAACCTGTGGAGATACCCATCAAGGTATGGTGAGAACAAATAATCAAGATGGTTATGTTATTGAAATATTTGATGACCAGAAAACTGTATTATTAGTTGTATGTGATGGAATGGGTGGTGCAAAAGCAGGCAATATTGCAAGTCATGTGGCACTTGAGATTTTCTCCAGCAATGTACAAAATCAATTTGAAACCGAAATGGACGAAACCGCCACAGAAGATATGCTTAGAATAAGTGCACAAAATGCAAATAAGGCGGTTTATGAAATTTCTTTAAAACAGCCTGAATGCCGTGGTATGGGTACAACACTTGTTGGTGCGATTGCACAGGGCGAAAAAATTACACTTATAAATATAGGTGATAGTCGTGCTTATGTAATTACAAAAGATGATATTAAACAGATTACAGAAGACCATTCTTTTGTACAAGAAATGGTTAGAAAAGGTAAATTAACATCAGAGCAAGCACGAAATCACCCACATAAGAATTTAATAACTCGTGCAATTGGTGTGGATACATTTGTAGATAGCGACTTGTTTCACTACACAATGGAAAAAGATGATGTTTTACTTTTATGCTCAGATGGTCTCTGTGGAATGGTTGAAGACCATGAGATAGCAAATATAGTGCGTGAAGCAGAGTCACTTGAACAGGCGGTCAATACGCTTATTATGCGTGCCTGTGACAACGGAGGTTTAGACAACATTACCGCAGCACTTTATAGCTGTGCAGACCTTTAAATTAGGAGATTAAATCATATGGATAAATACATTGGAACCTTGCTGGGCGGTCGATATGAAATCTTAGATATATTGGGCGTTGGTGGCATGGCAATCGTGTATAAAGCAAGATGTAGGGTGCTTAATCGTTATGTTGCGATTAAAATGCTCAAGGAAGAGTTCCTTCAAGATGAAGAATTTCGTCGCAGATTTTATAATGAGTCACAAGCGGTTGCAAAGCTTTCACATAATAATATTGTAGCGGTATATGATGTTGCAAGGACAGATAAACAAGATTATATTGTTATGGAGCTTATAGACGGTATTTCCTTAAAGGAATATTTACAGAAGAAAGGTCATCTTTCTTGGCAGGAAACAGTGTTTTTTGCCCAGCAAATAGCTAAAGCTTTAAGTCATGCTCATAGTAGGGGAATTATACATCAGGATATTAAACCCCATAATATAATGTTGCTTCGTGATGGCACTGTTAAAGTAACAGATTTTGGTATCGCTAGACTTGAAAGTAATCAGGAAACCAGAGTAGTACAAGAGGCTATTGGTTCGGTTCATTATATTGCACCAGAACAGGCAAAAGGTTCATCTATTGATGCAAGAGCTGACCTTTATTCGTTGGGCGTTGTAATGTATGAAATGTTAACTGGTAAACTGCCATTTGAGGGTGACAGTGCAGTTGCTATTGTTATGCAGCATATAAATTCTGTTCCAGAGATGCCAAGTAAGGTTATGCCAGGTGTTCCTCGTGGTATGGACGATATAGTTATGCATGCTATGTGTCCTAATGTTTCAAGAAGATATTCTTCAGCTCAAGAGCTTTATCAGGACTTAGAACGTATAAAACAAAATCCTCATACCGTTTTTGGATATGCCGCACATGATAGTAGAGGTGATGCAGCATTGTTTGATGAAACAAGAACTATTGGTACTACAAATAACCAATATCAACAACCTATACAGCAACAAGCATATCATCAGCAACCACAAAGACAACATAATTATCAATCTCAAAGACCTCAACAAAGCTATCAACATAGGCAACAGCAGCCAAGACCCCAGCAAAGACAAGAATACGCACCAAAACGTCAACCAAATCATCAAAATCATCAAAGCTCAAATAACTCAAACCATAACAGACGTAAAAAGAAAAATGGTTCTTCAACACTTGTAGCAGGTGCTATTGTTGCTATTGTTGCGGTAATTGCTCTTGTGGTTGGTGGTATGATGTTAATGGGTGGTGGCGGAGAACAAAAAAATCTTGTATCCGTTCCAAATTTCATCGGTCAAAATATAGACGCTGTTCTTTTAAAACAAGATACAGATTATGTTGATTTTAAAATAGTTGAAGCATCTAAGCGTGAATATAACTCTTTATATGAAGAGGGTGACATTATTAGACAAGAACCAAATGCTAATGAGCAAGTTCAAAAAGGCACAACTATTACATTAACTGTATGTGGTGCTGAGGAAGAACAACAACAAAATGAAGAAAAGCAATCTTATAAAATGATTGATTTTTCTAATATGGAGCTTGAAGAAGTAGAACGTCTATTAAGACAAAATGGACTTGAGGGTGCTTATAAAATTGTAGAAGAAGCAAATGATGCAGTTGAAAAGGGTTATGTAATCCGTACAACACCATCAAAGGGTACAGAAGTTACTGCTGATGATGAAATCACTATTTATGTAAGCACAGGCAAGAAAATTGAAACTGTCAAAGTTCCAAAGGTCACTGGAATGACTCTTGATAGTGCTAAGTCACTTTTAACTTCTTATGGTTTAACCATTGGTCAAACTCATAATGAAGAAAACGACAGTCCAGTAGGTCAAGTATTTAAACAGTCTGTTGCTGAAAACACAGAAGTTGAAAAGGGAACTAAAGTTGATTTGTATATCAGCACAGGTAAACAGCAACAGGAAGAACAGCCACAAACCCCAGAAGAGGGTGGTGAAACTGTTGACAACAACAATACTTCAACAACACCTCAAACAGGTACAGCTAAGGTATCAGTTGCACTTCCTGACTCTGAATCCTGTCGTGTTGTTATTTATTTAGGCACTCAAAAACTTGCTGAACAAACATTTTCACCATCTGGTGGCACACAGACAATAGATGTAACTGGTCCTATTGGTGAACAAATGTTAGATATTTATATTGATGGTAATAAGACATCAAACACATATACGTTTAATTAAAAGGGAGAATTGTTTTGGATATCACTGGAACAATAATAAAAGGAATCGGCGGTTTCTACTATGTAGACACCGCCGATGGTGTTATAGAGTGTAAAGCTCGTGGAAAATTTAGAAAAACAGTTGGAAAGCCTATTATTGGCGATAAAGTAACTGTTGCAGTTCAAAATGATGGCACAGGTTATTTACTTGAAATACAAAAACGAATAAATCAGCTTATCCGTCCTGCACTTTCCAATATTGACTTGCTTATTGCAGTTGTAAGTGCCGCACCGCCTGTAACAGACCCATTTCTAATTGATAAAGTTATTGCAATCGCAGAGAATAAAAATATTTCACCTATGGTTGTAATAAATAAAATTGATATAAATGATGGAAATGAACTCTTTGAAATTTATAAACAGGCTGGAATAGATGTTTTAAAAGTCAGCGCAAACACAGGCGAGGGAGTAAATGAGTTAAAAAACAAATTAAAAGGCAAAATTTCAGCATTTGCAGGTAATTCTGGCGTTGGTAAATCAAGCCTTTTAAATAGAATTATTCCTGACTTTTCCGCACAGGTTGGCAATATTTCGGATAGAATAGGCAGAGGCAAACACACAACAAGACATATAGAACTTGTGCCTTTTGAGGGAGGATATATTGCTGATACTCCAGGGTTTTCCTCTTTTGATACTGAACAGATGGATTTAGTGTTAAGTGAAGATTTACAATATGCTTTTAGAGAATTTGAACCATATATAGGCAAATGTAAATTTACAAGCTGTGCTCATGTTAAAGAAAAAGGCTGTGCAATTTTACAAGCAGTAGAAAATGGCGAGATTTCGCAAAGTAGACATGAAAGTTATAAAAAGCTATATGAAAGTGTAAAGGATTTGAAAAAATGGGAGCTTGGCAAGGACGCAGGGCGTTAATAATCTCAGCCGCACCATGTGAAAACTTAAACTATATAAAGGATATTCTAAAAAAATATCCTGATATGGTGATTATATGTGCAGATGGTGGGGCAAAATATGCACAAAAGCTAAATATAAAACCAGATGTTATAGTTGCTGATTTTGACTCAAGTGATAATATTATACCATGTGATGAAGTTATAAAACTCACGCCAGAAAAAGATGATACAGACACTCAACATGCAGCACTACTTGCTATACAGCGAGGTTGTAAAGAGCTGATTTTGGTTTGTGCAACAGGCGGAAGGATAGACCATATGTTGTCAAATTTGCTTTTATGTGAGCAAGTTCATGAAATTGGAGGACATCTTTCCGTAGTAGATGAACAAAATACAGTTATGCTTCATGCTGGCGGACAAATGAAGTTTGCAAGGAGTGAACTTAAAAAATACATCTCAGTTATCCCACTTGATGAAAAACTCCAAGGGGTTACAATGAAAGGTTTAAAATATCCGCTTGAAAATGCTGTTCTAACACGAAAAAAAATCATTTCTGTGTCAAATGAACCTATTAGTGATTATATTTCAATAGAGATTTTATCAGGAAAAGCACTGATAATACTGGCTGATGATAAATCTTGATTGGCTATACAATAAAATTAGCAAAATTCATTTTTGCAATTTTTAATCTCTACACTTGCAAAATGAGTTTATTCAGTGTATAATTGGTTTGTAATATATGAGGGGAGTCGTTGATTGTGTCAAAAGAATTAAAACCAATTTCAAAGGTCGCAGCACAGGTGCAAGCGTCTACAACATTAGTAATTGACAGTATGTTTAAGGATATGAAGGCAGCCGGAGAAGACGTTGTTGGTTTCGGTGCTGGTGAGCCAGATTTCCCTACACCTGAGCATATTAAACAAGCAGGTATTTCTGCTATTGAGGCAAACAAAACTAAATATACTCCTGCGGCTGGCATGATGGAGCTTAGAAAAGCCGCTTGCTATCGTATGGAACAGGATTTCGGTTTGAAATATGAACCACAATCTGTTGTTGTCGCTTCTGGTGCAAAACATGCCATTTATATTGCACTTATGGTTCTTTGTGACCCAGGTGACGAAGTTGTAATTGCAGCTCCATATTGGCTATCTTATAGCGAAATGGTAAAACAAGCTAGTGCAATTCCTGTTATAGTTGCCGCAGAGGAAGAGCAACACTTTAAAATTACAGCAGAGCAACTGGAAAAGGCTATCACAGATAAAACTAAAGTGTTTATGCTAAACTCACCATCTAACCCTACTGGTATGGTTTACTCTCGTGAGGAGCTTGAAGCAATCGCTGATGTTTGTGTACGTCATAACATTTATGTTATCGCTGATGATATCTATGCTAACCTTGTTTATGATGGAATTGAATACACATCTATTGCAGCACTGGGCGAGGAAATTAAACGCAGATGTATTGTTATAAATGGTGTGTCTAAGTCATATGCAATGACTGGTTGGAGAATTGGTTATGCTTGTGCAGAACCTTTTATTGCTAAGGCTATGAGTAACTATTTAAGCCATTCAACCTCTGCACCGTCTACAATTTCACAGGTTGCAGCTATTGAGGCTTTAAAAGGCCCTCAAGAAGATATTGAGGAAATGCGTAAGGCATTTGAAGCTCGTCGTGACCATCTTGTTGAGCGTATGAATAAAATCGAAGGCATTTCTTGCATTAAACCTCAAGGTGCTTTCTATGTTATGATGAATATGAAAAACTTCCTTGGTAAAACTATGTATGGTGAAGTTATAAACAACGACAGCGATTTTGCAAGACTATTCTTAGAAAAAGGTAAGGTTGCAACTGTGCCTTGTGAATCATTTGCAGCTCCTGGATTTATTCGCTGGAGTTATGCAACATCTATGTCTGATATAGATAAGGGACTGGACCGTTTGGAACAGTTTATAAAAAACGCTTAAATACACGGTTTTTCTTGAAAATTTACTATATAAGTGGTAAACTAAGAACGGACAATTCTGTCCGTTCTTTTGCTTTTTATCGTGCTTTTTTGGGCAAATAGCAAAAACTTATAACTATTTTTGATTTTTTAACCAAAAAAGAAAAAAGCTAAAACAATGATTTATTAGCTGTGTTTAATGTATAGCATAGGAAAGGAACGAACAAAAATGAACAATATTTATGAAAGCCCATTTTCTGCACGTTACGCTTCACCAGAGATGCTCTATGTATTCTCTCCAGACATGAAGTTTTCTACATGGCGTCGTTTATGGATTTCTCTTGCTAAAGCTGAAATGGCTCTTGGTTTGCCAATCACTCAGGAACAGATTGACGAACTTGAAGCAAACCGTGATAATATTGATTATGAAGTTGCAAAAAAACGTGAAAAAGAAGTACGACATGATGTTATGAGTCACGTTTATGCTTATGGTCAGGTAGCACCAAAAGCAGCAGGTATTATTCATCTAGGTGCAACAAGTGCATATGTAGGTGATAACACTGATATTATACAGTTGCGTGAGGGTTTAAAACTGGTTCGTAAAAAACTGGTTGTTGTACTTGATAAACTTGGTAAGTTTGCTAATGAACATAAATCACAGCCAACACTTGGCTTTACACATTTCCAGCCTGCACAGCTTACAACTGTTGGTAAACGTGCTACACTTTGGATGAATGAATTACTAATGGACTTAGACGAAGTTGAGTATCGCATTGAAAATCTTCGTATGCTTGGTTCTAAGGGCACAACAGGCACACAAGCCTCTTTTGTTGAGCTTTTTGACGGTGATGATGAAAAGGTTAAGGAACTAGAAAAGCGTATTGCTGATGATTTTGGATTTGCAGGTGTTGTTCCTGTTTCTGGTCAGACATATTCCCGTAAGATTGATGCACAGGCTCTTGCAACCCTTTCTGGTATTGCACAGTCTGCCTCTAAGTTTGCAACCGATTTACGTTTACTTCAGCACTTAAAGGAAATTGAAGAGCCTTTTGAGAAAAATCAGATTGGTTCTTCTGCTATGCCTTATAAACGTAATCCAATGCGTTCTGAGCGTATTTGTGCACTGGCTCGTTATGTTATCTGTGATAGCTTAAATCCAGCCTTTACAGCGGCTACTCAGTGGTTTGAAAGAACTCTTGATGACTCTGCAAACAAGCGTATTTCTGTGCCAGAGGCTTTCTTAGCTATTGATGCTATTTTAAATATTATGATTAACGTTGTATCTGGTCTGGTTGTATATCCAAAAGTTATTGAAACCCATGTTATGAACGAACTTCCATTTATGGCAACTGAAAATATTATGATGGGTGCTGTTAAGCGTGGCGGAAATCGTCAGGATTTACATGAGCGTATCCGTGAACACTCAATGGCAGCGGGCAAGCGTATCAAGGAAGAGGGTCTTGACAATGACCTTATTGACCGTATCGCAAATGACCCTATGTTTGGTATGACTAAAGAAGAAATTATGTCACATTTAGACCCATCTGCTTATATTGGTCGTTGTCCTGCACAGGTTGATGATTTCTTGACCTTAGAAGTTAAACCACGTATTGAAAAATATCTTGATGGTACAGATGTAGAAGTAGAAATCAATCTATAATAAACTTTGGGGAGCTGATAAATTTATCAGCTCTCTTGTTATATGTAAAAAAATCTTAACAAAAATAATATGACTATTTGTTAGTTCGTTGACAATCAAAATAAATAAGCGTATAATTAACCCTGTTTAAAACATTAAGGAGGTTTTAAAGGTGAAGAAAAGTATTTTTTCTTTCATTGCAGTTATGCTTGTAATTGTTTTACTAGGTGTAACAGCAATTACAGGACTGTATTTGCCAATAAATACAGATACAGGCTCGTCCTCAGAAAGCACTGAAGAACAGGAATATAAAACTATTATTCCTAGTGTGTTTGACAGTGAAAATGGTATCCGTAGAGGTCTTGACCTTGTGGGTGGTTCATCTATTACATATGAAGCTGAACTTCCAGAAGACTATGATGAAAGCCGTCTTTCTGCTGATATGGACAGTGCAGTTGAAATCCTGCGTTACAGACTTACAAGTGAGGGCTACACTGAAGCACAGGTTTCTAAACAGGGTGATAACCGAATTACAGTTGAAATTCCACAGATTAAAAACCCAGAAGAGGCTGTGCAGGTCTTAGGTCAAACTGCACAAATGACATTTGCTGATGCAGATGGTAAAGAGTGGATGACAGGTGCAGATATAAAAAGTGCAAGTTATCAATATGGCAGTGTATCACAATCAGCTTTACCAGGATATTATGTTGTACTTAACTTTACAAAAGATGGTGCAAAAAAATTCGCTGAGGCAACAGAGGCTATTTCTCAGCGTACAGATGAAATGAATGTTATGTATATAATTCTTGATGGTCAAGTTATCTCTTATCCAATGGTTAAAGAAAAGTTAACTGATGATAGCTGTACTATACAAGGTTCATTTACAGAACAAGAAGCAAGTCAACTTGCAAATTTAATCGGTAGTGGTGCATTACCATTTTCATTGAAGCAAGTAGAACTTCGTGCAGTAGGCCCTCAGCTTGGTGCAGATGCTTTAAGTAGTAGCGTTAAAGCGGCTATTATAGGCGTGGCTTTAGTTGCTATATTTATGATTATTGTATATCGTTTACCAGGTTTTGTATCAGTGATTGCTCTTGGTTTCTATATTGTTATTGAAACTCTTATTTTAAGCCTGTTTAAAGTTAATCTATCACTTCCAGGTATTGCGGGTATAATTCTGTCAATCGGTATGGCAGTAGATGCTAATGTAGTAATTTTTGAAAGAATAAAAGAAGAAGTACGTGATGGCAAAACCGTAAAATCAGCTATTGATTCAGGTTTTAAACGTGCATTTACCGCTATTTTAGACTCAAATGTTACAACTCTTATAGCCTCTGGTGTGCTGTTTTTCTTTGGTAGTGGTACAATAGTAGGCTTTGCCACAACTTTAGGCTTAGGCGTTATTATTTCTATGTTCACTGCACTTACAGTTACACATTTCTTATTAAATCGTATGGTGGATTTTAAAATTAGAAATCCTAAGGCATACGGTGCGTAAGAGGGGAGAGTGAACATTATGAAAGAAAAGTTTAGTATTGTTAAAAACTTAAAGATTTTTGGTGTTATCTCTATTTTATTATGCATAACTGGACTTGTGAGTTTGCTTGCATTGCCATTTGGGAAAAACATGTATAATCTTGCGATTGATTTTGCAGGTGGTACACAAATAGAAATGAATATGCACACTGAGGTTACAGCAGAAATATCAAATGAGATTGCAAAACTTGTTGAAGAAGAAACAGGCGTAAAACCTGAAGCACCAGTCGCAACAGGAGAAAATAAAGATGCAGTTATGATACGCTCTACAAGCCTTAACAGTGAACAGCGTTCGGCAGTTATTGAGGCTATGAAAGAAAAATATAATCTAACTGACGATGATTTAAATAAAAATGAAGATGTAAGTGCAAGTGTAGGCAATGACTTAAAGAAAAAAGCATTTATTTCTGCTATTGTTGCGGTTGCACTTATGCTTGTATATATAACATTTAGATTTGAATTTACATCTGGTTTAGCGGCTGTATGTTGCCTTGTG
The DNA here is from genome assembly GCA_944384745.1 of uncultured Butyricicoccus sp. Taxonomy (GTDB): domain Bacteria; phylum Bacillota; class Clostridia; order Oscillospirales; family Butyricicoccaceae; genus Butyricicoccus_B. Next base: position 22,291 of record CALWUO010000016.1, read on the forward strand.
CATGATTTACTTGTTATGTTATCGGTTTATGTTATCTTCCAAGTCCCACTAAATCAGAACTTTATTGCAGCAGCACTTACAATTTTGGGTTATTCAATAAACGCATCAATTATTGTATTTGATAGAGTGAGAGAAAATTTAAAAACCTCTCGTAGAGAAACTTTCGAGCAAACCGCAGAAAAATCTATATGGCAGACTATGGGTAGAACGGTAAACACAACACTTACAACTTTGTTTACTGTTGGTATGATTTTTATTCTTGGTGTTTCATCGCTTAGAGATTTTACATTACCACTTCTAGTCGGCATTATCAGCGGTGCTTATTCATCAATTTTTCTTGCAAGCTCTCTTTGGTCTGTATTTAGAAAGAAATTCAAAAAGAAAGCATAATAATTTTTACATGAGGGTGTATATTTTTGAATATCCTCATGTTTTTTTATTGCTAAAATGTATATAAATATGTTATTCTATTTACGAAATAAAAAATTTTTATATGGAAAGGAATAAATTTTTATGCATGTCGGAATATCCACAGCCTGTTTTTATCCAGAGGCACTTGAGGAAACGTTTTCGCAGATTGCAGAAATGGGATTTAAAAAGATAGAAATATTTTTTAATACAGAAAGTGAACTTCATCAGCCTGTAATTTCTGAAATAAAAAACATTGTAGATGAAAATGGTTTAGAAGTTATATCCATACACCCATATACATCACTTATGGAGGGAATGTTATTATTTTCTGATTACAAACGCAGAACTCAAGATGGTTTTAGGCAGTATATGAGATATTTCGAGGCAGCAAAAATGCTAGGTGCAAAATATTTGACTTTTCATGGTGAAAGATTTACTTCTGGAAGTAAATCAGATAGCATAGAAGAAAGAAAAATCGAATGTTATCACAGATTATGCAGTGCAGCTAAAGAATTTGATATTACAATAGCTCAAGAAAATGTTGCATGGTGCAAGTCAAGTAACCCTGAATATTTAAAAATTTTGTATGAAAATGTGCCAGAGCTTAAATATACACTTGATTTAAAACAAGGTCATAGAGCAGGGCATTTATGGACAGATTACTATAATATAATCCATGATAGACTGGAAAATATACATATAAATGATTTTGATGAAAAACATAGCTGTTTACTCCCAAATGAAGGCAGCTTTGACTATACAGAGTTTTTCAAAAGACTTAAAAATGATAATTACAAGGGTGATGTAATTATAGAGGTTTATAAGTCAAATTACAGCAAAAATAAGCAGCTTAAAAATTCGGCTGAATTTTTAATAAATAAAATAAACAATAATCTTTAAAACAGATTAAAAAAATGTTATTATAAACAAAAAAGGTAGGTGTTGTTCCTGTGAAGTGTCCATTTTGTAATTATGGTGACAGCAAGGTTGTAGATTCTCGTCCAGCAGAGGAAGGGACAAGCATTCGCCGTCGCAGAGAGTGTTTAAAATGTGGAAAGCGTTTTACAACATATGAGACAGTTGAAAGATTACCGCTTATGTTAATAAAACGTGATGGCACACGTCAGCCATATAGCCGCCAAAAGCTATTATCTGGTGTTATGAAAGCATGTGAAAAGCGTCCAGTACCACAGCAAAAACTGGAAATGCTTGTGGACCATGTTGAACAAAAACTGTTTGGTTCACTTGAATCTGAAGTTTCTTCAAAAACCATAGGGGAAATGGTTATGGAAGAATTAAGGGATATTGACGAAGTAGCTTATGTGCGTTTTGCATCGGTTTACCGTCAATTTAAAGATATAAATACATTTATGGAAGAATTAAATACTCTTATTCGTGATAAATAAAAAATAGACGTGCTACAGAGATAAAATCTGTGACACGTCTTTTAAATTTTAAAATCTTCTATTGTTATAAGCAGCAGAAAGTGCATTCATATTTTTAAATATAATATGATAAGCAATCCAGTAACCTATACCACAAAGTAAAGAGCCTAAAAGCATCCAAAGAAGAACAGATGTTCCATCTTCTTGGAAATGCATACCATAACGTGGAGCATTAGCAGCAATACGATTTGCTATTGCATAGTACCAATAAAAAGAATATATACCACAAGTAACAATACTTAAAAGAATGAAGATAAGCAAACCAGAGGTCGTCTGACCATCACCATCACAGGCTCTATTTACATCATTTGCAAGTGAATATATGGTATAAAGTCCATAAATACCACAAGTGATAATATTTAAAATAATAAAAACAAAAATATTTCTATCCTGTTTTAATGGGCTTGTTGCTAAGTTATAAGGTGGTTGTTGAAAATTATTTTGATAATTTTGCTGGTTATAGTTTTGCTGATTATTGGTGTTATACTGTTTTTGTGAATGATTGGATAAACCATAAATAAGCTCACAAAAAGCATCTTTTACACTTCTTGCAGCATTTGAAAATTTATCACCTGTGCTTTGGGCAAAACTACCGAAATCTGGAGCTTGTTGTAGAGCATACAGTAAACCAAATACACCGCCAATACATATAATAGGTAAAATAAATTGTAAAAATGCATTAGATGATATAGTTCTAAAAACAACTAGACTTAATAATTGACGAATGATAACCATTATAATGAGTAAAACACATGATACAGTGAGTGCTAAAAATAAACCTGCTGAATTTTCTTTTGAGCATTTAAACCCTATAACAACTAAAATAATTGCGGTTATAATATAAATAATACCACTTAAAATAGAAAGTGGAGGTGCAAATATAAGAATTGGATTGTAATATAAGATATGAAAATAAGAGCCAAAATAAAAAATACTAGAAAATAAAGCACTAATTCCAGTAAAAGCAAAAATAGCAGCAAATATACAACAGAAAACTTTTAAAACAATATTTAAAGAGTTATTGTTTTTATTAACTTGAAAAGATGACCAATCGGTTTGGTTTTGCTGATTAAAAGATTGATTATAAGTATGATTTTCCGTGTTTTTACTTTGCTCAGAAGCGTTATTCTCAGCTTTTTGATTTGAATTTACATCTTGACTTTGTTCGTTTTTTTGTTCATCATTTGGCTGAAGATTATAACCACAATTATGACAAAAACGGCTGTTATCAGGAACTTGCGTACCACAATTACTGCAATACATAAATATCCCCCCTAAAATAAATATTTTATTGTATCAGTCTGTTGATAATGCTATATATAAAGCCTGTTTGAGGTTCAAATACAACTATATTATCATTAGGCTGAAACATACGAATTAAATAAACAATTAAAAAAAGTGAAACAATCACAATAAAGCAAATTTTAAAAAAAGGTATTTTATCTTTAAATATAAAAATTAAAACAGCAGGAATGACAAGCCAAAACAGCGGGTGAAAATGAAAAGCGGATACAAAATCAAGTTTTAATGCAGATAAAAAAGCTCTTGACATACCACAGCCAGCACATGAAATGCCAGTTAAAAATTTAATAGGGCAAGTTATACCTATACATTCTATTAATATATAAAACAATAAAATAACACTAATTGCTTTTATATCATTTTTGGAAATCATTACATCACCGATTTAATTATAACAAAAACACATAAACAGTCAATAATAAAAATAGCTCCTTTGTTAGAGGAGCTACTTATTTTTACCAGCAAAGAGAGTCATAAAGGGCTTCATATTTCTTAGCTGATTCTTTCCAAGAGAAATCCATATTCATGCCACGTTTAACCATGTCATTCCAAGCGTCTCTGTGGTCATAGAATATTTGTTCTGCATAGAATATAGTTCCAAGCATTTCATCTGCATTATAGTTTGCAAATGAAAAACCAGTGCCAGTTCCTGCATATTCATTATATGGCTGAACGGTATCTCTAAGACCTCCTGTTTCACGAACAATTGGAACTGTACCATAACGAAGTGAAATAAGCTGAGTTAAACCACATGGTTCAAACATGGACGGCATAAGCATAGCATCAGCAGCAGCATATAAACGGTGTGCACGCTCTTCATTAAAATAGATATTGGCTGAAACTTGACTTTTTCTCGACCATTCATAGTGTCTTAATAGATTTTCATAACGAGGTTCACCAGTGCCAATAACTACAAACTGTATACGAGAGTCAAGCATACGATTTAATACCCAATCAACAAGGTCAAAACCTTTTTGGTCGGTAAGTCTTGTAATCATAGCAAGCATCATAACATCTGGGTCAACAGGCAAGCCTAGTTCTTCTTGAAGTTTTGCTTTATTTTCTGCCTTACCTTTTAGGAAATTCTTAGTGTTATAGTTAGAATATAAATATTTATCTGTTTGAGGGTTATAAATATCATAATCAATACCATTTACAATGCCGCTTAGTGTGTCAGCTTTAGCACGAAGTAGACCGTCAAGACCTTCACCATAATAAGGCATTTTTATTTCATTTGCATAGCTGCCTGAAACGGTTGTAATTCTATCAGCATAAACCAAACCGCCTTTTAGCATATTGGCGTCACGTTTATATTCCATACGGTCAGGCATAAACACATAATCAGGTAAGCCAGTGTACAGTTTTAGTGTAGGAATATCCCAAATACCTTGGAAACGTAAATTATGAATTGTCATAATAGTGCGAATACCATGGAAGAAAGGATTTTCTTTAAATAGAGTATGTAAAAATACAGGCAAAACACCTGTTTGCCAGTCATGACAGTGTATTACATCTGGGTGGAAATTGATAACAGGTAAAATTGCAAGAGCAGCTTTAGAAAAATAACAAAAACGTTCAATATCCCAATGAATATCACCATAAGGCTTATCGCCAGAAAAATAATGTTCATTATCTATAAAGTAATATGTAACACCGTCCATAGAATATGACATTATTCCAACATATACATTGCCAAGTTTACCTAAATCCATATAGAAATGGTGAACATATTTAAACTCACTGCGATATTCCTGAGGAATGCAGGTATAATCGGGTAAGATAACACGCACATCATATTTTGTGTGGTCAAGAGATTTAGGCAAAGCACCAACAACGTCAGCGAGTCCGCCAGTTTTTACAAAAGGAACGCATTCTGATGCAACGAATAAAATATTTTTCATGATTAGCCTCCTCAGTTTTATTGAGAAATTCACGCTGATTTTTATTTACAGTGTGTTTTTAATAGTATACCATATTTTTTAATTAAATTGGGAAAATTGACCATAAAAATTTGAAAAAAATTTTCAGTTACATTAGATACAATTGTGATACAATGATAATATAATTATATGGATAATATGCGGAAGAATTATGGATAAAGGAAGTGTAAAATATGTTAAGAATATTAATTGTTGAGGACGAAGAGCCTATTGCTAATTTAATAAATATGAGTCTTACATCAGCGGGTTATAGCTGTACATGTGTGCATGATGGACTTTCAGCAGCAGATATAATAGATAAAAAACAATTTGATTTAATTTTACTTGATGTAATGCTTCCAGGGGTAGATGGTTTTGAACTTATGGACTACATAAGACCAAAAGAAATACCAGTGATTTTCTTAACAGCTAGAACATCAGTAAGTGATAGAGTTAAAGGCTTGAAACTTGGTGCAGAGGATTATTTAATAAAACCATTTGAAGTTATAGAATTACTTGCAAGAGTGGAAACCGTTTTAAGACGCACACACAAACTGGATAAAATATTAGAAGTTGGTGGACTTACAATAGATACATCATCAAGAACAGTTATGCGTGATGGAGAAAAAATATTACTTACTAAGAAAGAATTTGAATTAATGCTTCTTTTTGTTAGAAATCCTAATATAGCTTTATATCGTGAGACTATATATGAAAGGGTTTGGGAAAGTGATTATATGGGGGACAGTCGAACAGTAGACCTTCATGTGCAAAGGCTTAGAAAAAAAGTGGGCTGGGAAGATAATATAAAAGCCGTGTATAAGGTGGGGTATAGATTTGAAGACTCATAGTGTTCGTTTTAGAGATAAAATACAAATTATAATCGTTTTAATGCTGACTATATCTATTAGTATTTGTGGTACATGGCTTATTAGTAAATCGTTTGTAAGTGCAAAAACACAGAGGATAGATGCTGCTCAAAATGCACAACGTATGGCAATGTATACATTGATTTCAACCACAGGCAATAATCAATGGGATAATAATAAATTATCTAGCACTCTTAGAGTGCTTGAGCGTCAAGTAGGTCAGCGTTTTAAACTCACTGATGAAAATGGAGATGTTATTTATCAAAAGCAATATAATGACCAATCTTTCCAATCTGGCATGATAGAAAAAGTATCTGACGATAAAATGGCATGGCGTATTCAGATAAATTCCTTTGGTGAGCATGAAATACAAACAGCTTCAGCAATAAGAAATGGCGATAAACTTTATTATCTTGAAAGTATTTACCCAATAGAAAGCGTATATAAATCAAGAGATTATATGATAAGTAGTTTTTTGGGTATAACACTATCACTTATAGCCATTGGAGTTTTTCTTGCAAGAAAGGTGTCATTTTGGATTACAGGTTCACTTACAAGGCTTGCAGAAACAGCTCGTGCGATTTCTGGCGGTGATTTATCAAAAAGGGTTAATATAAAAAGCGATGATGAAATAGGTCAGCTTGCAGATGATTTTAATAGAATGGCAGACCAAGTTTCAGAAAATATAACTAAGCTCGAAAATGCAATGCAACGTCAAGAGGAGTTTATGGCATCTTTTGCCCATGAGATGAGAACCCCTATGACTTCTATTATTGGTTATGCTGATTTAATGCGTTCTCAAGAATTGCCGCCAGATATGCGTAGACAAGCTGCAAATTATATTTTTACTGAGGGTAAAAGACTGGAAAGTTTGTCAAATAAATTATTAGATATAATAGTTTTACAGAAAACTAAAATAAATAAACAAAAATGTAAAATGTCAAGTTTAATAGAACAAGTTTATGGCTTGTTGGAAAAACGTATGACAGAAGCAAATATTAAAATAAACATAAATTGTGATGATAGTACATGGTTTGTTGAACCAGATTTATTTAAAACTCTTTTAAGTAATTTGCTTGATAATGCCAGAAAAGCTATGCCAGATGGTGGAGATATAACTATAACAGCAAAGAAAGAGGCTGATATATGGAAAGTCGAAGTTAAAGATACAGGCTATGGCATACCAAAAGAAGAAATACCAAAACTCACAGATGCATTTTATCGTGTAGATAAAGCAAGAGCTAGAGCAAGCGGTGGTGCAGGTTTAGGGCTGAAACTTTGTAGTCAAATTGTTAAGTTACATAATGGAATAATGAGCTTTTCAAGTGAACAGGGCATAGGTACTAATGTTACTGTTATTTTGCGAAAGGAGGGCATATAATGACCATTAAATTTCGCAGATTTATTGTTTTTATTCTTTTGTTTTTTATTGTGGCTTTATGTGTGGCGTTGCCAACAATAGAAACGATTGCAAGAGATTTAAGCCATATAAATAATATAAATGTTGTTGATATGGAACCGATAAGATTAGATAATGATGACAGAGCTTCTTTAGTAAAAAGAATATCACTTATAAGTAATAAAATGTACAAGGGTGATGCTCAAACATTGGGTTTTGAAAGCGGTTCAAAATTCACACTAAATACTGCTATTGAAAACGTTATGTTACAAATAGATATATTATATAATATGGGCTTATTGCCCGAAAATAGTGAGGCATATACACATTCTGATGAAGATTTAGAGCAAATATTTATAGGCGGAATAGAGTTTGCTGTGGACAATGATGACCCGTCATTAAATCTTATTTTGTGGTATATAGAAGTTGTATCAAATAATTATTCATTAAGTATCAAAATGGACGATGAAACAGGTAAAATTCTGATGTTTAAGGTCAGAAGTCAAGATGTTTTAAATTGGGCAAGTAATATAGATTTTTATAATGCAAGCAAACTTTGGGCAGAATATTTGCAAATCAATATTAGAAATAATACAAAGATACTTTATGGAAACAGAGCAAAAATATATTTACAAATGAATGATAATGTATTCTTATATTCTGGAAGTTATGAATTAAACAATATTGATGAAGAAATACCAAGAGTTTTGCGTATGAATTTATATGATGAAAAAGAACAAGTACAATATGTTTTATATAATGACTTATATGAATTTGGAATTATAGCTGAATAATAAATTTGGGGGTTTACTTGCTTTTTTGTCAATAAATCCCCGAAAAAACTACTTTACTTATAGTAAAAAATATGGTATCATATATAGGACATTTTAGTGCTTTTGTGAAAGGAGTTTGTCATGGCAAATAAAGCAGGCACAAAACAAGTCACTGCCAATAAAAAAGCATGGCATGACTACTTCATAGAAGAAAAAATTGAAGCAGGAATTGAACTTGCAGGCACAGAAGTTAAATCAATTCGTCAAGGTCAAATAAATTTAAAAGATTCTTATTGCACCTTCAAAGATGGTGAAATTTTTGTGCGTGGTATGCATATAAGCCCTTATGAAAAGGGTAATATATTTAATAAAGACCCTTTGCGTGTTCGTAAATTACTACTTCATAAAAAAGAGATTTTAAGACTTTTTGGCAAAACTAAACAAGATGGTTATTCCGTAGTCCCACTTAGTGTTTATTTTAGAAATAGTCATGTTAAGGTTGAAATCGGTTTATGTAAAGGTAAAAAACTACATGATAAACGTGATAGTATGGCTAAACGTGACGCAAAACGTGAAATCGACCGTGCGATGAAAAATCGTCAGCATTAATAAACTATGGGGACGTACTGGCTTCGACGGGGGTGTTGAAGCAGGAATAGCGGGCGGAAGTGAGGACGCTTCCTTAAAAGCCTCAAATGTTTATAAATTAAACAACAACAATTATTCTTTACAGGCTGCCTAATTAAGGCTGGCCCGTCCTGCCTGAGAGTACCACGGCTCAGGACTAGGGCGTCGATTTTGTGGTGAACGTCATAAACAAAGAGTTGCGTTTGTGATGTATTATGACTCTACTAAAGCAATTAGCTTGTTTGTCAGCGAATTGTGGAGGGAATGAAAAAAGATAAACTACGCCCGTAGAAGTTCCTGTGAATATGCTTTCGGACAGGGGTTCAACTCCCCTCGTCTCCACCAATTTCAAAATAAAACCGATGGCTTAGGCTGTCGGTTTTATTATTTTCATATTATTTTTGCAACTTTTTAGAAAAATAGGTGGTCAAAAAGTGGACATTGACAGATGAAAAGTGACCATGTATACTAACCCTAAACGAGGTGAAGATATATGGCATATGGTACAATCACTAAAAAGCCAAACGGTAAATATGCCCTTAGACTTGATTACGGAAAGGACGTAAACGGAAAACGTATCCGTAAACAGGAAACTTATAATACTAAATCTGAGGCGGTTCGTGCACTTAATAAACACAAGTCTCAAGTAGATGCAGGAAACAGTGTGCTTCCTAGTAAAGAAACATTTGCCGAGTGGATAGAATACTGGTTTAATAATATTATATCTCAGCAGATAGCTGAAACCACCGCTTATGGATATAAGAGCATTATTAAAAACTATTTAGAGCCAAGGCTTGGTAAATACAAGCTGCAACATCTTTCGCAAAATAATATACAGGAATATTATACATGGCTTTTAAATGAGGAGGGGTTGTCAGCAGCAACGGTTATAAAACATCATAACCTAATAACCAATATTTTAAATGCAGCCGAAAGGTTTGAGCGTATAAACAAAAATCCAGCTAAGTTTGTTTCACCGCCAAAAAAGAAACGTAGAGAAGCCGAATATTATACACCAGAACAAGCTGCTAAACTGCTTTCAGCGGCTAAGGGTTCACGTTTGGAGCTTCCTATAAATATCTGTCTGTATTTGGGTTTAAGACGTGGCGAGCTTTGCGGTTTAAAATGGCGAGATATAGACTTTGATAATCGCACAATCAGCATACATGAAACCAGAACACAGGCGGGCAACAAAGAAGTTGTAAAAGACACAAAAACCGAATCATCGGTTAGAACTTTGCATTTGCCACAGGCGGTATATACATTGCTTTTAAATGAAAAGCAAGCACAAGAGCAAACAAAAGCTAAAATCCTAAATCAATATTATGACAGTGATTATGTTGTGGTAATGGAAAACGGTAAGCCATATAGGGCTAATTATCTATCAGAGCTATTTGCAAAATTTATCGAAGAGAATGAGCTGCCTAAAATTGTTTTACATGAGCTTAGACACACATTTGCTTCACTTTCCAATATGGCTGGTATAACATCTTATAATATAGGCAAGGCTATGGGACATTCAACTCCCGCTACTACACAGAAAATATATACGCATCTATTAGACAGTACACACGCTCAAGCGGTTGAAGGCGTAGCAAATATTATAGATGAAGCTATGATAAAAGCAAGCGGAGTATCTCTTGAGGATTTAAAAAAGTCTGTGGAAGAGCAAATAAACGCTTGGAATCCTATGGACTGCTCGGACTATGCTCTTGAGATTAAAGATATAAACAGTCAAATAAATGTGAATATAACAGCTGATGAGCTGGGTAATCTTATTTATGATACATTCAAACAGTCATTTGGCACTAGAGCATTTAATAAAACACTGGAAGAGTGTACAGAAATTGCAGAAAAGATTAAAAAAATAAATATTTAGATTGAAAAATCGAATACAAAATAAAAGACCGCCGTGCATGGCGGTCTTTTCGGTTAAGTACGTTAAAGTTTAGCTTTTCAGATTGCTCTGAGTGTCGTTCTCAGTCTGTGCTGATAAGCAAAAAGCCTTGTAACTAGGGTCTATGTTCTCTGACAGCCAAACCAGAAACTCGTGTTTAGGTATCAGCTTTCGTTTTCCAATTTTAATGACTGGAAACCCTGGGGTATTTAACATCTTGTAAATACCGCTGCGGGACATAGGCAGAACCTCTAACAGGTCTTTTGCACTGAGCATATCAGGTAGTTCCTTAAAAGTGTTGTTTAACATAACAATTTCCTCCTTGAAAATGTATAAAATTTATAATTTCTTCAAACGACAGTTGCAGCATTTTTTGCACCTATCCTTTTTAGACTCACCAAAATATTTTTCGATAAAACACCATAGGCATTTTTGAGTATTTACAAACTTTTTAAGATGTGCAAGACCTTTGAGCTTTCGCTTTACAGACTGCTCATCTCCGCTTTTGAGTATGCGTTCATTCTGAGAAAAATCACTGTCTGCGTATATAAGAACGCATTTTGATTTTTCACCGTCACGTCCAGCACGTCCAATTTCCTGAACATATCCGTCCATGGAGAGAGGTAAACTTGCGTGTACTACAAGCCTTATATCAGGCTTGTCTATGCCTAAGCCAAAAGCATTTGTTGCGACCATAATCTTTATCGTGCCAGATATAAAATCTTGCTGAGCTTTTTCACGTTTGTCATTTTTCATCTTGCCATGGTACTTGCCGACTTTATAGCCATGAGCTTTTAAAACCTTGTAAAGCTCCTTGGTCATTTTAACTGTTGTGCAAAATACTATTGCAGAACCGTTTTTAAGCTCTGAAACGGCATTTTCAACCATATCAAATCGAACGGTTTTCAAACGCTTTTTTGATTTCTTGCCCTTTTTGTTACTGTCTATACGCTTTATGTAAAGCTCTAGATTTGCACGTCGTACGGGAAAACGAAAGTCCTTACATGCATCAATATTAAGGGAATTTTTTATCTCTTGTATATGTACTTTGCTTGCCGTTGCAGTCAAGGCAATGACCTGAGGTCTGTTCGGCACACTCGAAATGAATGTGCCGATATCGCCATATGCCTTGCGGAAATCGTCTTTAACCTCAATAAGGATATGTGCTTCATCAATGACCACTCTCTTAAGGTTTGAAGCCTTTAAAGCGTTAGCCACATCATCACGCAGCAGCTGCTCAGGTGCTAGATAAAGCAAGCCGCCGCTTTCACACATATCGTGCAAAACCTTGTTGTGCTCGCTTGAGCTAAGTGTGCTATTTAGAAGCTCAGCTTTAACCCCCTTTTGTTTGAGGTGGTTTATCTGGTCTTTTTGCAGCGACTTTAAGGGAGATATGACAACGGTTAGACCGTTGTCATTATCCATTATAGCGGGTGCTTGGTAAAGCAAGGATTTGCCTCCGCCCGTAGGCATCACAACCGTGACGTCTTTGCCTGACAGTATAGAAGGGAGAACCTGCTCTTGTTGTAGGCGAAGTTTTGAAACCCCTAGTTTAAGCAAAACCTCTTCGGGGACTATACTATTAATATTCATACATTCATCAACTCCTAAAAAACGTTAAAACTTAAAAACTTCAAAATTAAGCCGTTTTTAGGTGCAAAAAGTTATAGCATTAAAAGTCTCGCCCGATAGGGATATAGACCTGTTTTTATCCTGTAAAAGACCTGCTGTTTCAGCCTTTTCAAGAAATATCTCGTATAAGGCTTCATCAATACCTATTGACCTTAACAAACGTAAGAGCGATGTTTTATTAAATGCTAAAAACTTTTGCCCTTGGTCTGCACCCTTTTGAGGTGTGAACCAAAATGCATAAGCTTCATCGCTGAGCTTGTCATTGGCAGTTGCTTTGGTTTTAGGGCGGTCTATGATTTTATCTTTAAAACTCTCATAGTCTTTTATCTTATCGATTGCCTTTTGTATCAGCTCAGTTCGCTTTTCTTCCTCAGCTCTTCTTTGGTTTTTAATGTTGCCGATAATATCATTGGCAAGCTCCAAAAGCTCATTATCTTGACCGGCTATGGAATGGAGAACCGTTCGTTTTATAGTATCAGTCCAAGCGGTAAAAGTAGAGGTGTTGTATGAGTACTTATAACTCATAATATACCTCCAATCATCATACACTTTTTGAGCGATTTGCCTGTTAAGGACAGACTTGCAAGTAGCTCTGATTAAATCCAATTCATGATATTCAAGCGGATTGTTAACTCCCGCTATTTCGATGTTATAAACATAATCGCTTGGCAGTAACCTTTTGCTGAGTAGAATTGGTACGGTTTCAAGTCGATCCGGTAAATTACTGCAAAAGCTGCGTTGGATTTCTCTTTCAGCAATAACCTCAAGGAGTTTATCAGTTACTGCTGATGACTTGCCAACCTGAGCCAGAATTATTCTGTCTGGATATCTGTTAAATACGTTCAAATCGCTTTCGTCTTTTATTTTAAATTCAGCTGGTTTAGCATTTGCATAATTGTCGGAGTAAGCAAAGTTGGCGGCAGTTAAAATGCCCTTGAGCTGGTCAATATCTTGAATATCACTGGAGCCTGATGTAAAATTATATACACCACATGGTGCATCTTTAAAGCGTTTGAAAGACCTCGACTGTACATCTAGAGCAGGTAGTAAACATTCAAGTATATGCGGTTCATCGATAAGCATTTCTAAAAAAGCTTTATTATCACGAGCGTGATTGAATCGGCTCGTCTGATAAGTTATGTGCTGCTTAGCGGGGTGCTTTACCTTAGTGTGAACCTCAATATTCTCGTTAGGGTGACTAATATCGTTCGCCATGGCTAGGAGAAGTGCCATTTCTTCGTTTGAAAAATCTAACCCAGGGAGCTTAAACGATTTATCCACCATATTTATCGGTATGGCGAATATATAGTGCTTTCTGTTGTAAAACACAACGAGAATCTTATACCGATGAGGCTTACCTCTAATGTGAGCACATATCATTCCAGCCCATACAGCAATTGCATTTACTGATTTGCCATATGCATTAACTGTATCACCACAGATTGAATAATACTTAGATGCACGAAGGCGTTTTTTTGCTGTTGAAGTCAGCTTATAAGGCGGTAAGGAAATATGCAGTTCTATTGCTTTTTCCATAAGGTTGCCAGGTAACGAATTTACAAGTGGTGAACTGCAAGATTTAAGAAACTGCTTTTGTTTGTTTTGTTTAAACTTTTTCATTTTAGGTCATCTCCTTCTAAGTGTATAAATACATTTTAGTCATTTTTGACCTAATAATATAGCGTCAAAAAAAGGTCGTTTTTCAGAAAACTTTTGAAAAGGAGTAATACATATGTTTGATCCAGTACCATCATTTAACAGTGAAAAATCTATAGAGCAAGTAAGTCAAGAACTATTATCATTTAAAAAAAGAATTATTGATAACTGTGCAAAGTACAACGTAGATTCTAAGAATAGATTTACTATAATATGGGATTGTTGCAATCTTTTAGAACAAGAAATTGATAACAATAAATGTGAAATATGGGAAGTAACAAAAACATATGGTATTGAGCCAATAGAAAAAGTTCAGGATTTGTTACAATTATTGATATATGCAATTGGAGATAGAGGACTGCTTTTTCAGATTAATGGGCATTTTTATGAAAATCCAAATTATGACAATTGGGAAGAATCAGCATCATTTTATATGGATTATGGGTATGCAATTCAAAAAAGATATTTTTCAATGTTAGAATTGGTTAGAGCACGCAGAGTACTTGACACTCATATTAATATTAATAGTAACTATATGAATAAAGAATATAAAGTTTCTGATATGTATAAAATAATCAAAAGTCCTTTAATAAAAAAAGATGCAAAAAACAGATTTTTAAAATTATGTGAAAATAAAATTATTAATGAAGATATTAAACAAGGCAAATCAGATTTGAGAGAACCTATAGTAAATACACTTTTACCACTTTATATTTTCTTTAAGTTATACGTAAATAATGATGTATATTTGAGCCTGGGAGAATTCAGGTCATCGCTTAAACGTAACAAAGGGAGATTTAATAAAAACAAATTAAATCAATTGACCGAAGATTATAATAATATTTGTAAGATAATAAGAGAATATGCTAATAATTCCGAACAAATAACTAGATTTAATCCTTATTATGTACTTATAAGTTTAAGAAAAGAAGGAAAATTAAGAATAGATGATATTAATTTGATAAAGATAAGTAATATTTGTTATAATTGTTTTTTAGATGTATCAAAAATGGAAGATTTAAAGATGTTTGAGCATAAGATTGCAGATATTGCTATTGGTGATGTTATAAAGGCTTTTAAAGTAATATTTGATGGTCAAATTTGTGATATGGAACATGATATTAAAACAAAAGATATTATACGTTCAATAAAAATGTTGTATTGTTCAACATTTATAGAAAAAGTTAATGATATACCGTATGGAAAAAGCAGTTATGAATACAAAGAACTAAATGCGATAAAAAAAGCAATTATAAAAAAGTATGGTATTGATGATATAAATTTAAGTATGGAAATGTTTTGGCTTTTGACTGGATATGGTCCACCTATAAACTTTTCTTTTTCAAAATCATTAAAAAAGTCTGGGTTATATGAGTTGTTTAATTTTGATTTAAAATGTATATGGCATGATATATATTTTTTAATAAACAAACATTTTAGTGGTTATGATGGTCCTGTATTACCAATTGATTTGGCTTTAGATATATCAAAAGTTAAACAAATAATACTTTTAAAAGACGGCAAAAATTCGGAGGTATGCAGACAGGTACTTAAATATATCGGTTTTAAAGATATTAAATATCTATTTGATGATTTAAAAGACTATTGTATTGAACAATATAGTACCCATAATAGTAATAAAACTAATTTTAAAAGTTTCAGCTATGCAAGAGATATTATAGAATGTGAAATAGTTAAACAGTATGTTGAAATGGCAGTAATGCAGATGTATTCCAAAGTTTTCTCAGCAATAGTTAAACTTAGTGACTGCTTATGGTTAATTCCTGATTTGGATAAAATCTAAAATATTGCCGTCTGGAATGGTGTATTTTCCAGACGGCTTTAACAATTACTTGCCTTTTTTGCTAGAGCTTTCAACCACCTCGATTATCAAATCAACCAATACACCAACGACCCGAAATATTTCTTTTAATTGCAACATTTATACAACTCCTTTCTATTGTTATTAGTAAGTATAAAGCAGTTCAGCTGCAATTTCATGTAAGAGTGATGGGTCATATAGTAGCTCTTCAATTTCGTCTCTATCACAGCCGTAATCAATAAGTGCCATAATTTCATCTGGGCTTATACCCATTGAGCTTGCAACCGATATAAGTTCATCATAGGAGCTTGTACTATAATACGTATCAAAATCGTATAAATTATAGTTGTTAAACAAGTCGCTAAAGTCAGGTGTGAAGCAGCCGTTTTCTATCTGTCCGTCAGAATTTATATGAATAATATCTCCTTCAGATGGCATATAAACTTTTTTAGGCTTGCCAAGTTTTAAATGCTTTATGCTTTTGTTTAGTATTTCGGTTGTTGATGCATAAATTAGAAAACCATCATAGTAAAATATACTGAGCGGGTTATCGCCCTTAACAAACCAAATAGAGTTATCATTGTCTAGCACTGTAAATACAAAAGAACCCTTGACCTTTTCAGCCATGCTTTTAAGGCTGTTAAAGTCAAGGGCATTTTCTTTCTCTATAAGCTGTACAGCGACATAACTATCTGTTTTAATATCGGTAATTGGTAAGTTTTCGGTTAGTTTTAACTCTAAATCATTCCAAATCATACCATTATGTGCAAAGGCAAAATATTTTCCATCAGCACAGCCTGAAAATGGGTGATTATTCTGATTATGCTTTGCATTACCTTGAGTAGTCATTCGGGTATGACCCATAATAGTTCTTACACCATCAGGAACACGAATGTTAAGTTTGTGAGCTGGAACAGGGCGTTTATAAATTTTTAGTTTGCCATTTACATTATAAGCTATTCCAGTCGCATCTGTACCACGACATTCACATACTATTGCAAGTGTGTTTAAAATCTTGTTTTTCTTACATGTTGTAAGTACATTTTTAAAATCAATCAAACCAAATAAACTGCACATAAATTATTATCCTCCTATTATTGTTCTACTGGTTCATTAACATATAAACGACGTTCTTTTAGATATTGAATTAGTTCTGGTTCGTGGATTAAATCTAAGAAGTCAAACCAGCTCATATCTTGCAAATCGGTATCAGATAAAGAAATAGCTACCTCGCACAGATGATTTACAAACTGTAAGGTAGCTATTAAAGTATTAA
>CALWUO010000017.1 GCA_944384745.1 uncultured Butyricicoccus sp.
AAGCCACCAGTCCAATATAGAATTGAACTGATAGCTTAGTTTCTTTTTTTGTGTCTACTAACTATTGACTATTTCATTTAAAAACAGCCCCTTTTATTTTTATCTATCTCGCTTATCATAATCACGATATCTTGCTTGCTTTGATTTCATCATCTTTTTACGCTTTTCCTTTTTGTGTCTAACATTTAAAACTAAGAATAAGAAATACAAGAAAAACAGTAAAATAACACTTACAACTATAATTCTAAATGCATTGCTTTGGAAAAAATTTTCTATTTTATCAGCTACATATAAAACTTGTGACATAGAAATATCATTTAATGCAACTAAATCAACAGTGCCATACTCCACACCATTATATGAAACAGTCATAGTACCTATTTTTTGTCCTTGTGTAATAGGTGCATTAACCGATTCTGGTAAATCCATTTTACGCTCAATTTTGTTTTTATCAGCATCTATTGGCATTATACCGCTAATATCGCCTTTTGTTACAACTACAAGAGTATCTTGCTGCGTAGAAAGTCTAACAGCTACTTCAGATACAGTTTCATCTTTTTTAACCATATCCACTGTTTCAAAATTATTAAATCCCCATCTAAACAGTGTTTTACTAGCCTCAAATGTATTTGCATTTGCTGCACCTGCTGGTTTTTCACAGCCTAAAACCACTGATATAAGCTGACTTTCTTTATAAATTGCTGTCGATACCAAACAATAACCCGCTTGTGAAGTAAAACCTGTTTTAACACCCTTTGCATAGGTGTAATATTCTGGCTGATAACGGCTATATATAAGCATATTAGTTGTATATACTTTTAATGGTTTTCCATCTCGCATAGGTGTCATATTGGTTTCACTCAATGTCTTTTGAGCAGTATTTACTATTAAAGCAAATGTTTCATCTTTTAAAGCCTCTTGTGTGATTATAGCTAAATCTCTAGCTGTTGTATAGTGGTTATCATCATGCAAACCATTTGGATTTACAAAATGTGTATTTTTACAACCAAGTTCTTTAGCCTTTTCATTCATCATATCAGCAAAGTTTTCAATTGAACCGCCTATATAACGTGCAAGAGTGTTTGCGGCTTCATTACCAGATGGCAACATTAAACCATAAAGCAAATCAATAACAGGCACTTGTTCACCAACCATAAAACCCGCCTTTGATGCATCTGACGCTACGCCTATAAAATCTTCTTCTGTTACTTCTACAAGCTCATCAAGATTTTCTGCATTTTCCAGTGTTATAAGTGCAGTCATAATTTTAGTTGTAGATGCTGGATAACGTTTTTCATCGGAATTTTTATCATACAGTACATATCCACTATCTTTATCAATTAAAATTGCAGCTGCTGCCGCAGGATTTGGGTCAGTAAGTGCATATGCATTAGGCACAAAAAATAATACAAATAACATCAATATCGCCATAAAGCGATGTGTTTTTTTAGTTTTCATCATTTTCCTCCAGAAGAAAATCGGAATCTTTAAAATTCAAACGTAAAACCGCAGGTTTTGGCGGTATTCTGCACAGTGGGTCATATTTAAATGAACGACATTTACTAATTTGATTTACTATACCACGCTTTTTGCATATCATATTTTGTTCATCAAGTTTACTTGCATATAGACAATAAAAACAACGTGGCTCTATATCTTTACGAAATAACTTATTTTTAAAAAACAAGGAAATACCTCCTAAAATATACAAAAAACGAGCTAAAAAAGATTATTTTAGCTCATGTGAGTGCAGATATTATTATAACGTATTTTTCATATGTTTGCTAGTAGTTAAAATATATAAAATAAAAATACATATAATCAACACATAAATTTTAGGTATCATAGGTATACATATATTTGTTGCTACGGTAGGTACAGCAATAGGTAAAAATAGGGTAATTATAAAACTTAATATAAATGCTGTTATACTATGTAAAATCTTACCTATAAAGCAATATTTAAATGAAAGACCTAGAGGTTTTACTATGCTAAATGCCTGACACATAACCGATAAACCGCCAAATGCTAAAATTGCACTCATTACTGCAATCAATATATTAACTGGCATATAAACTTCATTTAAAATCATAAGCCCACATGTAAGCTCAAAAAAACCATATAAAATAGGATAACAAATATCTGGTAAAATTATATTTATATGTCTTAAAAAAGCTATTAAAACTGAAAAAAAAGTTAAAAATCCCGCTATTTTTATACTTGTTTGTGCAGCTTGTTCACAACCATTTACCAAAGCTGTTGAAAAGTCAATATTTTGTATATTTTTATTATTTTCATTTGAAATATATCCGCCACTTGTAAAAAATTTACCACAGATTAAGGCTGAAACTATATGTATAAAATATAATAACAATCCCAATTTTACAGAACCCAAAATTCCTACACCACAAATTCCAACTATAAAAGCTGGTCCTGTGTTATTACAAAATCCTAAAAGTTTTTCAGCTTGATTTTTAGTTATTTGCTTTGTTTTATATAACTCACAAGCAGCCGCAACCCCCACTGGATAACCACCTGTAAAGCCTAACACAAGCACACCTACACATTCACCTGATAAACCATATAATTTACGCATAATAGGGCTAAAAATCTTTCCTAAAACCTTTGTTACCCCTGTTTGACTAAGCAATGTGCTTGCTACAAAAAACGGGAATAATGCAGGAATTGCAGTTCTAAGTGCTAAATTTATACCATTTAATGCACCCTCTTTGGCTATATCCGCAAATAAAATAACAAGTATAAAAAATATAAATGATACAACCCCAGAAATCTTATTTGTCACTTTATTTTCCCCCTTTTTATAAGCCTATATTTTATAAGTATGCTCCTTTTAAAATCATATTACATATTTAAACCGCATATTATTTTGAGAAGGGAGTGTATGATTTATGGGGCAGAAATTTAGTCAAAGTGAAATGATTGATGATTTAAATATAACCTTATCCAGAGTAGAACTTGTAGGAAATCATCGTTTATCAATAGAAAATCATAAAGGCATTCAAGAATACAGTGATTTATCTATGAAAATCGCATTATCTGATGGCTATTTACATATAACAGGTCAAAATATGGAGATTTATGATTTAACACTTAAGGAATTAACAGTAATTGGCACAATAATTTCACTTGAATATATCAAGGGGGTGTGAAAATGATAATAAAACTCCTATCTTTACTGTTTGGTAATTTGCGTATAATAGTCCATGGAAGCACTATTGAACGTTTTTTAAATATGTGCATTAAAAATGAAATAAAACTATATAAAATAGAACGTAAAGATGAAGTTTGTATGTGTGCCTCGGTTTCTATCTCTGATTTTCGTAAACTTTTACACTATATGGGACGCACTGGCTGTCATGTGCATATAACAAAAAAAATCGGACTGCCTTTTTTTATTTATAAATTTCGTAAACGTTATGCATTATGGATTGGCACTATATTGGCTATTTTATTATTTTTGGCACTCACTAACTGTATCTGGGTTATAGATATTCAAACAAGTGGTCAAGTAGATTTATCAGAGCTTAGAAAAAATTTAAATAATGCTGGTGCTTATACTGGTGTACCTATTTATTTTATAGATGAAACCAAAATAGCCCAAACTGTCAAATTTAATATGAAAACTCTGGATTATATATCTGTTAGCAGACTGGGAAATAGACTTATAATTCAAGCAATAAATGACATTGATGCACCTAAAATACAAGATGATAAATCAGTAACTGGCATTGTTGCCTCTTATGATGGTGTTATAACAAAAATGGACGTTAAAGGCGGTTATCCTCTTGTTAAAGTCGGTGATGCGGTTTTGCAAGGAGATAAACTTGTAACTGCTCTAACACCTCCCACAACTGAACAAGGTACAGGTCATATAGGGCATAGCATAGCAAGTATAACTGCAAACACTCTAAGAAACGAACAAAGTATAACATCACTTACTAGGCTAAAAAAAGAATATACAGGGAAAACTAAAACTCAATTTGCTATTTTAATAGGCAATTTTAGAATAAATTTATATCTTGGCACAGGTATTTCAGGCATAGGCTGGGAAAAAACTGTGTCAGAAACACAACTTCATATAGGCGAAGGAACTTATTTCCCTATTAAAATTATAAAACAAAATTACAGAAAATATGATACAACAGAAATTACTTATCCCAAGGAGGTTATAGAACAAGAAATGCTTGAAAATGCTAAGGCTAGACTTGAAAATACCATGGTTTCAGGAGAAATAAACACACTTAGTTATACATCTGAAAAAAAAGACAATGCACTTATTTTTAATATAACTGCTCACTGTACTGAAGATATTGCCACCGAAATTTCAGAAGAAGGTATTACACTTCCAGAAAAAACTGACATTGAATAATATTTATATAGCCTTTTTTAAAATTTTTGGTTATACTAGAAATATAAAATATAGGCGGTGTTAACTTGTGTTAAAAGGAAATTGTTACATTTGTAGAAAAGTATTATCCAAGTCTGGCTTTAAAAAACATATTATGACACAACATAATTATGACGGAGATAATTCAGAAGAAACCATACTTTTAAAAGTTGAAGAAAGATATACAAAAGATTATTGGCTTTATTTGGACATTAGACCAAATTGTAATCTTAATGTTTTAGATACTTTTTTAAGAAATATTTGGCTTGAGTGTTGTGGTCATCTAAGTGAGTTTTACACTCCAATAAGTAATATCTCAAAAAATAAAAAATTTAATGATATTGATTTAGGCTCTAAATTGTATTATGAATATGATTTTGGTACTCCAACAGAATTGGTTATAACTGTCATTGATAAATTAAAACGTCCAAAACAAAAAAATTCTATACGTTTAATTGCTCGAAATGAACCATACCATTTTAAATGTGCTAATTGTGACAAAGAAGCAACTAACATTTCTATAGAATACATGTGGGAAGATAAAAATCCATTTTTCTGTGATGATTGTATTAAAAAATTTGTTGATGATGATGAACTAATTTTACCAGTTGTAAATTCTCCTCGTATGGGACAATGTGGTTATTGTGGCGAGCTGGATATTTATGAATTTAAATAAAAAATCAGGGTTTATTTCCTGAAAGGAGTTTTAAAAACTTGTATAGTGAAAAAATATCTTTAGATGTCTCTGTAATGCAAGATTTATTTGGTATTAGTGATAATAATATTCAAACAATAGAAAATGGTCTTTCTGTTAGTGTTTCAACTCGTGATGGTTATGTAAATGTATCTGGTGAAGAAAAACAGGTTAAACTTGCTATTGAAAGCCTAAAAACTCTTGAGAAAATGCATAAAAATGGCGAAACTTTAAATGATTTTGCTGTATCCCGTGCCATTGATATGGTCAAGGAGGGGCAAGGCGATGAAATGGTTAATGCTATGACTGATACTATTGCAATTTCTCATAGTGGTACACCCATCAAATGCAGAACCATTGGTCAAAGAAAATATGTAGATGCAATTAAAAATAATACTGTTACTATTTGTATAGGTCCTGCTGGCACTGGTAAAACTTATCTTGCAGTTGCGGCTGTTGTAGGCATGCTAAAACGTAGAGAAATTGAACGTATAATTATGTGTAGACCAGCAGTTGAGGCTGGTGAAAAACTCGGTTTTCTCCCTGGAGATTTACAAAATAAAGTTGACCCATATTTAAGACCGCTTTATGATGCACTTGATGAGCTTTTGGGGCATGAAACCGTTCAGCGATATATTGAAAATCGTACAATCGAGATTGCACCGCTTGCATATATGCGTGGAAGAACACTTAAAAATGCAGGTTGCATTATTGATGAATGTCAAAATATGACCTTAGTTTCCCATAAACTTATATTAACCCGTTTGGGCGAGGGTTCTCGTATGATTTTAACAGGTGATATAACACAAATTGACCTTCCAGAAGGCACACAATCTGGTCTTGCAAAATGTGCAGAATTACTTTCTGATATTGATGATATAGCAGTTATAAAACTGAGTAGCAAAGATGTAATCAGACATAAGCTTGTAGGGCAAATTATAAAAGCGTTTGATAAATATGAAGAGCATAAAAAACCTAAAAAACCTAGTTTCTCAAGAAAATAATAAGAACCACCCTTTAAACGGGTGGTTCTTTGCTTACATAGTCACATGTTTAGATAAAAAACCCGCAGCAGTTTGAGTTAATTTTGTTTCAACTTCAGTTGCAGTTACATCTTTATCAGATAAGAACGCTACACAACCTGTAACATCGCCATCGGATATAATAGGTGTTGCAACTACAACAGTATAATTGTCTTGTTCTGACACATGAATATTTTGATTTTCACCTGTATATTGATATGCTTTGCGGTTTTTCATAACATTATCTATTGCATCAGAAACTGTTTTTTCATAAACTTCTTTTTTTGCACCGCCCGCAGCAGCAATGACTGAATCTCTATCACAGATTACACATGATAGACCTGATGTACGGCTAAGTGCATCTACAAGTTCATCTGCAAAAGTTCCTAATTCACCCATTGGTGAATATTTTTTGAAAATTACTTCACCATCTCTATCTGTATAGATTTCCAGCGGGTCACCGCTACTTATAACATTGGCATGGAAAACCTTGTCCATATGCTTATTTGTTTGCTGAACAATAGTATATTTTGTGATATTCTCCATGCCTAAATTAAAATTTACAGCTTTACCTACCAATCCACAATTTAAAATCTGGTCAATATCGGATTTTAATTGTATTTCTAAACGGTTTTCATAAACCCAAATTTTTTCTATTATAAGCTGCAAATCTTTCTTTTCAAGATGGTCTTTCTTTAGTATCTCATCAAAAATATCTATGGCTGTTTTTGCCATACGGTTTGTTTGAATAATAATATTTCGCTTATCAGTTGCCATATTTATTTGAGACTGAATACCCTCAATTTTTTGGATGAGTTCGCTTTCCATCTCATCATATGTTTCTTCTAGAATTTGTTCCCTATCTGGGTGCTTCATAATATCCCTTACACGCTGACGTTTTGTTGCTTTTAATTCCTCTTGCAAGTCTATTAAAATATCCTCAAGATTTGCAGCCGTCTGCTCGGTTTCAGCTATATCTTGTTCTTCGTGCTTTAAATCCTCATTAAGCCTTTCTATCATACGGCTTGAGTTATCTCTAACCCTTTGAATATAAACCTTTATAAGCTCGTCTAGCTTGTCTACACGTATATGATGGCTTGTACAGCCTGATAAGCCACGCCTATGGTATGTACCACAGGTATATGCTGGCTTTAAATCTCGCCTGCTCATGGCAAACATAGGACTGCCACAATCGCCGCACACCATAAGCCCTGAATATACATTGTCATTGATTTTTGTACCACGATAATTGGAGCGTGTTCGCTGCTCTCTAAGTGCCTTTGTAGTAGCAAATGTACGATAATCTATTATTGGCTGATGATGATTTTCAATCACAATTTGCTCTATCTCGTCACGCTTAATATCTTTACCATTGATTTTAGCACGGGTATATTTTCCCTGTCTAAGTGTACCAATATAAAAATCATTGTCCAAAATTCCTTGAACAGTTATAATCGCCCATGAGTTTCTGACAGCTCGTTTACATTCTCCGCCTGCTGCTTCTTTACGCATTTTTTCTGACATTCTAGGTGTTGGAATACCTTGGTCTGTTAGATAATTTGCAATTTTTTTATAACCCCAACCCTCATCATTATAAAGATGGAAAATTTGACGAACTATATCAGCTTCTGTTGGCACAATCTCAAACTGTTGTTGTTTATTGATAATATAGCCATATGGTGCAGCACAAATCCACTGTCCATCTTGTTGACGTCTACGAACAACTGAACGCACCTTTTTACTTGTATCTGTAACAGGCATTTCATTGATAAGAAACTGGAACTGAATTTTCAGCCAATCATCATCATTTGGAAAGTCGATATTATCTCCTATGGAAATAATTCTTGCCCCCACATCTCGCAAATCTTCAAGCTCTACGAGTCCCCTACTATTTCGACGAGAAAAACGAGAGAAATCTTTTATAATTAAAATGTCTTTTTTATGGCTCATAAGTTCTTTTCTAAGCGTTTGATATCCTTCTCGCTGCTCAAATGTATAACCAGAACGGTCACGGTCTTCATAAAATGTAAGGCTTGAATTTGGAAAATGTCTTTTCACATAATCTTCAATAATTGCCTTTTGATTTTCAATGGAGGTATTATCTCTATCTAATTCTTCGTCCACTGAAATACGGCAATATCCAG
Organism: uncultured Butyricicoccus sp.; assembly: GCA_944384745.1. Lineage (GTDB taxonomy): Bacteria > Bacillota > Clostridia > Oscillospirales > Butyricicoccaceae > Butyricicoccus_B. The sequence continues at coordinate 8,269 of CALWUO010000017.1, forward strand.
CAATATCGAATTTTTCAATCAATGTAATCAACTCCATTTATATTATTTATAGATAATATTGTAATATAGGGATAAAAATTTTTCAATATAAATTAACAGGCAGAGAACTATCTTGTCCTCTGCCTATTTAATCATTATAGAGTTAAATAATAAATTTAATCCATATTTATAAAATAATTCATCATAATAGTAGCAACTTCTGCACGAGTAATAACTTTATTTGGTGTCATTGTTCCATTTCCATTGCCTACCATGATTTTATTTTCTACACACCAGTTTAATGCATCGGTTGCCCAATCGCTAATCTGATTAGCATCTGTATAGTTTCCTAAATTATCCGCTTCTACACTAGGTGCCCCAACATAGCGATATAATATTGCAGCCATCTGCTCTCTTGTAATCGCATCATCTGGACCAAATAAATTATTTCCATATCCAGATACAACACCATTCTTTGATGACCATGAAATTGCATTTGTATACCATTGTCCTAGTGGTACATCACTAAATATATCCTCTGTAGCCTGTTCATTCGCATCTGCAATATTATAGATAACTTGGCACGCTTGTGCACGACTTAACTTATCATTAGGAGCAAACTGTGTTTCAGAATATCCTGTCATTATACCATTTTCACTTGCATAATTTACTGCATCATAATACCAATCCGTTTTCTTGATATCAGTATATCCAGAAAATTTTGCAGTTATTGTCATGTCACTTGTTGCTGTTATAGTATAATTTGCATTAGTGCTTACTAGCTTATCTCCTACATACCAGCCTTCAAATTTATAACCATCGTTTGTAACTGCACTTACTGTAAATGGTGTATTAGCGTAATATATACCAGAACCATATACTAAATCATCAGATAGATTTGATTTGACTACAATATTATATCCTGTCGGAAAAGCATAATAATTACTTGAATTAGTCCAATCCAGTTTTAAATCATATGTTATATTATCCTTTACAAGATATAATTTATATGTTCCAGTTGGAATTTCACTGTTGTTTAGTGTGTATGCGATATTTGTATCAGATGGAAGTGTTATTTTATATGCAGCTTCATCGTTTGCAAATATCATTGCTAAATCACTCTTTACACCTGTGTTGCCTAGATTTGATGTTATTTGCAGTTGTACACCATTATCAGAAACCTCAACTTCTGGAGCTCCTGAAACTGCTATACTAGAATCAAATTTAACAGTTTCTGCTAAACCATAACGATATAAACCGCCCAGTCTATTACCAGCATTTATTAAATCAAGTTCTGCTGTTGAAGAATATGGCATCATTCTAGCTGCACGATATGTGTTACCATGTAATCCTGAACGCTCTACTGATGCATGGAAAATAATCTTTCCATCTTTAACTTCATAAATTTGTGATTGGCTACTACCTTGTATACCGTCCATAATGTTATAAGTTGCATTACCATTTGAATCTTTTACAATTCCACCAAAATCAATTAAATAATGATTTTCGCCAAGATATTGTGAACTACTAACATATGCAGCCATAGGAGCTGAACCAAGTTCTTTACCAAATTGCCATACTTGACTAACAGTCATATTTTCTTTATCAATTCTATAAACAACTGCTCTTGAATATCCTTCAGTTGCAGGCAACACTCCATCAGTATTTTTACTTCGATAGTCACCATTATCAAACATCATAATATCTCCATTTGGTAACAAACTTATATTATGTTGACCATATTGCCATTCAAAATTATCATCTGTTGGTTTAAGTAGTTTTTCTTTAAGATATTCAGGCCATAAATCATCTGGATTACTTAAAATCCAGTTAATATCACCTGTTTCTAAACTCATGCTAAATACAGCATCTTGATGACGAGCAGATATAAGAACTGAATTTGTGCTTTCGTCATATTCCATACCATTTGTATGTAACCAGTCATGAGTGTCTGAACCATAGTTTACATCAGAAACATGTTGTCCTGCATTATTGTAATTTCCTACATTGAAGTAACTATTTAAATCCCATATACGCAAAATTGCACCTGTCGAACGTTCAATTTCATACATAGTATCTTCAACTACATCACCATTTACATTATTAGCAAGAATAAGCAAATTTCCATTTGGTAGCTCTTGAGCATCATGGTGATATCCATTAACTAAATATTCATTTATGATTTGTCCTGTCATATTAAGTTCAAATAAATTGTATTTATAATATTGACCAAAACTCTTATCGCCGCCAATTAAATAATTGCCATTTGATAGTGGTAGTAAACTACCAGCGGCACCAAGACCTTTTTCACTAAGCATCCAACGAACAGCACCTGTTTCATCTATTGCATATACATAACCTTGCAAACTGCCTGCCATTATAAAGGTCCAACCATCTGCCATTTGTGCAGTATCTGCTTCTGTTATGCTTACTGGTACAAAATCAGATGGCAAACTATTACCAGTTACAGATATTGTGCTTGTTTCAGAAGTTCCATCTTTATAATGTGCAGTGAGTTTTACATTAGTTGCTTCATTCTCATATAATCCATAAATAGGAATTTGATGCTCAGTTGATACTGTTTCAAAAACATTTGTTACTGGTTTTGCACCATTTTTACTTTCTACTTCAACTGTAATTGAAGCAGGTTTGCTTGTTGTAAATGATAAAATAGCAGAAAGTGGTGCAATACCATATGCATCTACAGATATATTAGGTTTGTCAATTGTATATGTATTTGTAGAACTGCTTATGGATTCGTTTACTTTCTTTTGTGTATATATTACATCTTCATTTATGACTTTATTTATTGTTATTTTATATGGAATCTCTGTATAACCATATATATCATTAGAACGCCAAATATAGATGCCTAGTTTATATACATCTTTTGGAAGTTGAGAAATATCTATACCAGCGGTATAAAATTGTTTCTTATTAATATTCACGAGAGGTATTATATATTGCCCTTGTTCACCTGTCGCAATAAGAGAAAATGCATTCCAACCATCTATGTTGCTTAAAATATCCCCTTCACCATATAGTTCAAATCCACTTTGTGTAATAGCTATATCTTTTATGGTAACTTCTATTTCATCTTTAATTGGAAGTGAACCATTGTTTTCTGTAAATTCATAACCCATTTTATAATATTCTGTGTATTTTATCACATCACTAAATACATTTCCATTAACAATAAACTTTTCGAATGGAATCGAATATGTCCTGTATGAACCTTCCAAAGTGTTCCCTATTTGATAGCTTGCCACAACTGTTCCATCTTTAGCTGTTTCTGTTACACGTGAAAGATTATTCACTCCAGATATGGTATTGTCTGTCCAAAAATTTGCTATATAATGGCTATTATCATGCAAAAATTGGGCACTTCCACAAGCCGTAGAATAAATATTTTCCCCCTCTTCTTTACCATATTGGTAAATTTGTTTTACTGTTTTACTTTTCTCATCAATTTGATAATGTACAATTCTGCTGTATTTTTCTGTATTTCTATCAGGGTCATCTGCTTGTGTTGGCAAAAATCTATCTGTACCATTGTCAAAAAGAACAAGATCAAAAATTCCATTTGCTTTGTCATATGAAACCAATGTAGGATCATGCTGTGAGTAAAACCATTCAAACTCCTCATCATTTTCTTCTGGTAATATCAAATATTCAGTAAGATTCTCTTGAATAGCATATATTTTACCATTAACTTCTTTTAGAGCTGATGTTAAAATCCAGTTAATATTCTTTGTACTATAGTCAATATTTAGAACCATATGGTGATTTCTTAGTGATATCAACAAACTATTATTTTCTTTAACGTACTCTACTGTATTAGGATGAAAATAATCTAAAGTGTTAACAGTCGAATACTCAAGCGATCCTAAACTAGAATTTATAATATCTAACAAGTCTAAGTATTCAGTGACAGAACCCGTTTTTGGATCAAGTGAACTTATTGTTGCTAACTCTCCTTGACCTATTTTAGAAAGGTATAATAGCTTCCCATCTGGTGTTAATGAAGCATCATGGTGTGCAGGTAAACCATTTATAATATATTTACCTTGTACTTTACCAGTAAAGCTCATGCAATATATAGTGGCATTGTTAGCTGAATATGGATTAGTTGAAAACCAGAAATTTCCTGTTTGAAAATCAAACTCTTCAATCCCATTTGGACTACTCTTTTCTATATTATACATATACCAGCGAATATCGCCACTTTTATCAAACACTGTCCTATTTCCATCGCATACAAAAAACAGGTTATCATTTAGCTGTATACCATTAGATTCGAGTTTTTTTACAGTAGTCATGTCTTCTGGCATTGGTTCTGTTTGTATTTCAAACAGTCTGGAATTTCCTGACGATGTAGTGAGTGTAACTTTATTTAGATAATTTGGGTATAAGCCAAAAATCTGTACCTCATGGTGAGTATTGGCTGCTGTTGTATATGATATTGTGGTATCTTCTGTTTTACCTGCCACAGAAACAGTTACTGTATCACTTGTTGATGTTTCGAATAAAATAACCGCAGTAAGTGGTGCAGTTCCGTATATATTTTGATAAACCAATGCATTATCCAGAGTTCTTTTCCCATTTTTGTTATAATCTTCAAGTATAGCACTTTCCAATATTTCATGCTGCTCTACAATGCCGTTCTGTAATGAAACCTCTGTCAATCCAATATATGCATCACTTTCATAATCACCTAAGCATACAGACCAACCAGTCTTTTCTGATTCCAAATAATCTTCTGGAATTAAAAATGAAACATAACCAGTCATTGTTGTTGTTAATATATCTGATAGTGTTGTATATCCATGATTCTGTAAAAAAGAATTATCTTCTATTCTATTATAAAGTTTACCATCTATTTTAAGTTTTAAATTTTCTAGATTTGTACTTTCTTCACACTGAACGTTTATATTTATAATCGCATAAATTTCTCCATCAGGAGCTGTATCAATATTATCTGTTGAAACAATTGTCCCATCATAGTATTGTTCATTCTTAGTTGTCTTTAATTCCTTTGCAACATCAATTCTATCAATAGAAATTGCAAAATTTGCGTGATTACTTGCATAAACATGAACTGAAAATCCTGATAGTAAAATATTAAATACCATTATAATAGACAAAAGTTTTTTTATCATGTCTTTCTCTATTCTCCTTTAATCTCTAATTATCAAATATTCTCATACATACTCTTATAATAGTTCATGTAATCACCAGTTGTGATACGTTTTACCCATTCCATATTTTCAAGATACCACTTGATAGTTTCTTTTACACCTTGCTCAAATGTATAAATAGGTGCCCATCCCAATTCAGTTGTAATTTTTTTGTTATCAATAGCATAACGACGGTCATGTCCAGGTCGGTCTTTCACATAGGTAATCAAACTTTCTGGTTTTCCTAGCTCTGCAAGGATTAGACGAACAATTTCAATATTGGCTTTTTCATTGTTACCACCAATATTATAAACCTCACCTATTTTACCTTCTTCTAATACTTTGGCAATCGCATAACAATGATCAGATACATGAAGCCAGTCACGAATTTGCATACCGTCACCATATACAGGCAGTGCTTTATCATTTATAGCATTATGAATCATGAGCGGAATCAGCTTTTCTGGGAACTGATATGGTCCATAGTTATTTGAACAGCGCGTTATATTTACTGGCATACCATAAGTTTCGTGATATGCCCTTACAATTAAATCCGCACTTGCTTTTGATGCTGAATATGGACTATTAGGTGATAGTGGTGTAGTTTCTGTAAACATACCTGTTTCGCCAAGTGCTCCATATACTTCATCTGTGGATACTTGTAAGTATTTTACACCATCACGATAATCACGAGAATATTTATCATTAGGGTGAATTTTCCAATGACGCTTAGCAGCATCTAAAAGTGTTTGTGTCCCAACAATATTTGTTGTTAAAAAAAGTTCTGGTTCTTCAATGCTACGATCAACATGACTCTCTGCTGCAAAATGCACAACAGTATCAAAATCATATTCACAAAACAGCTTTTCCACAATTTCTTTTTTTCGTATATCGCTCTTTACAAACTTATAACGTTTATCGTTTTGCACCGCAGTTAGATTTTCTAAATTGCCTGCATATGTTAAGGCGTCTAGGTTTACTAAAAGTTCAATATTTTCCTTATTGCTTAGCATATACTGTACAAAATTTGAACCAATAAATCCTGCACCACCAGTAACCAATACTCTTTTCATTAAATTTCCTCCTCAGCCACTGCTTTTAAATATACACCATATTCTGTTTTCATCATTGGTTCTGCAAGTTCTAGTAGCTGCTCTTTTGTAATAAATCCTTTACGATATGCAATCTCTTCAATACATGATACATAAAGTCCTTGACGCCTTTGAATAATACTAACAAACTGTGATGCTTCTTGTAGCCCTCCATAAGTACCAGTATCAAGCCATGCCATACCACGATAAAATTTTACTACATTTAACTGACCACGTTTCAAATATTCGTTGTTAACAGCTGTAATTTCTAGCTCACCACGAGCAGATGGTTTTATATTCTTTGCAATCTCTACCACTTGATTATCATAAAAATATAGACCCGGAACAGCATAATTTGACTTCGGTTTTTCTGGTTTTTCTTCTAATGATAGCACCTTTCCATCTTTATCAAACTCTACCACACCAAAATCTTTTGGATTATAAACAGGATATCCAAAAATAACTGCACCCTCTTCTAGTGCCGCTGCCTCAGCAAGGGTTGGTGAAAATCCAGCACCATAAAAAATATTATCGCCTAATACAAGTGCAACCTTATCATCACCAATAAATTCCTTACCAATAATAAATGCCTCCGCAAGACCATTTGGCGCCTCTTGTACTGCATAAGAAAATTCCATGCCATATTGCTTTCCATCGCCCAAAATTTCCTCAAATACCAAAATATCACGAGGTGTAGATATAATCAAAACTTCACGAATACCGGCAAGCATAAGCGTAGATAATGGATAATAAATCATTGGCTTATCATAAATAGGTAGTGCCTGCTTTGATACACCTCTTGTAATCGGATAAAGTCGAGTACCTGAACCACCAGCAAGAATAATTCCTTTCATATCATTTTCCTCATTTCTTTCTGAAGATAAACAATTTACTAAAAATATAATTTAATCCAATAATAATGACATTAACAATACACTTTGCTATCATATCATTGACATTAAACCAAATTAAAAGCATCATACCACCATTGTCAATTAAGATTGTTCCAATTCGCATTCCAAAAAACTCACTAAAGTTTTTCCATGTACATTTCATACGAAAAACAAAAATACTATTTGTGAAATATGCATATAGAACTGATAACAAAAATGCCACCGTATTAGATGTTAATTTACCCCATACATATGTTGATAAAAGTTTATACAATACTATATTTAAAATAATTGTTGACACACCACAAACAAGATATCTAAATGTTTCTATGAGAAATTCACGATTTAGAAATTTTCTCATTATAATTTCTCCAAATAATCTTTTACTTGTTCAAAATATGCAATCGCATGCTCAATACAAATATCCATATTATAATACTTAAACTCAGCTAAGCGTCCACACAAAAATAAACCTTTGTATTTCTTAACATCATTTAAATATTTTTGGTATAATTTATTACTTTCCTCTGTCATAACTGGATAATATGGAACATTTCCAATTTCAGCCTCTGGATTATACTGTAAAGGATATTCTGTGGCAACAATACTACCAACTACATTAGTTGTATCCTTCATTAGCTTATGGTATTCTGTTTTTCTTGTATAACCATCAACCTGAGGATAAGAAATAATTTCACTTGGTAACACACTTGTTCTATCAGAATAATATTCATACTTAATATCAAGCGAGCGATATGGAAGCAAACCATACTTTCTTCCAAATAACTCATCGATTGCACCTGTATATATAAGGCAGTCTACTTTCTCACCTTCAAAGAAAATTGATCCTGTTTCTTCTTCTATACTCAAAAGAGGCAGTGCATCAGTATTAAGTCTAACTTCGATATTTGGGTGATTAAGCATATTTTCAAAGAGTTTGGTAAAACCATCTGTTGGTAGATACTGAAAATCCTTATTTAAATAACGCTCATCATAGTTCATTGCCATAGGAACTCGTTCCAAAACATATTTATCAATCTGTTCTGGCTGAATACCCCACATTTTTGAAGTATAAGTACGATATGCCTTTTCAAATAACAGAATTCCATAATCACTAATGTCTTTGTCATCATAATCGACTAGTTCTAAAATAGGTACACGGTCACGACCATAAAATGCCTTTCTCAGCTTTGCCAATAGAGTTTCTGACCTTTCTGCACCAATAAGTTGCTGTACAGATAAAAAATTAAATGGTAGCTGAATATATTCGTCATCAATATAGCTGAGTAATTTTGTATTATGTTGATATAGCTTTCCATATTGCATTAAAAAACGAATTACGTTGTAATGATTAGTATTCAGAAAGTGTGGTCCATATTTTTGTACCAAAATTCCGTGTTCATCTATCTCATCATAAGCATTTCCTGCAATATGAAATCTACGCTCAAGAATAATAACTTTTCTATTAAGCTCTTGTGCAATTTTTCTTGCTAATATACTGCCAGAAAATCCAGCACCAACAATAATTATTTTATTCATAATATTACATCTCCATACTCTCTATAAAATCCTTATATTTTTATATTTCTTTCAACCAATCATTGATTTTAGTTCTTTTATATAAATTTATAGAATTATCTAGTTTGGAGGAGTCAAATATTGTACTACCAGACTCAATCTTCTTTGTTTCAACTGGCCATTCTACATATTCTATACTCCCACCCAATTTCCCTACAATCATCGTTGCTAACTGTTTTAATGAAAGATTCTCTCCACCAATATTATATAACTGATTATCACACACACTATTTACACCTATAGAATATAGTGCTTCACACAAATCATCTATATACGTAAATGTTCTCCTCTGTTCTCCATCTCCAAACAATTTTATTTTTCCATTTTTTTTAATTTGATCTACAAAAAAACCTATAGTGCCATATGAACTTATATTTGATATATGCGAACCATATGGAACACATATTCTTGCAACACTGTATCGAATACCATATAAATTACTATACATCTTCAAATATTCTTCGCACATAAATTTTTGAAGTGCATATGGAGTTAAAAATTGCTTTTTATCATCTTCAGATAATGCATTTTCTGAACCTTCATACACTAGTCTTGTTGAAGGAAAAACAATCTTAACAGAAGGGTTGTAATCTTTAGCAACATTCAATGTATTGATAAGCGAACGAATATTCAAATTTAAAAACTCATCATGTTGCTTAAATCCCTGCAATGTTCCCGTTTTTCCTGTAAAAAAATATATTATATCACAATTACAAACAACATATTTCATATCATCTGGATTAAAAACATCAATTTTTTGATATTTTTCATAATTATCCATATGACAATCTTCATAACCATATGTATATATATCAATCTGATTATTTTGCTTATACAAATGCGTAAAGTTTCTAGCAAGATATCCGTTTGCCCCTACAACTGCAATTTTTTTCATATATGTAAGCCTCTCATAATATTCTCGATTATCATAGATTGTAACATAATGTTGTCTGATATACTGTACTTATTTAAATCTGTGATATAAGTTATAAATTTTTCAATCGAATGTAAAAACTGGTCATCTGATTCAAGCTCAATCTGTTTTTCATCAGTAGAACTTTTCAAAATTAAAGTTGGTTTAATACCATCTCCTGCTGTAAATATACGTGGTGCTATTAATGTTGCTTTACTTCCCCAAACTTCAAGCTGACACTGATAAGCATTATCCATACCGAAAGAAATCTGTGCGACATCACCTTCATCATTCTCCATCACTGCATTACCATACAGGTCAACTTCAAACCCATTTGGCTGATACAATTTAGACTGTACAACATTTGTTGTATCTCCGAGTAGTTCCAGTGCAAGTCGAACAGGATATCCACCACAATCCAGCAGTGCCCCTCCACCTAGTTCTTTATTATAACGGAAATCCCCTTCTCCACGCATTGGGAAACCAAAAGACATTTTATAAAGACGAATATTACCCAAAGAACCATCTGAAATCATTTCTTTAATTTTTGCAAGTTGACTATGGTACAGGAACATATAATTTTCATGAACTTTTAACCCTTTTTTCCCTGCTAATTCTAAAAGTCGTTCTGTATCATGTTGATTAGTCGTGAATGGCTTTTCCATAAAGAGATGCTTTCCTGACTCTAGCACTTTTCTACCCCACTCAAAATGCAAAGCTGGTGGCAATGGTACATAAACAGCATCTATGCTTTCATCTTCAAGTAATGTTTCATAAGATTCATATACCTTACCGCCAAAATTTTCTTGAAATTTCAATCCCTTTTCTGGTGTGCGAGATGCCACACCTGCATATGTAATCTGTGGACACTTACTAAGTGCTGGCAGAAATCTACGAAATGCAATATCAGCTGTTCCTAAAATTCCTAACTTCATGTTAATCATGCCTCCAAAAGAGAAAGTAAATTTCGAAGTTGAATATTTAATACATTATTAAACTGAACCATTTCATTGAGTGTATAAAAATCAAGTAGGAAATATCCATCTGGAAGTTGTGGAAGTTCATCAACATTAACCTTTAGCAAAATATTTCGATTTTGCTCATGATAAAATCGTCCACCCTCCTCTGAAAGCAAATGATCAAATATTATATCACTTTTTTGCTCCAGTCTTTCCATAAAGAACCTGTCAATAATAGTTTCTTTATAATCTGGCATTTCCACTGCTTCTATCTGAACTGTAGGACCAAGTTCTACTCCATCAAAACAACCAATCTCTGGCATTGCTTTAACAAGAAATTTGAGAACACCATTTTCTTCACAACAAATCAATCCAAACATTGCAATTCCGATCGCTTCAAAAAGAGGTTGTGTCCACCGTTTAACCTCTCTTCCTTCTATAGCTATATCGCAGAAAATTACTTGATAAGGATATGGTTTATTGCATTTGATTTTATCATCTTCCATCGTCCAACCGTCCAATTTATGTAATTGAATCATCTCTCCAGTAGTATCATTAAACATTTTATAATTGTTAATATACTGATACACCTGTGTAAATTGATTATTTTTCGACTCAAAAATTGAACGAAAAAGAGATTGATTTGAAAAACATTCAGCTAATTCTTGTCGCTCAGTATCATTCATCTGTAATTTATAAAACGGGATACATGATAATACCGTTCTAGTATCCATATTAACAAGATTATCTACACTCATTAGTCTTTTTATTTGTCCAAGAGTCATCCATTTATGTGTAGGAAAAACTGAAATATCCCCATTTACACAGATAATGATATTTCGATTTCTCTTTTTATAAAACCTAGATGATTGTTCAGATTGAATTTGATCTACTACAATTTCATATCTTGAAGCATTTTCAAAATATTCAATATATGTTGGCTTTGCTCCACCATGTTTTTGTGTAAAGTTACTTTTTGTTGCTTGTATAGTAGGCGATAACTGGATTTTATTGATATTACCTGGCTCAATTTTTGCTTGCATCAAAAAATGCATTACACCTTCGATTTCCTTGCAAATGATACCAAGAAATCCAATCTCCTGTTGCAATATAATTGGCTGATTAATAACAGTATCACTATCAATCTGTTTTTGAAATCCTGAGACTGAGAAAAAGCTATTATTTTTATTATGTATTGTGCCAGTTTGTTCATCATAAAACCAGAAAGTGCTTTCAGAAAGTTTATTTTTTTTAATATCTACTTCTACAGTTTGATTTTTGTCTTTCACCCATGCAAGAATATCCTCTGTTTTATTGACAACTCCCTCGTTTACTGTCCAGCTTTTTGCAATAGAGTATATGGTATCATGTTTCATTGTTAATTCTCTTCTTTCCCATATTCCTGTTCAAAGTTAATCTTTTCTCCCACTATGACTAATGGTCTCTTCATAGAGCGTGTATTTATGCTCAATACATATTCACCTAAAATACCCATAAAGAATAGTTGTACAGCACCTATAAAAAATACACCAATAATAATTGTTGCTGTACCATATGGATATAATCCCCAATTGCATAACTTAGAAATCAAAACAAAAATAGCAAATATTGCACTTATAATTCCAAGACCAGCTCCAAGAAATGTAGCAATTCTCATTAATATTTTAGTATAAGATGTTATTCCCTGCATTGCTAAATCATAATTCTTAAGAAAATTTGCTCCAGATTTTCCTCTTAGACTTGCTGCCTGCTCATAAGGAACTATGCTCTGTTCAATCGCGAGTTCTGATATTATTCCCTTTAAGTATGGCATTGGATCGTCTAGCTTCTTTAAAACATCAATAAAACTTTTATCATAAAGACCAAATCCATTAAAATGTTCGATTTGTTTTGAATCAGATAGAAGCTCCATCAGTTTATAATAAACTTTTCTCATGCTATACATAATTGGATTTTCATTTCCCTTTGTTCGCTGTCCTATAACTACTTTGCTTCCTGCCTCCCATCGTTTAACCATTTCTGGTAAAAGCTCTGGTGGATCTTGTAAATCACCAAAGAGCATAAAGGTAGCATCTCCTGAACCATACTGCAATGTAGCAAATACATTTCTGCTGAAACCGAAATTTCTAGCATTAAAAACTGCTTTTACTTTTTTATCTACTGCACATAGCTTACGTATCTCTTCTCTTGTGTTATCTGGAGAGTAGTCATCTACAAAGATTATTTCGTAATCATACTGTGGTAGTTCTTCGTGAAATACATTAATTAAACGTTCGTACATCTGATGGATGCTTTTCTCCTCTGACCAGCAAGGAATTGTTACACTAATTTTTTTCATAAATTCTAATCCTCATTATTTTTACGCAATTCTGTCATATATATACAAACCAATATCTGATAGTTCTTCAGATAATACAAATCCATTTTTCAATAATGAATCTGAAACCTGTGCTGCATAGCCTTTAACAAGATCAACCACATATATACGATTATACTCTTGACCATTTTGTAAATAGCTATTGAGTTGCGTATAATGAATACAATTTAGATATTCACGTCTACCCTTTTGAGATAGATAATACTCATTAAATCCATTGCCTCCGCCCCACCAAGCTTCAACAACCAATGATGTATCATTGTATACATTATTTATATCTGAATAGATCTCATTTGCTGCACTTTCAACCTTTGGTGCAAGTTTTGTTTCGCTTGCTAAAGGTATACCATAAAATCCTTGAACAATAAACAATGTCAAAATCACAGTATAAGCAAAATTTTTACTGTTAATTCTTTTAATTATTTTATTTGTAATAAATGCACATACAATACAAATAGCTGGAATAAGAACTGTAAAGTATCTTGGCTCCCAAAGTGTAAAATCTTTGCTAATATATCTTCCAAAAATTACAAGTCCAACTAATACCCCTATTACTGTAAATGAAGAATGTAAATAAATAAATTCGTTATCTTCTATCTTTTTTGACAAAATACAAACTGTTGAAAAAGACAAACCAATTAAAAGAATATAGTATGCTATTTCACTATTGCCAACTAAATAAAATATTTCTGTTCTTAAATCATAAATTCCTGGAATAATTTTAGGAACAAGAATTTGTTTAGGTGCACGCTCTCTCAAAGCATTTATATAAATAATGATAAACCATAACAAACTTAAACCACCTGGTGCTAAATATATATAAACTTGGCTTATTAATTTATTTTTTTTCTTGAACAATAGATATAAATCTCCCAAAAAATAAAATACACATATTAGCATACCAAAATAATGACTCATGGCAAGACCAATCATAAAAATAGAAAATAAAATCTTATATTTGAGCCGACATGTTGTTATTTTTTTTTGGAAAGCATACATTGACAATACAACAAAAAACATTGTGAATGAATATGCTCTTAATTCCCACGCTACCTGTACATATACTGTTGAAGATGTAGCCATAAAAATACTTGCCAGAACTCCAGCGTATTTACCTGCCATATCATACGCAATACAACCAATAAGATAAATAGATATAGCAGTTGGAATAACTGAAATTAAAAGTAACCATTGTTGCCCATAAGGTATTATTTCATAAAGTATCGCACACAAAATATTATATAGTGGAGGTGTACAATCCATTAACAACATATTGTTTTTTAATGAATATATAACACCATTACTTATAAATTCTATCTCCATCAGTTCATCTCCCCAAAAACTATCGTTTGTGGAGTTTGTTATCATAAATATAAACGCAATTAGTGCTATCATTCCACAAATCAAATGTACATCATGAACATTTAACCATTGTTTCACTTTTTCAAGAGAATACTGATACCATATCATCAATTTTAATAATGTATACACAAACAATGTAAATAATATAGCAAAAATTATAATCTTAATAAGTATATTTGCAATTAGTAGAGTGTAAGAGCTGCTTCCGATATCATATGACAGTTCTTCATAACTTTCTGAATAAGTATTCAAGATTTGAATTTTATTATTGGTTTGTATTTGAACCTCTCCACAATATGGTGCAGTCTGAAAAACTATTTGTCGGTTCTCACCCACTGGTATTTTAAATTGTACATCTCTAGTTACACCATCTGGCTGTCTTTTATCTGTTTCTAATCTCCATGCATATGCATTATTAGCCCAAAACCACTTGCCATTCTCAATTTCGAGGCTTTCAAGTGGAAGATACTCTTTACCATCAACAATATACCTATTAAAAAATACCTCGTCAACTCCTTCAGTACCTTTTTCACCAGTTCCCATTGCAGTTAATGTAATTGTATCCTTCACAATTTGCAATGGAGCTATTATACACCCTAATATAATTGCAAATAATATAATGAGAACTATACATTTCATAGTAGTGATTTTAGCTATTCCATTATTCATAGAATGGTGACATATACCTAAAATTGAAGCAATCAAAATTGCAATCATTACAGCTATAGTCAAATATATAAACAATATTTATCCTCCTTTTTCATCTTTAAACCTTATGATATCATTAAAACAATTTATTAATAAATTTAATATTTGAAGCACAAATACATACAATACTTGAAATTATAAAATACACAATTGCACTTGATATCATTTGAACCAAAGATCCCGTATTACTATACAACGGTATAATACTATTCATAGTATAATTTAATGTTCTTAAAAATATAACATGAATAAAATATACACCCATTGTCACAGTACCAATTTTATTGATAATATTTACTACAATATGATTTGTATACTTTTGTAGATTCTCTTCGCAAGATAGCACAAAACAAAATACTGATGATGCCATAATAATATTACCCACACTACCAATTGCACTTATAAACGATTTATCTGCTGCATCATTCATATTTGAAATATATATTGTTCCAAGTGTGGTAATTGAAAGCCCAATAAAAAATAAAATAGCATACAAATATTTTGGTTTATTTCTAACTTTATTTCGTAGTTCCCATAAAAATCCACCTAATAAGAAAATACCTAAATCAGGCCAAAATACAAAAAAAGATGGGGTTGGAATCCAAACACCTAATAATTTTGATAAGTCATAAATACAAGTTGGAATTACAAGTAATAACAATAATCCATATAATTTTTGTGTTAATGAAATTATATGATATAGTTTCGAGATAAATGGCAATAACATATATATTCCAAATAAGCTATACATAAACCAAAGATGTGATTCTTGGTTTTGGAAAAACAGTTTTAAGAAATTTATAATTTCTATTTCTCCAAACATAAGCAAATAGATACAACCCCAAAACAGTGTTGGAATTACAATTTTAGGAACTCTTTTTTTAAGTGTAACCGAAATATCTTGTGGCTTACGAAGTAAATATGCACCTGATATCATATAAAAACATGGTACAGCAAATGCAGTAAATGTATTTACGAGCAAAATTTGAGTTTGTCCATCTGTAAACTTATCAAATACATTACAAGTATTATGCAAAAGAACAATTACAAAGCAACATATAATTCGTAGTACATCACCCCAAAGTTCTCTATTTTGTGTTGCAGTTTCTTTTGAGTTTTCACTACATATATAAAATACAATGAATAATATAATAAATGTGATTATAGCAATTATGTAATTGTTTTCATTATCATTGACATTTTTTATTATCTCTGGTAATGTAAATGGCAAACCAAGCTCTACAACTTCATCTTGTGCCAAATCAAAGTGTAATGTTTCACCATTCATTTCAACACATACACTGCCCTCATTTGGACCTACATTAAATGTAATGTTACGGTTTTCTCCTTGTGGTATTTCTACGGTAAGCGGTGTTTCATCAGTCGCAGTGTAAGTTGCCTGCTCCTCATTAAACACCCAATTCCCATGGTCTGTCACATTATCCCACGGGCTTATCCATGTTCCATCTACAGATGTACCTCTATACACTACATTTTTTTCTGTATTTTCCGAATATATCGTAATTATATCCTTTACTTGATTATTTGACGAATACAAATTTGTACCAATTTGAAAAATAATAAACGCAAAAAACATAGCTATAATAGCTGATGATAATAATTTCAATGGTTTAAATGTAGTTTTTTTAATATTTGATAAAGTGCTGTGTACTTGTTCTTTAAGCTGTGTTTGCTGTTCTTGTTCTGAACTATTTAATAAACTCGATATTAGCTCACTCTCACCATTGAGATATCTCTCATAAAGGTCACAAACTTCTGTTACATCTCCAAATGCAACCTGCTTGCCATGGTCTAGCCATAACACCTTATTACAAAGATTTCTGATTTGCTCCAAAGAATGTGATACTAAAATAGTTGTTGCACCTTGAGAGATAATTTCTCTCATTTTTTTTGCACTTTTTTCCTGAAAAGCACCGTCACCAACCGATAGTACTTCATCAAGAATTAAAACATCTGGTTTTACCAGTGATGCAATCGAAAATGCAAGTCTAGATTTCATACCTGAAGATAACTGCTTAAATGGTCTATCCTCAAATTCTCTAAGCTCTGCAAAATCAATTATATGATCATAGGTTTCGTCCATAAATTCTTTGGTATAACCAAGCATAGCACCACGTAAATATGCATTTTCTTTTACTGTCAAATCGCCATCAAAGCCGCTACCCAGTTCAAGTAAGGCAGCGACTTCTCCGTTTGCTGTAATTTTTCCTTTTGTAGGCTCCATAATTCCTGACACTGCTTTAAGCAATGTGGATTTCCCCGCACCATTTGTTCCGACAATACCTAGCATATCCCCATGCTCAAGTGTAAACGACACACCATCAACCGCCATAAATTCATTTACATGGTAGTTATTTTTTGCCTTACGGGTTAGATATTCCTTAATACCAATATCCTTAAAATCGCCTGTTATATAGCGAATAGATACATTTTCTGCTTTTAATGCAAATCCCATTTCAAACCTCACACGTAATATAAAAAACTATGGTTTTTCTTCTTATAAATCCAACTACCTATTGCAAATACAATTACTGCATATGCTAATGCTAATAGATGAAATTCAAGAGTTGGAATCGTATTTTCTATTACAATTTTACGAAAATATCGAATATACAGATAAATTGGATTGAGCAGAAACAGATTTTGTCCTAACTGTGGAAAACTACCAATATCATAAAAAATGGCTGACATATACATGAGTAGTATTGTAAAAATGTTATATAAATATTGAATATCTCTGAAAAACAAATAAAGTGCTGACAAAATCAGTCCCATTCCTAAGTTAAATATCACTAAACAAACTATAGGAAAAAGTAAAAATATAAATTTCCATGTAATCGGGATACCATTAGCAATGACAAAAACAAAATAAATTAAAAGTGTCAAACCAAAGTTAATCAGTGACGATACGTTTTTAGAGAATAAAAACATATATTTAGGAACATTTACTTTTGTAAAGATTTCTGCATTATCTAAAAGTGCAGTCATCCCTTGATTAGTTGCCTCATTAAAAAATGAGTAAACAAGCTGACCTGAAAACAGATAAATTGTATAGTGTGGAATATCAGAACCAAGTAATGACGAAAATACTATATTCATCACAAAAAGTGTAAGAAGTGGAGAAAGCATACTCCAGCCAATTCCAAGCACTGTTCGCTTATATTTTTTTGTAAAATCACGATGAACAAGTTGTTGAAATAAAAATTGGTGTTTTTTTAGTTTTTTTATAATATTCAAATCAAAAACTCACTTCCATAATTTTCTATTATTTTGCAACAGATACGACAACACAAAAATTTTTTTCTTGGTCGTATTCCAAATAAGGTGTTTCATAGCAGTGTGGAGGATTATATGTTCCTCTTGCCATATCAATTGGACTAAATAGTTCCTCATGAGCTACAAAACCAGCTTTTTTGAATTGTTGTATCCACCATTCATAATCATGAAGTGTAACATGCCAATTTACACCACTTTCAGGATCAATATCATCCCAATTTGCAATTGAGGCAATAAAATATCCAGTATCACTTAAATGATTTTTTATATTTTCCAACATCTGTGGTAAATCTGTTTCTTTGATATGTTCCATTACTTCCCATGCAGTAATGATATCAAATTTCTTTACTTCTCCGTCTAAATTTTTCAGATAAAATGGTTTTGTAATATCACATGTTTGTAGACGTTCTCCAAGTAATCTCCACTCTGCACGTTGTTCTTTTTTCGAACTATCACTTCCTTCAAGACCAATAGAAACATGTCCCTTAAGTGCTGCTTCTAACACCATGCCACCACCTGAACAACCAAGATCCAAAAAGCTAATATTAGATTTTTTATCAAGGATTTCTTCACATTTTTCAACAAATCTCGGATATCTTGTATTATCTCGTATAGTTCCATGTGGATAAAGATGATCTAGACTTTCATATGCAACTGGATAATCTGTAATCAACCTTATATCATTTTTAGGCAAAAATGGATTTTGGCGTTCCATTGCCACCATAATATCACGATATGTAAAGTCAATGTGACGATGTGTTTCACCTAATATATTATTTGCTATATTCTGTTCCGCTTGCCATATACGTCCATCAGTTGTCTGATTAATTAGTTTTTCTGCATTCCATATTCTAGTATCAGTTGTCTGATTAATCAGTTTTTCTGCATTCCATATTCTAGTGTCAGTTGTTTGATTGATAAGTTGTTCTGCTTGATAAATACGTCCGTCGGTTGCCTCATTGATGAGCTGTTCTGCTTGATAGATTCGTCCGTCAACAGCCTGAATCACTGAGTTTTGTGATGTATTTACGTGTGTCTTAATAGACTTTAATTCTTTTGTCATGTCCTTAATAAGACTCTGCATCTGCTTGATATATTCATCTTGCTGTTCAATCTTTACTTCAAGTTTATGATAATAGTCATACATATGACCATCTACATCATGTATTGTTTTTTCTATTCCATCTAGCATTCCATCTTGACGCCAAATAGACTCCTGAATACCAATTAAGCGATTTTCATATCGAATACGGAATGGTTTATAGAGTGGCTTTATTATTTTTTTCAGCATTTTTTTTAAAATTCCTTTCGAATTATGCTCTAATTCACAAGATGCAGATATACTCTTAATTACACTTTCTTTTTCAATTCCTGCCCAAACTTTTCGTTCATAAAGGAAGATAGATAGTGCTTTTTTATCCAAAATACTAATTTGATTATTTTTATTTTCAATTTCAGTCAACAGTACATCTTCTCTACTTCTGAGTTGTTTCACATCATTGGTTTCATCCATAAATGGATTTTTCCAACCAGAAAGCAACACCAAATCTTCATCAGGAATTTCTAATCCTAGTGTGTTATAAAGATTTCTTCGAACCAACTTTTGTGCTTCTATATCTAGCATATCCATCTTTTTAGCAGTAATATTCTCACCATTCCATCTATACTCACCTAGTACCTCTGGAATTGTAGCAAACCACATGTTTGGAGATACCCTAGACCACAATTCAAAATCCTCTGATAGGTATGTGTCATCATATATAATATCTAACGAAATAAATTTATCTCGTCTAAGCATAACTGTAGAATGACATACATCACACTTAAAAATCAAATTTACACGCATTTCTTCTTTTGTTGTAGCTGGTTTATGAATATAGTTACGCTTTCCAAAATGCCTTTGCCACGTGCCACATACATCAATCTCTGGGTGATTATCTAAAAATTCAACCTGTTTTCTCAATCGGTCACTTGGATACACATCATCTGCATCTGCTCTTGCTATATATTCTCCATTAGCTATTTCGAAACCTAAATTTAATGATTTTGCAAGACCTAATTTGGTGCTATTCTGAATAAACTTTATTCTTTCATCTTTAAACAGCTCAACACATTTTTTCGTTCTATCATCAGAACCGTATTCATTCATGATTAATACTTCAAACTGTGTATAATCCTGCTCCAAAATAGACCAAAGTGTATCCATAACATAACTTTCGCTGTTATATGTTGGAATAACAACCGAAACTCTCGGTGATACTGATATTTTGTTTGGCAAGTAGAATTTTTCCCTTCTGAAAAATCCACGATCAATTGCACGCTGAATTTGACCGTCGTCCATAATCTCTGAACGCCATCGTACAGCTTCAAAAGCATCCATCCATCTACGATGCAAAACTTGATATAATACATCAATTCCAAATTTCTCTCTCAAATCATCACACAAGAATACCTCTTTCAAAAGTAAATCTAGTTGCTCCAAAATATCCTGTGCCTGCTCAACTGACTGTGCATATGGATAAGTATTGGGGGATAAAATTCGAATTTCATCATTTGCAAATTTTAGTCCCCATCTTTCAAATGCCGATTTCATAACTTTATTCTGCAGTTGTAATCCTTGATTACCTCCTACATTTGTAGCATTTGTAGATAAATAACGATAATGATAACTTTTAGGAATTTCTAAATTGGTATAATTTAGAAGATGAGAGGCTCTTTCAAAAAACTCATAATCTTCTGTATAAAAAAATGTTTTATCATATTCAAGATTATATTTTCTTATTGACGAGCTTCTCATCATAATCGTAGGGTGAATAAAAGGTGTATAAAAAAGGCAAGAACATCTCAAATATTCTGGATCTGAATATACTTTCCAATCCCATGTTGATTCACCAAACATATCTACCTTCATGCCGCAAATATCAATTTCTTGGTGTTCATCTAGATATTTTACTTGATTTAATATTCTATCTTTACCAGAAATATCATCTGCGTCCATCCTCGCAATATACTCACCATTTGCTGCTCTTAGTCCAACATTTAGTGATTCTGCTATACGCAAACGAGTTTCATTCTGAATAACACGAATTCGGCTATCTTGTTTTTCATAATCATGCAAAATATTTGTAACAACCTCATTCGAGCCATATTCATTTACAATAATAAATTCCCAATCTGTAAATGTCTGTGCAATAATACTGTCGATTGCCTCTTTTATATATGCCTCTCCATTATATACAGGCATAACAATTGATACCTTTGGCATTTTACTTTCCCTTTCAACATGTTTTAATTCTTCAAATGCTCTTTTCCGCAAAGATATTTATAAAAAATACTCATCATCATATGGTCAAAAATCATATGGATATCTTCTGTTACCTGCATACTATTAACAGGTGCATGGAGTGAAATATCTGACATTTCCTTTAGCTTACCACCTGAAAAGCCAGTCAGACCAATTATTTTACAATCATGCTCCTTTGCATATTCAACCGCATTAATAACATTTGGAGAATTGCCACTGCCTGAAATAGCAACCAGAACATCATTCTCTTCTAAATTATTTCTCAGCTGAAAACGAAATATTTCCTCATATCCGATATCATTTGCAATAGCCATAATTGTAGCCATATTATCATTCAAGCAATGAAAACGAAACGGTACATCTATATATTCAGAAACACCCTTATTAAAATCGTTTTGAAAATGTGATGCAGTAGCTGCACTACCGCCATTTCCACAGATATAAATACGACCTTTTCTCTGACGAGTTTCATTTAGTAAATTTAATGCAGCATTGATTTGCTCAACATCAAGCTTCTTTAGAATTTCAATTTCCAAAGCAATATAATCTTTAATATCATTTATATAATTCATATATATCTCCATTTTATTCTGTTATTTTTCTTATAGCTTCGAGTAAATCATTTGCGGTTAAATCTGGCTTTACATTATACTTTTCGTCTTTTCCGGCATCACCTGTAAGCACTAATGCGGTCTTTGTTCCTGCATTTTTACCAGTCTGAATATCTACAGTTGTATCACCTACAAACCAAGAATTTGACAAATCTATGTTATATAACTCAACGCAACGCTCAATCATGCCAATATCTGGTTTTCTGCAATGACATGAAATTTTATAAGCAGGATTTTCTTCTGGATAACCCTTATCTGGGTGATGTGGGCAAAACTGAATATCATCTAAGTAAACGCCCTCTCTTCCAAGTAATGTTTCCATCTTTTTGTGGATATTGATAACATCATTTTCCTCACAAAGTCCTCTTGCAACTACTGGCTGATTTGTAATTACAATTGCAAGATAACCAGATGCGTTCACCATTTTAATTGCTTCTACTGCACAATCTTCAAGTATAAACTGTTCTTCCTTATATACCAAACCATTTTTACGATTTATTGTTCCATCTCTATCGATGAAAATCGCCTTTTGCTTATTTTTAAGGCATCGTCCAGCAATAAATCCACTTTCCAATTCTTTTTCTGCATGATGAATACGTTCTACTGTGCCAACGTCTTTAATATACTCTGGTGAATGATATCCATAAACAGCATTACCATTTTCTATCATGTCAGACAGCAATTCTTTTTCAAGGTCTACCTTTCGTCCCTTTGGTACACGCTCACAAATTCTGCTATTCATCAAATAAAAACCGGCATTTACGCAGTTTTGATACCAGTAATCACGTACATTATGCTTAGAATCAAAACGCTCTACCAAACCATTTTCCTTACAGATTACAAGGTCAGAGTCGAATGGGTGTGTATTGGGGTGAACAAATAAGGTTGCTTCTGCATTTTTTGCCTTATGATACTGCTCCATACGCTTTAAATCAATATCAAACAGTACATCGCCAAAAATAAGAAAAAAACTATCCTCTTTAAGAAATGGAGGTAAGAGTGAAAGTGCACCTGCTGTTCCAAGTGGCAATGTTTCTTCAATATATGCAATATTTATACCAAATTTACTTCCATCTCCAAAATATTCTCTTATTTTATGCCCTAAATGTCCAATAATCAACACAACTTCAGTAATGCCCTGATGCTTCAAGCAATCTATCTGCCATTCTAAAATTGGTTTACCTGCAACTGGTGCCATTGGCTTTGGAATTTCATCGTTTGTAATAGAACGCAGACGAGTTCCCTTACCGCCTGCCATAATAACTGCCTGCATATTAAAGTACCTTCTCCACTGTTTTTGCAACTGCTTCATCACTTGTCATGCTTGCTTTCCAACCATCAGCATGAATTTTATCTAAATTATATGCAAATACTGGAACGTCACCTTTCCAGCCACCTCTACCGCCTGTATATTCAAATGGAATACCAGCTAGTCCCATTTTTTCACATACAATTTCAGCAATACGAGTAACAGAAGTCTGGCTTTCTACACCAACATTATAAAGTGTAATACCTTTCTCCACGTTCTTAAATTTCATAATAGCATCTACTAAATCAAGTGCATAAAGATAAGGCTTGCTCTGTGTACCATCACCCAAAATACGCAGATGCGATGGGTCATCTTTTAGACGTTTTACAAAATCATAAATAACACCATGTGTCAGTCTTGGACCAATAACATTAGGAAATCTAAAAATAAGTACACTCATATCATTCATATATGCAAAGGAAGAAATAATGCCTTCTGAACCGAGTTTTGCACCACCATAATAAGAAATTGGTTGAAGTGCTACCGCATTTTCACTCACTTCTTTGCCCATCTGCTCACCATACACAGCAGAAGTTGATGCAAAAAACAGCTTTTTAACACCACATAATCTCATACACTCAAGTAGAATAAATGTAGTAGAATATGTATTCTTATATTCAATCATAGGACTTTGTGCACTTGCTTGAATGTCAGAATTTGCTGCCATATGGAATACATACTCCACCTGCTCAGCCTGAAAAATTTTCAGCATAGCATCAAATTCTGTCAAATCCTGCTCATAAAACTTAAAATGAGGATTTTCGTGTAAATGTGCAATATTCTCCTTTGTGCCTATAAAAAAGTTATCCACACATACAACATCGTTTCCTTCTGCTAAAAGTGCATCAATAAGATGACTACCAATAAAACCAGCACCACCGGCAACCATAACTTTCATAATATAAAATCTCCTTTTCTTGATTTAATCCCAGTATTTATCACCAATATATGCAACAGACGCTCCATCTTTTTCAAAAGAAAATGGAAATTGACGCATTTTAAGAGCAACTCGCAATTTCTCTTGATTGTTTGGTGGACAGTAAAACAGTAGGAAACCTCCTCCTCCTGCACCAAGCAGCTTACCACCAAGTGCACCGTTTTTCATTGCAATTTCATATGCCTCATCAATCAATGGATTTGAAATACCACTTGCAAGCGTACGTTTAAGTTTCCAACCCTCATTTAACAAATCACCAAAGCTATCAATTTCGTTTTTCTGAAGTGTAACTAACATTTCTTCTGCAAGTGCACACATTTGTTTCAGATTTTTTGTTTTTTCTTCTGCACCCATATTGTTTTTCTGTTCTTTTAATATGGAATTTGCAGAGCGTGTGCTACCTGTATAGAACATCATAAGATTTTTTTGTAAATCGTGATATGTTTTAGGTTGCATAACAACTGGTGATACTGAAACCTCTCCATCACTATGAAAACGAATAAAATTTAGTCCACCAAACGCAGCTGCATACTGGTCTTGTTTACCTATAGGACTGCCTAACTTTTCAATTTCAATTTCGCAAGCCTTTTCTGCGAGCTTTCCTTTCGACATATACTTTCCTTGATAGCAATTAAGAGCATTTAAAAGTCCAACAGTAAATGTACTTGATGAACCAAGACCTGTTCCACCAGGAACATCAGCAGTAGATGAAATTTCCACACCGCTTATTTTTCGCTCATTCAGAACACAATTTAAAATACTATGTTTAATTTCAGATAGATTACTTACAAGCTCATTTTCTGAATATTTGAGCAGAGTATGTGTTTCATCAAAATAGGGGTGCACTGAAATATAGCAATAGCGGTTAATGCTTGTACTTAGCACACAACCGCCATATTTTTCATAAAAATCAGGTAAATCACTGCCACCGCCCGCAAAACTAATACGAAATGGTGTTCTTGTAATAATCATAATTTCACTCTTTTCTTTCTATTTTACTTTTTATGATGCAATAAATCTTAATAATCTTACGTTTTAATCCTGGATAGTTGGCACAAACTGAATGTATCTTTAGAAGTATCTGTTGTAGTTTGGATATTTCACCACAAAGTTGGATTTTACTAAATTCAATTTTAGGAATATAAAATCCAATCCGATATCTAAGCCTTAGCCACTCTGCTTGCAAAGCTTTGCAAAGTGCCTCTTGGTCATATGCACCAATTTTTTCGTTCGCTTTTTCTATTTGTAATAGTAAATTTTTTAGGTCATCAAAACCTTGTTGCCTAATATTTTTGTCTGAAAAGTGATTATCTTCATAAAATGGATTACTCCACCCTGTAAAATAAGCTGCTTGCTCTTTAGTTAAATCAATACTTAGAGTACGCTTTAGTGTTTTTGAAGCAATCTGTCCGTTTTGCTCTATAAGTTTTTTCATCTTTGATAATGTAATATTTTGACCTTCAAAGCGATAATATCCCAAAACTTCTGCTATATTTGCAATCTCACCAAATTGTAGCACTCTTGTCCAAAGTTCAAAATCTTCTGCGGCATAATTTTCATCATAAAAAAGCCCATTTTTAATAAAAATGTCTTTTCTAAGCATTACTGTTGAATGACATAAATCGCACCTAAAAATAAGATTTGCCTTGCATTGTTGTGGTTCTGATGGTGGTGCATGCAAATATGAACTATTTCCAAAATACTGTTGCCAACCACCACAAACAATGACTTCTTTATGGCTATCAAGATAATTAACTTGTTTTTCAAGTCGAGTTTCAGTCATAATATCATCTGCATCTATTCTTGCAATGTATTCACCCTTTGCATTGCAAATTCCAAGATTAAGTGCATCAGCTAGTCCATTTCCCCGCCCGTTCATCACACGAATATTTAAATCTTTCGAATTATGAAGAATAGAAAGAGTATCATCTGTTGAGTTGTCATCTATCACCAGAATTTCAAAATCTTTCAATGTTTGTCTGCGTATACTGTTAAGCGTCTGAGATAAATATTTACCAGATTGGTATGTAGGCAATAAAATTGTTATTTTTGGCATAATACTTCCTTTGCTATAAAGAGCGTCTCTCTTTTTGCCGCTTTATGCGTTTTATTTGCAACAATATATTCGCAACAAATCGGACACCAAATATTTTTATCATACAATACACTATACGCACAAATTTATCATTAGACTTTTTCAGAACTTCTTTTCTTACAATTTGCAAAGCTTCTTGTTGCTCATGTTTTGGCATTTCACAAATCAATGCTAAATTTAAAATATATTCAAATTTTAATGCATCAATCACCTTTTGTTTCCATGATTCATTAGATTTTTCTAACAAATCAATATCATATGAAATGACTGCTAATGTGCTTAGAACACGTTCAATGGGTGTTTTATTCATAAGAGAACCTTCTCTACCTACACGATAATGATAATATGCTATAGGTATAAATGAAATTATAGGTTCATTCAAAAACACCTGAATGGTAAAATCTAAATCCTCCGCATAAGCATCTTCCCAAAATTGAATTTTATTATTAAACAAAAAGTCTCTGCGATATATATATCTCCATATGTTCCAAAAACACACTCTTGGACTTAGCATATCTATAATATTTTGTAATCCTTGTATTTGTTCATATCCAAGTTGCTGTTTTAGTACTGTCAACTCCATTGCTTGTTTATAATAATAAAAGTCTGCAATCAGAATATCCGAAATATACTTCTCATTTCGTATTTCATCAAGTAATCTACATAAAACTCCAGAATCCACAAAATCATCACCATCTAAAAAAAGCACATACTTTCCTTTAGCTAGTTTAAGACCATCATTTCTAGCATTTGATGCACCTTTTCCTGATTGTTTAATTACTTTTATATTTTTACATTTTTTGCTGTATTGAATTGCTAACTGGTTGCTATTATCACTAGAATTTCCACATACCAGAATAATCTCATCATTTTCTTTTATTGCACCAATTATACTATCGACGCACTCTTCTATATATTCACCAACATTATAGACAGGAATAACAATTGAAAAATCAATATGCAAAAACATCATTCCTCCCTTATATCAATTTTATATAAATTAGTATTTATTATTCATAATTAACACTTTAAACTAATAATTATCCCATTATTCACAATAATATATATTATATCATGCTTACAGTTTTCTAACAACAAATTAATTTTAATAATAGTTAGAAATAAAAATCTCTAAAATAATAGTATTTTTATAAATTGTATCAATTTCTCATCAATTTTAGCTCAATGCAGAAAGAATACTTTCCTACTATAATAAATCCAAGGAGGTGAAAATATGTCAAGATATATAACAAAGAACTGTACATTACCCCCGTATATGGCATTTCCACGATTTTTGTTAGAAAACCAAAATCTAAATGAAACTGCAAAGATTTTATACACCATACTTTTAGACCGTACAAAATTATCGTTATCACATATGGACTGGGTAGATGAAATAGGACGAGTATTTATATATTTCCCAATTAAATCTCTTTGTGAAATCATGCATAAAAGCGATATGTCAATAAAAACTGCACTATCTGCACTAGAAAAAGAAGATTTAATTTATCGTAAAAGACAAGGTGTAGGACGACCTAATAGAATTTATGTAAAATTTCCATCTAGTATTGTGATAGAAAGAAAACTATCTACCATACAGAAAGAAAACTTTACTCAAGACAGAAAGAAAATATACCACGAAACAGAAGATAAACTTTCTACCAAAGATAAAGAAAACTTTCCATCAAGAAGCAATAAACCTTTACTTCCATCAGAAATAAAACTTTCTACAAGTAATAATAATATAAATAATAACAATACTAATAAAATAAATGAGCAATATAGCGCTTATGGCTCATATAGAAATGTTTTTTTAACTTTAGGTGAATATACTTTACTGAAAAAAGAAATTAAAGACTGTGATAAATATATTGAAAATTTATCACGTTATATTGCTTCTACTGGTAAAAAATACACTTGTCATGCTGCAACAATACGTAACTGGGCAATGCGTGACACACCGAAAAAAAGAACTTATGAATGTAGTGAGGAAGAAAGTCTATGAATAAAACTTATCTGCTTAAAGATGAATATCTAAATGAAACTGATGGTTTAATTTACTGTTCAAAATGCCAAACACCAAAACAAATTCGCATTGAGCTTGATAATAATTTACAAATCCGAAATATTAGATGTAAATGCAGAATAAAAGCATATGAAAACGAACAATCAGAGCAACTTCAGCGTAAACAAATGATGAAAATTAAATTTCTTCGTGCTAACTGTTTGCAAGATAATACGCTCTATGATTACTCATTTGCAAATGATATTGGTATAAATCCACAAATGCACTATGCACATGATTATGTAGATAACTGGAATGAGATGAAAAACAGTTCACTTGGTCTACTTCTTTGGGGTGATGTGGGGACTGGAAAAAGTTTTTTTGCGGGTTGTATTGCAAATGCACTTATAGACAAAGGCATACCTGCTATGATGACAAATTTTTCACGCATATTAAACACAATATCTATTATGAACCCTAACGACCGCAACAAATTCATTGATAGTTTAAATAACTATCCGCTTCTAATACTTGATGACCTTGGAATTGAACGAAGTTCCGAATTTGCACTTGAGCAAGTATTTCATGTGATTGACAGTAGATATAGAAGTAAATTGCCGCTTATAGTTACTACTAATTTAACACTAAATGAGATGAAAAACACGTCGAATATAGCAAAACATCGCATTTATGATAGAGTTCTTGAACGCTGTGTTCCAATAAAAATAAATGGTATAAATCTAAGAGAAGAAAATGCCAAAGATAATATTAAAACAGTTAAGAATATTTTCTCATCTCATACCGCATAATAAAATCACCCCACTTGAGTATATGAACTGCCCCAATTTGTACGGACAGCACAAAAACCCCTTAATAGCAGGATAAATTTAAATTTTAAGAAACGAAC
>CALWUO010000018.1 GCA_944384745.1 uncultured Butyricicoccus sp.
GTTCGTTTCTTAAAATTTAAATTTATCCTGCTATTAAGGGGTTTTTGTGCTGTCCGTACAAATTGGGGCAGTTCATAAATTTGAGTGTAAGGGGATTTTTTTGTGTGTAAATCAGTTTTTACAATACACTTTTTACAGCGTTAAATATTTTTTTAAATATATTACAAATTCGAGAAAATACGCCTTCATCTTGTTCATTTGCTACTTTTTCTTGAACTTCTTTCATTTTATCCACTGAGATTTCATCAGTACGAACAATAAATTGCAAACTAGCTGGAGCAGGATTTTTTTCAGATGTAAATGAACGCATAGCAAGCGAATTATCAATGTTTAATAAATTGCTATCGTTTTCAATACTATTTACTTCATCTTTAATAGTATTATGTATACTATCAGTTGCAGTTTGTATATTTGCGGTATCATTTGAATCAGTAGCTTTGCCAATGACATCTAAAAGTCCGTCAAGGGATTTTTGTGTAGCATCATCAGAACTTTCACGAAGTGAGCGGATAGTATCTCTAGTATCAGTTAAAGCTTTATTAGCAGCGGTCATAGTTTCATAAAGTGTATTAACATTATTGGATATTTGTGTAATAACATTTTTAGTATTGGTATTTACTGTTTGTAAAGAGTTATTTAAAGTGTCCATTTGAGTAAGAAGACTATCAACACTATTTAATGAATTGTATATTAAATCAACTGCTTGTTGTGCAAATTCAGCACTATTTTCAGCAGTACCATTGTAATTGTTAAGCACTTCATTTATGTCATCAAATTGTTGTGTAAGATATCTTGTTTCTTCCAAAAGACGTGAAAGGTCTGTACTTGCAGAACTCAAATCTGATAAAACAAAGTCGGTACTATTTGAAACAGATGAAATCATATTCATTAAATCATAAATGGAATCAGATATAAAAGGTAAGTTTGCAGCAAGACTGCCTAAAACAACTTCAATATTGTCAAGTTCTGAAAGTGAATTTCTAAGCTGGTCAAGTGAAGATGAAAGTCTACTACTATCGTTTTCAAGCTCAGAAAGAGCATTTGATACATATTTAAATGAAAGCTGATTGTTATCTGTTTCATTGCTTAAATCAGATAATAAATTTTGTATATCTATTAAATTGTCTTTGATATCATAAAGTAAATTTTGATAATCTATTATATCTCTTTGAGTATCTATAATAGTATTTAGAATATCACTACTATTTTGATGAATTAAATTTAAATCTGAATTTGTGGTTTCAAGTGTTGGAATAAGTGCATTAGTATCACCAGCTAATAAATCAAGTTGATTTAAAGCAGCATCAAGAGATGGGTCTAAAGTATTTCTTGAGTTTATAAGTTGTTCTCTTACAGTATTTATGCCAGATATACCCGCTTGCATAGTGTTTAAACCGCTTTTCATGCTGTTCATTGTGCTAAGCATAGAACTTAAACTTGTATATAAGTCATCTCCTGCACCGCTTAAATCATCTTTAGCTTCTTTAAATTCATTTACCATATCAAGTTGACTAAGTGTTGCAGGTGCCATTAAAAAATATATTCCAGTAAATTCAAAATCTTCTGCACCGATTTTGATTGTATATGTGTTTTCTTCGGCAGGTAAGCCCATAAAAATAGCAAATTTATAACTACCAAAAGATTGAATTTGTGCACCTTCAGCCTCAATATTACTTGCTTTATCCATATTTACGCCTGTACCTGCGATAAGCGTCATATTGTTTTTATAATATTCATCTGCGTTTGGGTTTGGTATAGCATGGATAGTTATTTCAACAAGTCCGTTAACACCTGCTAGATTTTCATAATCTATTGGTTTACCATTTAGTTTGTATGATAAATCAAAAGTCCAAGGCATTTGAAGTGTATCAGGATTTTCAGGTATACATTCAAAATAAAAACGTTCGTTTTCATTATCTTTTAAATCAAAATCCACACCATCAGAACGTTTTATAGGCTCATCGTGTGATGTTAAATTATTTACTTCCGAATAATTTCCAAAATCAGAAATTTTATTTACGCCATTTAATGTTACGCCCTTGACTATACGTATTTCTTTTTGTGTGCCATAACCGTCTAAGTTTACATAAACAGATTCATCAGTTTGAGATGTAGGTGCAGCAGCCATTGCCATTGGGCTTAACATACTTAATAAAAGCATACTTGCAATAAATTTATTTTTCATGATTGTTTTTATCCTCCTTTGAGGTTTTATTGGTTAATTTTTTTATGTTAGCCATAAAAGCTTTTCTTCTAGCAATTCTATTCTGTTTTAGTTGTGTACGCAGTGCAAGACGTTGTTTTTGCAAATCACTTATTTTTGGAATAGATAGTTTTTTCTTATGAATTGCATTTAGTTTTGCATGTTTTATATCTGCATAATTAGGCTTAATAATAAGCTTATCAAATGCCATCAAACAAGCGGGTAGCATAAACAGTACAAGAAACATACTAAGCAATGCACCTCGACCAATAAGCCTGCCAAGACTGCCAACAGCTTCAATAGAGGTTAAGAAATAAAGACCATAGCCAGCAGCAGCTAAAATAAAACCAGATGTTAAAATAGATAATGCACTTTGTGAAACCGTTCTAATAGCGGCTTCTTTTTTATCACCTTGACTTCGTGCGTCAAGATAATTTCCTGTCATAAGTATAGAATAGTCTATTGTTGCACCAAGTTGTACACAAGATACAATAATAAAGCCTAAAAACATTGTTCTTTGACCATAGATATAAGGTAGAGCAGTATTAATAAATACAGCAGCTTCAATAGGTATAAGTACAACAAGAGGTAAAATAATAGACTTATAAGTTATAGCAACTACAATGGCAACACCAATAAGTGAAATTATATTTACAAAGTTATAATCTGATGTGATAATTTGTTTAATATCCTCAGTTGCAGGTGTAACACCCAAAAGATAGGTTTTATTATCAGGGTAATACTGTTCAATTATATTTTGAATTTCATGTGAATAATTAAATGCCTGTTCACTTTCGCCAGCAGAACGAACATTTATTAGTATTCTTGACCAACTTTCACCATGAAGTTGAGATGTTAGATTGTGTGGAAGAAAATCTTCAGGAATACCAGAAGGCAATGTGTCAGCAAGAGACATAACAGTTCTGGTATAGGATAAATCATCTAATTTTTCAGTCAATGCTTTTTCACTTACATTATCTCCTTTTTGAACAAGTGCAAGCATCATATTGCTTTGACCAAATTTTTCATTCATTTTAAGTTCATATTCATGTATATCAGTGCCTTCTGAATTTGTTATAGCTTCATTACCATATGTAAAATCAGCCATGCCTTGACCTACATAACAAGGAATAACAATAAGCAAAACAATAATTGTAAGTGGTATACGGATTTTATATGCAAACTCGCCCATTTTACGAAAACTTGGCATAAATGGACGGTGTTCTGTGCGTTCTATAAGCGATTGAAAACGTAAAATAAAAGCAGGCATAAGCAAAAGTACAGTTGCAAGACTGCAAACAATGCTTTTTGCAAGCACAAAACCCATATCTGGACCAATGCCAAAACGCATAAGTGCAAGAGCTAAAAAACCAACAATAGTTGTTGCACCAGATGCACCAATACTTGGCACAGCTTGCCTTAAAGCATTTGCCATCGCTTGTTCAGGTTCTATTCCATTTGCTTTTTCTCTTGTAAATGCATGTAATAGGAAAATAGAATAGTCCATAGAACATGCGAGCTGTAAAACTGCACCAACCGCATTAGACATAAATGAAATTTCACCAAAAAATAAATTAGTGCCCATGCCTATTACAATAGCTATTCCCATAACTGATAAAAACAACACAGGCTCAAACCATGAATTAGTTGTTATAAGTAAAATTATAAGTATTATCACAACGGCAAGAGCCATAACTTTTGCAACTTCACCGTTAATTGTTGGTCCTAACATGGTGTCAGAGGCAGCAGAACCAGCTAAAACACCTTTATCACCAAGTATTTGTTCAATTTCTTTTACAGCGGTGTGAGTTCTTTCAGATGAGTCACTTTCTAAAAAGGTGATATCCATATAGGCATAACCATCTTTATAGTAATCAGTAATACTGCTATAATCAATAAACCCACCATAAATGTTAGTGGTTGTATCACACCAAAACACCATATCTACTCCATCTACTTTAGCTATTTTATCCTTAATAGCCTTTGCTTCATAAATAGATACATCTTCAAGGAGTACACGCCCCATTCCAGGATAAGTAAATTCCTTTTCCATAATATCAAGAGCCTGTGCAGAGGGTGCATCATCAGGCAGATATTTTGTAAGGTCATAATTTACCCCTACAAGTGGTACACAAAGCAAACTCACAATAAATAAAATAATAAATATTTTTTCTATTATTTTACGTTTGTGTATCAATATATCTACTGGAGTAAATCTGTCTTTTTTCATATATTTAATCACCTAGCCTTTGTTTGCATTACTATTATTTCTGTGATATAGTATATTGCAATAAATAATCATACACAATATATAATTATATTCATAATGTATGTTAATATACAAATTTAGATAAAACGTGCATTAAAAGAAAGGGTTTTCAATATGACAGAGGATAAACGAATAAGAAGAACAAAAAAATTGCTCAAACAATCACTATGTGAACTAATGAAACAAAAACCATTTAAAAATATAACTGTGTCAGATATTGTTAGACAAGCGGACATAAACAGAGGCACATTTTATGCCTACTACCAAGATGTATATGATTTAAGAGAAAAAGTAGAAAATGAAATGACTGAATCATTAAAACAAATTATTCAAAGCACACTTCCAGAAGTTCAGGGGAATAGCATGAAAACAAGTATAAAAAAATCAGTTGAATACCTAAAAGAAAACCGTGAGCTTGCATATGTTTTGTTGAAAGATGGGAATTTAGAGCATAAAATGACACTTTTAATAGCAGAATGTTGTAAAAAACAGTTATATAATAATTATACGGAAAATGATGAATGGGAAGTTTGTTTTATTGCAACGGGTTGTTTAGGAATAATGAAACATTGTATGATGCAAACTGAAGATATAGACGAAGAAAAGGTTATAAATGAAATAGATAGTATATTACGAAAATTTTTTGTATAAAAAACAGCCACAAATACAATGTGACTGTTATTGATTATTAAAAAACGTATATGTATTTTTACCTCTATATTTAGAGTCATAAAGTGCTTTATCAGCACGGTGATAAAGATTAGAAAAAGTATGATTATTTTCGTCACTTATTGAAATTCCTATTGATGCAGTGACTTTTATTTCCTCTAATGGGGTTTTATAAGTCTCTTCAAGTTTATTTATGATTTTTAAAGCAAGATTTTCAATAGAATTTTTGTCTTTGACATCTTTTATAAAAATAACAAATTCATCTCCGCCTAATCTGCCTACCTCTTCATCTGATAAACAAAGATGATTTAATTTTTCAGCGGTTTCCATTAGAAGTATATCGCCCTCAATATGACCTAAAGTGTCATTTACTTTTTTAAAGTTATCAAGGTCAATAAGTATAAATGCACGTTATCTTATGATTGGCAAACATAAAAGCTTCATTCTTGCAATAACCGTGCTTATAGGTCTGTTAATATTTTTTGAAATTTCAGATATAGGAATTTTAAGTGCTGAAAATTCTTTTAACATATCATCTTCTTGTTTTGTCCATGGGTTAGAAATAACTGAGCTATTGCGTGAAATTTTCTGGGCATTTACAAAGGTTTTAGATAAAGGTTGTTTTGTTATATATGGGGTTATATATTTTAGAAAAAGCTCACCATATAAATTTATCTGCTGGTCAGAAATTTCTGGTATTTGACGCATTTTATCTGTATTTTCAGGCAGTTTTATGCAAAGCTGTTCAAGGGCAATATTTGAAATTACATCTTCAGGTTTTATATTTTCTTTAGCACAAATATAACCACGTACAGAGCGTAAACTTTCGTAAAGAGAGTTATATTTGATTGCATAGTTATCTTTTGGCAAATGTAAGAAAAAAGGTTTTCTATCGCATATAATTTCGCCAGATTTTTTACAAAGTTTAATAATCGGATAAGGATTTTTTTCAAGCTCCAAATAACCATCTTTAATAAGGGCATCAATAAGGCGATAAATATATTTTACAGAGCAGTTACGCATTATACCAAAAGTTGAAAGTGATGTAAAATCACTTCTTAAAGTGCGTTCACTTTGCACTCCCTGAAGAATTTCTGATATTGTGGTTTTACCAACACTTCTTTTACGTTCAGCAAGTCTAAAAACACAGGAAACAACTTTTTGAGCATCAATAGTTGCATCTTCATTTGTAAAATGAGCTGAACAATTAGAGCAGTTCATACAGTTATCTTCCGAGCTTTCACCAAAATAATCAAGTATAAAATGTCTTAAACATTTGTTGATTGTTGAATATTCGGTTATAATCTCAAGCTTTTTTAGCTGACGTTTCATTAAAACAAGCTTAGTTTTAGTATCTAATTCATTATTATCTTCATAGCCATGCTTTATTAGAAATTCACAGATTTTAACATCTTTTGGTTCAAAAAGTAGTATACAATCCGCTTTATTTCCATCTCTACCAGCTCTACCAGCTTCTTGATAATAACTTTCCATGCTTTGTGGCATTTGATAATGTATAACAAAACCAACATTAGGTTTATCTATACCCATACCAAAAGCATTGGTAGCAATCATTATTTTAGTATCATCAAATAAAAATGTATCTTGTTCAGCTTTTCGTTCATCATCTGCCATGCCTGCATGATAAGAACCTACTTTAAATCCACGTAAAGATAATTTTTCATAAAGCTCATCAACCATTTTTCTAGTGTTGCAATAGATTATACCACTTTGAAAAATATGTTCATTTAGAAGTGTTACAAGATGTTCAAATTTATCACGAGGTTGTTCAGTTATAAAAGTCAAATTAGGTCTATCAAAGCCAGAGACCACACAAAGGGGATTATTAAGCCCTAAAAATTCTATAATGTCCTGTCTTACATTGCGAGTAGCTGTGGCAGTAAAAGCACCAACTGGGGGACGCTCAGGAAGTGCTTGTAAAAACTGATGTATTTTACTGTAACTAGGTCTAAAATCATGTCCCCATTGAGAAATACAATGAGCCTCATCAACAGTTATATAATTTATTTTAACATTTTGACATAAATTTATTAAGCCATCTGCTAAGAGTCTTTCAGGTGATACGTATAAAAACTTCAATTTTCCTGCATATGCCATTGCAAAAACAGTTTTTCTTTCCTGCATAGATAGAGTGCTACTTAAATATGCCGCTGGTATGCCATTGTTATTCAATGCTCCAACTTGGTCTTTCATAAGTGAAATAAGAGGAGAAATAACTATTGTAAGTCCAGAAACTAAAAGTGATGGTATTTGATAACAAACAGATTTACCTGCACCAGTTGGCATAACAGCTAATACATCTTGACCATCAAGCAAGGTATCTATAATATTTTTTTGTTGTCCTCTAAAAGAAGAATAACCAAAATAGTGTTTTAAAACCTGCTCTGGAGTAGACATAAAACAAAAACACTCCTTAAATATATATTATATATATTATAGCTAGGATTTTACCGTTATGCAAAGGTTTTTATATATAACGTTTTATGATAGAATAATAATATATTGAAAAATGCGAGGTTTATTTATTATGAAATTTATACATTTAGCAGATTTGCATTTAGGTAAACGTGTAAATGAGATATCAATGATAGATGACCAAAAGTATATTTTAAAACAAATTATACAAATAGTAAAAGAAAATAATGTAAAAGCCGTTATTATAGCTGGTGATGTGTATGATAGGCAGATACCACCACAAGAGGCGGTTTGTGTTTTAGATGATTTTTTAACAAAATTAAATGATTTAAATGTAAAAAGTTTTATTATTGCGGGTAATCATGACTCAGATGAAAGATTGGCTTTTGGTGTTAATATCTTTGAAAAATCGGGAGTTTACGTATCGCCTGTTTATAACTCAACAATCAAAACAGTTACCATAGATGATGAATATGGAAAAATAGATTTTGTGTTAATGCCATTTTTACGCCCTGCACAAGTTAAAAGATATTATAGTGAGGTTGAAAATGAAACAGATGCAGTTAAAACTGTGCTGAAAAATACATATATAAAAAATAAACGAAAGGTGCTTATTGCACATCAATTTGTAACTTATAGAGGTCAAAAGCCTGAACAATGTGATTCAGAAATGTTATCTGTTGGTACTCTTGGCGGTATAGATGTGGATTTAATCAAGGATTTTAATTATGTTGCACTTGGTCATATACATGGTGCTCAGAAAATCGGCTATAATCATGTAAGATATTCAGGTTCTCCACTTAAATACTCTTTTTCAGAGGTAAATCACAAAAAATCTGTGCCACTTGTTGAGCTTGATGAAAATGGTAATGCTAATATAAAACTTATCCCTTTAAATCCAAAACGTGACATGAGAAAAATAAAGGGCAGTTTAGCGGAGATTTTATCACCAAAATATAATGAAAAAATAGACGATTATATGCATATAACGCTTACAGATGATGCTGTAATAGATGCTATGAGTAAAGTTAGAAGTGTTTATCCAAATACAATGCAAGTGGAATTTGAAAATGCACAAACTAAACAACTTGATATACCTGTGTTTATATTAAAAAAACAGCTTGATTTACCTGTTTTATTTGCAGATTTCTTTAATGCACAAAATGGACAAGAGCTGTCAAGTGAAATGATAGATTTTCTAAAAGATACCGAGCTTTATAATGAGGAGTGTTAAAAATTGAAGCCATTACATTTAACTATGAGTGCTTTTGGACCATATGCAAATACAGTTGAAGTGCCTTTTGAACGTTTTGGAGAGGGTGGTTTATATCTTGTTACAGGTGATACAGGTGCAGGCAAAACCACTATTTTTGATGCAATAACCTTTGCTTTATATGGCGAGTCAAGCGGTAAAATAAGAGATGGTTCAATGCTTAGAAGTGACTATGCAAGAGCTACACAAAAAACACAGGTTTGTTTAACATTCTCTTATAAAGGTGAAATTTATAAAGTAGAACGCACACCACAATATGAAAGAGCTAAAGCAAGAGGCGGAACAGGTACAACAAAAGAATCTGCAACTGCAACGCTTATTTATCCAGATGGCAAGGTTTTAACAGGTGTAAAACAGGTTACAACTGCTATAACTGAGCTTATAGGTATAGATAGCAAACAATTTGCTCAAATAGTTATGATTGCTCAAGGTGATTTTTTAGAATTACTGCTTGCGGATACTGTAAAGCGTTCAGCAATATTTAGAAAAATATTTAATACTGAGAGAATACAATTATTTCAACAAAATATAAAACAACAAGCTTTAGAACAAAAAAGAAACCTTGAGGCACATAAAAAAAGTGTCATGCAGTATGTGAGTCAAATTGTATGTAAAAATAAGGAGATTGAAAAGCTAAAAGATAATGCAACTATTTACACACTTAAACCGCTTATAAATGAGCTTGAAAAATCTATATTAGCTGATGAAATAGAATATAATAAGTCACAAATCAATCTTGATGTTGTAAGAAAGACATTGGAGCAAATATCAAGCAAACTTGATAAAGCAAAAGAATGTGAAAAAATAAAAAAAGACTATGAA
Organism: uncultured Butyricicoccus sp.; assembly: GCA_944384745.1. Taxonomy (GTDB): domain Bacteria; phylum Bacillota; class Clostridia; order Oscillospirales; family Butyricicoccaceae; genus Butyricicoccus_B. Next base: position 9,673 of record CALWUO010000018.1, read on the forward strand.
ACCGCAAAACAGAATTTAGATTTATTAAAACTAAAACTTGAAACTTTAGAGCAAAATTTAAAAAATGCACAGCAAAATCAGCAACAATGTGATAAACTTAAAACAGAGATAGCAACACTTGAAAATGAAATGCCAATTTATACAGCATTAGAAAACGCAGAAACTCAGGTGAAAAAGGCAAGTGCAAAACAAAATCAGTTAAAAATTGAGCAGGATAAGTTAGAACTAGAGCAGAAAACACTTAAAAATAGATTGTTAGAACTCGATACACTTATAAAACAGTCGGAAAATTCAGCAGTACAACTCGAACAGCTAAAAAATATTAAATCCAATCTTGATTTATATAAAAATGCACTTGATGCAGTCAAAAAACAGCGTGAAAAAGCACTTAATACATATAAGAATTATAAAAATGCTCAAAAAGAATTTGATAGATTGTATAAAGAATATGAAACAGAACACGCTTATTTTTTAGAGTGTGAAAAGCAGTTTTATGCTGAACAAGCGGGTCTTTTGGCAAAAGATTTAACCGAAAACAAACCATGTCCAGTTTGTGGCTCATTAAATCACCCAAACCCTGCTAAATTATCAAGCAGTGCAATAACTCAAGAACAGTTGCAAAAAGCTAAAAAAGCCGATGATAAAGCACATGAACATATGACTTTAAAAAGCATAGATACAGCCCAGTTAGGTTCTGTTGCAAAGCTTGAACAAGAGCAAATGGAAAAACAAGCATATGAACTTTTTGGTGAACATATTCCTCTTTCAGAAATACGTATAAGGCTTATAAATGCACAAAACGATTATCAAAATAAAGCTTTAGACTGCAATCAAAAAATAAAAGAATGTGAAAAACAGCTTGAAGATATTAAACATTATAAAAATGAACAAGATTTAAAAACAAAAGCATTAGATATGAATGAAAAAAACAAAGAAAAATGTAAAAATGAGTTTATAACTTGTACAGCCGAGTTATCTTCAGCAAATGCACAATTTGAAACATTAAAAAAGCAAACAAGATATCAAACACAAGCATTCGCAAAACAAGCTCTTTTGACTGCACAAAATAGGCTTAATATGTTTGAAAAACAGCTTGAAACCGCACAAACTGAATTAAATATTGCTAATGAGGAAAAAATAAAATACACAACCCTTATACAAACACTTTCAGAGCAACTTGAAAAAATGCCAAAACGTAATATAGAAGACTTGCAAATCAAATATAATACGCTTGAAAATGAGCAAAATGAGTTGAATGAACAACATAAAAGTAGATATAACCGAATAAGCAATAATAAATCCATTTATAATAGTATTAAAGATGGAATTGTAACACTAGAAAAACAAGACAAATATTGTACAATGATTAAAAGACTTTCGGATACTGCAAATGGTGAAATTTCAGGTAAAAAACTAACATTTGAAAACTATATTTTGGCTTTTTACTTTGAAAAAGTTGTGGCGGCAGCAAATGAACGTTTTTACCGTATGACTTCAGGACAATATAAACTTGTAAGGCGTAAAGACGGCATAAATGGACGTGCTCAAGGTGGTTTGGAACTTGATGTAATGGATTTTTATACTGGTAAAGTGCGAAATGTTCGCACACTTTCGGGCGGTGAATCTTTTAAAGCCTCTTTGTCGCTTGCTCTTGGTCTTTCTGATGTTATTCAGCTTGGTGCGGGTGGTGTCGAAATCGATGCAATGTTTATTGATGAGGGTTTTGGTTCGCTTGATGCTGAGTCACTTGACTCTGCTATGCGTATTTTAGAAACTTTGGCAGGCGATAACAGACAAATTGGCATTATTTCTCATGTGTCTGAGCTTAGAAACCGAATTGAACATAAAATTTTAGTCACACGCAAAAGACAGGGTAGTGATTTAAAACTGGAAATGTGATAAAATGATTTTGTCTTTTTTTATTTAATGTTTGGAGGATTGTTTCATATGGAACATACAATTCGTGTAACAGCAGAAGTTGAGCTTGAAAATGAACAGGAAGTGTTAGAGCTTATTGAAAAATCAGCAAAAAAAGTGCTTGAACAAGTGGATTTTGACGCATTTATAGATGTAACAATAGTTGATGATGAAAATATTCGTCAGCTTAATGCAGAATATCGTAACAAGGACGCTGTTACAGATGTGCTTAGTTTTCCTATGTATGAATTTGAAAACGGTAAACCATTAGAAGAACTTGAAAAAGACCCTCAAACAAATAAAGTTATGCTTGGAGATATGATTTTAAACTATGGTAGAGCTTTGGAGCAAGCTAAAGAATATGGTCATTCTCCAGCCAGAGAATGTGCATTTTTAACTGTACATTCTGTGCTTCATCTGTTAGGTTATGACCATGAGCGTGATGAAGCTGATAGAATTTTAATGCGTCAAAATGAGGAAAAAGTACTTCGCAGTCTTGGACTTGTGCGTGATTAAATTATGAATAAAGAAATCAGAAAATTAAGACAGAGTTTTTGTTATGCACTTCATGGTCTTAGAATGTGTATGATAACCGAACGTAATTTTAGAATACATTTAACAGCGGCTTGTTATGTGTCACTTTTTGCTTTTTTAGGCAAGCTTGACAGTGTTAGATATTCTATTTTATGCCTTTGTTTTTCGGTTATGATAGCGGGTGAACTTATGAACACTGCAATAGAAAGACTTTGTGATAAACAGGCAACAGGTTATGACCAAACAGTAAAACAAGCAAAAGATATTGCAGCCGCAGCGGTTTTTGTATGTGCGACTTTTTGTGTTATAATCGGTATAGTGTTTTTTGTGCCAAGTGGTGCATTACTTAGAGCGTTTCGCACGCTTTATAATAACTTATGGATATTAGGTTTAACTATTTTGTCAATACCTATTGCAATAGGTTTTATATTTGGTTTAAAAAAATAAATAATTGGAGAAAATGAATTATATGTCAGAAATTAAAAAAACAGCGGTCGTTTCAGTTGTAGGTCGACCAAATGTAGGTAAATCCACTCTTACTAATAAGCTTGTAGGTTTTAAAGTGGCTATTGTATCTAATAAACCACAGACAACACGCACAAGAATTACAGGTGTTTGTACTAGGGGCGATTGTCAATATGTATTTTTAGACACTCCAGGGCTACATAAACCACGTTCAAAACTGGGCGATTTTATGGTTAAAGTGGTGACAGATACCGTTGCGGAAGTTGATGTGGCTGTACTTGTTGTAGAACCTGTTGCAAATGTAGGTAATGCAGAAGAACAGCTTATACAGCAAATAAAGCAAAATAATATACCATCAATTTTAGTTATAAATAAAATCGACACTTTGCCACATGAGGAAATTTTAGCTATTATAGCGGCATATGCAGAAAAACATGATTTTGATGCAATTATTCCTGTATCTGCAAAAACAGGAAAGGGCACTGATATTTTAATGAATGAACTTGAAAAATTTGCCCTTGAAGGCCCTGCACTTTTCCCAAAAGATATGGTTTCTGACCAGCCTGAAAGAGTGCTTGCAGCTGAAATGATAAGAGAAAAAATGTTACGCATGCTTGATAGAGAAGTACCTCATGGCGTAGCGGTTGGCATTGAACGCTGGAATGAACGTGAAGACGGTCTTATTGAAATAAATGCTACTATTTACTGTGAAAAAGCCAGTCATAAAGGAATTATTATTGGCAAAAATGGCGAAATGTTAAAGAAAATTGGTAAAACTGCACGTCTGGAACTTGAAAAAAATCTGGACTGCAAAATATATTTAGAGCTTTGGGTAAAGGTCAAAGAGGACTGGAGAAATAACACTTATCAAATGCGTAATTTTGGTTATCAAGACCAATAAAGGCTCTTTATGTCATGGGTTAAAAGCCTATATATGCACATACTAACCTTTGAAAGGTAGGTGTGTCATTATGCAGGCACAAATAGCTTGGGATAAGTTTTTAAAAACTGGTGCACCACAGGATTATATAAAATACTGTAAGCTTTGCACATATGGAGAGAGAAATGCAGCATCAAAAAATTAAAGGTCTTGTGATTCGTGAAACCAATTTTGGTGAAGCGAATCGTTACATAACTGTACTTACTGAGCAAGGTATGAAAATAGAGGTTCTATGTAAAAATGCAAGAAACAGCAGATTATCAGCAGCAATAAGGATTTTTTGCTTTAGTGAGTTTACTTTATATCAAAGAAATGATAAATATACACTAAATGATGCTATGCTTATACATTCTTTTTGGGGTGTAACCCAAAATGTTGAAATTTATGCCCTTAGTTGTTATTTTGCAGAATGTGTAACTGTTTTAACCGAAAGTATCGAACATGAACCACAGATAACTAAACTTATTTTATATGCTTTAAGAGCAATTTCAGAGCAAAAACGAGAACAAAAGTTGGTAAAAGCCGCCTTTGAACTGAAAATTATGGCTATTTGTGGTTTTTCACCCGATTTATCCAGATGTGGTGCATGTTTAAAGCCTGTGGAAAATCAAGTTTATTTTTCTGTGCGTGAGGGTGTTATACTGGATAAAACCTGTAAAGAACGTATAGGCGGAAAAGATTTTGTTGCTTTAAGCTCAGGCACATATCAGGCTATGAAACATATTTTATCAAGTGAAAAAATATTTGCGTTTACCCTTGGTCAGGATAGTTTAAATCAGCTTTCTATAATTTGTGAACAGTATATGCTTTATCACTTAGGACGAGGGTTTGCAAGTTTGGATTTTTATAAAACATTATATTAAGGAACAGGGTTTTTAATGAATAGATTAGCAGAAAAATCTCTTAAAACTTTAGAATACTATGCTGTCCTTGAACTTCTCGCAGAAGAGGCAGCTTCTAATCAGGGCAAAAACCAATGTATGGCTTTAAGACCTGTTACAGATTTAGAACAAGCAGAAATTTGGATGCAACAAACAAGCGATGCAAAGAATATAATGACAAAGCAAGGAAGTCCTTCGCTTGGCGGTATAAGAGAAATAAATGGAGCGTTAAAACGTGCTGAAATGGGCGGTGTATTAAATCTTAAAGAGCTTTTAAATACTGCCTCTGTTTTACAGTGCGTAAGACTTATGCAAGCTTATTTCTCAGAACAAGAAGAAAAAACTTCACTTACTCCTATTTATCGTTTGCTTGCTGGCAACCAGTCACTAGAACAAAGAATTACCACTTCAATTTTAAGTGAAGAAGAAGTTGCAGACGGTGCAAGTAGTGAACTTCATTCAATACGCAGACAAATGCGTCAAATCTCAGGCAAGGTTAGAGACGTACTTAGTAAACTTATCTCTGGCGAACGTTCTAAATATTTACAGGAGACAATTATAACCCAGAGAAACGGTCGTTATGTTGTGCCAGTAAAAGCAGAACATAGGGCAGATGTAGCGGGTCTTGTGCATGATACATCTTCATCTGGTGCAACTGTGTTTGTAGAGCCTGCCGCAGTTGTTGAAATTAACAACCAAATGAAAATTTTAGAGGGCAAAGAACAGGCGGAAATTGAGCGTATTTTGTCAGAACTTTCAGCAGAGGTTTCAAGTTGTGCTGAAATTATACGCCAAGATTTAGAACAGCTTATAACACTTGATTTTATTTTTGCCCGTGCTAAACTCTCTTTTAAAATGAATGCAACTTCACCTAGCTTTAAAAAAGATGGCTATGGTGTAAATTTAAAACGTGCTAGACACCCGCTTTTAGATATTAAAAAGGCTGTACCAATAGATATAGCAATAGGTATAGATTATGATACACTTGTTATCACAGGTCCAAATACAGGCGGTAAAACGGTATCCCTTAAAACACTTGGTCTTTTAAGTCTAATGGCGGCATCAGGACTTCATATTCCTGCAAGTGAACTTTCTGAAGTATGTGTATTTGAAAATGTTTATGCTGATATTGGTGATGAACAAAGCATAGAGCAAAGTTTATCAACTTTTTCATCTCATATGAAAACTATTGTTGGTATGATGGAAAAATGCTCAAAAGGTGATTTAGTGTTATTTGATGAACTTGGTGCAGGAACTGACCCTGTTGAAGGTGCGGCTCTTGCTGTATCTGTTATAGGCTATGCTAGACAAATGGGTGCATTTGTGGCAGCAACTACACACTACTCAGAACTTAAAACATTTGCTCTTACAACAGATGGCGTTGAAAATGCCTCTTGTGAATTTGATGTTGGCACTTTACGCCCAACATATAGACTTCTTACAGGTATTCCAGGGAAATCAAACGCTTTTGCAATAGCAGCAAGACTTGGTTTACAGCCTGTGATTTTGGAAAGAGCAAAAGAACAACTTTCAAGCGAAAATACACGTTTTGAAGATGTGCTTGCACAACTGGAAAAAGAACGCAGACTGCTTGAAAAATATAAAGCAGAAGCGGAAAGATTGCGTTCAGCAGCACAAAGCGAGCGAGACAAAGCGGAAAATCTGCGTGATAAATCAGAAGATGAAGCGGACAGAATAGTTGAAAATGCAAGATTAAAGGCGGATAGAATTTTAAAAGACGCTCGTATGACAGCCGAAACTGTATTTGCTGAACTTGATGACATTAAGAAAAAAAGCAATAAAAATAAAGACCAAAATCTTGCAGCAGCTAAGGCGGCACTTCGTGGAGTAATCACACAAACGGAAAGTGAAATCCGTAAGAAAAAGGAAAAACGCACAGTTGAAAATACAACAGCTATTCATAAGGGCGATGAAGTACAGCTTATAAATGTTTCCAATATTATTGCTACTGTGCTTACAGAGCCAGATAACAGCGGTAATATGCAAGTACAAGCGGGCATTATGAAAACAACAGTTAATATAAATGAGGTTAGACCTATTAAAAAACAAAATGCTCAAAAGCCTAAAATGCCAAGACCTAGTGCAAGTCCTACAAGAGAACTTAAACTTAATGCGGCAGCAAGTGAAGTTGATGTGCGTGGTATGTGTGCAGAAGAGGCAATTATAGAAGTTGACCAATTTTTGTCAAGTGCTATGATGTCTTCTTTGCCATCTGTAAGAATTATACATGGCAAGGGCACAGGTGTATTAAGAAATGCCATTCAGCAACATCTTAAACGCAATAAACGCATAAAAACTGTTAGAAATGGTATATATGGTGAGGGTGAAAATGGTGTAACTATTGTTGAATTTAAATAAAAATTGATAATATTTAATTTACACCAAAACGATAGAAATTAACCTTTAAAAAGCTGTATATTGTTGAAACGCTACAATATTCGTCACTTTTTTTAAAAATTTTCTACAAAAAAGAAGTGTTTTGTGGCAATAATTATGTTGACGAAAGTTTAAAAAAAAGGTATTCTATTTGTAGGCTAAATTTTGAAAACGATACCACTAAACTGGTTAAATCCAAGAATAGGGAGCGATGAGGAAATGTATTCTAAAGAGGTACAGGTAACTAACCAAGTAGGTCTTTATGCAAGACCAGCAACCTTTTTTATTCAGAAAGCTAACGAGTTTAAAAGCACAATTCTTGTTGAAAAAGAAGAACGTCGTGTAAATGCTAAGAGCTTACTAGGCATTCTCTCTCTTGGCATTACTAAGGGCACAACAATCAATCTGATTGCGGACGGCCCAGACGAGGAAGAAGCTGTTAACGCACTTGTTGAGTTAATCACCTCTAATTTTACCGACTAATTTTTTCGGAAACCTAAAAGGCACCGCAAAGCGGTGCTTTTTCTGTTATTTTCTGTATGCGGAGGAATAATGTCAAGTAGATTTGATGAGCTTAAAATAAAAGTGCTTTCATTGCCTTATGAACCTGGTGTTTATATTATGAAAAATAAAGCGGGTGAAGTTATATATGTTGGCAAGGCTAAAGCACTAAAAAACCGTGTTTCACAATATTTTGGAAGTGATACAAGGCATAGCCCAAAAACAAAAGTTATGGTGTCTAATATTTGGGATTTTGAAATTATTGTGACTGAATCAGAATTTGAAGCACTTGTGCTAGAAAACGCAATGATTAAAAAATATAAGCCTAAATATAATATCTTGCTTAAAGATGATAAGGGCTATCCATTTATTAAGGTTTCTATATCTAAACCATTCCCAGAATTTGAAATAGTTTCTGCACCTAAAGCGGACAAAGATAGATATTTTGGACCTTATTTAAGCAGAGGTTCTGCAAAACAGGCGATTGATACTGTAAGCGAAACACTAAAACTTAAAACATGTAGGCGTGTTTTTCCAAGGGATATAGGCAAAGCACGACCATGTTTAAATAAACATCTAGGGAGATGTATAGCCCCTTGTACTGGTGATGTGTCACAGCAAGAATATAAAAAACTTATAGATGAGGCAATAGAGCTATTACAGGGGAATGACAAATCTCTTTTAAAAAGCTTAAATGCACAAATGCATAATTATGCAGAGAATTTAAACTTTGAACGTGCAGCAATAATTAGAGACAGAATAAAAGCTATTGAGTGTTTAAATGAAAAACAAAAGGTTGTAGCAGGTTCTTTTGCGGATTTAGATGTTGTTGCATTTATGCAAGGGCAGACTAAAGGCTGTGTAGTTGTACTTCATTACCTTGGCGGTTCGTTACAAGATAAAGAATATACAATTATAGATGGCACAGGTACAGAGGATACAAGTGAGGTTTTAAGTGCATTTTTAAAACAATATTATTCACTTAGAAAAGTTGTTCCAAAGACCGTGCTTTTAAACTGTGAAATAGAGGATATACAAATTATAAATCAGTTTTTATCAGCTATTGCAGGTAAAAACATAGTTTTAAGTGTGCCAAAGCGTGGAAAACGTCACGATTTAGTTAGACTTGCAGAGAAAAACGCAAGTGAGGAAATAGCAAGAACCGAAACAAAAGAACAAAGACATGCAAAATCACTTGAGTTACTTCAAAATATAACAGGTGTTAACAAATTGCCTGTATTGCTTGAAAGTTATGATATTTCAAATTTTGCGGGTGCAGATACAGTTGGCTCTATGGTTGTTTTTGAGAACGCACATCCAAAACGCAGCAAATACCGTAAATTTAAAATAGAATGTACTGCAAATGGTCAAGATGATTATGGAGCTATGGCAGAAATGTTAACAAGACGTATTGAAAGATTTAAAGCTGATGATGAAAAGTTCTGTCCACTTCCCGATATGTTTTTAATTGATGGCGGTTTGGGGCATGTAAGAACAGCTAAAACAGTTTTAGATAAATTTAATATAGATGTGCCATGTTTTGGAATGGTAAAAGATGAACACCATAGAACAAGGGGTTTAGTTTCACCAGATTCAAGAGAATTTGGAATTTCAACAATGCCAGCAGTTTTTTCTTTAATTGGTCGAATACAAGAGGAAACTCACAGATTTGCAATAACTTTTAATAGAAATTTGGGTTCTAAACGTATGAAAACATCAACTCTTGATAAAATTTCTGGAGTTGGAGAAAAACGCAGAAATCAGCTTTTGAAACATTTTAAAACAATAGATGCTATAAAAAAAGCTGATATAAATGAACTTAAACGCATTGTGCCAGCTAATACAGCACAGGCAATATATGACTTTTTTCATTCAGGAGAAAATAAAACGTGAGAGTAATTTCAGGAAGTGCTAGAGGTTGTAAATTACAGCCTGTACAAGGTATGAACACAAGACCGACAACAGATAGAGTTAAGGAGTCTATTTTTAATATAATTCAAATGCATATAAGAGATGCTGTGGTTTTAGATTTATTTGCTGGTACAGGGCAGTTAGGTATAGAAACCCTTAGTCGAGGGGCAAAATTTTGTGATTTTGTAGACCATAACAAAAATGCACAACAGGTAATAAAGAAAAATCTTTCTCTAGCTAGGGTTGAGGACAGAGCTAAACTTCACCCAATAAATGCAAATGAATTTATAAAGCGAGCAAGCAAAAATAAATATAACCTTATCTTGCTAGACCCACCATATGGCGGAAAAATCTTAAATGATGCACTTTTTATGCTGAATGAGTTTGACATTTTAGCTCCCTCTGGTATAATATTATGCGAAAGTGCTGTGGAGGACGAGATTGTTTCACCTTATAAAGTGGGTAAGGAATATAAATATGGTGCAACAAAAGTTACAGTGCTTCACCATAAAGACACTTCAGATGTTTGATAATAGATATGGAAAATAAAAATATGAAAATTGCAATTTATCCGGGAAGTTTTGACCCTGTTACACTTGGTCATTTAGATATTATAAATAGAGCTTCAGCTTTATTTGACAAACTTATAGTTGTGGTTATGCACAATGTATCAAAGAAACCTATATTTTCAGTTGAGGAAAGAAAAGAGTTTCTACGCCGTACAACAAAGCATATAAAGGGCGTTGAAATAGATAGTTTTGGCGGTTTGCTTGCAGATTATGCCGCAAAAAAAGGTGCTTGCACTATTGTTAAAGGTCTAAGGGCGGTTAGCGATTTTGAATATGAGTTTCAAATGGCTCTTACAAACAGAAAATTAAACCCAGAAGTGGATACCGTGTTTTTAATGACAAGTGCAGAATACATGTATCTTTCATCATCTATGGTTAAGGACATTGCACTGCATGGCGGAAATGTAGCAGACTTTGTGCCTGCTGAAATCGAAAGCGAAATTATAGCGAGAATACGAAAGGATGGATAAAGAAAATGGCAGCAGTAGAAGAACTGGTAAACAGCCTATACGAAATGGTACAAGATGCAGGTGCAGTGCCATTCACAGATAAGTGTATGTTAGAACGTGATAGAGTGCTTGATATGCTCGATGAGCTTAGAGTTTCTCTACCAGCCGACCTAAAAATGGCACAGGATATAGTTGAAAAACGCAATGAGTTATTAACAGCAGGTAAACGTGAAGCCGATGCTTTAAAACAACAAGCAGAAGACGCAGCTCGCACACTTATTTCAGAAACTGAAGTTATGAAAGCCGCACAAGCAAAGGCTAAAGAAATTTTAAGTAATGCTGAAATTCAGGCTAGAGAGCTTCGTAAAGTGGCTAATGAATACTGTGAGGAAACCCTAAAACGCACAGAAGAATCTGTTGCTTTAGGTCTTGCAGAGGTTCAAAAAGCTCGTCAACGCTTTAGAGATATAGCATCGCAAGCTCTATAAAATTATTTAGTGTAATTTGTGTACTTTATATAAAGAGCAGGAGACGTTTTAGTTGTCTCCTGTTTTCTTATATGGAAATCGAACAACTGTTCGACAAAAGAAAAGTGACAAAATTCGCCTAACTTTGTCTAAAATAGCCTATTTCCATTTCAAAAAAGTTATACACTAGGCTTGCAAAATGATTGTAAAAAGGTTATAATAGTCTAAAGATGTATGGACGTTTGTAAATACATCTCATTTAAATGTTAGGTTGGCTTTTAATTTATTTTTGTAAATTTAGAAATGAGTTTTTATATATGAATAAAGGTGATTTTCATCATATATCTATCCTGCTTGATGAATGCTTAAATGCACTTGAAATCAAGCCTGATGGAATATATATGGACGCTACATTAGGTGGTGCAGGTCATTCACTTAGAATAGCTCAAAAACTTGATAAGGGCGGTAGACTTATTTGTATAGATAGAGATGATGCCGCACTTGATAACGCTGAAAAGCGTCTAAAAGATGTGCGTGAACGTGTTACACTTGTTAAAAGCGATTTTCGCAATCTGGATAATGTAATCGGGGATTTAGGACTTTCAGGTGTTGATGGAATTTTATTTGATTTAGGTGTGTCATCTCCTCAGCTTGATGAGGCAGAGCGTGGGTTTTCTTATATGCAAGATGCACCGCTTGATATGCGTATGGACAGACAACAAAAGCTCACAGCTTATGATGTTGTAAACGATTTTGAGCAGTCAGAACTCCGCAGAATTTTAATAGAGTATGGTGAAGAACGTTATGCTTCAAATATTGCTGCGGCTATAATTCGTAATCGTGAGCAAAAACCAATTGAAACCACATCTGAACTTGTGGATATTATTAAAAGTGCCATGCCAGCTAAAGCTCTTAGAGAAAAACAACACCCCGCTAAACGCTCATTTCAAGCCATAAGAATTGCTGTAAACGATGAACTGGGTGCAGTTAGAGAGGCTATGCAAAAGGCAATAGATGCACTAAACCCAAACGGACGACTTGCGGTAATCACTTTCCACTCACTTGAAGACCGCATTGTTAAGGAAACTATGAAAAAAGCGGCTGAAGGCTGCACATGTCCAAGGGATTTTCCAGTTTGTGTGTGCGGAAATAAGCCGAAAGTAAAACTGATAAGCCGTAAGCCTATTTTGCCTACACAAGGCGAAATAGATGAAAATGCAAGAGCTCGCTCGGCAAAACTTAGGGTTTGTCAGAAACTTTAAACACTCGACTTTTAAGAAAGGGAATGGCTTTAAATGGATAAGTATAGACGCCCAGCAAATCAGCAGCGGGTTCAGACACCTACTGTTCGTCAGACAGCAAAAACCGCTACTAGAAGGCGTACATCCAGAAGCAAACTTCTTCGCATATTATCTTTTCCAAGAGTGATGGCAGCATTAGCCTTGGCATGTTTTTGTATTATAATGCTTTATAGCAATATGCAACTTACACGCCTTACAAAGGAAATAGGTGAGCAAAAAACAGCTTTAGAGCAGGTTCAAAGTGAATATGTTTCACTTAAAGCTCGTCAGGAACAGACGTTAAGTATAAGCTATGTGGAAAATTATGCACAGGACCAACTGGGTATGGTCAAAATGGACCCATCTCAGATTGAATATATTGAAATAACAAAACCGGAAGTTACAGAAGTTTCCGATACAACGAAACTGGGGGACGCAGCTGCAAATCTAATGCGTGGCTTTACTGCTGTATTGGAATATTTGCGATAAGTTGCTGAATAAGATGGTACTGCGGGAGTGAGAGGTGGAAACGCTTCTGACTCCCGTTTATTGTTTGTCGAATGTTATGTTATTAAAGTAGATTTCAAATGGAGGAAATTTATTATATGAACGCCAGAAAACAAAAAGGCAGTAAACGTCCTAGCCTAATGATGCGTAGTCGTGTATCTGTACTTATAGCTGTGTTGGTATTTCTATGTTTTAGTGTTGTTGCTGTGCGTCTTTTTTGGATGCAGGTTGTAAGATATGACTATTACAGAGAAAAAGCTTTAAATTTCCAGACTAAAGACAGCATTATTGAGCCTAAACGTGGCACTATATATGATAGAAACTACAAAGTGCTTGCACAATCTGCCTCAACTCAAAAAGTGCTTATCAACCCTAATGGTCTTAGTACATGGGTTAAAAATAAGAATAATGAACTTAAAAATCAGGAAGATACAAATGTTGAACTTCTAGTGCTTGAAGAAGTTCAGCAAAAGATTGCTAAGATTTTAAGTGAAAATTTATCACTCTCTTATGATAGTGTTTTATCAAAAGTTCAAAGAGTAGACCGCCAATCAATGGAAATTAAAGGTCAAGTAGAACGAGATATAGTTGAAAAAATTACTAAGGAAATTGAAGATGCAGGCATTCAAACTGGTGCATACTCATCTGTTTATACAGAACCAGACACCAAACGCTATTATCCTTATGGTTCTTTTGCGTCACAAGTTATTGGCTTTATTAACAGTAGCGGTCCTGTGGGTGGAGTTGAACTTGAATATAATGACGTTTTATCTGGTACAGCAGGTAGAATTGTACGTGCTCAAAATGTAAGTAATTCAGATATGCCTTTTGAATATGAACAATATGTTCAGGCTCAAGATGGTGGTTCTATTGTTTTAACAATAGATGAAACTATACAGCATTATCTTGAAACACATGTAGAAACAGCTCTTACAGATAATCCACAAGCCCGTGGCGGTGTTTCTGGTATTGTAATGGACGTTAAAACAGGTGAAATTTTAGGCATGGTTAATATGCCAGATTTTGATATAAATGCATATAGCACTATTGAGAAAGATAATTTATACTATAATGAGTTGAAAGCTGAAATTGAGACTTATTTTACTGAAAATGGCATAAATGGCGAAGTTAAAGATGAGTATTTATGTGAAGGCAAATGGGCAGGTTTGCCAGAGAGTATGAGCGATGAGCAAAAAACAGAATTAGATGTGCTTCGTACAGCAAAGTTACAAGCAATGTGGAGAAACCATATTGTTTCTGATACCTATGAACCAGGTTCAACCTTTAAGCTTATGACAGTTGCAACTGCTCTTGAATCGCAAACAATAAGCAAAGATGATACTTTTGTTTGCAATGGTTCTATGATGGTTGCAGGCTGGAATAAACCTATTAAATGTCATAAAACTTCAGGTCATGGCACTCAAACTCTTACAGAAGCTCTCATGAACTCTTGTAACGTTGCTATGATGCAAATTGCTTTTAAAACTACACCAACAACATTTTATGAATATTTTGAGGCTTTTGGTCTTATTGGTAAAACAGGTATAGACTTACCTGGTGAAACAAATAACACTTCGCTTATATACACACAAAAACAACTAGCCGATACTCCTTCAAACCTTGCAGTATCATCTTTTGGTCAGGGCTTTAAAGTAACCCCGCTTCAGATGATATCTATGGTTTGTGCTATTGTTGATGATGGCAACCTTAAAACTCCACATATTGTCCGTCAGATTTTAAATGCTGATGGTTCTGTTCGTGAAACAGTTCAAACTGAAATAGTAAGACAGGTTATTTCTGAGGATACATCAGAATTTATGCGTCAAGCTATGGAAGCTGTTGTTTCTGATGGTACAGGTAAAAACGCATATGTTGCAGGTTACCGTGTAGGTGGTAAAACAGCAACATCAGAAATTGAACCAAAAAGAGATTCACAAGGTAAAATAATAGATGTTGAAGATAGATATACAGCATCATTTATTGGTGTTGCACCTATGGACGACCCACAAATTGCTGTTTTAGTTGCCATTCATGACCTTCCAGAGAGTGCTCCTCATGGTGGTGGTGCTATTGCTGCCCCAGTAGTAGCTCGAATTTTGGAAGATGTTCTGCCATATTGGGGCGTTGAACAGAGCTTTGATGAAGATAATGCTGACCGAATTGAAATTCAAGTTCAAAGTGTTATTGGTAAAACTGAAGAAGAAGCTGCATCTGTGCTTGAAAACCTTGGCTTTACTTATAAGACTATTGGTGATGGTGATACTATTACCGACCAAGTTCCAAGTGGTGGCGTTAAAATACCAACTGGAAGTCAAGTTATACTGTATATGGGCGGTGAAAAGAGCACAGAACTTATAACTGTACCTAATGTTCTTGGTGAACACCCAGACACTGCTCAAAGTAGATTGAAGTCCAATAATCTATATATGCGTAGAACAGGTATTAAGAGCAGCCAAACAAACTCACAAACTCAAGCAACTCAGCAAGACCCAGCCCCAGGAACTCAAGTTCCTATTGGTACTGTTATTACTGTATCGTTTGAAAACACAACAGGTGTAAGCGACCGTTAAAGTATTAAATGAGGTAAATTTTATGAAATTAGCTAAACTTTTAAAAGGCATCGACATTTTAGAAAGCAGAATTGATTTAGAAACTGATATTTCTAATGTGTGTTATGACTCAAGAAATGTAAAAAAAGGCGATTTATTTGTTGCTATTCGTGGATATGCAACAGATGGTCACAAATATATTGATAAGGCTTTAGAACAAGGTGCAGTTGCCATTGTCTGTGAAGAGGCAAATGAAAATATTCCAGCGATTATAGTTAAAAACTCAAGAAAAGCACTGGCTCAAATCGGTGCAAATGAGTTTGATAATCCTGCACAAAAACTCAAAATGATAGGTATTACTGGTACAAATGGCAAAACAACCACAACATATCTTGTAAAACATATACTTGAGAGTGTGGGGGCTAAAGTTGGACTTATCGGCACAAACCAAAATATGATTGGTGATAAAATTCTGGAAACCGAACGCACAACCCCAGAGTCCTATGAATTACAAGAGCTGTTTAATGAAATGGTTGAAGCGGGTTGTACTCATTGTGTTATGGAGGTCTCATCTCACTCTTTGGTTTTAGACCGTGTTTATGGTATACCGTTTGAGGTTGGTGCTTTTACCAACCTCACTCAAGACCATTTGGACTTCCATCACACTATGGAGGAATATAGAAAAGCTAAAGCAATACTGTTTACCATGTGTAAAAAGGGTGTATTAAATATGGACGATGCAGCAAGTGAGAAAATTATGCTTGATGCAACATGTCCTATTATCACTTATTCCGCCAAAAATGACAGTGCAGATTTAGTTGCTAAAAATATAGAACTTTATGCAGACTGCGTTAAGTTTGATGTAAATACAGAGAATGAAAAAGCAAGTATAAATTTAGGTATACCAGGTCAATTTTCTGTTTCTAATGCATTGACTGCTATTGGTATATGCAATGTTCTTGGAATATCACTTGAAAAAATCGCTGAAGCTCTTAAAACTGCTCATGGTGTAAAAGGCAGAGTTGAAGTTGTTAAAACTGATACAGATTACACTGTGCTTATTGACTATGCTCATTCACCAGATGGCGTTGAAAATGTGTTAAAGGCTGTTCGTGGTTTTACAAAAGGTAGAGTTATAGCATTATTTGGTTGTGGCGGTGATAGAGATAGAACAAAACGCCCTAAAATGGGAGCTATTGCAGCAAATCTTGCCGATTATTGTATAGTAACATCAGATAATCCACGAACTGAAGACCCTAAATTGATTATTGATGATATTATTGAGGGAATGAAAGACAGCACAACCCCATATGAGGTTATTGTAAATCGTCCAGAAGCGATTTTTGCCGCTTTGAAAATGGCTAAAAAAGATGATACCATTGTACTTATGGGCAAAGGTCATGAAACTTATCAAGAGATAAATCACGTTAAACATCATATGGACGAACGTGAAATTGTAGCAGAATATTTTAATAAATAAAAAAGGGAAAATCCTAGCTTAAAAAAGCGGGGTGGAGGGTGTTACATGGAGAGCTTTAAGCTTTCACAGGCAGCTAAATGGACAAATGGACAAATTTCTGAAGATGTAGAGATTTTAACTGTATCTAAGGATTCAAGAGAAATTCCAGATGGCTGTTTATTTCTAGCAATCAACGGTGAAAACTTTGATGGGCATGATTATATAAACAAAGCGATAGAAAACGGTGCAAAGGCTGTTTTAAGCCATAGAAAAGATGAAAAATATTCTGTACCCACGCTTTATGTAGATGATACAAGACAGGCGATTTTAGACCTTGCAGCAGGTTATAAAAATCAGTTTACTTGCCCGCTTGTTGCTATAACAGGTTCTGTCGGAAAAACAACAACAAGAGGTTTAACCTATTCTGTTGTATCTCAAAAATATAATACTCATGCGACAAAAGGAAACCTAAATAATCAGCTTGGTATGCCACTTACTCTATTAGAACTAAACCATAAACATCAAGCGGCTGTAATTGAAATGGGTATGTCGGGTTTTGGTGAGATTTTATCAATGGTTAGATGTGCAAAACCTGATATTGCAGTTATAACAAATATCGGTACAGCTCATATTGAGTTTTTAGGCTCAAGAGAGGGTATATGCAAAGCTAAAATGGAAATCTTAGACGGCTTATATGAACGTTCTGGAACAGCTATTTTAAATGGTGATGAACCGCTTTTATGGAATAAAAGAAAAGAAATAAAAGCTGATGTGATTTGGTTTGGAATAGAAAATCCTGAATGTGATGTAAGAGCAGAGAATATAATATCACAAGGTGACAGTGTTAGCTTTACACTGGTTTATAACGACATTAAAACCCCAGTTAAATTATCTATTGCAGGTGTGCATAATGTTAGCAATGCACTTGCAGCGTCTGCGGTTGGTTTTAAACTTGGTATATCACCAGAAAAAATAGCAAATGGAATTTTTGAATATATCCCAGATGGTAGGCGTCAAAAACTCTATGAGAAAAATGGCTTTATAATTTATGAGGATTGTTATAATGCAAGTCCTGATTCAATGAAAGCCGCATTAGCTGTGTTAAATTCACAGCAAAAAGGCACAAAATTTGCTGTTTTGGGTTCTATGTTGGAGTTGGGAGACTATACAAAAACGGGGCATATTCAAACAGGTGAAAATGCAGCTAAAAGTGCTGATAAGCTATATTTATATGGCGATTATGCTGAATTTATGGCAGAGGGTGCGAAAAAAGGCGGAATGCCAGAAAGTGATATTCATGTGTTTAAAACACATGAAAAATTAGCCGATAGTTTAAAAAAAGAGGCTAAACAAGGTGATGTGCTTTTATTTAAAGGTAGTCGCAGTATGAAAATGGAGCAGGTACTCAGTCTGTTTCTGGGGGAGGAAGTTTAATTTATGAGATTAGCGTTAATAGCAGCAGCTATTGCATTTATTGTAACAGCAGTTATAGGCATGCCGATTATAAATTGGCTAAGAAAAATGAAATTCGGTCAAAAAATTCTTGAGATTGGCCCTAAATGGCATATGAATAAACAAAATATACCAACAATGGGTGGTTTTATGTTTATAGTCGGTATAACAATAAGTATGATTATAAGCTATGGTATTTTAAGTGCTGGTAAAACTCAAAATTCACTTTCAATGCCACTGTTTTTCTCAGTTTTATTTATGGCTTTTGCTTATGGTCTAGTAGGTATGATTGATGACTGGGCAAAAATCCGTAAAAAACAAAATGCAGGCTTAACACCTATGCAAAAACTGCTTTTACAGATTGTAGTTGCGGCTGTTTTTATATCGCTTTTAAGACTGGCAGACGGTCAAACAGGTAGTTTATGGCTTCCAATTCTTGAAAGAACAATTCAGTTCCCTTGGACTGTCTATATGATATTTGCAATTATTGTGGTTGTAGGCTGTGATAATGCAGTAAATTTAACTGATGGTATAGATGGTCTTGCGGCAAGTGTAACTGTTCCTGTTGGTGTTTTCTTTGTGGCTGTTGGCATTCATCAGCAAAATATAGGTGTTGTTGCATTTGCGGCTGCACTTGTAGGTGGTCTGTTAGGATTTTTAATATTTAACTTCAATCCAGCTAAAGTGTTTATGGGTGATACAGGCTCATTATTTTTAGGTGGTGCGGTTGCAGGTCTTGCTTTTGCTTGCAATTTACCACTTGTACTTTTACCTGTTGGTCTTATTTATGTTTTAGAAACTTTGTCTGTTATTTTACAGGTAGGTTATTTTAAAATAAGCCATGGTAAAAGACTGTTTAAAATGGCACCTATTCACCATCACTTTGAGATGTGCGGCTGGAGTGAACGTAAGATAGTTTTTATTTTCACTTTAATTACAACTGTTATGTGTGTTTTAGCGTGGATACTGTTCAAAAGTGCATTTTAAGGCACTAGCGGGCAGTATAGCTCGCAAAGAAAGGAAATTTCATGCCTAAAAAATCTTCACTTATTTATGAACCTAAACCAATAAACCAACAAAAACAAAATCGGAAACCAGCAAAAACTCAAAAACCTAAAAATGTTACACAATCTGAAATTTCAAATAAACTGCAAATTAAAAAAATAGACCTTGCAACACTGGTTATAATTTTTGTTTTGATTGTTGTGGGGCTTATAGCTCTTTTCAGTGCAAGCTATCCAACAGGTCTTTATAGATTTAATGACCCTCTAAGATTTATAAAAAATCAAACTATATTTGCTATAATGGGCATTTGTGCAATGCTTTTCATTTCTGTTATTGATTATCATATTTATGGTAGATTTTATAAATTGATTTATTGCTTTGGTGTTGGACTATTAGCTTTAGTTTTACTTGTTGGTGTAGAGCATAATAAATCTACAAGATGGCTTCAAATACCATTTGTAGGTGAATTTCAACCGTCAGAAATAACTAAAATTGCAATGATTATTGCATTTTCATATTATGCGGCTAAAATGGGCGATAAAATACGAACATACAGAGGATTATTGCCGTTTATAGGAGCTTTTGCTGTGATTGCAGGTTTTCTTGCACTTCAGCCTCATATGTCAGCTATTGTAATTATGTTTATTATTGCTCTTAGCATATTATTTGTAGCAGGTATAAAAATCTGGTATTTCTTCCCAATAGGTGCTGCGGGTATTGGTGCATTTGCTGTTGCCTACCAGTTACCTATATTTAATCATGTGCGTGAACGTATAGCAGTATGGCTTGACCCATTTATTGATTTGCAGGATAAAGGCTATCAGGCGGCTAATAGCTTTGTGGCTATTGGCTCTGGTGGCTTTTGGGGACTGGGATTAGGTCAAGGTAGACATAAACAGCTATATCTACCAGAGGCACAAAATGACTTTATTTTCTCTGCATGGTGCGAGGAAATGGGCTTTGTCGGTGCGGTTTTACTTATGATTTTATTTGGTTATCTAATATATAGAGGTTATGTTATAGCAAAAAATGCAAAAGATAAGTTTGGTTGTCTGATTGCCGTTGGTATAACAACTCAGTTTGCAGTTCAAACACTTATGAACTTGTTTGTTGTAACAGGTGTAATGCCTGTTACAGGTGCTAGTTTACCGCTTTTTAGTTATGGTGGTACGGCACTTATCATTCAGCTTTGTGAACTTGGTATATTACTTAATATTTCAAGAACTATGACACATAAAAATTAGCAAATTAACAGGGGGCTATTATGAAATTATATATTACTGGTGGTGGCACAGGAGGACATGTTACACCTGGATTGGCTATTGCAAAATATTGTGAGCAAAAAAGACCAGATACAGTGGTTCGTTTTGCAGGCACTTCAGGTGGAATTGAATCACGTCTTGTGCCAAGAGAGGGCTATCCGCTTGATATTGTGGAAATAAGCGGGTTGCGTAGGTCTTTTAAGCCAGATGCTATTATGCATAATTTTAAAGCTGTAAAACAGACATTAACTGCTCAAATACAGGCTAAAAAATTGCTTTTAAAACATAAGCCCGATTGTGTTATAGGCTGTGGCGGATATGTTAGCTTTCCGATTGTAAGTGCAGCACAAAAACTCGGTATTCCTACAATTTTACTTGAAGTAAATGCACTTCCAGGAGTTACTACTAAAATGCTTGCTAAAAAAGCTGATAGAGTGCTTGTATGCTTTGAACAGGCTAAAAAAATATTGGGTAATAGTGATAAAATATATATGACTGGCTCACCTGTTAGAACAGAAATAGTTTTTGCTGATAGAAAAGCGGCAAGAGAGAAAATGAAACTAAAGGAAGATGACCGTTTAGTTGTTTCATTTTGGGGCTCTATGGGTGCTAAATATATGAATGAGCATATGGCAGATATGTTAACTAGAGAAATTCGTGAAGGTGTATCTTTTTATCATGTGCATGCAACTGGTTCTGCGGCAAGTAAATGGATGCCTAAAATGATTCGTGATAAGGGTGTAAATCCAGACTCAAGCGAAACTGTTACAATAACAGAGTATATCTATGATATGGCGGATAAACTCGCAGCCGCTGACCTTGTTTTATGTCGTGCAGGTGCAGCAACAATAGGTGAGCTTTGTGCATTGGGTAGGGCGTCTATTATGGTTCCATCGCCTTATGTGGCTGAAAATCACCAAGAAAAAAATGCACGAGCTTTAGAACATGAGGGGGCATGTGAAGTTTTACTTGAGAATGAAGCAAATGGCAATCGTATGTTTGAAATGACAAAGACATTGTTATTAGATGATGAAAAACGAGAACAAATGGCACAAAATGCAGCAAAACTTGCAACACTTGATGCAGGTGAAAAAATTTATCAACATATTTTAAATGTTATAAAGAAGTAAAAAAAGCTATGCCAGATAGGAGGAAACTTATGAGCAATCAAAACTCTACAATAAGAAATCCAAATTCACAAAACAGACAGCCATCTGGCAATAGACGAAGAACCAATAAGCCTATAAGCCGTTCAGAAAGGCAAAGACGTAAAGTAAGGCGAAGTATTAGAAGAAGAATAATTGCAAGAATAGCGTTTTTAATTATGACGGTTGTTGCAGCATTTTTGGCGGTTACAATATTTTTCAAAATAGACACCATAGAAGTTACAGCAACAGAACATTATACACAAGATGAACTTATTTCTGCTTCAGGAATAGAAATAGGCGATAATCTTTTTAAATTTCGCACAAGTGCAATAGAGAAAAAACTTTTAGAGAAATATCCGTATTTAGGAAGTGTAAGTGTTACACGTTCGCTTCCTAGTGCACTTGTTATTAAAGCGGTTGACTCAGTTCCAGCGGCAGCCGTAACTTTAGCAAGTGGTGGATATTGTTTGATTGATGAAAATGGAAAGTTGCTAGAACAAATTTTAACTATTCCTGAGGGTATGCCAACAGTAACAGGTATAACAGTAAATGATATGGTTGCGGGACAATATCTGGATAATAACTCGAAATCTGAAATTTTGGTGTCAATAACAAAAGAACTAAAAGAAAAAGATATAATAGCAAATGTTGATTTTATAAATGTTTCATGTTTAACAGATGTTAGACTGGGTTATATGGGTAGGCTTGATGTTAGATTGGGACAAGCAGATAAACTCAAGGAAAAAATACAAATGATGGTACATATTGTTGAAAATGAGCTTTCACCATCAGATATAAAAATAATTTACCTAGAAGATGCAACAACCGTTTATTGTCCACCTACAACAATAGAAAAAATCCAGCAATCTGCATTACCTATTTCAGATGTTACACCATCACAAAATGCATAAAATTTGCATATAAATTATGTGGAAAATAGCTGATTATGTGAAAATTGAAAGTATTTAGATAACATAATACACTGTACATCTGCAATTTAAACAATTTTTCATAAAACGGGTATTTTTTGTTGCAAAATCTGCCCTAAGGGGTTAAAATTATAACGATAGAGTGTGTAACTCTCTAGTGACAGCAAAACAGAGTTTTATCAGTTTTTTATACGGATACATAAGAAGATTAACGGAGGACGGCATCAATGAGCTTTCAGTTTGAAGAAACCATGGACAATGTAGTAAATATTAAGGTCATCGGTATAGGTGGCGGCGGTAATAACGCTGTAAACCGCATGATTTCAGGTGGTATGCAAGGTGTTGAATTTATCGCTATTAACACAGATAAACAAGCATTAAATTATTCTCAGGCAAGCACTAAAATACAAATTGGTGAAAAACTCACCAAGGGACAGGGTGCAGGTTCTAATCCTATGGTAGGTCAGAAGGCGGCTGAGGAAAGCAAAGACGAAATCCAAGCAGCACTTGAAGGTGCACACATGGTATTTATCACCGCTGGTATGGGTGGCGGCACAGGTACTGGTGCAGCTCCTGTTGTTGCTGAAATTGCACACAATATGGGTGCTTTAACAGTTGGTGTTGTAACTCGTCCTTTCGCTTTCGAGGGCAAAAAACGTATTGACCAAGCTCTTCAGGGCATAGAGGCTATGCGTGAAAATGTGGACTCTTTGGTTATTATTCCTAATGAGCGTTTAAAACTTGTTTCAGAACAAAAAATCACTTTCAAGAACGCATTCGATATTGCAGATGGTGTTCTTCGTCAGGCAGTTTCCAACATATCTGACCTTATCACTGTTCCAGGATTTATTAACCTTGACTTTGCAGATATCAGTAGCATAATGAAAGACGCTGGATTTGCTCATATTGGTACAGGTAAAGCAGCAGGTAAGGAAAAAGCTGTTGAAGCAGCTAAAATGGCTATCTCTAGCCCACTGCTTGAAACTTCTATTGAAAATGCTAGAGGCATTATTCTTTCTATTGTTGGTTCTGATGATATCGGTCTTGATGAAGTTGATGCAGCAGCTAGCATGGTTCAGCAGGCAGCTCACCCAGAAGCACATATTATCTTTGGTGCTTCTATTGATGAGGAGCTGGACGATGAAATGCGTGTGGTTGTTATTGCCACTGGTTTTGACACCGTTCCTAACTCTGCGGTTGGTACAAGCCCTGTTGTTGCAAAACCACAACAAGAAAATGCTAGTCAAAGCCCATATAGTAATGCAAGAGATAATGCGGCAGCAGAACCTGAAAAGGAGCAGTCCCCAGAATCTGTTGACCCATATGAGCAAATATTGCGTATTTTTAACCATGGTAAGACCCTGTAAAAAAACAAGCCCTTTGAAATATAAGGGCTATTTTTACGGTGAAAAACAGCAATTTTATAAATAAATCTTAACATCAAAGGGGGTATTACGCCGTGGGCACGGAACCTTGCAGTAGGCAACTAAATAAATTTGCAAAAACGGCGGAAATGCTCTGATATCCGCCGTGGAAAGGCGGAAAATATGATAGAATGTTACAAGACTATAAATGGTAGAGTATTGCCAATTCCTACTATGGAGTCTGGTTGTTGGATAAATATTGTCCACCCAACATCAGAAGAACTTGAAAGAGTTGTAAAATGGACGGGTGTAGAACATGATTTTATTTATGCACCACTCGACCCAGAAGAAAGTTCACGTGTTGAAATAGAAGAAGACCAAGTAATGATGATTGTCGATATTCCAACAATCGAAAAGGAAAAAGAAAGTGAAGAGGGCTCACAGATTTTCGGTACGCTTCCTATGGGTATTATAATTTTACCTGAGGTTGTTGTTACTGTTTGCCTGCAAGATACTGTGGTTTTAAGGTCTATTGCTGAGGGTGCAGTAAAAGACATACACACTGCACTTAAAACTCGCTTTGTATTTCAAATTTTACTTCGTGTTGCTGGTAGATTTCTAAAAAATCTAAGACTTATAGAACGAGATTTTACAAAAATTGAGCGTAGATTATATGACTCACTTAAAAATGAAGAGTTAATTCAGTTACTTGGTTTATCTAAATCTTTGGTTTACTTCTCTGCTTCTCTTAAAGGTAATGAAGTTACTATGGAAAAGGTACTTCGTGGTAGAGTGCTTAAACTCTATGAAGATGATAGAGATATACTTGAAGATGCTCTAATTGAAATTCGTCAGGCAATAGAAATGTCAAATATTTATTCAAGCATTTTGGCGGGTACTATGGACGCTTATGCCTCAGTAGTATCTAACAACTTGAATATTATAATGAAAGTGCTAACCGTTATAACCATTATTATGACAATACCTAATATTATATTTGGTTTCTATGGCATGAATATTGATGGTAATGGTTTACCACTTGCCGCATTTTGGTGGCTTCCTGTGCTTATGGCAGCAATCGGCATGACTGGTGCTTGGCTATATCTAAAAAAGAATAATCTAAACTAAAAACTAAGCGAGGTTATTTCAACCTCGCTTCAGACTGTCAAAAAAGGTCACTCAAAGAGAAATCTTTGGGTGATTTTTTGATTTAAGATGTTATAATAAAGATAT
>CALWUO010000019.1 GCA_944384745.1 uncultured Butyricicoccus sp.
TTTGCATAAGGTGCGATAAGGTCAACAACCTTGATACCTGTTTCCAGAATTTCGGTTGTAGATTGTTGGTCTTCATAGCTTGGTGCTGGACGGTGAATAGGCCAACGCTTTTCACCCTCAACCTCTGGTTTATTATCCACAGGCTGACCTAAAAGATTGAAAATTCGTCCTAAATTTTGTGGGCCAACTGGTACAGAAATAGGTGCACCAGTGTCCACAGCCTGCATGCCACGTACAAGACCATCAGTAGACTGCATAGCGATACAACGAACAGTATCTTGACCGATATGCTGTGCAACTTCAACGGTTATAACATGACCGTCATTTGCCTTGATAGTGATAGCATTTAGGAGCTTAGGAAGCGAATCTGCATTAAATTTTATATCCAGTACTGGGCCGATAATCTGCACCACAGTACCAATATTATGTTCACTCATTAGCAAAACTCCCTTAATCTGTTAGAAAACTTATGAACCAACTTGACCAGAGCCAGCTACAATTTCTGTTATTTCTTGAGTAATTGCAGCCTGTCTTGCTCGGTTATATGACAAGTTCAGGTTTTCAATCATTTCACTTGCATTATCCGATGCAGACTCCATTGCCATACGTCTTGATGACTGCTCGGAAGCATAGCTTTCTACAACTGCACCATAAAGCATACCATTTAGATATTCAGGAACAACGCTTGAAAATACAGCTTCTGGAGAAGGGTCATATTCTGTAAGGCTTTTTGCCTTTTCAGAGTTCTCCTCTTTTTCAAAAGCCAAAGGTAAAACTTTTTTACAACGAGCCTCCTGAGTCATAGGGGAAACAAATTCGGTATATAGAATATATACTTCATCAATTTCACCTGCTTTATAACGTGAAAGCATATCATTTACTATTGGGTGTGTGTCCTGAATTTGCATTGTTTCAGCAATGTTTGGATAATCAGCGATAACTTCAATATCACGTTTAGCGTAATATTCTTGTGCTTTTTTTCCGATTGTAACAACGCATGGATTTTTACCCTGCATTTCTGATGCAGCAAGTTTTAATACATTTGAGTTATAACCACCAGCAAGACCACGGTCACCTGCAATAATGATAAATAAGCTCTTTTTAATCTGTCTAGGTTTAGTATAGATAGAATCAGCAGCTTTAGTATCTTGTGCAATTCGTGCCATAGTTTTATAGATGGTATTAAAATATGGGCGTGATTTTGTCACACGCTCACGGGCATGACGCAGTTTAGAAGATGCTACAAGTTCCATTGCTTTTGTAATTTGCATTGTGGACTGTACACTTTTTATACGGCGTTTAATGTCCTTCATATTACCGGAAGCCATGTTATAAATCCTCCCTTCCCCAGAAATTAAAGCTCAGAGAGGAACTTGGCTTTAAACTCAGTAATAGCACTTGTAAGTTTATCCTTAACATCATCTATGACTTTGGTGTCACGGATAGTATTAGCAATTTCTGGATGATTTGCGTCAAGATATGCAAATAATTCATCTTGGAAATCGCCTACTTTTTCACGAGGAACATCAATAAGGAAACGATTAACAACTGCAAAAATAATGATAACCTGCTTTTCAACAGGGATTGGGCTATTTTGAGGCTGTTTTAATACCTCAACAATGCGTTCACCTTGTGTTAGACGTGCCTTTGTATCAGCGTCAAGGTCTGAACCGAACTGTGCAAACGCCTGAAGTTCACGATATTGTGAATATGCCAGTTTTAGAGTACCTGCAACCTTTTTCATAGCCTTGGTTTGTGCATTACCACCTACACGGGATACAGAAATACCAGGGTTAACCGCTGGACGAATACCAGAGTTAAATAGCTCGGTTTCAAGGAATATCTGACCGTCAGTAATAGAAATTACATTGGTTGGGATATAAGCTGAAACGTCACCCGCTTGAGTTTCAATAATTGGCAGAGCAGTTAATGAACCACCATCTTGAATATTTGCGGCACGTTCAAGCAAACGTGAGTGCAAGTAGAATACATCACCTGGATATGCTTCACGTCCTGGTGGACGGTGAAGTAAAAGAGAAAGTGCACGATAAGCAACAGCGTGTTTACTTAAATCATCATAAATAACAAGCACGTCCTTGCCCTTGTGCATAAAGTATTCACCAATAGAGCAACCAGCATAAGGTGCAATATACTGAAGTGGTGCAGATTCAGAAGCAGTAGCAGAAACGATAATGGTATAATCCATAGCACCGTTAGCTGTTAGAGTTTCTGCAACCTGAGCAACAGTAGAACGCTTTTGACCGATTGCAACATAGATACAGATAACGCCTGTACCCTTCTGGTTAATAATAGTATCCAGACCGATTTGGGTTTTACCGGTCTGACGGTCGCCGATAATCAGCTCACGTTGACCTCTACCAATTGGAATCATAGAGTCAATAGCTTTGATACCAGTCTGTAAAGGTACATTAACTGGAGAACGCTCGATAATACCAGGAGCTGGCATTTCAATTGGACGAGCTTCAGTTGTATTTATTGGGCCCTTGCCATCAATCGGAGCACCAAGAGCATCAACTACACGACCCAGCATTGCTTCACCGACAGGAACTTCAACAATACGCTGGGTACGCTTTACGGTATCGCCTTCACGAATATTCTGGTCAGAACCAAGAATAACCGCACCTACTAAATCCTCTTCGAGGTTTTGAGCCATACCATAAACGCCATCTGGGAACTCTAAAAGCTCGCCAGACATACATTCTTCCAGACCATGAATATGAGCGATACCGTCACCAACGGTGACAACAGTACCTACATTAGTCAGTTTAATTTGGCTTTGGTAGTTTGTAATCTGCTGCTTGATGATCGTACTTATTTCATCAGGGCGTAATTCCATAAAGTCACCTACTTCCTTACGCAATAATATGCGTTAACTGCTGTGCAAGCTCATTAAGTCTTGTTTTAACTGATGTATCAATTTGTTTATTGTCAACTTTAACAACAATACCACCCAAAATAGATGGGTCTACAACTGTGTTTAAAACAACCTTTTTACCTGTCACAGCACACATTTTATTTTTAAGCTTTTCAGTAAGGTCATTGTCCATTGCACTTGCTGTAATAGCAGTAACTTCACATATGCCTTCTTCAAAGTAATATTGCTCTTTATAACTTTGTGCCATTTCAAAAATCAAACCAATTCGGTTTTTCTCTGTGATTAGCATTAAGAAATTGAGCATATAAGGGTGTATTCTACCCTCAAAAACGGCTGAAAGAGAGTTTTTCTTTTCAGCAAACTGTATTGATGGTGTTTTTAAAATCTTTAGAAAATCTGGATTTTGATTAAACACATCACATACAGCTTTAAATTCTTCCATAAATTCTTGAACTTTATTTTCCTGTTTTGCTACTTCATAAAGGCTAAGTGCATAGCGTTCACTAACAATAGATGCCATAACTTACCCCACCTTATCAATAAAATCTTCAATCATTCGTTTATGGTCTGCTTCATTGATGTCTTTTTCAACAACCTTAGATGCAATCATAACAGAAAGACCTGCGATTTCGTCCTTGATTTCGTTCATAGCTTTTTTGCGTTCTTGCTCGATAGACTGTTCAGCCTTTTTCTTCATATCCTGAACCTGACGATTAGCCTCGGCAAGGATTTCCTCAGAGCGAACAGTTGCACGACGTGTTGCAGACTGAGTGATTTCATTTGCTTCCTGCTTAGCATTTGCAATAGATTCAGCATAATCTTTTTTCATTTTAGCTGCTTCATTTAAATCTGCCTCAGCTTGGTCATACATATTTTGTACTTCTTCTGCACGGGCTGCAAGAATTTTTCTAACAGGCTTAAATAACAAAAATTTAACAATCAGAAAAGTAATTAGTGTGTTGAAAAGAGTTACAAAGGTCTCCCAACCACCAATATCTACAAATTGCTGAAATCCCACTGGGTTACCTCCTTCCTGAGTGGAGTCTTATTTTTGCAATAATGGGTTAGAACTGGTTTACCAGTGGATTTGCGAAAATAAGAAGAAGAGCGATAACCAGTGCGTAAATACCAGTGGATTCTGCCATAGCAATACCAAGAATCATAGTACGGGTAACATCTGCCTGAGCCTCTGGCTGACGAGCGATTGCAGAACAAGCCTGACCTGCAACATAACCTTCACCAATACCAGGTCCAAGACCACCAATCATTGCCATTCCCGCACCTAAAGCGGACATACCTGCTACAAATGCTTTTGGATCCATAATTTTTTCCTCCTAAGAAATAGACATTTTAAATATTTTAACCATTTTTTATCGGTCAACGCAAATTATTCTCTAGCTGAACCGACATATGCCATGGTGAGCATACTAAAGATAAACGCCTGAATACATGCTGCAAACAAATCAAAATAAAGACTTGTAACGCCTGGAATACCAAGCTGGAACAGCGGAATAGGCAAACCGAGAGCTGATGAAAGTGAAGATAAAGCACTAAGCATCAGAGTTGAAATAACAAGACCACCTGCAATATTACCAAAATGACGGAAACTCATTGAAATTGGAGTTGCAACCTCGCTTAATACATTAAGCGGTGTCATAACCCAGATAGGCTCTGTAAATCCTTTTAAGAAACCAACAAATCCGTTTGTTTTGATTTTATTGTAGATAATTAAACCAAACACTATAAGTGCCCAACCAAGGGTTGTGTTAAGGTCACCTGTTACTGAACGAAGTGTGAACATTGATGAAAGTGAACCAAATACAGATGAAAACATAAGTGTTGCAATAAAAGGAGAATAATGACGGCAGTTTTTACCCATATTCTGGTCTACCAAACCATCAATCATTGTAACAATTTTCTCTGCTATCGCCTGTTTTGCCTTTGGAATTTTTTCCATCTTGCTTGTTAAGAACAAACAAAGAAAAAGAATAAACACCATAACAATCCAATAGTTAACCATAGTTTCGGTTATTGGAAATGATGTATTGCCAAAAAGATATGTGTATATCTTAGGGCCGTGTACTTCTACCATAGATTTAACCTCCTTTCCTCTTAATTATGCCCGATGCGATTAGAATAATCTTCGGAAAGAAAAGCGGAATAGTTACAGCCACAGGATTTAGAGGAGTTAATTTTATAACACCTACTAAAAATATGCCTGTAAGCAAATACCGCATCAGGTATCTACTTATTTGGATACGACTTGCACGTTTTTCATCGCCGATAAGTGCCGCCTGAACCGCACTTACTGCCATATTGTAAAATAGAAACAGAGAATAAGCCGTTCCTATTATAATGCTTAGTAAAACTATAATATGATAATAGCCGAATAAGCTAAAGCAAGCATATAAAATAAGTGCAAGGGGAATAAAACCATGAAGCATACGTTTTGTTTCCTGATTTACAACCTCGAAAGCGTCCATTATTCCCTCCTTACTTTTTGTTTTTAGCTTGACTTTGAACAAATCTAAAAAACTTAACCACATTTAACATAGCTGTTAAAAATCCAAGTATTATAAATACTATTATAACCCATATGCCTAGTGAAAATTTATTTTTAATATAATATCCTAAATACACACAGATTACAATAGGTGTTATAACTGAGGCACTGAGAGTTGACACCCAGACAAGGTATTTAAGTGCAGATATCATTTTATCGTCCCCCTAGTCATCGTCACACACTCTACAAATATTATACATAATTTTAACATTTTGAAAAACAGTTTTCTTAACAAAATAAAAATGTTTTTTGCCGTTTAGAAAAGCAATTTTTACAAAAAATAAGGTTTTCAAATAAAACAAAAAGCCAGATGCAGCAAATCTTGCAACATCTGGCATATCTTTTGATACTAGATAAATCTTACTAATATCAGATGTACTTTTTCATAGCTTCAGTGATTGCTTCTTCAGACTCGCTAAGAGCAACGGTGAAGTCTACGCTGTGCTTTGCAGAGAAAGCATCGAGTTCTTTTAGAAAAGCCTCTGCAATAGCTGTGTCATTGCTATCTAGTAGCTTGTAAAGGCTGTCGATATATATCTTGCTGATATCGTAGTTACCAGCATGAATGCCAGAGACAAAACCGAGCAGACCCTTATAGCCTTCAACCATGTAGTCGCTTACATTTACAAGACGAGCATCATGGGAAATATCAAATTTGAGCTTATCGCCCTTTGCGATGCAAACAACACTGCCCTTTTCTTCCTGTACAGCATTATTTACCATCTCAATAATTGTTTTTGTTTTACCGGTACCAGTACCGCCAACGATGAGTTTAACCATTATAATTCCTCCTAACCTTTGAGGTTGTCTTTATCTTACCATATAACAAACAAAAATTCAATCATATTTATTATAATTTTTATGGACTTTTCAGGTTTATATATTTATTCATCAAATTGTGTCTTATTATGTCAATTGCTTTTCATAAGAGCAAAACGCATAAATTCTCTATATATATCTGAAAAACTTAGCTTTTCTACGTTTTCCGATGTTACAAGTTCTATCTGCATAATAGTTCTTGTGCCATCTCTAACAGTTGCTGTGCCTACACTTGAACCTTTTTTAATTGGTGCATTTAAACTTTCTAGTCGCTCTATTTCAAGTGTTATATTTCCCTCTGACTCCTTTGGAATTATAACTGGTTCAGTTTGCTTTGACTCTATATTAACACTTTGTTTTTTGCCAAGCTCAACTAATATAGGTTTTGTAGCCTCGCTTAAATCTGGAGTATATGCAGTATAATTTGCAAATCCGTAATCAAGCAATGTTTTAACCGCATTTGTTCTATCATCTTTTGTTTTAGCACCCATAACCGTTGCAATAAAAGTCATATTATCTCTTGTTGCAGCCGCTGAAATACAATAACCCGCTTCGGAAATATAACCTGTTTTTAAACCTATCATACCATTATATGTTTTTAACATTTTATTTGTATTTGCAAGTGAAAATTCACCATTTCTAACAGTATCCATCCAAGTGCTAGTATAATCTATGATTTTAGGGTGTTTTAAAAGCTCTGCTGATATAATTGCCAAATCCTTTGCCGAAGTTAAAGTTTTATCTGTACCCGCATCAAGACCATTTGCATTTACAAATGTTGTTGATTTACACCCCAATTCTTTAGCTCTCTCATTCATTTTCTCAACAAAAGCCTGTTCAGTACCCGCCAAATGTTCGGCAACAGCAACAGCACAATCATTTGCTGAACCTATTGCAATAGCTTTTAACATTTCATCTAAAGTTAACTGCTCACCTTGTTTTAACCAAATTTGAGTTCCTCCCATAGACTCAGCATGTGCAGAACCTGTAATCATTGTATCAAGTGATACTTCCCCCCTGTCTAAAGCCTCCATAGCAAGTAACATTGTCATAATTTTGGTAACTGATGCAGGTTGATACGCTGTATCACCATTTAGCTCATAGAGCATTTGCCCATTACTATCATATAAAGCCGCTGATTTTGCATTTATTTCACCCATTTGTGGCATTGCTAATGCTGAACTATAAAACAACGCTAAAGCCATTATAAGGCAAAGCTGTTTTTTCATTTTTTCAACCCCTTTTGCATTTATATTATAATTTTATGTGTTATAGCAGATGTATATGCTAAAATTCACTTCTTTTTGTTGTTATAATATGCTATAATAATCTAAAATATTATAAGTAAAGGACTTAAATGAAATGAATGAAAATATGCAAGAACTAGAAACTGAAAATACTCAAACTGTGGAAAATGCTGAAACCGATGTTTCTGTAAATGAAATGTTAGAAGAAAATCCAATGGCTGCTAAACGCAGACAGTGGTCATCATTTGTTGAAGGCCCTGCCGCTGATTTTTTCACAGGCTATAAACTTGAGAAAATGATGATTGATGATGGAAGTGGTAACAAAGCAAAATTTAGCCGCACAAAAGACGATGGTATTAAAGTAGAATATACCTCCGCTGTGCTGCTATAATACAAAAATTAAGCGTGATGCATTTGCACCACGCTTTTTTATTTAAGATACCATAATAAATCTTATTTTGCCGCCCTCATCTGCTGTACGTTCTGCATACAAGCTGAAATTTTTATAATCGACTTTAGCCTGATTGAGTGTGATAAATTTACGCAAACTTGTAACATAAACTTGTACTTCATCAGAGATTTTATAATATCCATTAGCCGTTCTAACACCATCTGAACCATCAAAGTCTGTAAGTTTAGCATTTGCAACATTTTTAAGTGTAATAGTATCCAATGCTTGTTTATTTGTGTTGTTTTCAGCATTTTTAGGAATACCAATAAGTTGACCAGTTAAACCATCTGCCTCATATTTTAGATTATATTTTAGTATTTTTTCTGTGTTTGATGAATAATCATAAAATCTAAGTTGAGCAGTTAACGGTGGATTTGGACCATCTTCCGTTGTTTCTCCAACAAGCAAAGTACCAAAACCATAATTCCAAGCGTCACCAGATACATCTTTTAATATAATACCTGTGATTATGCCTGAACTATCTACAATGGTTTTTCTTATATCACTTGCTTTAATCTCATCAAATGGCAAGTTTTTGATTTTTACTTCAGTAACAGGCGAATTTTCAGATATTTGTTCCCAAACGGTTACATTTGATGATACCACTCTATTTCCTATTTTATTTTCGGAAATATTCCAGTTACCATTTTCTTTAAAGTTTGTGCTCCATTTTGAAACATTTAAATAACCTGCTTTATTTTGAGTGACAGAAACCAACTGACCAATAAGGTTTTTACCCTCTTCGCTGATATTGCCACTTATAGTAACACCATTTAACAATTTAACCTGTACTTGTGAATCTTTACCCATTTGCAGAGTACCAACCATAGTTGCACTTACCTTAGAAGCAGGATATGCTGCAACAATAGAACCATAACTGTCAAGTAAAACGGTTATCTTGCTTGATTGACCTAGAGTTTTAAAGTAAGAAGCAACACTTTGAGAAATATTAAATTCTTTACCTAAAATAGTTATCTTAGATGGGTTTTGATAAGATGGACTTGCGTTTTCATATATACCAGTTAGTTTAGAATCTGATACCTTTGCGGTTTTTGTATCGGTTTCTAAAGTTATAACATCATATTGTTTTAGTTTATCACGTGTAATTTCATAACCATTTTTAATTATTCTATAACCATCTGGTATAGGTCTATCCGACTCAGTACCATAAATAAAACTATTATCAGAAATTTTTCTAGGATTTGTGCGAATTAGTGTAAGATTTCCTGATAGGTCATAGTGAAGTGTAATTTCATCATTTGCAAGTAAATTGAACCAGTTTTCACCGAATTTACCCACAGCACCATTTAAATAAACCATAGTTTCATTAGATGGTTTTAATGTTTTACCCTCCTTAGTTTCAATTCTATCCGCTTCGACACTTGAAACCGTATAACTTTCAGTTCTTGAACCTTCTTCTGGTACAATAGCGATTACAGAACCAGAATTTTGTTTACTATAATATAGTGTTCCACGAATACCAATCATGCTTTCATCAAGAGTACCTTCGGTATTTTTGGTTATAATATTGCCATCTAAGTAGAATTTAGCTTGATTTTCTGCAAGTTCACTATCTGTTTCACTTGTTGCAATTAAAATTGCACCCTCACTATCAGAACCAGATACAAGAGAGTCTATAAGCTTTCCTGTATTATCTTTACCATTTGTAAACAATGTATTTAACAACATATAAGCGGTATTTTCTCTACTCATAACCGAACTTGAATAGAGAGTGGTATTTTTAGGGTTTAATCCAAGTGACTCTGCTCTTGCAACATAATCATTTGGCCACATAGGACCTATATCATCGACAGTATAACCAAGAGCAAGTAATAACATTGTACAAGCTTCACCATAGCTTATAGTGTTATTTGGCTTAAAAGTACCATCAGCATAGCCTTTTATTATATTCTTTTTTTGTAAGTCTGGATGTCTAATTGCTGCATTTATATAACCTGCCGCCCAATGTGTATTTGGCACATCTGGAAAAATAGTGTAACTTTTATATGCAGTTACATCTGTTACACCAAGCATAGTAACAAGCAGTTTAGAAAACTCTGCACGGGTTATGCTTCTTTCAGGTGAAAAAGTGGTTTGACTGTCACCTTGCATAATTTTGAGAGATTTCAAAATATATGCGGTTTGATTTAATTTATCAGATGAAATATCTGTAAATGCGGCACTTGCACAACTGCCTAAAATTGTAGCTGCAAGAAAGCCGCTTAATATTTGTTTTTTCATTATTAACCCCTCCTTTTTTTATTGGGTACGAAGAGCTTCAACAGGTTGTAATTTAGACGCTTTATTAGCTGGATAAATGCCAAAGATTATGCCAAGAAGTGCAGAGAATAAAAATGCACCAACAATAAGCATAGGGCTAGGCAAAACTGTAAACTGTTCTACTTCTGGCATCCAACTCTGCTCACTTAATTGTTTTGAAAGCATTATATTTCCCATTATTGCCGAACCAAAACAGCCTATTATAATACCGATAATACCACCACAACAAGAAACTGAGGCGGCTTCAATTAAAAACTGAGATATAATATCTCGTCTTTTAGCACCAATAGCCATGCGGATACCAATTTCACGAGTTCGCTCAGTAACTGATACAAGCATAATATTCATAATACCTATACCACCAACCAGAAGTGAAATCATAGCTACACCGCCCATTAGTAAAGCGTCCTGTTGAGCTGCTGACTCTTGTTGTTCTTGATATCGTGAGTCTGAATAAGCATCAAACCAACCATTAGAAGATGCACATCTTGGCTCCATAAATTCTTTTAGCTTTTTAACAACTATATCAATATCATCTCTTGATTTAGCTTGAACTATATACTGTTTATTTTCATATCTATCTATTGTCATCATTTGACTTTGCAAAGTATATGGCATAAGCAACATTTGGTCTTCGGTGTTAAGTTTACCTTTGTATTTACCTTTATAAACACCTATAATTTCAAAGTTTTTTCCACCGATTTTTATTTTTTGACCAATAGGACTCATAGCACCAAAGAAATATTTTCTTATAGTTTCACCTATAACGCAAACCCTTGCCCTTTGTCTGCAATCCTCTTTTGTTATATCTCTTCCCGCTGTTATAACATTATTTGTTACTTTACTATAATTTTCGTTTCCATAGTACATATATGTATAATATTTTTGAGTATCAAGTTTTGTATTGCGATATTGAAGCCCTTTGCTAGACCAATCATTATACTGACTTTGAGGAGACCAACCATTTATATTATCTTTCAAATCAGTATCTAATAACTTCTCCATTTCTTTCCAATCTTGAGTCTTTGCACCAGAACCGTTTACACTTATTCGATTTGTACCCATAGCCTCAAACTGAAGACGTGTAAGTGTAGCCTTGCTTTGAATAGATGCAACAAGTGTTATAACTGCTGCTACACCTATAATAATACCAAGCATTGTAAGAAGTGAACGCACTTTATTGTCCATAATGGATTTTATAGCCATTCGGACTGTCTGCAACCAATTCATTTAAAATACGCCTCCTCTGCCCGCTCTATCTGAGATAATTTTACCATCTTGAATAGTTATAACCCTTTGAGCCACTTCTGCAAGTTTATTATCATGAGTAATAAGTATAATTGATGTACCTTGTTTATTAAGCTCGATAAGCTGTTGCATAATTTCAGCACCTGACTTAGAGTCTAAGTTACCTGTTGGTTCGTCTGCCATAATAATTGGCGGTTTAGCTGCAACCGCACGAGCGATTGCAACACGCTGTTGTTGACCGCCTGACATTTCACTAGGTCTATGGTCAAGTCTTTTTTCAAGTCCAACAGAACAAAGGGCATTTATTGCAAGCTCTCTGCGTTCTGATGCTGGCATACCTCTATAAATAAGAGGTAATTCTACATTTTCAATCGCAGTAAGTGCAGGAATTAAGTTAAATCCTTGAAATATAAAACCTATTTCTTTATTTCTTATAGTTGAAAGAACGGACGGTTTCATAGAACTTACTGCATGACCATCTAAGTTATATGTGCCATAAGTTGGTATATCTAAACAACCTAAAATATTCATAAGTGTGGATTTACCAGAACCCGATTGACCTAAAATACATAAAAACTCTCCCCAAGGTACTTCAAGCGAAATATTATCAAGTGCTCTAACTTCGTTTTCTCTGCCCTCATTGTAGATTTTACTTAGATTTTTTACTTCTATTAAAAGGCTTTTATCAGGTTGTTCTTGAGGCTCTATAACTTGTTTTTTCCTAAAAAACATAGTTTCTTGCCTCCTTTATCCAACTGCCATACCGCTAAGCTGTTCATACATATCTTGAGGTCCTGCAATAAATATTTCTGTACCCTCATCAATTCCACTTAAAATTTGAACATTAGAACTATCTGACAAACCTACTTGAACAGGTACTAATACATAACCCTCTGGAACTCCTTCTGTTCCCTCTGGTATTGGGATTGTTTCTTCAAATGTTTGTCCCTCTGATTGTTTGGCAAAAACTGCTGTACCATCTATTGTATTTACAAGTGCATTTGTTGGTATAATTATACAATCATCAACTGATGCAGTTGTTATTTTATAACTTACATAATAGCCCATAGAAACGGAAACATTTTCTGGTAATGGGTCTAATACAATTATTGCTGTATATGTAGGCAAACCACTATTATTAGTGTTTTCATCTGCCTGAAGTGCTACACTTTCAACTGTGCCTGTAAGCATTATATCTTCTGTACCTGTTTGAACAGTGATAGATGCTGGTTGACCTGCTGAAACAGAACTTACATCATTCATAGA
Source organism: uncultured Butyricicoccus sp. (assembly GCA_944384745.1). GTDB lineage: Bacteria > Bacillota > Clostridia > Oscillospirales > Butyricicoccaceae > Butyricicoccus_B. Next base: position 12,771 of record CALWUO010000019.1, read on the forward strand.
AATCTGTGCTTTTACAACAAGTGAACTCATATCAGCAACTACACATGGAGCAGTACCTCCAACAAGTTCGGCATCAACTGCTGTATCAATTTTTAATACAACTCCGTCCATTGGTGAAGTTACATTTGAGTTTGCCACTTGTGCTTCAAGGGTTTGAATTTGCTGTTGTTTTTCTGCTATTGCTTGTTGCTGATTGGCTAAACTTCTTTGAGCTGTTTCAACTGCACGAACAAGTTCATCATTTTTCTGTCTTACAAGCACAGTTCCAGCTGAAAATCTGTAATAGTCAAGAGTTCCTATGCTTGCAATCTCGCCTGATTGTTTTACAGTTACAGCTTCCTCTCTTGAATATTCAAGTTTTCCAGACTCCGCTGGCATAATGCTACCATTTGCAGTAGGAATTTCCGCACTTGCTACCATGCCGCTTGTGAGTGTACCCGCATTTTTCATGGCAATAACAACTTTAAATAATCTTGTGCCGCTAGCTGAGATTTTCTCTACTCTTTCAACTGAATCCACCCAGCCTGATACTTGTGACATACTAGCTGGTATTGATACATTAGCCTCATCACCTTTTGAAATGGAATCGATATAAGCATAACTAAAATATAAAGGTAAAAGCATAACAGTGTCATCAACCATAGTTCCAAGCACTGTTCCACTTGAAAGTTCATCACCATTTTTATATGTTTTTACGGTTTCACCCTCAGCGGCAGATTGAGGAATAAATTTTCCTGTAAATGGTGCAGTGGTTGAGAGTTCATTTACACTTTTTTGTGCTGCATTTACAGCAGAGGCAGCTTCATCAACTGCTCTTTGCGACTCCAGCAAATCTTTTTTAGCGGTTTCTATTTCTTTTTTTGTTTCTGTTGGGTCAACTGTAAATAATATATCGCCTGTTTTTACATATTGCCCTGGTTCAACTGCAACACTTGTCACTTTACCTTTTAAATCTTTACCAAGTTCAACTTGTTTTCTTGCTGCTATTGAACCATCACCCTCTATATAGGTTTCAAGCATTCCACGTTGTGCAATGGTTGTTGCTGGTTTTTCATCTTGTGATGTTTGACGTGTGCGTTTTACCATATAAACACCACCCGCAACAAGCCCACCTATGACAAGAAAAGTAATCGCTATTTTTATAGGCTTTGGGATTTTTTTACCCTTTTTGTTCATTATATCAGCATATTTATTACGCTGAGGTTTATCGTTGTTTTTTGTTTGATTTTCTGCCATTTTGCTTTCGTCCTTTCTTTTTATATTAAACAATAATATATTCTATTTTAGACTTTTGTAGATTAACATTTTGTTGTATCAAAACTGTATCGAATATATACAATTTCTGAGAAAATATGTATATTTGACTTTAGGCTTTCAGCTCTTTATAATTAAGTACGATTATATAAAGGAGACTGGGGAAAATTTTTTTATGAAGAAAACACTTAAATATGCATTTATACAGACAATTCCTGTATTATTTGGCTATCTATTTATGGGGCTTGCATTTGGCATTTTATTTGAAAAAGCTGGATATAATTTCATATGGGCATTTTTTGTAAGCCTTACATGTTATGCAGGTTCTATGCAGTTTGTACTTATAACGCTACTAACTGGCGGTGCAAGTGCTATTCACTCGGCTTTTATGACACTTATGATTAACTTTAGACATATGTTTTATGGTTTAAGTTTAATAGAGCGTTTTAAAAAAACTGGTAAAAGCAAATTTTATTTAATACATGCACTCACTGACGAAACATATTCACTTCATTGTCTTGTAAAACCAAAGGAAGGCATGAGTGATAAAAAACTTATGTTATATATTTCGGTTTTAGACCATATTTATTGGATAACTGGCTGTGTAATGGGTGCTTTAATCGGTCAGATTATACCATTTGACACAACAGGTATAGATTTTGCTATGACTGCACTTTTTGTTGTGATATTTGTAGAACAATGGAAAGAATCCAAACAACATTTACCTGCAATTATAGGCGGCTTATGTGCTATAATTTCGCTTTTGGTTTTTGGTGCAGACAATTTTCTTCCACCTGCACTTGTAGCAACAGTTTTAATGCTGCTATTTTATAGAGCAAATATGGAAAAACAATCTTAATCTTTGAGGTGAAAAAATGCCTATTTCATTTGGTCATTCAGTTATGATAATTGCAGTTGTTGCAGTATGTACATATTTTACAAGAGCCGCAGCATTTGTGCTTTTTGGTGGAAAAAGAGAAGTTCCAAGTTCAGTAAAATATCTGGGTAAGGTTTTGCCCCCTGCTATTATTGCAATTTTAGTTATATATTGCTTAAAAGGCGTAAATCCAACTGTATTTCCATATGGACTTGCAGAAATAATTTCTGTTATATGCGTAGCCGTTTTACATATATGGAAAAGAAATAATCTGCTTTCCATTGGTCTTGGAACAGTTATCTACATGTTTTTTGTACAAGTTGTTTTTTAAGATTAATTATAAGTTATTTATATTTTATTATGAATATGCAAACTGTATTTTTGTGTATATTATATTATTTCTTTACGATTTCTTAACATATTTTTTACACTTTGTTGCTCCTGTTTTATGTTATACTATATTAAATACTAAGTGGCGGAAAATAATGTCACTTTAGCAATTTGGAGGTTTACCTTTTTTTATGGACAGTAGTCATCTTGTTACTCTTGCAGTGATAGCCTTTTGTGTGCTTATGTCGGCATATTTCTCTGCAACTGAAACCGCTTATTCATCTCTTAGCCGAGTGCGTATGAAAAACATGGCTTCAGATGGAAACAAACGTGCAGCCCTTGTACTTCGTCAATCGGAAAATTACGACAAACTGATTTCAACTATTCTAATCGGTAACAATATCGTAAATATCCTTGCAACATCTCTTGCAACTGTATTTTTTATGCAGTTGTTCCCTGCAAGTGGTGCAACCATCTCAACCGTTGTTATGACACTTGTTATACTTATCTTTGGCGAGATATCACCAAAAAGTATAGCTAAAGATGTGCCTGAGCGTTTTTCGATGTTCTCTGCCCCATTTCTAAATATTCTGTTAAAAATATTAGCTCCTCTGAATTTTATTTTTTCTCAGTGGAAAAGACTTCTTACAGCAGTATTTAAAATACCTGAAAGCCATGGTATAACAGAAGATGAGCTTTTAACAATAGTTGATGAGGCTCAAGACGGTGGTGGAATAGACCATGAAGAAGGTGCTATGATTCGCAGTGTTATAGAATTTAATGACCTTGAAGTTGCGGATATATGTACCCCTAGAGTTGATGTGTGTGCAATAGATATTCAAACATCTAAAGATGAAATTCTTGAAACATTCCGTCAAAGTGGATTTTCTCGACTTATTGTTTATAAAGATAGTATAGATAATGTTGTAGGTGTGGTTCATGAAAAGGATTTCTATAATAATGTTGTTCATGAAAACAAACCACTTGAAACCGCACTTCAAAAACCATTTTTTGTACCATCTACAATGGATATATCCAAACTGCTTCGCCAGCTTCAAAGCCGTAGGTCACATATAGCAATAGTAAGTGATGATTTTGGCGGTATGATGGGCATTGTCACAATGGAAGATATCATTGAAGAACTTGTAGGTGAAATTTGGGACGAACACGACGAAATAGTGAACGAAATCACCCAACTTGATGAAAATTCTTGGCGTGTTGATTGTGGCATGCGTGCTGAAAAATTATTTGAGCATTTTGAAATTGAAAATGCCCCAGAAGATGTATCCACGGTCAGCGGTTGGATTTTAGATTCCTTTGGTTTTATCCCTCAATGTGGTGACTCATTTAAGTTCGGTAATTTAGAAATCACTGTAACTGAAACCGATGGTCAGCGTTTGCGTTATGCTGTTGTAAAAAATATAGCAAGTGCAAACGAGGAAACTAAAACTGAAGAAGTAACTGCATAACATATAGACAGTATCCGCTTTGTGTGGGTACTGTTTTTTATTATGGCTTTTTTGTATAAAGAACTAGTAAAAAATTTTTCCATAACATAGAAAGTTTGTGAAAAAAATATTTATAATATTTAAAGTGTGTGTTATCATAATGGTGAAGAAAAAATCATATAAAATATAAAATGTTTATATGATTGATAATAAATACTGATTGACTGTGAAAAGGAATGGGAAACAGTTATGAAAAAAATAGCAATTACAGAAACCGTCCTTCGTGATGCAAACCAATCTCTAATGGCAACCCGCCTGCCTCTTGATGAATTTAAAGCAATTCTTGATGATATTGACAAAGCGGGTTATCACTCAGTTGAGTGTTGGGGTGGTGCAACATTTGACTCATGTCTTCGTTACCTTGGTGAAGACCCTTGGGAGCGTTTACGCACCATTAAAAGCCATATGAAAAACACTAAACTACAAATGTTACTGCGTGGTCAAAATCTTTTAGGCTACCATCATTATTCTGATGATATGGTTCGTCGTTTTGTTCGTGCGGCAGTTGAAAATGGTATGGATATTATCCGTATTTTTGATGCACTCAATGATTTAAGAAATATTAAAACAGCCGTTGAAGCTTGTCTTGAGGCAGGCGGACACGCTCAAGGTGCAATTTGTTACACTCTATCACCTATTCATAATCTTGAAATGTATATAGGTCTTGGAAAAGAGATAGAGAAAATGGGTTGTCAGTCACTCTGTATTAAAGATATGGCTGGCATTATGAGCCCTAAAGAATGTTTTGACCTTGTTTCTGCACTTAAAAAAGAAATTAATAGTCCAATTTATGTGCATACACATCAAACAACTGGTCTTGGATTTATGACATATCTGAAAGCCGCTGAAGCTGGTGCAGATGGCATTGACTGTGCAATTTCAGCTTTTGCTGGTGGTACAAGTCAGCCTGCAACTGAAACTATGGTTTACACTTTAAACCAAATGGGCTTTGATTGCGGTGTAAATCAAAAAATGCTTAAAAAGATAAACGATTTCTTTATTCCAGAAGAGCGTAAATTTATAGATAAAGGTGTTTTTGACCCAACTGTGCTTGGAATTAAGTCCGATGTGCTTGTATATCAAATTCCAGGCGGTATGCTATCCAATCTTATGGCACAGCTTAAAGCTCAAGGTGCTTTAGACCGTTTAGATGAGGTTTTAGAAGAAACCCCGAAAGTACGTGCAGATTTAGGTTATCCACCTCTTGTAACTCCACTTTCTCAGATGGTAGGCGTTCAAGCTACTGTAAATGTACTTGTAGGCGAGCGTTATAAAAATATTGGTAAGGAAATTAAAGCATATATCCGTGGTGAATATGGCAAAGCCCCTGGAGAAATCAATAGCGAGCTTATGAAAAAGGTATTAGGTGACGAACAACCTATAACTGGTCGTTTTGCGGAAACTATTGAACCTGAATTTGAAAAAGCTAAAGCTGAAATTGGTGATAAGGCTAAAAATGACCTTGATGTGCTAAGTTATATATGTTTCCCTGAACAAGCACTTAAATTCTTTGAAGAACGTGAACTTAAAAAAGCTCTTGTTTGCAAGTACACAATAGAGGAGGTTAAATGATTATGGGAAATCTTACTGCAAGCTCCTTTCTTGTCGCTTTAAGTGGTATAGTAATTGTATTTATAATGCTTGCTGTACTTTGTCTTATGATTCCGCTTATCTCTAAAGTGGTACTTGCTTTTGAAAAACCTCAAATCAACAATCGTGTAGCACCAACCACAAGACCAAAACCAGAACAAAAACCTAATGCAACTGGTGTATCTGGTGAAGTTGCACTTATTGACGTTGATGAAAAAACAGCGGCTTGTATTATGGCTATTGTAAGCCATGAAACAGGAATTCCACTTTCTGAGCTTATTTTTAAAAGTATTAAAGCTATTTAATTTTGGGGGACTAACAAAATGAAATATGTTGTAACATTAAACGGAAAAAAATATGAAGTAGAAGTGGAAAAAGGCGAAGCTACCGCAGTTTATGCGGGTGAAGCTGCAAAAGCCCCTACTGCACCTCCTAAACCAGTTAATGCACCAACTGCCGCTGCTCCTGCTCCAGTTGTAACTGGTTCTGGTGACCCTGTAACCTCTCCTATGCCAGGAGCTATTTTAGATGTTCGTTGCTCAAATGGTCAGCAGGTTAAAAAAGGCGATATTCTATTTATTTTAGAAGCTATGAAAATGGAAAACGAAATTTTCGCACCTAAAGATGGTACTATAACCTCTGTTTGCACCAGTAAAGGTGCTACTGTTGAAACAGGTGCTGTACTTTGTACATTATCTTGAGAAAGGAGAAATAAAAAATGAGTGATTTCTCCTTTATAGGCACACTTCAAAAAATACTTATGGAATCAGGCTTTGCCGCTTTTGCTAAAGACCCTAGAAGTTTGATTATGATTGTTGTAGCTTGTGTGCTTTTCTATTTGGGTATTGGCAAAAAATTTGAACCATTACTTCTTGTACCAATAGCTTTTGGTATTTTGCTTGCAAACTTCCCGCTTACTGGTATGCTTAATGCACCTGTTGTTGTAGATGGTGCAACAAAAAGCCCTGGATTTTTATGGGTAATTTATCAAGGCGTGCAACACGCTATTTATCCATCAATTATATTCCTTGGAATAGGTGCTATGACCGATTTTGGTCCGCTTATCGCCCGTCCATCTTCTTTACTATTAGGTGCTGCGGCTCAGCTTGGTATATTTACCGCTTTTCTTTTAGCTCTTGCATTAGGTTTTGACCCTAATGTTGCTGCGGCTATCGGTGTTATTGGCGGTGCTGATGGTCCTACTGCTATTTTAACAGCCTCTAAACTTGCAGAGGATTATTTACCTGCTATTGCAATCGCTGCATATTCTTATATGGCTCTTATTCCACTTATTCAGCCACCTTTAATGCGTCTTTTAACCACTCAAAAAGAACGTGAAGTTAAAATGACTCAGTTAAGAGTTGTAACCAAAGCTGAAAAAATTGTTTTCCCAATCGCAGTTGCAATTTTTGTAATTTTACTTCTGCCAGATACTGCCCCTCTAATCGGTATGTTAATGCTTGGTAATCTATTCCGTGAGTGTGGAGTGGTTGACCGTTTATCAGATACCGCACAAAACGCACTTATAAATATTGTAACAATATTCCTTGGTCTATCCGTAGGCTGTAAGGCAGTTGCAGAAAACTTTTTAACAGTTGAAACAATCAAGATTATCATTCTTGGTCTGCTTGCATTTATGCTTTCTACTGTTGGCGGTCTTATCTTTGGTAAGATTATGTATAAGCTTTCTGGCGGCAAAATTAACCCTCTTATCGGCTCTGCTGGTGTATCTGCTGTACCTATGGCGGCTCGTGTATCTCAGGTTGAAGGTCAAAAAGCAAATCCTGCTAACTTCCTACTGATGCATGCTATGGGTCCTAATGTTGCTGGTGTTATTGGTTCTGCTGTTGCGGCTGGCTTTATGATTAAGGTTTTTGGCGGCTAATTATTAAACTTATGACTGTGTATTTTTATATGCACAGTCTTTTTTATGTTGTGTTTTATTTTAGTTTGTGTTACCCTTAAATAAAATAGTTTTTTTGTCTTGAAAGGATATATTTACTATGAAAAAGAAAATTTTTAGTATTATAGGTACTGCTTTTTGCTCGGTTTTAATGGTTGGTGCTTTATCTTCAACCGCTTTTGCAGCAGATGATATTTCTGTAAAAGTAGATGATACAACAGTAGAATTTACCGATGTAAAGCCTATAATTGAAAATAGCCGCACTTTTGTGCCATTTCGTGCTATTTTTGAAAAAATGGACGCTGATGTTTCTTGGAATGAAGAAACAAGAAGTATTACCGCTGTACGTGATAATATAACCGTTTCATTTACAATAGGTAAACAAGAAGTTATTATCACTGAAGATGGCAAATCACAAGTTAAAGTTATAGATGTTGCACCATTTATACAAGATAACCGCACATATGTGCCTATTAGATTTGCTTCTGAGGCTTTTGGAGCTTGTGTTGACTGGGTTTCTGATACTAGAACAGTTTTAATTGTTGATGTTGAAAAACTAATGCCTGAATATGAAAATCAATTTAACAATATACAAAAATATATTGATTTTACAAATGAAAATGTCGCTTTAAATGGCACTTTTACCAATTCAATGACTTATAAAACCACTATGGGAAATATCCCAGTTTCTACAAGTGGTACAATAAGCGGCATTAAAAACAATTCTGATTTAGAACTTGCTGGCACTGTCACAACTGATATAGACTCTATTAAATCGGCTATAATATTAAATGAAGGTGAAAATGCTGTAAACTCACAAGTAGAAAATATATTAAATGGTCTTTCAAATGCGTCTTATCAATCCATATTAAGTGATAATAAGCTTTATTTATCTGGTTCTATATTCACCCCTTTGGGCTTAGAACAAAATACTTGGGCTTGTATCTCAGAATTTAATACATTGTCTTTTGGTACTAATTTTATTGATTATATTTCTTCATCTGCTCAATCAATTATACTTAATACCAATCCTAATAACACTGTGAATACTATTAAAAGCTATCTTGACAATATGAAAAATCTTTATGGTGACGCTAGCTTTACAACCAATGAAGATGGAAGTATAACTTTAAATAGCAATAATCTAACCTTAAAACTCATTTTAGATGAAAATAAAAATATTTCTGACGCTGTTTTAACAACTAATAAAACAGAAAATGGCATCAATATTTCAACTTCTTCACATAATACAGCTAGTACTTATGATTTTTCATTTAATCTAACTGGTGGCAAAACCTTAAATATTAACTTTGCTTTAAATGCTCAAAAATCAAACACAACAAGCAAACCAACAACCATTCCAAATGGTGATGTTGTTGATATTAAGCTAAACTATTGATTTAAATAGAAATTTTGGATAAAATAAATAAGTAAAGGGATTTTTAAGAAAGGAGTCATAAAAAAATGGACAAAAAACCTTATTATATATCCACTGCTATCGCTTATACTTCCGCAAAACCTCATATCGGCAACACATATGAAATCGTGCTTGCTGATGCAATCGCAAGATATAAGCGTATGACTGGATATGATGTATATTTCCAGACTGGCACTGATGAACATGGTCAGAAAATTCAAGATAAAGCAGAAGCAGCAGGTGTAACTCCTCAGGCTTATGTAGATGATGTTGCAAACCAAATTCGTGATATTTGGGATATGATGAACACAACTTATGATAAATTCGTTCGCACAACTGACCCTATGCATGTTGAAAAAGTGCAGAAAATCTTCAAAAAATTATATGACCAAGGCGATATTTATAAAGGTAGCTATAAAGGCAAATACTGCACACCTTGCGAGTCTTTTTGGACTGAAAGCCAATTAGTAAATGGCTGTTGTCCTGATTGCGGCCGACCAGTAACAGATGCTGAAGAAGAAGCTTATTTCTTTAAAATGAGCAAATATGCTGACCGTTTAATGAAGCATATTGAGGAGCACCCAGAATTTATTCAGCCTGAAAGCCGTAAAAATGAGATGGTTAACAACTTCTTAAAACCAGGTTTGCAGGATTTATGCGTTTCCCGCACCTCTTTTAGTTGGGGTATTCCTGTAACTTTTGATGAAAAACATGTCGTTTATGTATGGCTTGATGCTCTAACAAACTATATCACTTTTTGTGGTTATGACCCAGACGGTAACCATGATGAACATTATAAAAAATTCTGGCCTGCTGATGTTCATTTAATCGGTAAAGATATTATACGTTTCCATACTATTTATTGGCCTATTTTCCTTATGGCTTTGGGTGAAGAACTTCCAAAACAGGTATTCGGTCACCCTTGGCTTTTAGTTGGTGATGGCAAAATGTCCAAATCAACTGGTAATGTTATCTATGCTGATGACCTTGTTAATTGGTTTGGCGTTGATGCTGTACGTTACTATTTACTGCACGAAATCCCATTTGCTAATGATGGCGTTATGACCTATGAAATGCTTATGGAGAGAATTAACAGCGACCTTGCAAATGTGCTAGGCAACCTTGTAAACCGTACAATCGCTATGACACAAAAATACTTTAACGGTGTTGTGCAAGAACCAACCGCCTGCGAACCTGTTGACGATGAATTAAAGGCTGTTGCACTTTCACTGCCTGAAAAAGTTGAAACTCGCATGGCAGGATTACATGTTGCTGATGCTATTGATGAGATTTTCACTTTACTTCGTCGCTCTAACAAATATATTGACGAAACAATGCCTTGGGCATTAGCTAAGGACGAAAGCAAAAAAGCTCGTCTTGGCACTGTGCTTTACAATCTGCTTGAAGCTATACGTTTCTCCGCTGTTATGTTAAAACCATATCTGCCAGAAACATCAGATAAGATTTTTGCACAGTTAAATCTTGAAAATACTGGTGTTGAATCTTTGAGTTCTTTTGGTGCAATTAAAGCAGGTCATAAAGTGTCTGAAGCTGAAATTCTATTTGCTCGTATTGATATTGCTAAGAAATTAGTAGAAATCACTGGCATTAACCCAGAAGCCGAAAAGAAAGCCAAAAAAGAGGCTAAAGAAGCAGAAAAAGCTGCTAAAAAAGCTGAAAAGAAAGCTAAAAAAGTAGAAATTCCAGAGGGTTGTGTTTCTATTGATGAATTTGCAAAGGTTGAAATGACTGTTTGTAAGGTTTTAGCTTGCGAAAATGTAGAAAAAAGCGAAAAACTATTAAAATTCCAGCTTGATGATGGTTCTGGTGTAAATCGTCAGATTTTATCTGGTATTGCTAAATTCTATAATGCGGCTGATTTAGTTGGTAAAACTGTGGTTGCTTGTACCAATCTTCCACCACGTAAAATGATGGGGTATGAATCAAATGGTATGATTATCTCTGCTATTCGTGAGGTAGATGGCAAAGAAGAACTTTATCTTCTAATGCTTGATGACTCTGTTCCAGCAGGTGCAAAATTAGGCTAAAATATTAAAAGGCGAGCATTAAAGCTCGCCTTTAGTTTTATATTTTTAGAATAAGCCTACTATTTTACCATCTGCATCAATGTCAATTTTCTCAGCAGCTGGCACTTTTGGCAGTCCAGGCATTGTCATAATTGCACCTGTTTCACAAACAACAAAGCCTGCTCCCGCTGCAAGACGTACAGAACGAACTGTGATGTCAAAACCTGTTGGTCTTCCAAGTTTTGTTTGGTCATCAGATAGTGAATACTGAGTTTTTGCCATACAAACTGGCAGATTGCCAAAGCCTAATTTTGTAATGTTATCAAGCTCTTTTGCTGCTGCTGGCATAATGTTAACTTTATCTGCACCATAAATATTTTTTGCTATTGTTTCAATTTTTTCTGCAAGTGGCATTTCATCTTCATATAGCATTTTAAGATTTGCTGGTTCATTTTCTAAAACATCTATAACTTTTTCGGCAAGCTCAATTCCGCCTTCTCCACCCTTTGCAAATACTTCACTTAATGCAACTTTTACTCCACGTTTTGCACAGTGTTCATAAATAAAATCCATTTCTTCTTTTGTATCGCTTGGAAATGCGTTAATTGCTACAACACAAGACACGCCAAATTTTGCAATATTATCTAAATGTGCATCAAGATTGCAAATACCTTTTTTCAGTGCCTCTAAATTAGGTGTATTAAGGTCGGTTTTTGCAACTCCACCATTATATTTTAAAGCTCTAACAGTTGCAACCAGCACAACACAATCAGGTTTTAAACCTGTTTTACGACATTTAATATCTATAAACTTTTCTGCACCTAAATCTGCACCAAAACCAGCCTCAGTAATTGCAATATCTGCCAAACGGGTTGCCATTTTTGTGGCTTGCACAGAATTACAGCCATGAGCAATATTTGCAAATGGGCCACCATGCATTAAACAAGGTGTTCCCTCAAGTGTTTGCACAAGATTTGGCTTGATAGCATCTTTCATAAGAGCTGCCATAGCACCATGAGCATTTAAATCTCTAGCATAAACTGGTTCACCAGAATATGTATAAGCTACTAGAATATCACCAAAACGCTTTTTAAGGTCATGAATATCAGAGGCAAGGCACAAAATAGCCATAACTTCACTTGCTACCGTAATCATAAAATGGTCTTCTCTTGGTATGCCGTTAGCTTTGCCACCTAAACCAATGGTTATATTTCTAAGAGTTCTATCATTCATATCCATAACACGAGTGAAGATAACTCTTCTTGGGTCAATATTTAAACTATTGCCCTGTTGCATATGATTGTCAAGCATAGCACATAATAAATTATTAGCTGCTGTTATTGCGTGCATATCACCTGTAAAATGTAGGTTTATATCCTCCATTGGTACAACCTGTGCATAACCTCCACCTGCTGCACCGCCTTTAATGCCAAACACTGGGCCTAAAGATGGTTCACGAAGTGCAATAATTGCATTTTTGCCAATTTTATGCATTGCTTGACCTAAACCAACAGTTGTAGTTGTTTTTCCCTCGCCTGCTGGGGTTGGGTTAATAGCTGTAACTAATACCAGTTTGCCATCTTTCTTATTTTCCAGACGCTTCCAAACATCAGAGGAAATTTTAGCTTTATATTTACCGTAAAGCTCTAAATCTTCCTCGTCAAGTCCTGCTTTCTTAGCAACCTCTACTATTGGCTGCATTTTACATGCCTGTGCTATTTCAATATCTGTAAGCATCAAAACACCCTTTCTTTTACTGTTTAATCAACAAATTTTGCTGTTAACACAACATTTTTAACTATTATAACATAGTTTTATCATGAAAATGAAGTGTATTATTATTTAAATTTTAATATTTAAATTATAGATTTTATATGTTATGATATCTATTAAGCATTATATATTTTTTGTGGAGGTGGAATTTTGTATAGCTTTCGTTCACTCGGGCATTATCTAAAGCATACAGACCTTTATTTACTTATTCTAGCACTTTGTTGTTCTATTTATGGCGGTATTTTGGTATATTCTGCAACTTATAGCATGGAATCTAATAATATGACAATTCAGATTATTTCTGTGCTTATTGGTGTAGTGGCTTTTGTTATAACCAGTCTTTTTGATTTAGAAGAACTTTCCCGCTATTGGAAATTCTTTTTTGTAGCTAATATATTATTTCAAATGCTGCTTTTTACACCGCTTGGTTACAGCGAGGGTGGTAACACCAGTTGGCTTAGATTTGGTTCTTCCATAGGTATTCAGCCTGGTGAAATCGGCAAGGTTATTTTTATTTTTACCTTTGCTGCTCATCTTGCACAAGAATTTGATAGAATGAACCATTGGAGAACACTTTTGGGATTGGGTCTTCACTTGCTTATTACAGTCAGTGCAGTTGTTATACCATCATCTGATATGGGTGTAGGTTTGTCCTATATTTTTATATTTATTATTATGCTTTTTGGTGCAGGTCTTAGCCTTAAATGGTTTGCAGGTGGTTTAATAGTTATTGTTGCCTCTATTCCTTTTGTATGGCAAATTATTTCGGGTTTCCGACTTAATAGAATTTTAGTTTTATTTGACCCTGCAATAGATGAAAGCGTAGCTTGGCAAACTGAGAAAAGTAAAGTTGCAATAGGTGCTGGTCGAATTTTTGGCTCTGGATTTTTACAAGGAAGTCAAATGCAACATTCTAATTTCCCTGGCAAGCATACAGACTTTATTTTTGCTGTTGCTGGTGAAGAATTTGGTCTTGTTGGCTGTTTGATTGTACTTGGATTGTTATCTTTACTTATATTGAGACTCTTTTATGTAAGTTTTACAGCAAATAGCACCTTTTCTGCACTAATGATAATAGGTATTGCAGGTATGTTTTTAAGCCAAACATTTGAAAATATACTTATGTGCATTGGTATGTTCCCTGTTGTTGGTATCACACTGCCACTTTTTTCCTATGGTGGTTCATCAGTTATAACTATGTATATAGCCTTAGGCATTGCCGCAGGCGTAAGAATGCGTGAAAAACCCAACTGGTTAAAATAAAATTATATCTAAGCATTAGAGTTTTACACTTTAATGCTTTTTTATTTACAATTTTTTTATGGGTTATTTTGTAATTTGTTGCTGTATACTTTCACCAAATATTATGCTAGAATATAGTATAATAGTTTATGTGTATGTCCGTGTTAGGAGGAATATATGAAGGGAATTATTCTTGCCGCTGGTCGTGGCTCTCGACTTTATCCAATGACTCGCCCTGTTTGTAAACCACTTTTACCAGTGTATGATAAACCAATGATTTATTACCCTCTTGCTGTGCTTATGCAAGCGGGTATTCGTGATATTATGATAATTATTCCAACTGGTGAAGAAGGACCTTTTTACCGTCTTTTAGGCAATGGCAGTAAATGGGGTGTTAATATATCCTATGAAGTGCAAGAAATCCCACGTGGAATTGCTGATGCTTTTCTTGTAGGTGAGCACTTTGTAGGCGATGATTCAGTATGTCTTGTGTTGGGTGATAATATTTTTTATAGCCCAGATATTGAGCAAATTATGTCAAATGCAGGAAAAATAAATCAAAAAGGTGCTACTGTTTTTGGATACTACGTGGAAGACCCTAGGGCTTTTGGCGTGGTTGAATTTGATAAAAACGGAAATGCACTTTCTATTGAAGAAAAACCACGTTTTCCTAAATCAAATTATATTATCCCTGGTATATACTTCTATGATAATCAGGTTATAGAAATTGCTCATTCACTAAAGCCATCAGCAAGAGGTGAACTTGAAATCACCGATGTAAATATTGAATATTTAAAACGTAATCAATTACATGTTATAAAACTTGATAATGATTTTATGTGGCTTGATGCAGGTACTGCTGATAATCTTTTAGAAGCCGCTAGAGAAGTGAAAAATGTACAATATGAAACAGGTCGCTATATAGCATGTCTTGAAGAAATTGCCTTTAAAAGAAATTACATATCTCAAGATGATTTAAATTCCCTTGCTGACAATTTAAAACAAACTCTTTACGGTCAATATTTAATGTGTTTGTGATAATTGAAGTCAAGTAAATTCTATGTAAATTTGTAATTACTCACAAAGTTTATGACAAAACGGTGAAAGCTCCTTGAAAAAGATTGAGTTTTCACCATTTTTGTGGTATAACGAGAAACGAAAACAAATCTTTGAAAGAAGGAACTAGGAAGATACTATGGATAAGAATTTCTGGAAAATTGATAAAAACTTCTGGAAAAAGTATGGTATGTTGTTTATTTCCATGCTCTATACAGCAGTTTTGCTCAACTATCTAGCAGTTGAACGCATTGTAAATAATCAAACCTTTATGCCTTTTATAGTAGCTGGCGTTGTACTTGTTATAAGCCGCTTAATTCCTTGGACTGGTGTAACAGGTATTCGTCATATACGCTGGATGGTTTCTTTATTGTTTTGCGGATTTATTACACATTTTTATTTAAGCCTTATTTCCTCTGGTGCTTATTATGAAAGACTGAAGTTTATTGGACTTTTAAATATCCTATTCCACACAGCAGTATTTGTACTGTTATTTGTAGGCACTGACTCACTTCGTAAAGCTATTGTAATAGGTTGCAGTATTTTTGGTGTACTTGGTGTTGCTAACCACTATGTATGGCTTTTTAGAGGTTCTCCAATATCTGTTGAAGATATTTCTTCTATCACAACAGCTTTTGGTGTTGCTGAAAACTATGACTATACACCAGACCAGTATATTATCTTGCTTGGTTTGCTCTTAATTCTTTGGACTGTTACACTTTACCGTATGGGCGGTGATGAATATGTAAGAGGTCGCAAAGTTCGTTTTAAACAGCTTTCTGCACTTGCTGCTGTTATGCTATTTGCATGTCTGCCTTTTGTAGGTTATGGCGATTACTATAAAGATAATTCCAATGCATTTAACTATGATTTATACTTTGCTAGTAATTTAGCTACACTTTGCCAAAAAGGTGGAAGTGATATTCCTGAATACTATTCTGCACAAGCTGTTCAAACTATCGCAAATGAAACAGCCGCTGAACGTCAGCAAAAAGCACCTATCTCTGCTGGTTCTGACGTAAAACCTAATATTATTGCCATTATGAGTGAATCATATGGTGATTTAAGAGTGTTAGGCGATTTTGAAACAAACATTGAAGTTACACCTTTTATAGACTCACTAAAAACAAATGAAAATGCAATCACAGGTTATGCTTATGCCTCTATCTTTGGTTCTAAAACAGCTAACTCTGAATTTGAATTTTTATCCAGCGACTCTATTCTATTTATTCCTGATACTATGGTTTATCTGCACTATTTTGATGATGTACAAAATTATGATTCTTTAGTATCTGTACTTAACAAACAGGATTACACAACTGTTGCAATACACCCTTGGCTGCGTGCTGGTTGGAACAGACCTGCTGTTTATAGCAAAATGGGATTTGATGAATACTATTTCGTTGAAGACATGAATGATGTTGACTATTATCGTCTGTATCCAAGTGATGATTATAGCTTTACACAGGTTTTAAATCGTCTTGAAAATAAAGAAGATGATGAAAAGCTATTTATTATGAATATAACAATGCAAAACCACAGCGGTTATGAAGGTGGCGGCAATGGTTATGAACAAACAGTTTCCATTGTAGGTCAAGAAGGTAACTTCCCAAAAACTGAGCTTTATCTATCTGAACAACATGAAAGTGATAGAGCTTTACAGGAATTTATCACTGCACTTGAAAATTATGATGAGCCAACTGTTGTTGTATTCTTTGGCGACCATCAACCATCTTTAGATTCTAGTTTCTATTCATGGGTAAATCCAAACTTAACTAAAGACGCTAATGAACTTATGAAAAAATACATGGTTCCATTCTTTATCTGGGCTAACTATGATATTGAACAGCAAACCGATGTACGCACAAGCCTTAACTATTTAGCTCCTATGTTGCTTGATACAGTCGATATGCCTATGAGCGATTATCAAAGCCACTTATTAGAGCAGAGTAAACAATGGCCTGTTATCTGTGCAAGAGGTGCTTATGATGCCGAGGGTAATTATTATCCTGCTGGTGATTTGGTTGATTTATTCCCTGAAATTAAAGATTATCAAGATTTAACTATTAACCATACTGTGGACTATCAAAACACCTTACACAGTTTCTTCTCTTATGGAGAAAGTACAGATGATGTTTCATCTGATGAAATAACACAAGAACAGCCTGCGGCTTAAATAATTTTGACAGTGGAGTTTTTCCACTGTCTTTTTTTGTTCTAAGTTTGGTTTTCTCACCATAAAATAAAGCAATGAGCAAAAATGCTGTTTTGTGAGAGGAGAACCAGCATGAAAAAAATAATTAAAATATTTTCTGTTTTTGTTTTGCTTTTTGGCATATATTTTGCAAATGAATTTGTAATTTCTGAACCTATTAAAACTCAAACTGCATACAACACTGAAGATAAAGTCGAACTTCCTATTATTATGTATCACAGTATACTTAGAGATACTGCAAGAGCTGGCGATTATGTGTTGTCACCTGATGACTTGGCTGGTGATTTGGACTATTTAAAAGCAAATGGCTATGAAACTGTAACTGTTAATGACCTAATACGTTATGTTGATGGTCTTGCAGATTTGCCAGAAAAACCTATTATGATAACATTTGATGATGGGCATTTTAATAACTACCTTTACGCTTATCCTCTGCTAAAAGAACGAAATATGACCGCTGTAATCTCGGTTGTTGGCTCTGAAACACAAAAATTTACAGATACAGGTGAAGAAAACGCTTATTGGTCTTACTTAAATATAAATAGATTAAAAGAAATTGGTGATGTTTTTGAAATTCAAAATCATTCATATGATATGCACATGCAAAACCCACGAAAAGGAAGCACACGTATTCGTGGAGAAAGCAAAGAGGATTATCAAAATATTCTAGTTGCTGACACTGAAAAACTTCAAAAATTACTTACTGATAATGGCATATCTGCCCCAACCTGTTACACATATCCTTATGGTTTTTATAGCTCTGAAAGCGAAGAGATAATAGAAAGTTTAGGTTTTTTATGCACTCTTACTTGTGAAGAACGTGTAAACACTTTAACAAGAAATCCTGAATGTTTATTTAAACTCGGCAGATTTAACCGCCCTTCTGGTGTATCTACAGAAGAATTTTTCAAAAAGATTAGCTAAAGGAGGCTTTAAAATATGGCTAGTTGCTGTCGTATAACCGATTTAAGATGTAAAGAAGTTATAAATTTATATGACGGTTGCAGAATGGGTTATGTAGGTGATGTTGAAGTTGATACACTTTGTGGAAGAGTGGTTTCTATTGTTGTTCCTGGACGCTGTCATTTTTTTGGGCTTTTAGGTCGTGATGAAGATTATATTATAGCTTGGGAACAAATTGAAAAAATTGGCGATGATATAATTTTAGTTAGATATGAGCATAATATTAAACGAAAAGAACGCAAAAAATGGTGGTCTAATATAAGATGAAAATTCCCTTTGACAAAGATGGTTTTATATGATAAGATAAACCAGTATGAATATTACGCACATCTCGTGATGCAAGCGGCTGGTGGTATTTAGTATACTGCCGCTGACAGATGAACTGAGATGGAGGTAAAAACCAAGGAGGAAATTTAAAATGGGCGTAATCTCTATGAAACAGCTACTAGAAGCTGGTGTGCACTTTGGTCATCAGACCCGTCGTTGGAACCCTAAAATGGCTCCATACATCTTCACTGAGCGTAATGGTATCTATATCATTGACCTTCAGAAGACTGTTAAGAAGCTTGAAGAAGCTTATTTCTTTATTCGTGATATCGCTGCTAATGGTGATTCTATTCTGTTTGTTGGTACTAAGAAGCAGGCTCAGGACGCTATCCGTGAGGAAGCTGAGCGTGCAGGTCAGTACTTTGTAAACGCTCGTTGGTTAGGTGGTATGCTGACCAACTTCAAGACTATGCGTACTCGTATCAACCGTCTAAACCAGCTCAAGAAGATGCAAGAAGATGGCACTTTTGACCTTCTACCTAAGAAG
The DNA here is from genome assembly GCA_944384745.1 of uncultured Butyricicoccus sp. GTDB lineage: Bacteria > Bacillota > Clostridia > Oscillospirales > Butyricicoccaceae > Butyricicoccus_B. The sequence goes on from CALWUO010000019.1 coordinate 31,740, forward strand.
GAAGTTATCAAGCTACAACTTGAGATTGCTAAGCTTGAAAAGTATCTTGGTGGCGTTAAGGACATGAAGAAACTTCCAGGTGCTATGTTCGTTGTTGACCCACGTAAGGAAAAGAACGCTATCGCTGAGGCTAAGAAGCTTGGTATCCCAGTAGTTGCTATTGTTGATACTAACTGTGACCCAGATGAAATTGATTATGTTATTCCTGGTAACGATGATGCTATCCGTGCTATTAAGCTTATCTCCCAAACTATGGCTAACGCTGTAATTGAGGGCAAGCAGGGCGAGCAATTAGAAGTTGAAGCTAAGGAAGAAGAAAATACTACTGCTGAAGCTTAATTTCAGTTATTTTTGACTTTTTATGTTAGGGTGCGAAAGCTCTTTTGGCGTGCCGGTTTTCGGCTTGTATCGCTTTTATTAGCGGTCGCTGGAGCCTTCCACCCTACTTTTATTTAAAATTTTATTTTTTGGAGGAATATAAAAATGGCTTTTACTGCTGCTGACGTAAAAAAGCTACGTGAAATGACTAGCGTAGGCATGATGGATTGTAAGAAGGCTCTTACAGAAGCTGACGGTGATTTCGATAAGGCTATCGAAATTCTTCGTGAAAAGGGTCTAGCTAAGGCTGCTAAAAAGGCTAGCCGTATCGCTGCTGAAGGTATGGTTTGTGCTAAGGTTTGCGACGAATGTGGTATCGGTGCTATCATTGAGGTTAACTCTGAAACTGACTTCGTTGCTAAGAACGCTGACTTCCAGAAGTTTGTAAATGACCTTGCTATTGTTGTTATCAAGTCCAATCCTGCTGATATCGACGCTCTAAAGGCTTGCGATATGGACGGTATGACTGTTGAAGCTGCTCTTCAAGAGAAGATTTTAACTATCGGTGAAAATATTCAAATTCGTCGTTTCGCTCGTTACGATGCTAACACTGTAAACGTTGCTTACAACCATATGGGCGGTGTTATTGGTGTTCTTGTTGCTCTTGAAGTTTCCGAAAACCTAAAGGGAAATGATACTGTTTTTGCTCTTGGTAAGGATATCGGTATGCAAGCTGCTGCTATGAACCCATCTTTCATGGACAAGTCCGATGTTGACGAGGCTACTCTAGCTAAGGAAAGAGAAATTCTACTTGTTCAGGCTCTTGAAGAAAACAAGACCGCTGCTAAGCCAAAGCCAGAACAGATTATCCACAAGATGGTTGATGGTCGTATCGGCAAGTACTATGAAGAAAACTGCTTACTACAACAGGCTTTTGTTAAGGAAAACAAGGTTTCTGTTGAACAACATATCGCTGCTGTTGCTAAGGAGCTTGGCGGTGAAATTAAGTTAGCTTCCTACACCCGTTTTGAAAAGGGCGAAGGCATTGAAAAGAAAGTTGACGATTTCGCAGCAGAAGTTGCTTCTATGGCTAGCGGCAAGTAATTTAATAAACTTTAAAGTCTTAGATGTTAATTCATCTAAGGCTTTTTTTATTTAACTTATTATGCTATACTGTTATTTGATTAATAATAAAAACAGAAAGGATATAATATATGATTCGTGCTGCTTTTTTCGATATTGATGGAACTCTTTTAAGTTTTGATACACATCAAGTGCCAGAAGCTACAAAAAAAGCTCTTTATGCTCTGCGTGAGATGGGTGTAAAGCTTTTTGTTGCCACTGGTCGTGCTCCTCAAACTGCTACTTATCTACGTGAAGTATTTGATTTTGAATTTGATGGATATATTTATTTAAATGGTCAGATGTGTTATGCTGGTGATAAGATGATTCACAGCCATACAATACCAAAAAGCTCTATTGCAATGCTACTTCCATATATAAAAGAAAAGAAAATTGCTTGTAGCTTTATAGAGAGTGAGCATCATTATTTAGGACTTGAAAATGAACTGACCGAACATTTTAATAAAATGCTTGGTGGAGATAAAATTTTAGGCGATTTAGAGGACACTCAAAGAGCTTTAGAAAATGATGTTTATCAACTTGGTGCATTTATGCCAGTAGAAGAAGAAAAAGGTTTTCTTGAACATTTGCCACATTGTAGATGTACACGCTGGCACCCAATGTTCGCTGATGTTATACCTACTGATGGCGGTAAAAATGTGGGTATGGATAAAATTTTAAAGTATTATAATATACCATTAGAACAAAGCATAGCTTTTGGTGATGGTGGAAATGATATTGAAATGATTGCTCATGCAAATATTGGAGTTGCTATGGGTAACGCTATGGACGATGTTAAAAATGCAGCCGATTTTGTCACAAAACATATTGATGAAAACGGTGTGTCATATGCTCTTGATAAGCTGGGAATTTTACCTTTTAACTACTAAAAAAAGACTGCAAATGTGAAATGATAAAATGATGGTAGACACAAAAAAGTGTTTGCCATCATTTTTTGTGTTAAGATAAAAATAGGAGATGAGATATATGGGAAGACCAAAGGGTGGAAAGAATATAAGCCATAGCAAGGAAGAAAAGTTAATATTGGTTAAAAGAAATTTATGTGGTGAAAGTCTAAG
>CALWUO010000020.1 GCA_944384745.1 uncultured Butyricicoccus sp.
CTCGTCTAATCCGTGTTTTCTGTTTCTCATGCTTAATACCTCCATGTTTTATTATGGGTATTATTGTCATTTACACGATTGGTTATTCAAAACCCAAAAGAGCCAGAATAAACTTTATGATATGTTTCACTATACAGTGTGTCTACGTTAGCAGTCATGATGTTATTTTTAGCTAGTTCATTTACTAATAATTTAAACATTTGTTTTGCATGCTCAGAATCAAAATATTTACTATCTAAAAAGCTAAATACTGGAGTTACAAAATCAATTTTTAATTCACTACAAACATTAACAAAGTTTATAATATCTTTTTCGTTATCGTTTATACCAGGAACAAACAAATATTTTGGATTAAATGCTAAATATGGTGCTTTAATGTATTTATGAACATTTTCAAGCATTTTTTCATAACAGTTTACACCCTTAATTTTTGCATATGTTTCTGGTGTGCCTGCATCAAAAGATTTCCTAATAATAACAGGGCTTGTCTGTGCAACATTAAATAAACTTTCATCAAACACTGAACAGTTAGAGAATACATCTAAAAAGTATTTTTTATCTTGACAATAATCATATAAACCAAAACGTTTTTCATTTAGACAAGATTCACCAACAGCAAATAATACGGAAAAAATATCATTTATCATATCTCGCTTTTCTAATTCAATCAAATATTCCTCTAATGAAAATCTATCATTATAACCTTTTAAATCAGGCTTGTTAGATGAACAATAATCACATTTATAGTTACACCAACCACGGAAAGAAAAATCAAATGAATTTAATTTTCTTGATTTAAATATATAGCAATCTTTATTAGTAAAGCAATTTACACAGCCTTCAGGCATAGGAATTTTACCATCAATTATATTATTACGAATTTCATCCAAAGATTCTATACCACTTTTTGGGTCTAAATTATGATGATTAAATCTTGGTTTATATTCTTCAATACAACAACAAACAAAATGTCTATCTTCAACAATCCAATTTTGTGCCATCAATGCACAAGTATGTTTTTTTTCTAATGGTTGAAAATTAATTATACGATTACTATCTATGCCACGTTCATAAACTAAATTACCCATAATTGCATTTGAATGATGAGGGGAAACAATTAAAAATTCTGAATCTTTAGTTTCAAGAGCTTTATCAAATGAAACTATTTGCATATCTTGTATTGAATTTAAATATTTTCCATGTTTTCTTATATCATTATCACATAAAGCAGTTGGAAATTTCCCACATTTGTCAAATACCATCTTGCTTATTATAACAGTTTCCATACATGCTGGTGCTAGATATACTTTTTTTTCAGCGTTAATCTTATCACAAACAATATCTACATATTTATCTAACATTTTTTTTCTCCTCTTTAAGCTTTAAAAGTTTTTCTATTGTATTATCTAATTTTAAAACTATTCTATCAATTCTTTTAGACACCTTTTTTGTACAATGTATATATATATTATGTTTATCGTTTACACATCTATTTTTCATATTTTTTTGCATAAGAATCATATTTCTAAGTCTTTGACAATATTCCAACCTCATTTTATAATCTTTAAGATTATTATATTTTCCTGTATCATTATAAAATATAACGTTATCAAAATTTTCATCAAATACTAGATATTCTACAAGCTTAACTAAATTTTTTTCATTAGTAGTATGTAATAATGTTCTTGAATATAAATCTCCAAACCAACCGAATAAAATAGCTTGCATATATTCATACAATTCATTATCTATTTTCCCATGTGATTGTAAAAATGACATAATCACTCTATATGTATAATGAATAGTAAATTTTATTCTCCTAAAATTACCATTAAGAAAAGAAGTATTATTTGCTACAAATGCATTTGACGCTAACGTTGCGTTTGTACTTGGTCTATATTTAAACTGATAAAATTTATGATATGTTCCACCAAGAATACCTATTTTATTTGCTCTAGATAAATTATCAATAGTAAATAATGTGTCTGGCAAAAATCTTCTAAAAAAATATTTTTTCGCATATTCTTCATTATGCTCTTTACTAAATAATCTTGAATGATATAATTTGCCCCACATTTCATTAAAAAACGGTTTATATTGTCTAAATTTGCTTGTAAATTCGCTTTTATCAATAATTAAATCATTCTCAATTTGTCTTTTGGAAAGTAAAGTTTCTGTTTCAGATTCTGCTCGTTCTTTGAGCACGATATCAGTACCACAAGCAACAATATCCAAATCATTTTCTTCAGCTAGACTAATAGCTTTTTCAAAAAAATCAGGTTTATAAATATCATCTGCATCAAGTGAACATATATAACTATCTGGAAAATAATTACCTAAATAGTATAATGTTGGTATATAGATATCCACATTGTTACGTTTTTTATTTAAAACAACAAATCTAGAATCTTTTGCTGCAAATTCTGTTATAACATTATATGACCAGTTAGGTGCTTCAACTTTATTCTCATTACCATTTGATAATACAAAGCATATCCAATTTTGATAGGTTTGTTCTAAAATACTTTGCATTGTTGTGGCTATTGTTTTTTCGCAATCAAAAGCTTGAATATAACAAATAACTTTTCTATTCATGCTTACCACCACCAATCAACATCACTATCTTTATAAAGAACTTTTAAATCTATTCCTTGTTGTTCCAAATGTTTATTCTGTTCGTATATATCTTTACCATACTTATATGATGTAATCAAAATACATTCTATACCTAAATCTTTTGCTTCTGAAGCACTATAAACTTTATAACCAAAACGATTAGTTCCAATATAACTGCTGTTAGAGTCAAATAAATATATATCAAAAGGAATTTCATTAAAGATATGTTTATATACATCTAAAATTTTCATCGTACCTTGACTTGCTGGCCAAAATCCGATTTTTTTATATTTACTAGATGGTATAAGTTCTTCAAAACGCTCTTTTCTAGATTTCATATCATAGCAAGTCTTTTTTAACATTTTATATACTAAATCAATTGATTTAATAATATCTAAATGCTGAGTGCAATGACTTTCACATTTACCGCACCCAATACATGGATTTTCATATGTTTCAAATGTCAAATTAAATTTTTCATTTAATAATCTAAAAAATATACTTTCAATATTAGAACCATCATCTACACCATGTAACGCAATTATATTTCTTGCATTCATTATCTCAGGCACTGGAATTCTCATTGGACAATCTACGCAATACCTGCAATAACTACAAAAAACTTGATTTTTGGTAGTATACTGCATTAAATGTTTAAATCGCACTTGACGAGATACTAAATCATCTTTTACAGCTGATATATAATTATCTAATTGCTGTGTGTTACTAGCACCTGCTAACACGCATTTTATAGCTGGATGAGATAACAATGACCTAATAGCGGCTTGTATAACTGTTTCATTTTCTGACATTTTTGCATATTCGAATAAAGTTTCATTTTGAGGAATTAACCCACCATAAAGAGGGTTCATAACCAAAATATCAATACCTTTTTCATATGCTCTATCTAGCACTTTTTGCATATCACCAAAATTTAACAAATGACAAGATATAAGTAAAAATTCAAACAAACCACTATCAATAACTTCTAGTATTTCTGTATGCTGCATATGAAGACTTGCACCTATATATTTAATTTTACCTTCTTTTTTTAATTGTAATGCTGCATCATAAATATTATTTTCTGAAATTGAACGTTTAAAATGCTTAATATCCATCAATGTCCAAAGTAAAAAATGTGAGGCAGAACTTAAACCCAAATCATTTAAAACAGATATAGCTTCTGCATAATAATAATCTTTATCTTTATATTTATCAAATGAATTTACTTTAATTGTTACATTATATTGACTATTAGTACGCTTAAAAGCCTCATTTAACACAGAAATTGCGTTATTGAAACTATATCCTCTACCAACATCTATATAATTAACACCTTGTTCCAATGCATATAATACTAAATTAACAGCATTTTCAAAGTCTTGTGCATATGTTTCTTTACTTTTAAATGGAAATCTGGCCGTTCCAAGACCTATTGGAAATATATTTTCAAATGCTTTGGACATAAAATTACCCCTTTTTAATATTTCAGCCTTTTCCATATTATTTTGAAACGGAAAAGGCTATAAAAATTTATGTTTTACTCTAAAACAATACCTCGTGAACATTTAATTCTAAAAGGAAGTTCATCTAAACTATTTGCTTGAATGGCAGGCTTTAGCCTTGGTGTATCAGGGGCTAAACACTTACAATAGCGACAGCTTTCCAAATATGGTAGTTTAGATACATCTGTATAAGTATCCATTTTTTCACGCTTATTTTCCCATGATTCGGTATCGTCAAATAAATCTATACATTGATTTGCAAATTCAGGTGCTTTTGCATCCACAATACCACGGTCATTAAGCTGGAACTGCATATGACATGGCATTAACAAACCATTTATAATATTACAACAATTCTTTAATTTTTGAGCTTGACCACAATTTAAATATGTTTGTTTTGCATCTTCTACATCTCTAAATGGCTTTTCTGGTGCAATAAAATCCACCCAACCACCATGATGACGGTTTTCGCTATACATGTCACGTAGTTCACAATCAATACCATTTGATTTAAGCTTTTCAACATTGACCTGTGCAAGAGGAGAAAGTTCTGGACCATAATCATCTACAATTATATGTATTTTTTCGCCATATGTTTTCCAAACATCAATTAAATCATCAGAAATTAATATACTACCATTTGTTGCTGTTTTAAATATTCCTGCTTTATCATAAAAATGTTTTCTATTATATTCCCAAATTTCTGGAAAATCTTCTCTAAGAAGTGGTTCACCCCCCATATATTCAAAAATATCATAATTACCTAATTTAAAAGCACGTTCAGCGGTTTGCTTAATAAATTCGGTTGTAGGGTGAAATGGTTTTCTATAATATGGTGCACATAAAATACAGTTTTTACACTTTAAATTACATGCAAGTGTTACAATAACTATTGCGTGTGGATATGTTTTCATTTTAATTCTCCTTATCCTCATAAAATGCTAAATTATTTAATGCTTTAGACAAAACCGTTGAACCAGAGGTATATGTTGTTTTAAGTCCTGCATCATAAATCTTTTTTGCAAGCATACGAACAATTTCAAAATCTGCCTCATTTGTATTATCATTATCTGCATAATCCCATTGTATACCACAGTATTTTACATTAAATCTCTTGCAGATTTCAATAAATCCATCGAAATCCTTTTCATTGTCATTGATACCTCTAACAATAGAATATTTTGGAATGATGGACATTCCATCAAAAGCATCATGTGCTTTATACTTTTCTACATTTTCAAGTACATGACCAAATGAATTTTTTCTTCTCTTGATTTTTTCAAACGTTTCTTCTGTTCCAGCATCTAATGACCAGAATGCTTTAGCTAATCCTTTTTCTAATAATGGTTCTAGACCTGGACGGTAAGCATAACAACAAGAAAAAAGATGTATTGCCTCAAAAGCATCTGCATTTTCATTACAAATGGCTAGTGTTTGTTCCATATCTTCATCTTTAGTCTTTTCTGTTGGACATAAATGCAATACTAATGAATCACTTATATGATTTGATTTAAGTAGCATTGATAACCACTCATAAAAATGTTTATTTCTAGGATTTCTATTCATTCCAAGCTCTTGTAAAAAACAATACAAACAGGCAAGTTCACAATAATCTGTGTTATAGTTACCAATAAGTCTGATTTTTGGCTCCACTGCATAAAAACCTATCTTACTTAGTGGACAATTTGTTCTACAATCTAAACCATTTTTTTGGATAAAACAGCTTCCATCACGAAATGTCTTAAAACGTTCATTAAAATCATCTACTAAAAGCTCATCAAAAGCTATAGTGTTATTATTTTTATTATAATTAAAACCTGTTTCATAACAAATATTGCATTTATTATCTGAAATACCAATTGAAGTTTCAGCTATTAAACAGCCTTCTCTTTTTTCAACAGGAACATAGTTAATAATGTTCTCTGGCTTAACTCCATCTGTAAGTAAATCTCCAATAATTGCATATTGGTATGTATTACCTTGAATATAATAATATAAATCATTATATTTTTCTTTTGCCTCATTATAAGGCATTACGGGTACATCTAATAATGTTACACCTTTTTTTCTAATATCATTATCTATAATAACGGTTGGCTTAACACCATAAAACTTATTAAGATAAGCTATATTAGTATCGCTAAATAACCCACTACAATAAAGTGCAACATTTTTTCCTTGTTTTAATAAATTAGCAGATTTTTCCCTATATTTCATAACTACACTCCTTATTTTTCTTGTTCTAATATACTATTCATACTTAATGCTCTAGTAACTGCTATAGAATTATTTTTATAAGTTAGTTGCAAGCCATTTTCAATAATCTTTTTATAACAGCTTCTAATAAATGCATTATCTTTTTCATCAGCTTTGGTTTTAAAATCGAAACTTAATGAAACAAACTTTAGTCCTAAATCAACAGTAAGCTTAATAAATTCATTAAATTCTTTTTCGTTATCATTTATATCTTTAGTTATCACATATTTAGGAACAATAAATCTACCATTAAATGCATCAATAGAAATAAGTTTTTTAACATTATCTATTACTGTATTAAATCCATCAACTTGCTTTATCTTATGATAAGTTTCTCTTGTTCCAGCATCTAATGACCAAATTATATATGCCATACCATTTTTCAAAAGATTAGCAAGTGTTTCACTGTAAGTTAATAAACAAGAATTTATCTTATATACCATAGGAAGTAAATGATTTCTCTCTATGCTATCTACTACAAATTTTATTTTTTCTTCGAGATAACGTTCAGACAAGTCTATTGCACAATTAAAATCATCACTAAGTGAGCCTTGCTTTATAATTTCATCAATGAACTTATTATACAAATCAATATAATCTAATCTAAAAATAGGCTTACTTTTAACATTTTTATCAGCACCACCAACGCAGCAGTATTTGCAATGCACTACACAATCAGCACATGTCTGCTGATAAAAACACAATTGTTGATACTTATTTTTATATTCTTTAGCAACTATATTTTGCTCATGATTTAACACACAAGTTTTACATAGTTCAATTTTATCATTATAAAAATCATTTGCTCTTTTTTGTAAAATATCTGAGAATTCTGAATAACCTTCGTCAAAATAAGGAATTTTTGTTATTAAAACATCAGCTTTGAAAGAATCTGCATTACAATGGCTAATCATTTGACTTTTATCTTCCAAGGCACTAAATAAAGGAAGTAATCTATTTTCAAAATAAAGGCATGTTTTTCTTTTTTCTACAAGAACATAATTTATAATATTTTCTGGTTTAATACCATTATTAATCATATCTGCAATAATAGTATATTTAAAATCATCTGAACAAATAAAATATTGCAAATTAGGATAAAGCTTTTTCGATTCCATAAATGGCATAACAGGAATATCAAATTCTGCTTTTCCTTTTTTACTAACATCATTATCTATTATAACAGTAGGCAACACATTATGAAATTTTTCTAAATAATATAATATATGAGATGCATATATACCATAACAATATAAACCTACATACTCACCAAATTTTAGCTTATCTGCTATGATTTTTTTTAAATCTTTCATATGTATATTACTTTCCTTCCTGAATTGCTGCACTATAACGCTCTGCAGAATCTCCACTTTTCCATGTGCAATAATGACATGATTTTCGTGGATAATCATAGAAAGTTTTTATAATTTCTCGTTTTTCTTCTATACTCTTATCATCATTTAAGTCTACAAAATCATTTTTATTTGGCACACAAACACCAAGCTCAGAAAGGAACAAAGAGTTACTACAACGATGTAATTTACCTTTAAATACATGCATATTTTCTAGGCGAACTTGTGCACAAAGAGCAGATTGTTTAGTAACATAATCATCTGGTTCTAATAAATCTTTACATGCAGTATTATCTATCCAACCGCCAAAATGTTGGTCTGCTACATCTCCATGATACTTTTTAAGCACATATTCAATGTTATTTTCTTCCATTATAGCAACAAATTCATCTTTAGCTTTAGATAATTCACCATAATCACTAATCATAACTTTTAATTTACTGCCATAAGAAAGTAAGCTTTCCATTTCTTTTTCGGTTGGCATAATCGTTGAATTACTTTCAATAATAAGGCGGTCAAAACGGTCAGAATATTTCTTACAATATTCAAAAACTTCATCTAAATGTTTGTGAGTGAAAATTTCTCCACCTACAAATTGTAACCATTCGATTTTATCAAATAGTTCAAATAAATGGTCAATATCTTTTTTCATGTCTTCCACACTTGCAACAGGTGGATTTTTAAACTCTGGCATATGATTAGAGCACATTTTACAACGTAATGTACATACAAAAGTAGGTACAATGGACATTCTTTTTGTTTTTAACATTGTTTTTCTCCTAATATAAATTAAATTGCATACAAAACAGTTTCTGGAGCAGTGCAATTATAATGTCTTAAATAAAACTTATAATCTGGACAATATTCTAAAAGTAAACTTGGGATTTCCCACATATCTTCTGGTTTATGATACACACAAATTGCAAGTTTTGGCTTTTGAGTTCTTATTATATTTTCAGCACCTTTCAATGCTGCAAGCTCTGAACCTTCTATATCCATTTTTATATATGTTACTTTTTTAGCTTGTAAAACATCATCCATTTTACGAATTTCAATCTGTGAAACATATGTACCATCACATTGAACTTTAAGACCATTTTCAGCCATAGTTGAATTTTGTTCAAAAGAACCAGAAGGACAACAAATAAAAGAGGCTACCTTATTTTCATCGCTTAAACCATAAGGCAAGACTTGTATATTATCTTTGTATTTTTTTAAATTTGTTTTTATAACATTTTGTTGATTCTCATTGGGTTCAAAAATATATGAGTATCCAACTCCAGAACATTCAAATAAAAGCTCAGTACTCTTTCCATCAAAACCACCAGCATCTACAAAGTATTCATTTTTTAAGTTAAGTTCTGGCAAGTCAAAATACTGCTTGCGTAATAATATTAAATCTTCATATCCATGAATATAATTTAAATTGTGTTTATTTAATGATTTTTCTATTTCCATTCTTGCATTTGGCTTATCGACAGTAACTATTATTAAATAATCTTGATAATCTGGCAATTCTAAAAATTGCTTATAAGAAATAATAGGAACATCTTTAATATTACCTATTTTATTATTATCAATCATAAATTCTGGTTTTAAATCACGGTCATAGAATGGATTATATAAATTTATGATGTTTCCAAGTAAATTTTCTCCACCAACTCCAGCACCATAAAAACAAAACTTTTTTGCATTTAGCAATTCTTCAATCTTAGAATTATCACAAGCTAACTGATAAAGTTCTTGTTTATCTCCTAATAAAGAATATAGTAATCTTTGCTTATAAATACGTCTTGAAATATCATCTTGTAAACGGCTGTATACTTTTTTAAATTCTTTTGTTTGTTCTAAATTCATAATGACTACCCCTTTTATATAATTAATATTAAATCGCATAAAGCACAGTTTCAGTATTTGTTATAGAATAATGTCTTAAATAAAATTTATAATCTGGGCAATATTCTAAAAGTAAACTTGGGATTTCCCACATATCTTCTGGTTTATGATATACACAAATTGCAAGTTTTGGTTTTTGAGTTCTTATTATGTTTTCAGCACCTTTTAATGCTGCAAGCTCTGAACCCTCTATATCCATTTTTATAAATGTTACAGGCTTATCTTTTAGGATATCGTCAAGCTTACGAACTTCAATAGATAACGAACCATTTTTACAAACACTTGCACTACCTGCATCAGTTTCACATAAAGCAAAATTTAATGTTGCATTTTCATCATATAATCCATACGGAATACATTCAGCATTTTTATAGTTACTTAAATTTTTCTTAGTAATTTTATATTGTTCTGGATTCGGCTCAAATACATAAGCATATCCATTTTTAAAATGCTCAAGAAAATATTTAGTTGTTTCACCATCTAATGCCCCAGCATCTACAAAATATTCATTTTCTAAATTAAGTTCTGGTAATTCAAAATATTGAAAATCAAAATAACCAAACAAATACTTTAAACCATATAAATCTAATTCTTCCTTAATTTGTTTTCTTGCTTGCTCTTTACCTACAGTTATAATTATTAAATACTCTTTGCAATCTGGAAATTTTAAAAACTCATCAAGCGATATAATGGGTAAATTATTCATTTTACCAGTTTTGTATTTATCAATAATAAATGGTGCTCTTGTGTCATATTTTGAAATCCATGTTGCCCCAACACCTGCTCCATAATAGCAAATTTTTGAAGATTGGAGTAATGCACAGTCTGGAGAATATTCATAAATCATATCTGAAATTTCAGATTTATCACCAAGCAATGAAAATAATAATCGATGTTTATAAATAGCTCTTGATTTACCATCTGAAAGAACATTATATATTTTTTTAAGTTGCTGTCTTTGCTCTAAAGTTATCATAAATATTTTTCAATCCATTCTTTTTCAAAATCAAGCACCATATTAGTATCTAAAAATGCTTGTTTATTTTTAATTAATGTAGCTTTTAAATTATCTGCAATAGCATAACAATCTGAAAGTTCTAATCTAATCACTTTTTCAAGCATTGATAACATAAATGACCATTCAAAGTAATTCCATACAGCAATATTTTGTGGAAATTCTTCACAAAGCCATTGTGTTCTTTGACGATATACATTTAAGTACTCTTGCAAAGTTTCATGCTCTAACAGCTTGTGATTTTGCGTCCATGCAGAATTATTATTTTCATGGCGATTAAAATGATATTTTGACAAGCCATGATAAACAATTTTATTTGCACTTGCCAAAATTTTAGGCATTAAATATATATCATCATATTTTCCTGTTTCAATAAAGCGATTTTTTTCAAACAAACTACGTCTAATAAGCTTTGTAGGAAATGCTACATTATATTTTTTACGCCATAACAATGTTTCAACTGCTTTTTCTGGCGATAAAATAAGTTTTTCATCATGCTCAGACCATGTAGCACCACAAATACTTATATCTGAATTATTTTCATAAGCCAGTGAATATAAAAACTGTAAAAAATCAGGTTTACAACTATCATCATCATCAACAAATGCAATATATTCACCTTTTGCTATATCTAAACCTGCATTTCGTCCACTGCCTATATTACCTTTTTCTCTATGAATTACTTTAATACGACAATCTTTTTTTGCATATTCATCAGCAATTTTACCACTACTATCACTACTGCCATTATCAACAATGATATACTCAAAGTCTTTAAATGATTGTGCTAAAATATCTTCAATCATACCTGAGATAAGGTTTTCACGGTTATATGTGAGCATAATAACGCTTAGTTTAATAGAATTCTTTTCCATATTTATTGCCTCCTCATAAGGCTTTTGTTTAAGAGGAAAACTCATATTTTTTGTATCCTCTCGGAGTAGAAATTTGTTCTGCTGCAGGAATATCTCCCTCAGCATCAACTGGACGACCTATACAATACTCACAAGCCTTTAAATAATCATTATTTAAATATTCTTTTATATTATTTTTTAATTCAAATATAGATTTATCATTTATATCTACATATTCTATAATATTTTGAGGTATTGCATGCAAAGACCAAGCACTAGCCAAAAATGGACATCTAAAAATTTTATGATTTCTTAATGACAATAAAGTTTTTGCACAACATTGATTTAGTATAGCTTTATTTTCATCTATAGTACGACTTTGTTTTTCAAATTCGGCACAACGATTCCACAAAGAAAATGGTATAATTTCATATATTATTCTATTTTCTCTACATAGATACTCAAGTTTTTGTAAATTTTTAGAAACTTCACCATAATTGCTTATTCTTAAAAAAACTTTATCATTTTTTAAGCACTCAAAATTTTCATTTACAGGTATAATAGTTCCGTTTGTATAAATAGAAATCATACCAATATTAGAAAAATTACTTAAAAATTTTATATAAATATGTAAATTTTTACTCATAAACGGCTCTCCACCGAGTATTCTAAAATCGGATATATAGTCAACCGTTTCTAAAACTTTTCTTATATCATCAAGCGTTTCATTTAAATTAAGTTCTTGGGGATTTTCAAAATATTGCATTAAATTACAACATTCTTTACATTTTAAAGAACATTTTTCTGTAATAGGTACTTCTAAACTTGATAAAATAAAGCAATTATTATTTGTTTTATTTTTATAAGCCTCTAATCTTAACCTTTGAATTTCATGGATAAATGTTCTATATTCGTCATATGATAAAATTTCATCACATAAAACTTCATAATAATGTAATATATTGCAATAGCCTAATTTCTTTGTTTGAGAATATAATTGTTCAAAAACTCCATTTAAAACAACAGATACAATAATTACAGTATCTTTTTTCATGTTTTCATGTGGCTTGCAAATTTTAATATTTTGATAAGTTAAATTAGTATTATAATTGTCCCATATTTCAATAATTTCGTAGCCTCTTTTAATCAAAAAATCAACAACCTGTTTTCCTGTTTGACCAAAACCAAAGACTACTACTTTTTTATTATTCAATAAATTTGACTTTATCCTATATTTCCCAAACTCTACATGGTACTCCATTTTTTAATCTAACCCCCTTTCAAATCCGTATGATAATAATTGATTTCTTAGAGTTTTACGTAATAAATCTCCTACCATACTGACAAAACTTATTGACTTATCTAGTTGCTTAAGTTTTTCACTAGAATATATTTTGATATTAGGTGCATCTTCCATTTCTATTCCATCTAAAGAACCTATATAATTATCATATAATCCTGCTACTTGACCACCATTTTTTTCAATTTCTACAGCTAATATACGATGAACTCTTCCTGCAGGAATAATATGAACTGGTTTTTTAAGCAGTGAGCATAAAAAGGAACAGTATAATTGTTTAAATATTTCTTCAGCTTTTTCTATACTATTCTCATTAGCAAGTTGAGTTATAAGCAATGAGCTTTCACTTTTATTAGGCATATATTTAATACCACATCGCAATCCCCAAGCTAAAACACCATTACGAATTAAAATATAACATGCATGATTGATTTTATTTAAACCTAACTGCTTAGATAAAATATATGCTTTACAATATTCTATATAAGACGGAATATGAATTTTCAATGTTGTTTGATAATTATAATATTCTTTAGTGAGAGAGTCATCGCCAAGAGAATAATATTTATGAAATACATCAGAGAAAATAACAATTTTTTTTGCATAAAAACATGCATTCAGTTGCAAAATAGAATCTTCCGCATTATATAATTCAGGGCAATAAAGTTTATGCTTTATAATAAATTCACGCTTAAATAAAAACCACCACAATGCACAAGCAAACTTTTCAGGATATTCCTCAAAAAAATCATCTATTTCATACTCAGCATCATTTGTATAATAAAGATTGGATTTAGTATCGTTTGCAATAACTGTATTAACAGTGACAATATCAACATCATTATTAAGATTTTTTAACTTATTTATAACAGGAACAACTCCATCTGAACAAAGTTCATCATCACTATCCAAAAAATAAATCCATTCACCAGTTGCTATATCAATACCTTGGTTTCTAGCATAGCCTGGACCTCTATTATTTTGTAGATAAATTGCCTTGAAACGACTATCACTTTCTTGATATTTCATACATAAATCTGCACTTCCATCTGTTGATGCATCATCTATCAGAATAATCTCAAAATCATTAAAACCACTATTTAATATACTATTAACAGCTCTTGGCAACAAATGTTCTCGGTTATATACTGGAATTATAAAGGATATAAATGGTTTATTCTGCAATATGCTCTGTTTTTGCATCTCTTACACCCCTCTTATTGCTCAAATGCTTTTTCTTTAGCAAATTCATATATTTTTTGACCTGCTGTACCGTCTGAATTTATTACAAAATCATAAAAAATCTGTTTTTGCAATCTCTCATATTCTTCACGTTCTGGATAATCATCTAAAGGAATGACATAACGTAAAAAACGCTCTAAATAATTATCAAAGTGAATATTTCTATAAAAATCCTCATCACAAAAATTATGCCACCAAACACAAGCATTTATATTTTCAATATTTGCACCTTTGCTATCCTTCATATTTGCTATTCTATTTTGTATAGGTGTATAAAAATATGTATCATTTTGGTGAATTGGGGTTGGTAATGCATATGATATAGCAGGAATATAAAAAGGTTTTCCTGTTGCTAGATATAACCATAAAATGGAACTTTCATCGGATATCATAGCATCACTAAAACATATTGCACGATGTACATCTTCGCTTGTATCAAAGATACCTTGATTCAAAGTTTTATACTCTTGTACAATAGACATATAATACTTATACAAAGCAGGTCGCATGGATTTTAATGTGCTTTCAAATAATGGGTGAGGACGCCACCAAAGTACAACATCTTGTCTATCTTTAAAAGTATCTAAAATACTTTTAAGCTTATTTAAATATCTATCATCTTTTACAAGATATGAACCTTCTTCATTAATCTGTTGGCTTGATGATTTTAAAAGTTCAGATAATGATGTATTATATAATACTATTTTTTTATCTCCGATCTTATCTCTCCATTCCTTAGGCAATATAAAATCTTCTTTTTTACTGTTTAAAACTTTATCAAATTTAGGAGAACCAAGGGCAATTAATTTAGTATCTATTGTTTTTTTATCCATTTTATATGCTTGTACTAAATCTAAACGCTCATTAAAGCCCACTTTAAAGAAATCAACAAAAGCCTGCTGATATGCGATATAGTAATCACAATAAAAATGTGCTGGCAATAAAGCTATTTCATTACCAATTTTATCTTTAACACTATAACAATCTTTATACATCCAAAGAGGAACACCATACTCAATATAAATAAGACAATCGGTATAATTTTTAAGTCTTTCACTATAAAAATTAGGATGTACGCTTGTAACCAAATTATTTCCATCATATGGATTCATAATAAAGATAACATCTGGTCTGCGTGCCTCTACATCATATTTTTGCCAATCAATAAGTTCATATTTATTAGAATAGTAGCCAACACCTTCTAAATGCATAGTTCCAAATGAGCCATCTGGGTTTCGGTCATAATATGGAATAGGAATAAAATATGCATCACAACTTGGGTCTTGCTTAGCTGCAAAATATACACTTTCAAAGCAATCTGACATACTTGCTTTATAGCAAAAAAAAGCAATCTCAAATTTATCTATCTTAAAAGACTTAGCAATAACAGATAAATTATGTACTTCTTTTAAAAGTTGTTTAATAGTTGATTGCCCTTCAGAAACTAAATAAAGCTCTTTATAAAAATCCTCTAAAGATTTAATAAATATATGTTCCTGTCCTAAAATTTCACCTGCAAAACAATATATACTACCTGTGAAATTTTGGATTTCACCACATAAAGCAATAAATTTTTCTTCTTTTTGTTTTTTAAGGTCTTGACACGCATTATGTAATGTATCAAGTAATTGTATAATTTGTTTCTTTTGATTTTTTTTCATCATTAAATTCCTTTTACCAAATCTGCCATGGTGCATTATTACTTGCCCATAAATTTTCTAAATGACCTCTATCACGTTGAGTATCCATACATTGCCAAAAGCCATGATGTTTATAAATGCCAAGATTACCCTCTATCGCAAGAGTTTCAAGTGGTGCACGTTCTAAAATACAAGATTCTTGTTCAGATAAATAATTGAATACTTGTGGTTGCATAACCATAAAGCCTCCATTAATCCAACCACCATCTTCTTTAGCTTTTTCACGAAAGCCTACAACTGTATTACTATTATCATCTAAATCTAAAACACCAAATCTGCCACCTGGTTGTATACCAGTTAATGTCACAATTTTTCCACTTTGTTTATGTTGAGCTAATAATGCGTTTAAATCAACATCACTTACGCCATCACCATAAGTTAACATAAAAGGCTCATCACCTATATATTTTTGCACACGTTTAACACGTCCACCAGTTTGTGTATTTAAACCAGTATCAACAAGAGTTACACGCCAAGGCTCTGCAACATTACTGTGAACAGTCATTTTATTATCAGATGAAAAATCAAATGTTACATCAGAACGATGTAAATAATAATCGGCAAAATATTCTTTAATCATATGACCTTTATAACCACAGCAAATAATAAAATCTTGAAAACCAAATGCCGAATAGTATTTCATTATATGCCATAAAATTGGTTGGTCACCAATACCAATCATAGGTTTTGGACGTAAATGACTTTCTTCACTAATACGGGTGCCAAGTCCGCCTGCTAAAATTACGACTTTCATAACCGCAACCCCTTTTGATATAAACATTATATCATTGTTTATCGACATTTTTCACATAAAAATAATAAATATTGCTATTTTTTTAATTTTTATATGAAAATATATTTTAATGCAAAATAGATGATTTTTTTATATTTTTATGATAGAATACTAATCGATTAAATTATATAGAAAGGGTATTTTATTATGTGTACTCAGTCCAATAATAATGATAGTATTTTAGTAGATATATTTGGCTCATGTGTTAGTAGATATATCTTTTTTGATGGCGGAATAGATGGTAAAGGCTGTGCTGACCCAAGAATTAAAATAAATTATTTTTTTGATAAGCATCCAATTTTAAGTTGTGTAACACCTATGCCTAATGATGAAACAATAAATTCAGAAACAATATCTCAAATTACAATAGACGAATTATGGGATAAAAATGAACATGAACTGCGTGCATTAAAACAAGAGTTATCAAAATCTTGCATGAAAATTATAAAAAATAGTAAAGCTGAATATTTTGTGTTAGATTTATATGCTTTACATACCAACTTACTTATATATAAAGAAACTATGTTTAGTCCTTATAGATATGAATTTTTTGGTACTAATTTATATAAGCAAAACAAAGAAAAATTTTCCCATCTATTTTTTCCATTTGACCTCCCAATAGGTCTTTGGTATGGTTATATTGTTGAGTTTATGAATGAAATTGTAAAACACTATGGACAAAATATTATTTTAGTGCGTTTTACTGCTTGCTCACATTATGTTTCATATCAAAAAGAAGTAAAACCTATACCTCCAGAATTTTTAACACCTTGGATGGCATCTTATAAATTTAATGATAAAGTAAGAGAGTTAGAAGATTTAATAATAAGAGATTTTAAACCACATGTTATTGATTATAGTAAATACTATATTGGTGACCAAAATCATAATCCATCATTGCAAGGAGCACATTTCAATATTGGTTTTTATACTGAAAGCTTTGCAAAAATAAAAGAAATATTATTTTCTAAGCCAAAAGAACAGCAAATTTTTGATACTCTAAGTTATATTGGGGTGCGTGATATTCTAAGAATTGACCTTAACAATAAAGAGTATGAAAAAATGTTAAATTATATTTGTAATCCATTGTATAAAAGCAGTCCATTTGCTCCACTTAATGTTTTAAGTACATTATCTAATGCTGAAATTGTTCAAAACCGCTTATTTCTATCTAATATATATGAAATATGTAATCATGTTGCTAAATATTTAGATAATGATTTATTCAGCAATGACGAAAAATCATATTTATTAATGTATCAAATAAATCAAGTATTATCTGTTAATAATAATAAACAAATAGATATTTTAAATAAAATGAACCAAATAACAACATTAGAAATCACAGGCAATATTGAAAATGTGTTTGAAAAATTCTTGATACTCTTTGAACATAGTCATTTATGTTGGATTGATTATTTAAAAAAATCATCTGAACTTGCACCATATGATAAAACAGTTACAAAATATATGCTTGATTATGCATGTGCTATTGAAGATGAAGCATTAATTGAACAATGCAAACAAATTTTAAATATGCCAGAACAATAGAAAGGAAACACTATGAAAAACAAAACAACTTACAATTTAACCTTATCAGGCATTTGTCTAGCAATTAGTATAGTAATGCCATACGTATTTCATTTTGCAGGTCAACAATCAGGAACCATGTTTTTGCCTCTATTTTGGGGTGTAGCTCTTGCTGGATTACTTTTACCTACAACCAATGCCATTATGGTTGCTATATTAGCACCTATTTTAAGTCATATTTTATCTGGAATGCCACCTGTTCCAATGTTATATTTTATGATAATTGAATTATGTGTATATGCTTTTTCATTAAGTAAAATAACAACAAAACTTATAATTCCAATAAGAGTAGCGGCAAGCCTAGCACTTTCACGAAGTGTTTATATAATATGTTTACTTATTGCTGCACAATTTTTCTCTATTCCTTTTGCTGCACCAACAATATTAGTTGGTAATATTGCAATTTCAGTTGTTGGAATTTTAATTCAAATTATAATTCTTCCTATACTTTATAATTTATATCAAAAGGTGGTAAAACAATGAAAAATAAACTGAAAGATATGATTTTAAGCGGACAATATACTTGTGTTGCTATGAACCCAAAAACAAATGAAATTATTTACACTAGCAATGAAAATGTAGGAGTTAAGCCTATTATAACACCAATGAGAGAAAATCGTTCATTTTTCAAAGATTTATATATTGCTGATACAACCATAGGCAAAGCAGCAGCGGCTTTATTTGCCTTATCAGGCATTAAATACGCATATGCTAAAGTTATGAGTAAGAGTGCAATAGAAATATTTAAACGTTATAATATTTTATATGAATATGATATTATTGTGGATTATATAGAAAACCGAACTAAAACAGGTATGTGTCCTCTAGAAGAATGTTTAAAAAATGAAAATGATATTTCAAAAGCATGGGATAAAATAGAAAATAAAATTGCAGAACTGATGAATAACTGATATGGGAGGTTTCTCCCATATTTTTTTATGTATTTAAAGTATAATTATACATATAATATTACCATTTATTTTTTTTATTTTTACAATGAAAATAAATTTCAAAAACAACATAAACCCATATAAATTTAAAAACATTAAAAAATCCTTAAATTTATCCATCAAAAACAGTCAAAATGTTAAAAAATTTGAAGAATATTTTACTCCGGAAAAAGAATATTTTACTCCGGAAAAAGAACATTTTACTCCGGAAAAAGAACATTTTACTCCGGAAAACTTGATTTTTTACAGTTTTTGCTAATTAATTTAAAAATTCTTTAAATTTTAATTTTTGCGAATAAAAACAGATTTTTAGCTTTAAAAACTTCCAAAATTGCTCGAAAAAAATTTTTAGTTGCCTTTCCAATTAAATCCCAATAGATAATCAATAGATAATTAATTGATTATTAATCGCGCGATGGCAGCTTTTTAGAGCTGCCATCATCGTATATAATATTTGTGAGGCGGCGACCATGCCCGTGGTTGCCTTTTACCTAGGTTTTAAATGCCTGTAAAAAAAGAATGGCTTATAGCCTAAACAGAGTCCTTCCCCACTTACAGGTTTTTATAACGCCTATGATTTTTCCTCGATTTTGCCAAATGCCCGTAAATCGCCTGTATAGCACGTTTTATCTTCAAAGGTATTCACCGTTAGGGTAAGGTGGTGAAATTGATTTTAGAGGCGTTCTCGTGCCTGTAAACGCTATTTGCTAAATGCAGTTATACCAGAACTGAAAGCCAAATTAAAACAAATAACATAAATTGGAATCGAAACAATAGTTATAAACATATGAAAATCCATAATTTAAAAACCAGAAAAGAGGTTAAAAATGAATAAAAATCAGCTAAAAGAGCAACTTAAAACCCATGCAACAGACTATTTAAAGCCTGACCGCAGCAAAAAAGGCTATATATGCCCTATATGCTCTAGTGGTACGGGCAAGCATGGCACAGGTATAACAACCAAGGACGGAGTACATTTCACTTGTTGGAGGGGGTGTTTTCAGTCTGCTGATATAATTGACATTATAGGCTTAGAATATAACATTTCTAATTATAATGATAAGCTGGAAAAAGCCGCACAAATTTTCCATTTTGATATGAATAAACATGCAAATAATCATGATAATATGCAAAATGATATTGACGACAAACAAAAGAAATATTTCAGACTTTATTTTTCAGAAGTTAAAAAACTGATAAACAATACCTCATATCATAGAGGATTAAGCAAAGATACACTTGATAGGTTTAATATTGGATATGACCCCGAATGGATACACCCAAAAGCCCCAAATGCTCCGCCATCGCCTAGACTTATAATTCCAACAGGTGATTTTAGTTATCTTGCAAGGGATACACGTTCAAATCTCACTCCAACACAGCAAAAATACAGTAAAAGCAAGGTTGGAAAGGTGCAAATATTTAATTTACAGGCGATATATAATGCTGAAAAGCCTATTTTTATTGTGGAAGGTGAAATTGATGCATTAAGTATAATTGATGTTGGCGGTGAGGCTATCGCACTTGGTAGTACATCAAATGTTAACTTGCTTTTATCTAAGCTTAAAGAGCATAAACCAGTAAAACCGCTTATAATTGCAATGGATAATGATACGGCAGGCGGTAAAGCGTCAGCACAGCTTATAGACGGTTTAAATGAGCTTAATATATCATTCTTTATGTTAGATATTGCAAGCCCATACAAGGACGCAAACGAGGCTTTAAACGCTGATAAACAAACATTTAAACAAAAGGTTTTAAGTGCAGAGCAAACAGAGCAAAAGTTATTAGACGAAAAAAAAGAGAGCTTAAAAAGACAATCTGTTCTGCACTCCTTAAACTCTTTTTTAGAAGATATTAGAATTAGAAAAAATACAAACGCAATTTCAACTGGTTTTCAGTCGATAGATAACATTTTAGATGGTGGTTTATATGCTGGTTTATATATAGTTGGTGCTATATCTTCGCTGGGAAAAACAACATTTTGTTTGCAAATTGCCGACCAACTCGCACAAAATGAACAAGACGTTTTAATATTCTCGCTTGAAATGGCTAAAAATGAACTAATTGCCAAAAGTTTAAGCCGATTAACCGCCATAAACTCATTAAATTATTCAGATAGCACACAAAGAGCAAAAACAACAAGGGGCATACTTACAGGTGATAAATATGAAGATTATGATACTTTTGATAATGAGATAATACAAAAAGCTATCAAAGATTATTCAAATTATGCACAAAATATCTATATAAATGAGGGTATGGGCGATATAGGTATAAAAGAGATAAGGCAAAAAGTTGAAAACTTTGTAAATATCACAGGCAAAGCACCAATAATAATAATTGATTATTTGCAAATTCTTGCACCATCAGACGTTAGAGCGACCGACAAGCAGAACACAGACAAGGCAGTTTTAGAGCTTAAACGCATAAGTCGAGATTACAATATACCTGTTATAGGTATATCGAGTTTTAACCGTGATAATTATACCGCACCAGTGAATTTAAGCAGTTTTAAGGAGAGTGGAGCAATAGAATATTCAAGTGACGTGCTGATAGGTTTACAATATGAGGGAATAGACTATCAAGAGGGCGAAACCGAAAAAAACAGAGAAAAACGTATAAGAGAACTGTCAAAACAGAATATTTTATTTGGAAAACAGGGTAAAACTCAGCAAATACAAGTGAAAATTTTAAAAAATAGAAATGGCAGCAAGGGCGATTGCACATTAGAATTTTATCCTATGTTTAACTATTTTATTGACAGTGAATATAACAAAAGACCTGATTATAGTTGGGCGAAAAGTGAAAGTTCTTGGGAGGCTGTTTCTTCTTCTTGGGACGCTGTCCCAAACCCTGCAACCTTTTGAAAAAGGTTGACGAAAACTTTAAAAAAAACCGCTATGATTTCATAGCGGTTTCAGTCATTTAGTTTCTTTTCTAGGTTTTTAACAAGTGCTTTTTCGGTTATTTTTGCCCTTTTGCGTTCCTGAGTTTTTATTTTAAACTTTGTTTCTTTGCTTATTGTTATAAAGAAATCGGCAAAAGAACCTGTAAAATTGATTTTTAAGTAGCCGTTATCTAAGTATTCTTTTATTGGTGCATTATCATCTGCGACTATAAGCATATTAAATTCATTATTATTAAAAAACGTAAAATGTGTTGTTTCAAGTTCTTCCACACATTCTTCAATAGGCTGTTTTATTGTTCGATAAGGGTTAGTATTATTAACTTCGTTTGGCAGTTGCAAGCGGTGTTGAATTGCTCTAAGTCCTATATTAAAATAGCCTTTTTCTTCTATTTGTTTGGTGTTTTGTCTGGCAAGATAAAAGATATAATATAACAAATCGCTTGCTCTGTTAGATAGTCTAAAATAATATAGTGGGAGAATAGTAAAATACTGAGCGATAAAGCCCCAGTTAATACGAGGGTTTAAATAAATTGTGCATTGTCCACGCTCTATTTTAGCACCAGTGAACAAAACTTCTAACGTTTCGACTATACTTTTACTATTTTTTGAGCGTTCAATTTGACCACGCAATTTTAAACTGGTTAAAATATTCATGCCCGAAGTAAAGCCTTTTCTTGCACTTTGCATAGTTTTATAAAAGCCTATGTCTATAAGTTCACTAAGGGGAAATGTTACATAATCTCTGGTAAGCTCGCCATCATGTATGGCTTGCTGATTAGCTTTGATAAGCGATAGTATAAATAACTTTTTCGCTGGTTTATTACTGCCTGCAAGCTCATCTATGTCATTAAGCTCAATTATAACATTTGATTTAGTTGAACTCATAACTATTTGACGCCTTTTTCCGTCCTCATAGACTTCTAATTTAGTGTTATGGTTTATTTGGCGTTTTCTTGCGGGCAAATCGGCAATATTAGAGCCTGCCGAGAGAGTTTCCATTAAAAGATTACTTGCAGAGCTATCTGGCACATTATAAAAACTGTCTTCTTCTGCCTTGAGTGCCTTGTTAGGCTGCATAATAACGTCAATTAAGTTATTATTTTTTCGTTTTAGCACAAAGTTTTCCCCCTTTTTACTGCATAAAAAGTATAGAATAAATAGGGTCTTGTGCTGGCATTCTAAATGCTTTAAAATCTTTAAGTAATAATTTCACTTGATTTATTTTATCTTTTTCAGGTTTAATATTTGTTATATCAATAGGATAAAAGTATTTTTCTAAGACTTCAAGTTTATATTTTTTAGTTTGTGTGTCGTTAATATATTTATCATTTTGGATTTTGTCCGATAGGTCTTTTGTTAACTCATTGAAGTTATTTATTTGATTTTTTAGCTTTGTAAAATCACGTTTAAAAACGCAAATATCTGGAATTCCATATTCTTCAGCAATCAAATCTAATGATATATTATAACCTGTAAGTAAATAATAACTTGTGAAAAATGCTTCTCTTGCAAAATGCACTATATCGACACTGTTTTCAAATTCTTTATGTTCCTTAAAAAATACCTTTAATGAGTTTTCTTCAATCATTTCTGGTATAGGCGGTTTGTTATCTATTTCAATCTTTGCAACATATGTGAAAAATTCTTCTGCAAGCACACTTTCAGATACAAATTCCCATAAAATTTTAAGCTGTAATTGAGCTTGTTGAAAATGAGTTTGAGAAATATTATATTTAACCGTTATCCAATCATGCACTTCTATATAATTGTTATACATTTTTAGTTGTTTTCTATCTAATGCATTTATAAGTGTTTGAAGTTTATTTATTTCAATAAATGGTTTTGGGTTTGGATTGCCTTCAAGTGCGTCTTTAAATGACAATGCCATATTTGTTATTTCTATTCGTCCAAGGTCTTGACCATTTAGTCTTTTTTTATTAAGTAATGTTTTTATATCTGTCATAGAGTTGCAAGCTCCCTATATTTTCCTAAAATTTAACTATTTATATTTTAAAATAAGTTATAATTTTTTGCAAGATATAGTTTTAGAGACAGCGAACTTCACGACATCATGTCGCGAAGTTAAAATTGACACCTTGCACTATACCATATAAAATATTTATAAAAGCATGAAAAAACGGAGGTAATTTATTTTGGGTATTGTAATAACGCTTGCAAATCAAAAAGGCGGAGTTGCTAAAACTACAACAGGTTTAGCTTTAGCCCGTATTTTATCAGAAAAAGGTTATAAAATATTAACTGTAAATCTAGACCCACAAAGAAATTTTGACCAAGCTCTAGGGTGTGCTATTTCAAGGCGAGATTTACAAACTCCATCACTTTTTCATGTATTGACAGGGAAAATGCAGATTAAAGAGATTATAAAACATGGTGAATTTTGTGATATTGCTCCAGCGTCTAATCAAATGTATGGCTGGTCAATGCCTGAGGGCTTAACCAAGGCAGAATATGAGCAAAACAAAGACAATCCAGAGAAACTATTAAATTTAGTGCATGAGCGTTTCAGTGATGAATATCAAGCTAAAATTAACTATAAATATACACATATTATAGAGGAGCAAATTAAAACGATTATCAATGATTATGATTTTGTAATTGTTGATACAAACCCATCGCTTTCACTGCTTACTATGAACGGTTTAAACGCTGCATCTATGGGGTATGTGTTAGTACCAGCCTATGCAGAAGAAACGTCCAGAGAGGCTCTTTTGGAGCTTTATGACACACTCTTTGCACTTAATAGCAACCAAATCAAACCTATTCGAATTATAGGTGTTTTAATGACCAAATATGTAAGCAATACAAGAGCGGCAAAACGCTATGAAAAGTATTTAACTAAAATGGCTGATAAAATGGGAACAGTGCTATTCAAAACGAAAATTAGACGTTCTATTTCTGTAACTGAATACATAGAGGCTAAAACCGACCTATTAAATTATGACCCTAAGGGAAATGCATCTTTAGATTATAGGGCATTTGGGGAGGAATTTTTAGCAAGATTATCAGAACTGGAGGGAAAACACTTTGGCTAAAATGAAAATAAGTGAACGTACTGATGACGAGTTGGAAGAAGAGCTAACAGTAGATTTAAATGCGGCAGCGTCAAAGATGCCAAGTAATTTAAGCAACGGCAGACAAGCCTTGTATGATTATATGGAAATCCCTCTTGAACAGCTTGTGCCATTTACTAAGAAAGAACAAGGCAAAGATTTTTCTAAAATGCCAGATGATAAATTTGCAGCACTTGTAAAGTCAGTTTCTGAGCATGGAGTGCTTGAGGCAATTTCTGTTAGAATGATAGATTTTAATAAATATGAAATTCTATCTGGTGAACATCGTTGGAACGCAGCTAAACAGGCAGGGCTTAAAACTATACCTGCAAAGATTTATAAAGATATATCCGATGAGAAAGCTAATATAATTTTCACTGTTACAAATCTTATGCGTAGAGAAATGACTTTTAGTGATAAGGTCAATGGCTGGCACAGATTTTTAGAGAATACAAATAAACAAGGTTCAAGAACTGATTTAAAAGATACACTGGAAAGCGAAAAAGACAGTTTAAATATTTCAATCAGACAGATACAGCGATATGCAAGAATGTATAATTTGATTGATGAATATAAACAAGCGGTTGACGAGGGAAAACTCACACAGGCGGCAGCATATCAGCTTTCTTTTTTGTCTAATGATGAACAAACTAAAGCCCTTAAATATTTATCAAAGCTTAACGAAAAGACAGCAGCCGAGCTTGTAAAGCTTTCAAAAGATAATGATTTTGATAATATAAACACTATTTTTGAAAAGCCACAAAAGCAGTCAAAAATAAGTATCAAAAAATATGCAAAACAGGTTTTAAATAATGAAAGCCTAGAAAGTTTAGATACTATTTTAAAAGAAGCACTGGATATGTATTTAAACGCTCACCCAGAGAAAAGAAAATAATCTTAAATCTAACTTAAATATTAAAAATATTAAATCTTTAAATTAAACCATTATGATAATATAAAATATTAAATCTTTAAATTAACGGTCATTATATTAAATACTTAAGCAGATATTTTTGAAAATTAGATTATGAAAGTGTTTTAAAGGTGGTTATAATATTTAATGTTTATCATTAAATATTTATTGACATATGATAATTATGTTGATATATTAACTATGGGGTGATAATACTAATACGCAGCGTCTACTAATGATTATATAAAATTTAATCAAGAAAGGAAAATGTATAGTGAAAATCCCTTTAAGTTCATTATACAAGGTGATGAATATGAAATTGATACAAAGACTTTTAAATGAATCATTTGCTAAAAAATCAGCTCTATTTATGAGATATGTTTGCTATATTATAATAGTATTTATGGCATTAGGTATAATATTGAGTTGTATGGGTAGACTAACATTTTCTCTCCATAGTAATTTTGGTACATTTGAACATGCAATTTATGCTGAAGAAAATCATCAACCGCACTCTCGTTCCTTTATAATCCATACTAAAGATGATATTCATGTATGGACAAACACAGATGACCAAATATATTTATTTACACATATTGGACTCTCCGCCATGTTTGCACTTGAAACTATTGCTATAATGATTGCTTATTGGTTATTAAGTTATGTTCATAAAGGAAAAATCTTTACAGAGACAAATGCACATTATTTGCTTTTATATGGCTTGTTACAATTTTTGGTCGCACTTTTTGTTCCTTTTATAAAATTGTTACTTTGTACTTTGATAAGCCTTGTTTCAAGCAACACAATTACAATTGCTACAGGTCAAGATATGTTAAGTTCACTAATCCCAAGTATTGCATTTATTGTGGCTGCATATATCATTCATTACGGAATTTATTTACAAGATGAGGTGGATCATACCTTATGATTATAATTCGTTTGGATAGAATTTTAGCAGATAGAAAAATGAAGTTAAATGAACTTGCAGAAAAAGTTGGAATCTCAAATGTAAATCTTTCATGTCTAAAAACAGGTAAAGTAAAGGCTATTCGTTTTAGTACTTTAAACGCTATTTGTAAGGTTCTAAACTGTCAACCTGGAGATATTCTTGAGTATATTGAGGATAATGAAGAAATGTAAATATAGTTGTCTATCGAAATTAAAAATCGAATAGATGGCTATAGTTGATATGTTTAAATATATTTTTTGGATTTAGTAGTTTTTTACTGACTCATATCAAACAATCATCAAAGCAAATAACACATAATAAAAAGACTTCCTATGTGATTTAAATTCGCATAAGAAGTCTTAGTTTTTTATATGGATATAAATTCAAGTTTTTGTACAATTTCTAAAAATTCAAAGCTTTCATTATTATTTTATAGTGATTTAAACAATAAAATTTAAAATAAAAGAAAAATATGATAAAATATAAATATCACAATTAATAAAAAGAAAAGAGGTTTTAATAATGAAATTATCTGAACAATGGATTATATCACAAGCCCCTAATGCATCAGCCGTGCAAAATGGAAAAAAGCTTTCACAAAAAGGAAGTTTTCTAAATTTAGCAAAATCAAATGATAATACTTTATTTTGGGCTGATTGTGCTGGAAGTGGTAAAAATCCATATCACACATCAGTTGATTTTATAAATGAAACTTCACCAGTTTTCAGATGTTCTTGCCCTAGTCGTCAATTTCCCTGTAAACATGCAATAGGTTTAGTGTTTGAAATTTTACAAGAAAAAGAATTTAAAGTCACTGAAATTCCTAATGATTTAGCAGAAAAACGTGCAAAACAGCAGGCTAGAAAAGCAAAAAAAGAAATTTCAAGCAATGAAACTACTGAAAAAACTCCTAAAAAAACAAATAATGCTGCAAAAGCTAAAAAAATAAAAAAACAGCTTGAGGGGTTAGACAAAGCCGAACAACTTATAATAGATTTACTCTCACATGGCGTTGGTACATTAGCAGGAACATCTGCAAAAACATACCAAACATTGGCAAAAGATTTATCAAGTTATTATTTAACAGGTGTACAAACCGCTTTTTTACGTTTATCAAATCAGATAGAAAAACTAGATAATAATAATCAAGACTATCAAGAGATAATTCGCATACTTATATGGCTTAATGCAATGGTTCAAAAATCCAGAGCTTTTTTAAATCAAAAACTCGAAAACAAAAGTTATGATGTTGAAGACAATGAACTTTATGAAGCTTTAGGCGGCATTTGGAAACTGGAAGAACTTGAAAAAATCGGTTCTTTTAAAGAAAATGCACAGTTAATACAACTTTCATTTGATGTTATGTTTGATGAGGCAAAAAAGGAATATATAGATAGAGGTTACTGGATTGATGTACAAACTGGAGAAATAAGCCAAACATTAAATTATAGACCTGTAAAGGCATTAAAACATATAAAAGCAGAAGATAGTTGTTTTGAGGCTGTAAATATACCTAAGCTTTGTTATTATCCAAAGTCAGTTAATAAAAGAATAAGATGGGAAAACTACTCAATGGAAAAAATAACAAATGAAATGCTTGAAAAAGTAATTTCTAATATAAATTCAGACCTTTCACAAACTATAAAAATGGTTAAAAATGAAATTAAAAATACTCTTTCTGAAAAATATGTTGCGGTTGCAATTAAATATAAAAGTATTGGTAGAATAGAGAATGAAACCGTTCTTTGTGATGAAACTGGAGACAAAATAATACTTCGTGATAGAAAAGAAGATGGAAAAGAACATTTTTCTGTTGATAAATTGAATTATATACCTGATAATAATTTATTTAAAAACCAAGTTTTATTTGGCTTAATGTTTTATGACTCAACAGACTTTAAAATATGTATGCACCCATACAGTATTATATCCAACAAACAAATTATAAGATTGCAATATTAATAGGAGGGTATAAAATATGAATCCTTTAGCAGAATTAAAAGAACGTTTAGTTCATATAACCATTGCTGGAACTGAACTTATTGATGAAGATTTTCGTTTAAAAAATACATTAGAGTCATTTTCTGTATTAGCTGAAAAAAATCCTATTTTCAAAAAAATATATCTCAGTTTAAAACAGCTTTTTGATGCAGAAAAATCACAAAAACCTATAATATTATTGAATATTTTGGGACTTGTAGATGCGGTTTTATATACACAAGCTCAAACTAATATTGATGGAGAATATAAAGAACTTGAAACAAAGGAAAATTTGCAAACACTAAATCAGTTTAGATATAGTGAAGTTAAACCTGTTTTAGAGGCTTTAACAACAACAGGCTCAGGCAGATTAAATGTTATAGAAGATGCAATAAAACTGACCCCAAATGTTTTCAGTGATTATCGTGTGTTAAATGCATTGATAAATGATTTAGATGATACATATGGTGAAATGGCAACAAGGGTATTTAGTATAATTGAAAGCCTTGGAACGGATAAATCTCAAGAACTCATGGATAATACAGATTATTCATATTATGCAAAAATTAACAAATACCATTTACCAAAAACCGATAAAGATTATATTATCTCTTTGCTTAAAAACAACTTTGACCCACAGGGTAAAAAAATAATGGCAAAGCGTTTAAAACTTGTTGCAAAAATTGCAAAAGAAACCGAAAACGAATGGTATTTATCTGTACTCAAAACGGCTAAAAAAGAAGTCAAAGAGGAATGTATATCTGCTTTAAAATATAATAAAGAAAATATACCATTGCTTCTTGAACTTGCAAAAAAAGAGCGTGGAAAAACCAAAGATATAGTTTATAACACGCTTGGAGGGGTTAAGGTTGATAATGATAATATAGTTGAGTTTTGGAAAAATGAGCTTGATAAGTCGCTTAATAATGCATCAAATTTAAAAAATTCAAAATCCGATGAAATATCAGATTTGCTTGCAACTTATATAAAAACAAATCTTCAAAGTATTTTAAATGGCGATGAACAAACCACAGAATATAATTATTATGAACTTATATCATATACCGTAAATAAAACATCTGATAAAATGCTTGAGCTTTATAAATGGATTTTAGAAAATAGAAACCAGTTTAAAGAACTTAAAGGCAAATGGAATAATTATTCCGAACATCTTGAGTCACTTAATGAAACAATATCGCAGACTTTGATTTTATCTTGTCCAAAAAAATTAATTGATTTTTTAAGAAATCTTTATAAACATCATAAACAACCGATTATAAGTTCATGTTTTATTGCCGACTTGCTTACATTGCCAGCAGATGAAGTTTATAAAAACTGGTATAAAAATCCGCTTTTAACCACTGCTACATTTGAAAAAGTGTTTCAAAAAATCAGATATATGTATGATATCAACTATATATATTTGACTCAATATAACAGATATAACGGTGAAACAAATCAGTTTTCAAGGCAGTTAAAAGAGCCACTTGACCAAAGATGGTTTGACTACATCATGAAATTAGGGTTTGATAATTTACTATGTAATCTTGCACCAAAAGAACCTTATGAACTTAGTCAAAAAATAGGCAAATATTTTTATGATAAACTATCAGATTTAAAATCCAATAAAAATATGGCATCAAATTTGTTATTAAGTAAAGTTTTATATTGTCTTAGTATGATGAAATACTGTTCATATAACAAATTTGACGGTGTTGTTTTAAATATATGCAAATACTATCCGCAAATAAATATTTGGCAATTAAGGGTGATTTTATATAGATTTCGTGATTATACAGATATTAAAACCACAAGCGAAGAGGCTAAAAAAATACTGGAATTTTGCAAAGCAAACAGTAACCAAAATAGGTTTGTAGATATTGGAAATTTGATTATAAATGAAGGCTTTATACAGGAGGAAAATTAAAATGTCAGATGTTCAAAGATTGCCAGCAGAGCAAATGTTTAAAAATGAAATAGATGCACTAATTGCGGCTGAAAAAGACCCTATTCCAACAGGTTGGAAAATGTCGCCTAAATCTGTACTTAAATATATTTGTGGCGGTAAAGTTGGAGATATAGAGATTATTCCAAAATACATAGGAAATAAACGCCTAGTTGAAATTTGTATAGCTACTTTAGTTACAGACCGAGCTTTATTGCTTATTGGTGAACCAGGCACAGCAAAATCTTGGTTAAGTGAACATTTAACAGCCGCTATAAATGGCGACTCCACAAAAGTTGTGCAAGGAACAGCAGGCACAACAGAAGAACATATAAGATATTCTTGGAACTATGCAATGCTTATTGCAAAAGGCCCTTGTCCAGAAGCTATGGTAAAAAGTCCTATTTATCGTTCTATGGAAAGCGGCAGTATTGCAAGAGTTGAAGAAATTTCAAGATGTGCAAGCGAAGTACAAGACGCTTTAATTTCTATTTTATCTGAAAAACGTATTTCTGTGCCTGAACTGGGTATTGAAGTACCTGCACAAAAAGGTTTCTCCATAATTGCAACCGCAAATACAAGAGATAAAGGCGTAAATGATATGTCAGCCGCTTTAAAACGTAGATTTAATATTGTTGTTTTGCCTGCCCCATCAAGTATTAAAAGTGAAATGGAAATTGTTAAAACTCGTGTTAATCAACTTGCAAGTGGTTTAGATTTATATGCAAAAACTCCAGATAGTGATACTATTGAACAAGTTGTAACAATTTTTAGAGAACTTAGAAACGGTACTACATTAGATGGAAAACAAAAAATAAAAACCACAAGTGGAGTGCTTTCAACAGCAGAGGCAATTTCTTTACTTACCAATTCAATGGCACTTGCTGGAAGTTTTGGTTCTGGAGAAATTGAAGCCAAAGATTTAGCCGCTGCTTTACAAGGTGCAATTGTCAAAGATGAAGATAAAGATAGTATTTGTTGGAAAGAATATATTGAGAATGTTATGAAAAAGCGTGGTTCTGCTTGGTTGCCTTTATACCATGCTTGTAAGGAGCTGAACTAATATGGCTATACCCGTTTTTTTTGGTGTAAGGCATCTTTCACCAGCTGCGGCACACCATATTTTAAAAAAACTAGATGAAATAAAACCAGATTTAATTCTTATTGAAGGGCCATCAGATTTAAATGACCAAATGCACTGGTTTTGTCACCCAAAAACCAAATTGCCTGCCGCTATTCTCGCTTATACAGAACAAGCTCCTATTAAAACTTTACTTTATCCATTTGCAGAATATTCACCAGAATATCAAGCGATTTTATGGGCAAATAAAAACAAAGT
>CALWUO010000021.1 GCA_944384745.1 uncultured Butyricicoccus sp.
CTTTTATTTTTCCTTTTTATTTTTTCCATAAAAATATGCACCTCCAAAAGTGTCTAACTTTTGGGGTGCATATCAGCGAGAGGCAGCCTTTATAAAATTACTGATTATCCTCGATATACTTAACAATATCGCCAATAGTGGACATCTTCATAGCTTCTTCATCGCTGATAGTGATACCAAAGTTTTCTTCAAGGTCCATCATTAGTTCAACAACGTCTAATGAGTCAGCGTTTAAATCCTCTTTGATAGAAGTTTCCATTGTCATTGTGGAAGCATCAGCGTCAAACTTGTCAGCTAAAAGCTCGCAAATTTTCTCGAACATAAGTATTACTCTCCTTACTATTTTTTTAGATCTGATTTATTTCTTGAAAAACTCCGATCTTACGGAATTTATCATAACGTTTTTGAAGCATTTCGTCAATATCATTTTGCAAATTAAGTTCACGCAAAACAAGAGTTAATGCTTTTTTCACATTTTTCATTATAGAATTTTCCTGAATAATGCCTTCAATCATACCAAAACCATAAAGGTCTTGAGCAGTGATTTTTAAACATTCAGCCGCTTCAATTTCTCTGCTTGCATCTTTCCAAAGGATAGAAGCACAACCACGAGGAGAAATAACAGAATATAGAGCATTTTCGAGCATAAGCACTCTATCAGCAACTGCAAGAGCAAGAGCACCACCAGAACCGCCCTCACCTGTTACAATACTTACAACAGGGGTGCGAAGTGCCATAAAATCATAAAGACATTTGGCTATTGCTTCACCTTGACCACGTTCTTCTGCACCTACACCACAAAATGCACCAGGGGTATCAACGAAACAAATAACAGGTCTGCCGAATTTTTCGGCTTGATGAGCCAATCTAAGAGCTTTTCTATAACCTTCTGGGTGTGGCATACCAAAATTAGCTGCAATATTTTGGTCGGTGGTTTTGCCTTTTCTGTGACCGATTACAGTTACAGGCATTCCTCCAAAAGTGGCGATACCTGCACAGATTGCACTATCTTCACCATAAGCTCTATCACCATGAAGTTCTATAAAATTATCAAATAAAGTATTTACATAATCATCAATAGTTGGACGCTTAGGGTCATGAATAATTTGTAATTTTTCTTTTACTGAAGTTTCTGCCATATGTATCACCTGCCCTTTTTGCCTTTAGCTTGATTTTGGTGCATAGAAAGCAGAGATGTCAAAGTTTGTTTCATTTGGTTTCGTGGTACAATTTTATCACAGAAACCATGGTCAAGCAAAAATTCAGCAGTTTGGAAATTATCTGGCAATTTTTCGCCAATAGTGCCTTCAATAACACGTCTGCCAGCAAAACCAATAGTTGTGTGTGGTTCTGCTAAAATAATATCACCTAAAGAAGCATAACTTGCAGTTACACCGCCTGTGGTAGGGTCAGTTAGCACAGTTATATATAACAGACCTGCATCTGAATGTCTGCGAACCGCACCAGAAACCTTTGCCATCTGTAACAAGGAGAACATACCTTCTTGCATTCTTGCACCGCCTGAGCAGGTAAACAAAACCACAGGCAATTCGTGCTCAGTAGCATATTCAAAAAGTCTTGTGAGTTTTTCACCTACAACACTACCCATAGATGCCATCATAAAATGGCTATCCATAACACCTAAACAGGTTTGAATACCGCCTATTGTACAAACACCTGTTACAACAGCATCATTCATACCAGTTTTTTTGACTAGCTCACGAATTTTTTCAGTATAACCTTCAAACTCTAATGGGTTTAAAGTTTTAAGACCATTAAATAGCTCATGAAAACTATCTGCATCCGCTGTAAATCGAATACGAGTTCTAGCAAGCAGACGGCTATAACGACCACAAACAGGACAAACATAAAGATTACGTCCAAAAGTTAAAGCTTTAAGCTCTGCTCCACAGCCTTTACAAACCTTAGTCGGCTTTTTTTCCTCTTCACCCTTCATACGCATGGAGCTATCACGGGTTTTCTGAAATAAATCGATTAACAAGCGAACACCTCCTTATTCATCATCTTTTTTGTCAAAATCACCATTTGCAATAGAATTTGTATGAAAATTACCAGTAGCAAATGCTTCAGATGACAGAATATTCATTTGATAGTCTGTTGTAGTCTGTATACCCTCAAATAGAGTTTCAGCAAGTGCACGTTTCATTCGTGCAATAGCCTGATTACGGTCTGCACCATAAACTATCATTTTTCCTATCATACTATCATAATATGGTGGAATTGTATAGCCCTGATATGCCGCAGTATCAATGCGAACACCTGGACCGCCTGCAAGATGCATAGATTTAATAGTTCCTGGACATGGTGCAAAGTTTCTTGATGGGTCTTCAGCATTTATGCGACATTCAATCGCATGACCACGAAGTTCTATATCCTCTTGTTTTAAAGAAAGTTTTTCGCCAGAAGCGATTTTAAGCTGTTCACATACTAAATCTACACCTGTTACCTGTTCGGTTACAGGGTGTTCAACCTGAATACGTGTGTTCATTTCACAGAAATAGAAATTTTTCTGTTCATCAGCCAAAAATTCAACCGTACCTGCACCACGGTAATTTACTGCACGAGCTAAATTTGCCGCTGCTGTGCAAATACGCTGTCTAAAATCATCATCAGCAAAGAAAGATGGAGCTTCCTCTATTA
Source organism: uncultured Butyricicoccus sp. (assembly GCA_944384745.1). Lineage (GTDB taxonomy): Bacteria > Bacillota > Clostridia > Oscillospirales > Butyricicoccaceae > Butyricicoccus_B. Next base: position 2,662 of record CALWUO010000021.1, read on the forward strand.
ACTTTTGATGTCTACGCTGAATAGAACATTCACGCTCAAAAAGATGAACTACATTACCCTGACCATCACCCAAAATCTGCACTTCAATATGTCTTGGATTATGTACATATCTTTCAAGATAAATTCTTGAGTCACCAAAATTTGCTTGTGCCTCACTACTTGCGGAATCATAAGCACTTTTAAGTTCATCAGCAGTAAATGCAACTCTAATACCTTTGCCGCCACCGCCTGCGGCAGCTTTGCACATAATAGGATAACCTATTCTGTCCGCCTCACGCTTGGCCTCATCAAAATCAGTAACTGCACCATCAGTACCAAGTGCAACTGGTACTCCTGCGGCTATTGCAGTACGTTTTGCCTCGGATTTATCGCCCATTTTCCAAATGGTTTCAGCCTTAGGACCAATAAATGCAAGACCATTTTCCTCCACCATGCTTGCAAATTCACCGTTTTCAGAAAGAAAACCAAATCCAGGGTGAATTGCTTGACAACCTGTTGCAATGGCAGCGGAAATTATATTTTCCATATTAAGATAGCTATCCTTTGCAGGAGCTGGGCCAATACATACCGCTTCATCTGCAATTTGTGCATGAAGTGCATTTTTATCAGCCTGTGAATATACCGCAACTGAGATAACGCCTAAATCACGGCATGCCTGAATGACACGCACAGCAATCTCACCACGGTTTGCAATCAGCACTTTACGAAACATAATTTGCCCCCTGCATTAGTCAACAACCATACATTTGATTTCAGCTTCTGCGGCTTTTTCATCACCAACATAAGCCACACCTTGAGCAACTGCCAATCTACCACGACGCTTCACAAATTTAACTTCCATACGTAAAGTGTCCCCTGGTTTTACCATAGAACGGAATTTTGCATTGTCAATACCAGTGTAAACAGCAGTTTTTCCTTTAAATTCAGGTATGCTTAGAAGTGCAACACCGCCAACCTGTGCGAGTGCCTCTAAGCGGAAAACGGCTGGCATAATTGGGTTATCTGGGAAATGACCTTGGAAGAAAAATTCATCACCAGTTAGATGTAGAGTCCCGACAGCATGTTCTTCATCTATTTCAATAATCTCATCTACAAGAAGCATTGGAGGTCTATGAGGTAAAATCTCCATAATTTGTTCTTTGTTAAGCATTTATATGAACTCCTCTCTTAAACGATTACAACAATAGTCTGGTCATATTCAACCATATCACCTGACTGAGCCATAATGCGGCTTACTGTACCATCACAAGGAGCTACAATCTCATTCATAGTTTTCATAGCCTCTATAATAAACAAGGTGTCACCCTTTTTAACAGACTGACCAACCTCAATAAAAGGAGGTTCGTCTGGAGATGGAGTTGCGTAAAAAGTGCCAACCAATGGAGCTGTTACTTTTGTGCCTACAATTTCCTCTTCAGCAGGCGAAGCAGGAGTTTGTGCCTGTGGTGCAGAAGAAGCAGGTGCGGCAACTGCTGGGGCTGGTGTAGGTGTGGCAACCACAACTGGAGCTGGTGCATTGCCCTTGATTTTAATTTTTATATCATTGGCATCAATGGACAATTCTGAAAGTCCTTTGGATTTTACAGTGTCCATAAGCTCAATGGCAATATCTTTGATTTCTTTTAATTCCATAACTTACACCTTCTTAAACAGCACAGTAGCGTTATGACCGCCAAAACCAAGAGCATTTGAAATGGCAACATTTACAGTCCTTTCTACTGCCTTGTTTGGAGTGATATTTAAATCACACTCTGGGTCTTTTTCAACATAATTGATTGTTGGTGGAATAACACCATCATTTATAGCACAAATACAAGCTATTGCTTCAATAGCCGCTGCTGCACCTAGCAAGTGACCAGTCATAGACTTAGTAGAAGATATATTCACATTATACGCTTCATCACCAAAAGCCTTTTTAATAGCAATGGTTTCATATTTTTCATTGATTGGTGTAGAAGTACCATGTGCATTTATATAATCAACATCAGCAGGGGTTAAACCTGCATCTGTAATTGCACCTAAAATTGCACGTGCTGCTGCTTCGCCTTGAGGGTCTGGGCTAGTGATATGGTAAGCGTCACCACTTGCCGCATAACCTGCAACCTCAGCGATAATATTTGCACCACGGGCTTTTGCATGAGATAAACTCTCAAGTACAAGACAGCCTGCACCCTCACCCATAACAAAGCCTGAGCGACGAGCATCAAAAGGCACAGATGCACATGTTGGGTCATCGCCAGTATGAACAGCTTTCATATTTTGGAAACCTGCCATTGAAATTGGTATAATAGCGTTTTCAGTGCCACCACAAATAACAATATCCTGATAACCATGGCGAATAGCTCTCATAGCCTCACCTATTGCATGATTACCTGTTGCACAAGCGGAAACAGGACAGTAATTTTCGCCTTTAAATCCAAAACGCATTGAAATATAAGCTGCCGCCATATTAGCAATCATTTCTGGGATAGCTAAAGGAGAAACTCTGCTAGGGCCTTTATGCTCAAGTTTTACAATTTCTTCTTCTGCAACATGTAGACCGCCTACACCAGAACCGAAAATAACACCTGTTCGATATGGGTCAAAGTTACCTTCTTTTAGACCTGCTTGGTCTACTGCCTGTTGAGCGGCTGCGATTGCAAAATGACAGTTTGCGTCCATTCTGCGAGCTTCACGTTTATCAACATATTTTGTAACATCAAAATCTTTTAGTTCTGCTGCTAATTTTACCTTAAAGTCGGTTGTATCAAAACGAGTGATTTTATCAATGCCACAAGTTCCAGCTTTTAGAGCATTCCAAAAGCTTTCCACATCATTACCCACAGGGGTAACAGCACCCATACCTGTAACTACTACTCTTTCCATTTTGGTAAATCCTCCCTTAAATCATGCCGCCGTCCACAACAAGTGTCTGACCTGTGATGAACGAAGCTTCATCAGATGCAAGGAATGCAACTGCTGCTGCAATTTCCTCTGGTTTGCCAAATCTTCCAAGTGCAATTTGCTTTTTTGCACCCGCTTTAATATCATCACTTAAAACTGCTGTCATATCAGTATCAATAAATCCTGGAGCTACTGCATTTACAGTAATACCTCTTGCACCGAGTTCTTTTGCAGCGGTTTTTGTCATACCAATCAAACCAGCTTTAGCGGCACAATAGTTAATCTGTCCCATATTGCCAACTATACCAGAAACTGATGAAATATTGATAATTTTACCCTGTTTAGCACGCATCATCATGCTACCACATAATTGTAGCATATTATAAGCACCTTTAAGGTTAATTCTTATAACATCATCAAACTGTTCTTCTTTCATACGAACCATAAGACCGTCTTTGGTTATACCAGCATTATTTACAAGCACATATGGAACGCCCATATCCTCTTTAATTTTATCTAGTGCTTGTTTGCAAGCGGCATGGTCAGAAACGTCCCACTGCATTGCCACAGCTTTAACACCAAATTCACGACATTCTTTTGCAATACTTTCAGCTTTTTCCACTGAAGATGCACAGTTAATTACAACATCATAACCATCTTTTGCAAGACGTTTTGCTATTGCGGCACCGATACCACGGGAGCCACCTGTTACAACTGCAACTGACATAATTTTCTCCTTATCCGATACGGGAAGCAGCATTTTTTAGAAGTTCTTCTGCTCCATTTGTGATTTTACGAACAATATCATGACAATTAGACTTTTCATTTACAAGACCTGCAATTTGACCAGACATAAATGTGCCTTCCTCATAGTTGCCATCTTGTACAGCCTTGCGAAGTGCACCAGCGGTTGCGGCTTCTAGTTCTTCAAGAGACTCATTAGTTGGGAACTTTTCAAGCTGCATACATTTACGAGCAAGAGGGGTTTTAATAGCTCTTACTGGGTGGCCACTAGGTCTGCCAGTAACAACAGTTGAAATGTCGCTTGCCTTTAAAATAAGCTCTCTATACTTATCGGAAATTGGACATTCTTCTGCACTTAGGAAAATAGTTCCGCACTGAACACCCTCAGCACCAAGCATCATCATAGCCGCCATACCACGACCATCAGCACAGCCACCAGCACCAATAACAGGAATTGACACTGCATCAACAACCTGTGGAAGAAGTGCCATTGTAGTGGTTTCACCGATATGACCGCCAGACTCTGTGCCCTCAGCTATAACCGCATCAGCACCCGCTCTTTCCATACGCTTTGCAAGTGCAACAGATGCGACAACAGGCATAACTTTAATATTAGCTGCTTTCCACTTTTCCATATATTTACCTGGGTTACCTGCACCAGTTGTTATAACTTCAATTTTTTCATCTATTGCAAGTTGAGCCAAATCGTCTGCGTTAGGGCTTAAAAGCATAATATTTAAACCAATAGGCTTTTTAGTAATACTTCTTGCTCTATGAATTTGTTCTTTTATGTATTCGGCTGGTGCTGCACCGCCTGAGATAATACCAAGACCGCCAGCTTCACTTACTGCTGCTGCAAGTCCACCATCACCAATCCAAGCCATAGCACCTTGAATAACTGGGTATTCAATTCCAAGTAGTTCGGTAATTTTGGTTTTCATATACAACTTACCCCTTTTTTATAATTCGATTACGGCTGCACCATAAGTAAGACCGCCGCCAAATCCGCTGATTAAAATTTTATGACCTGATTTTAAAAGACCTTTTTCTTTCATCTCTGCCAAACAGATTGGAATTGAAGCAGATGAAGTGTTACCAAAACGGTCAATATTTACATAAACTTTTTCTTTATCAAGACCATATCTTTCAGCAACCATTTTAAGAATACGTAAATTTGCCTGATGAAGTACAAACCAATCTATATCTGAAGCGTTTAAATCTGCACGTTTAAGAGAATTGTCGATAGAATCAGGCACAGCGTTTGCTGTAAATCTAAATACATCACTGCCTGCCATTTTCAAGAAGCGATATTTTCCATCAATGGTTCTATCATCAGTAATTGGGTCTTTTTCTGCTGGGAGTGCACCTGCAAAAAGACAATGACCTAAAGCACCCTCAGCACGCATATAAGTGGATAATACACCACTTTTTTCTTCACTCGCAGTATACACAACCGCACCTGCACCATCTCCAAAAAGAACGCAGGTTGACCTATCAGTGTAATCAATAATGCTGCTAAGACGTTCCACGGAAACCACAAGCACATTTTTTGCTTTTCCAGATTTAATATAACTATCAGCAACATCTGTTGCATATACGAAGCCTGAGCAAGCGGCATTCATATCATAAGCCATAGCATACTTAGCACCAAGCTTGTCCTGAAGCACACAAGACACAGTTGGTGTATAGCTATCTGGTGTTACAGTGCTTACAATTATTACATCAAGTTGTTCACCTGAAATTTTGGCATCACTTAAAGCTTTTTCAGCCGCTGAAAGAGCCATTTGCCATGTTGTTTCATTTTGAGCTATTCTACGCTCGTGAATACCTGTTCTTTTGACAATCCATTCATCACTGGTATCAACCAGTTGTTCTAATCTGCTATTTGTCAGACGGTATTCTGGTGTATAAGCACCAATTCCAATAATCTTACTAAAAATTTTGCTCGACCTCCTATCAGATCCGCAATTATTTTGAAAGCCTAACTAAAATTCTAAAAAATAAAACCTCGTACAACCAACACAGGGTATAATTAGCCCAAATAGACAGGTTTGATTGACAAAGTAACTCGCTAATATTATAATAAAGCCATATCTATATGTCAATAGTTTCCTATATTATCTATGCAAAACTACATATTGCTAATTGAGAAACTTTGTACATAATTATACTTTTTTAGTCTTTTTAGGAGGATTTTGACGATGACATATGGTTTTGCACTTTTCCCTGGTCAGGGTGCTCAGCATGAGGGTATGGGCAAGGAAGTTTATGAAGGAAGCAAGGCAGCTCGTGAGGTTTTTGAATGTGCATCAGACACAGCAGGGCTTGATGTAGCTAAACTTTGTTTTGAAAGCAGTATGGAGGAACTTTCCAAAACCGTTAACTCCCAAATTGCAATTTTCACCCATTCCATGGCGGCTTATGCTGCATTAAAAGAAGCGGGAGTTAGTTTCTCTGCTTGTGCTGGTTTCTCCCTTGGTGAATACACCGCACTTGCAGCCTCTGGCATCGTTTCACTTGAAGATGGAATAAAAATTGTTCGTAAACGTGGTCAAGTTATGCAAAAGGCGGCAGACTCAATGGATAGCGGTATGGCGGCTATTTTAGGACTTGAGGACGAAGTAGTAGAAAAAGCATGTTCTGAGGTTACAAGTGGTGTTGTTATCCCTGTAAACTATAACTGTCCTAATCAGCTTGTAATTGCGGGCGAACGTCAAGCACTAAATGACGCTATTGAGCTTTGTAAAGCCGCAGGTGCAAGAAGAGCACTTCCACTTGCTGTCAGTGGTGCATTCCACACGCCACTTTTAAAGGAAGCCGCAGCAGAACTGCGTGAATTTTTATCAGATATTAAATTTAATGAGCCAAACATGCCTGTTTATACAAATGTAACTGGTGATATTTTAAAAACAGACAATATGCCTGCACACCTAGAACAGCATATGATTTCACCTGTTCGCTGGAAAACACTTATGGCAAATGGTATAAAATCTGGGCTTAAAACAGGGTGTGAAATCGGAACTGGTAAAACCTTGATTGGTTTTGCTAAAAAAATCGACAAAGAACTTTCTATTTTACCTGTTGAAACCATGGAAAATGTGGAAAGTGCAGCAAAATAAAACCTTTTCTTTGACTTGTATATAATCATCGTGATATACTTATTTGGTGCATTTCAAGTCATTATACAACGCAGGGACGCACATTATCCCTGCGTTTATTTATTTAATAAATATCTAAGTGGCACAAATATGTGTCGCTTTTAATTTCTAGGAGGTTTCATTTGAGTATTACGACATTTTCTGACTTAAACCTTTCTGAGCCTATTTTGCGTGCTTTAAAAGACATGGGATTTTCTGCCCCAACTGAGATACAGGCTCGTGCAATTCCTGCAATTTTAGCAGGTCCAGATGTGATTGGAAAAAGTCACACAGGCACAGGCAAAACTGTGGCTTTTGGTGTGCCAAGTGTTATGTGCACTGAACCAACTGGTGAAACACAGGTTTTAATCCTATGCCCAACTCGTGAGCTTGCACAACAGGCAGAGGGCGAAATACGTAAAATTTGCAAATACCTAGAGGGTATTAGAGTATTGGCGGTTTATGGCGGTGACCCAATAACAAGCCAAATCAGACAATTAAAGCGTGGAATTGAAATTGTAGTCGGCACTCCAGGGAGAGTTATGGATTTAATGCGACGTCATGCATTAGACCTTGCAGCACTAAAAATTGCTGTGCTTGATGAAGCAGATGAAATGTTAAATATGGGCTTTAGAGAGGACATAGAAACAATTTTACAGTCCACACCTAATGAACGCCAAACCATTCTATTTTCTGCAACCATGCCACCAGAAATTATGGAAATCACAGGCGAATATCAGAAAGACCCTGTGCTTATCGAAGCAGGCAGTCAGACCGAACGCACAATGGACACAATAAAACAGTATTATTCTGAAGTGCCTAGAGGTGAAAAAGAGAGAGCTTTAACACTTTTACTTCATTCACACCAGCCAAAACTATCTATAATTTTCTGTAATACTAAAAAAATGGTTGATGAGCTTGTAAGATATCTAGGTGAACATGGTTTTCAAGCGTCTGCACTTCATGGCGATATGAAACAGGACATGCGTACTGCTGTTATGAATAGCTTTAAATCTGGTAGGACACCTATACTTATTGCTACCGATGTAGCCGCAAGAGGTATTGACGTTGACGATGTAGACACCGTTTATAACTTTGATATCCCTCAAGATTTTGAATATTATATTCATAGAATTGGTCGTACAGGTCGTGCAGGTAGAAGTGGCTGTTCATATACTCTTATAGACGGGCCAAGACAAGCGGCTGTTATACGCAGTATTGAACGCTTTACAAAGGCTAAAATTGAAAGATTGCCACTTCCAGATTATCAAACCATTGCAAATCAACGCAGTCAAACTTTAGGCGATATAATCGAGGGTGTGTTACTTGAAAAAACAAATGGTCAAGAACAACGTTTTTGTGTTCATTCTATTCTTGAAAAACTAGGTCAAAGTGGCTATTCACATGAACAAATTGCTGAAGCTGCACTTGAACATTTATTAACTCAAGAAATGGCAAGAATTCCTGAGGTTAAAGCACCAAAGGCACAAAAACCACTTGTAGCACTTAAAGAGGGTTGTGTGCGTTTAAGAGTTTCTGTTGGTAGAAATCAAAAAGTTGCACCTAATCATATTGTTGCAGCGATTGCAGAAGGCACTGGAATTTCTGGAAAAAGAATAGGTAAAATCCAATGTTTTGGGGATTATTCTCTTGTAGAAGTACCTGAAGAATTATCAAAACGCATAGTTAAAGATATGGTAGGAATGCCTGTTGGTGGATTTAATGCTGATATACGAATGTATCAGGAAGGCTCAAGACATTCTTCCAAAAAATCATCACAAACGGGTAGAAATCATCATAGAAATGGCCATAGAACACCACCTAGCCATGGTCATGGACGTGGAAAAGGCAATAAACACTCAAAAAGTGGTCGCAAACGCTGAAAAAGGTCTGGGGACAATCCCAGACCTTTATTTTTTATATGCTTGTGCCTGTGAGTGCAAGTTTAATTGCTATTCCCAAAAGAATAACAAAAACACTTGTAGCTGTCATTAAGTCGGACGCTCTTTCTATATCGGTTGACACTATTTGTCTATCATCATCACCAATAGTTGGTTTTTTAACATATTGACCGAAATATTTAGCATCTCCACCAAGTTGTATATGAAGTGCTCCTGCACAAACAGACTCAGTCTGTGCAGAATTTGGGCTTTTATGATTAAATCTATCACGCTGAAAAATTCTTCTAGCATTTACTGTATCATATTTAAGCATACCAGCCGCTGCCATCATACAAACAGCCGCTATTCTTGCAGGTAAAAAATTAAATATATCGTCCATTTTAGCCGAAAACCAGCCTAAATATTGATATTTTTCATTTTTATAACCAACCATAGAGTCAAGAGTATTTACAGCTTTATATAAAAATCCAAGTGGAGCACCACCTATCAACATAAAAATAAATGGTGCAACAACTCCATCTGTTGTATTTTCGGCTATTGTTTCAACCGTAGCTTTTATAACTCCCTCTTTTGATAGTTCGCTTGTATCACGTCCAACATAACGTGATATTGCTTTTCTGCCATCTTCAAGCGATTTTTTAAGCTCTTTTCTTACATATCTACCCGCATCTGCCAAACATTTTCTTGCAAAAATCTGATAGCAAAATATAACATTTACCACAAAATGTATCCAAGGGTGTATGCGGAATAAAAATTCCAAAATAATATAAGGAACTAAATAGCTTATACTACAAACGATTATCCAAAGTAAAATTCCAGCGAAACGCTGACCAGATTTAGATAATGGCAGCCTTCTAAAAAATTTATCTATTTTAGAAATTATAGCACCAATAGTGCAAACAGGGTGCCACATACCTTCGGGGTCACCTATAAGACTATCAAGGAAAAAACCCAAAATTATAGCTAGAACAAGCATCATAATAAATTCACCCCCACAGGTAAATTAAACTTTAGCTCTACCATAAATTAAATAAATTGGATTATTGCTTGCAAACTCGGTTGTATCATTTATTCTATGTCCACGGATTGAGTGAATTTGAATTATATTTTGTTCTTCAAAGCTCTTTATTGCATTTTTAGCTTCTAAAAGTGTTTCAAGGGATACAGCAGAAATAATAACTTTTATTTTAGGATTTTTATTTAATAATTTTTTTATTATTTGTTTCATTTCTCCCTCACTTCCGCCTATAAAAGCGGCATCTGGTACAGGCAATTTGTCAATAATACTTGCGGCTTGTCCTTCAAATGGCAATATATTAAAGCTACCCAAGTTTTTGCGATTTTTTTCTATAAGTTCAATAGCTTCTTTTTTTCGCTCAACAGCATAAACCATACCATTATAAACTTTTCTTGCCATTTCTAAAGATATAGAACCAGTTCCCGCCCCTATGTCATAGACAATATCTGATGGATTTAAATTTAACATTTTGATAGCTGTCCAACGGGCTTCTTGTTTTGTCATTGGAACATTAGCACGTTCTATTTCAGCATCTAAAACAGATAAATTACGATTAGCAGCATTAGGATTTAAAATAAGCATAACTGATAAATCGGCAAAAGTTTGTTGAGATAGATTTGCAGCCGTATCTGTTAAAATTCTCTCTGATTTAGAGCCTATATTTTCACCTATTGACACAATTATATCACCAAGCCCAGCAGCGGATAATGTTTGACACAATTTCTGTGCATTTTGTTCTCCACCAGTTAGAGCAATTACTTTTTTATTGTAGCTAACCGCACCAAGTAGACTTCCCTTTCTACCATGTAAACTAAGCCAGAAAGCGTCTTGATAGCTTATACCAAATTTTGAACATAACATCTGCATGCTATTTAGTCCACAAATCATTTTAACTTTGCCATGTTCTTTAAGTTTATCATTCAAGCTACTTGCAACACTAAAAAATCCTGTGTCACCAGAAACCAAAATTCCTATATTTTGTTCTTTTATTGCTATTGCAGTCTTTGCTAGATTAGCTGTATCACAAATTTTAATTTTTGCAATAGATGATAAATCTTTTGCTAAGCGTTCAGTTGAAACAAGAGCATCGCATAATTTTATAGTATCTAAAGCTTCTCTTGTAAGCCCGTCAGGCTGTCCACTGCCCGCACCAATAATGGAAAATACACGTTTTTTCATAAACGCACTCGCCTACCTTTCTAAATTTGCCCCACAAAAATAAAAAATAATGAAAAAATGCCGTCGGAACTATATCCGACGGCATTGACGCTCTGGAGGTACCACTCAGAATCGAACTGAGGATCAGGGAGTTGCAGTCCCACGCCTTACCGCTTGGCTATGGTACCGTATCAGTGCCTTTATAGTATAACCATTTAATCGAGTTTTGTCAATTATTTTTTTATATTTTTTAAAAAAATATTTTTTGTGCTTGAAATTTTTATATATACATGTTATATATAAATATATGTTTATATGTCATCTGCGATGAGCAGGAAAAGTAATGTATTTTTTCTTTGTCAGAGATTGGCAGTCATCGGCTGGAAACTGCCTCAAAGTTAAATATATGAAGTTCACCTGTGAGCAGACACACTGAATTTTTTAGTAGGTGTGTCCGTTTTGCCTGCGTTACAAGGCTTTTTAAGTGCATTATGTTTTCTTGCATAATGAACATAGGTGGTACCACGGAAATTTCGGTTTTCGTCCTATATAGGGCGAAGACCTTTTTTATTATTTTAAGGAGTGTTAAAAATATGAAACAACAGCTGGAAGCGATTCTTTCAAATGCAAAGAACGAACTCAGCGAAACCCAAAATGCCCGTGAACTTGACGCTGTTCGTGTAAAGTATCTGGGTAAAAAGGGCGAACTGACTGCAATTTTAAAAGGTATGAAGAATGTTGCACCAGAGGAGCGTCCTGTAATTGGTCAACTAGTAAATGATGTTCGTGCAGAACTTGAAGCGGCTCTTGAAAAGCAAGGCGAAAAACTTGAGCAATCTGCCCTTGAAGAAAAGCTAAAGAGTGAAACTTTAGACGTTACAATGCCTGCTGAAGAAATAACATTAGGTCATAAACACCCGCTATCTGTTGTACTTGATGAAATCAAAGATATTTTTATCGGTCTTGGTTTCCAAATTGCAGAAGGCCCTGAAGTTGAATATGACCATTACAACTTTGAAGCATTAAATATTCCTAAAGAACACCCTGCTCGTGATACTCAGGATACTTTCTATATCTCTGATAATGTTGTACTTCGTACACAGACTTCACCTGTACAAGTTCGTGTTATGGAAAACCAAAAGCCTCCAATTAGAATTATTGCCCCTGGACGTGTATTCCGTTCTGATGCGGTTGATGCTACTCATTCCCCTCTATTCCATCAAATTGAGGGTCTTGTAGTTGATAAAAATATTACTATGAGCGATTTAAAGGGCATTTTAGAATTATTTGCAAAACGTCTTTATGGTGAAGATACCGTGGTTCGTTTCCGTCCACACCATTTCCCATTTACTGAACCATCTGCTGAAATGGATATACAGTGTTATCAATGTCACGGTGAGGGCTGTCGCCTGTGTAAGGGTGAAGGCTGGATTGAAATTCTCGGCTGCGGTATGGTACACCCTAAGGTTCTTGAAACCTGTAATATTGACCCAGAAGTTTATTCTGGTTATGCTTTCGGTATCGGTCTTGAGCGTACTGTTATGGGACGATTTAAGATTGATGACATTCGTCTATTCTATGAAAATGATGTACGTTTCCTACATCAGTTTTAATTTAGGAGGGTTATAAACAATGAAACTGCCTCTTTCTTGGCTTAAAGACTATACCGATATAGAAGGTATTAGCAATAAAGAATATAATGCTCGTCTAACCATGTCTGGCTCTAAAGTTGAGTGTGTGGAATATCTTGGCGAGGAAATAAATAATGTTGTAACAGGTGAAATTCTATCCGTAGAAAAACACCCAGATTCTGACCATTTAGTTATATGTCAGCTTAATGTAGGTAAGGACGAACCTGTACAAATTGTAACAGGTGCACCAAATGTAACTGAAAGTTCTATCGGTGAAATCTGTCCTGTATGTCTGCACAAGTCCACTTTACCTGGAGGAGTTAAAATCACTAAGGGCAAACTGCGTGGCGTTGTATCTAACGGCATGATGTGTTCATTCCAAGAGTTAGGTTTAGACCATGGCTGTGTGCCTTATGCTTGCGATAATGGTATTTTATTCTTACCTAAAGGAACTCCTGTTGGTGTAGACATCAAAACTGTGTTAGGTCTTGATGAATATGTAGCAGAATTTGAAATCACTTCAAACCGTCCAGATTGTTTAAGTGTTATTGGTCTTGCAAGAGAAACTGCGGCAACTTTTAACCGTGCTTTTAATGTCAAAACTCCAGTTGTCAAAGGCTGTGGAGAAAATATAAACGATTATGTATCTGTCCGTGTAGATGAGCCTGAACTTTGCCCACGTTATACTGCTAGAATTGTTAAAAACATTAAAATTGAGCCTTCCCCTGCTTGGCTACGTGAACGCCTATTTGCCGCAGGTGTAAGACCTATTAACAATATTGTCGATATTACAAACTATGTAATGCTTGAATATGGTCAGCCAATGCATGCATTTGATTATGCTTGTTTATCTGATGGAAAGATTGTTGTAAGACGTCCACAAGCGGGTGAAGCTATACAAACCCTTGATGGTCAGGATAGAGCAATCACTGGTGAAATGCTTGCAATCTGTGATGGTTCTAAACCTGTTGCTATTGCTGGTGTAATGGGTGGTGCTAACTCTGAAATCACAGAAAATACAAATACAGTTGTATTTGAGTCCGCTTGTTTTCATGGAACAACTGTTAGACTAACTGCAAAAGCTCTAGGCATGCGTACTGAGGCTTCTGGTCGTTTTGAAAAAGGTCTTGATGCATCTCTAACTATGCCAGCTCTTGAACGTGCTTGTGAGCTTGTTGAAATGCTTGGTGCAGGTGATGTTATTGATGGTGTTGTTGATGTATGCTCTGCTGATTTAACTCCAAAAACTATGCCTTTTGAACCTGAAAAAATCAATGCTTTACTTGGTACTGATTTGTCCGCTGAAACTCAAAAGGAATATTTAGAACGTTTAGCATTTAAAGTCGATGGCGACAAGGTTATAATTCCATCTTTCCGTATTGATATTAATCGTATGTGTGACCTTGCAGAAGAAGTTGCACGTATTTATGGTTATGATAATATCCCAGTGCGTTTATATGCTGGTGATACAACACAGGGCGGTTTATCACCTCGTCAGATGTTAGAGCGTTTAGCAACTGATGTATGTTTATCCGCTGGTTTTGATGAATCTATGAGTCATTCTTTTATCAGCCCTAAATTCTATGATAATATCAATATGCCAGCAAATGACAAGCGTAGAATTTCAACTACTATTTTAAATCCACTTGGTGAGGATTTCTCTGTTATGAGAACAACTGTGCTCCCAAGTATGCTTGATTCACTTGCTCATAACAATGCACACAGAAACGCTACTGCATCACTTTATGAACTTGGCACTATTTACACCCCTGTACTAAAAGAAGATGGTACAGTTAATGTTGATTTACTACCACATGAAGAAAAGATTTTAACTATTGGAACATATGGCAAATTTAACTTCTTCCAGTTAAAAGGTTTAATTGAAGCTATTTGTACAAAACTAAATATTAAAAATATTAGCTTTGTAGCAGATAAAGAAAACCCATCTTATCATACAGGTAGATGTGCAAAGGTTTATTCTGGTGAAACATTACTTGGCACATTTGGCACTATTCACCCAGTTGTATCTAAAAAGTATGGTTTTAATACTGAAGTTTTAGCCGCTGAACTTGCTATGGATAAATTAGCAGAATGTGCTGACCCAGTAAAACTTTATCAACCTCTTCCAAAATTCCCTGCATCTACTCGTGATATTGCTGTTATTGTTGATGACAGTATACCAGCGGCTGATATGCAAAAGGCAATCGAACAAGCGGCAGGTAATATTCTGGAAACTGTTAAACTGTTTGATGTGTATAAGGGCAAGGGTATTGCAGAGGGCAAAAAATCTGTTGCATATTCTATGAGTCTTCGTGCTGCTGACCGAACTTTAAAAGATGAAGAATGTGACAATGCAATGCATAAGGCAATTAAGGCTCTTGAAGAAAAGTTTGGTGCAACTCTTAGAAGCTAAAGTGTTTTTTGAATGTTTTTTGCAATATTTCCGAAGTTTTCCCCTTTACATTTTGTAATTTCTGTATTATTATATCAATAGTAAGCATATAATTATAAGGAGGACGGGATATATGCTAGACGGCACTAGAAAGTTTAATCTTGTGGACGATTCTAACGCTGAAATGAAGCGAATTCTGACCACAGTTTATGATGCTCTTAAAGAAAAGGGTTATAATCCAATCAATCAAATTGTTGGCTATCTTCTCTCTGAAGACCCAACTTATATCACAAATCATAACAATGCACGAAGCTTAATTCGTAAAATTGACCGTGATGAACTGATGCAGGAGCTTGTTTCTTACTATCTGGATAACTAAGAATATATTTAATCCCTGTGTCTTTATGGCATAGGGATTTTTTTCTGTCTGGAAAGGTTTGGTTTTTATGACAAACATTTTTGCACCATTAAAACGTTATTTTCTTTCTTTATTTTTTACACTTGTTATATCTCTTATCCCATATATCATTGTAAATGATGTTTTGGCTGTTGTTCTTTCTGCTGTATCTATAATTTTCAGTATTGTACAAATTCATGCTATATATTGTATGCGTGAAGCCTGTGAACGTATAAGAAAATCGTTTAATTTCTTTATATTAAGCCTTGTGGGCATGATTATAACACTTATCACTGCTATTTTAGGGCTTTATAGCGAGAATGTAGGGCTTGCACTAATTTCAATCTTTATTATGATTGTCTTTGCATGTTTTTCTATTGCTGCAAATTTTCAATTTATATGGGGACTTGATGAGCTTGTTATAAAAAATGGCTATAACTATCCGCAAGGCAAAATTAAATGGATGTTTTGGCTAACAATTATAAATGGTTTAATAACAGGTTCACTTGCAAATGCAGGTGCAACTGTGCAAGCGTTAATTATTGGTACAGTTTGTAGTGTGTGCTCACTTTGGTTACTTTATGAGTATTTACAAGCGGTTAACGAAAAAGAAAACAAACAAATATAGGGTATGGAAATCAAAATCCATACCCTTTTACTTTTATGTGTTTTCAGAAAACTCAGCCAGTTCTAAGCCTTCATTTCTATCAAGTGCCCAAGTTATATTCCAAGGACTGGTAAACAGCAATAAATAGTTATTTTTCATATCCTGAACAACCTTAGTATCACTTGTTAATGTCAGTTTATGATAATCAAATGTTTCTTCATTTACATTTTCAATCCAGCGTAAATGCTCATAAGGCAACATTTCACGGATAATTTCAACATTATATTCATTTTTTAATCTGTATTCTAGCACTTCAAATTGTAGTTGACCTACTACGCCTACAATAACCTCTTCCATACCAGAATTAGGTTCTTTAAAAATCTGAATTGCACCTTCTTGTGCAATCTGTTCTACACCTTTGACAAATTGTTTACGTTTTAAAGTGTCCTTTTGTCTAACTCTTGCGAAAAGCTCAGGTGCAAAAGTAGGAATACCAGAAAATTTGCATTTTTTCGCAGGAGAGCACACAGTGTCACCAATAGAGAAAATACCTGGGTCAAATACACCAATAATATCACCTGCATATGCTTCATCAACAATAGAACGGTCTTGAGCCATAAGCTGTTGAGGCTGTGCAAGCTGTATTTTTTTACCGCCTTGAACATGCCAAACTTCTTTACCTCGTTCAAACTTACCTGAGCAAATTCTCATAAATGCAATTCTATCACGATGAGCTTTGTTCATATTAGCTTGAATTTTAAATACAAATGCAGAGAAATTGTCGTCAAATGGGTCAATAACTCCGATATCAGACTGTCTAGCGGTTGGGGGTGGTGTCATAACAAGGAATTTTTTTAGAAATGGTTCTACACCAAAGTTAGTAAGAGCAGAACCAAAAAACACAGGTGATAATTTACCATTATGCACAGCTTTTAAATCAAATTCATCACCTGCACCACTTAGTAATTCAATATCATCTGATAAAGTGCTGTATTGCTCATCTGTCAATAACTCTTTAAGCTCTGGAGAGTTAAATTTTAAATGAGTTGCCGCAACCTCATGACGAGCATCTACACCATCAAATGCAATAACTTCATCATCTAATCTATCATATACGCCCTTAAATTCTTTACCAGAACCAATAGGCCAGTTTACAGCAAAAGTGCCAATACCTAGTTCATTTTCTATTTCTTCGAGCAGTTCATAAGGGTCTCTTGAGTCTCTATCCATCTTATTGATAAAAGTAAAGATAGGAACTCCACGCATGGCACAAACTTTAAATAATTTTCTTGTCTGTGCTTCGACACCCTTAGAGGCATCAATAACCATTACAGCAGAGTCTGCTGCCATTAGAGTACGATAAGTGTCTTCTGAGAAATCTTGGTGTCCAGGGGTATCAAGGATATTTATACATTTATCGCCATATCTAAACTGTAAAACAGAAGAAGTTACCGAAATACCACGCTGTTTTTCAATTTCCATCCAGTCTGAAACGGCATGGCGGCTATTTTTTTTACCTTTAACCATACCCGCTTCTTGAATTGCTCCGCCATAGAGTAAGAATTTTTCTGTAATTGTAGTTTTACCTGCGTCAGGGTGAGAAATAATGGCAAATGTGCGTCTATTGCCAATTTCCTGTCTTAAATCAGACAAAGTAATACCTCCATTTTTTATATATTATTAAACTTCAAAAGTAAACCGCACAAATATACTATTGTGCGGTGTTTTTTTAAATTTCACGTCTGCCTTCCAAAGCACGCATTAAAGTTACCTCGTCCACATACTCAAGATGACCACCAACGGGCATTCCATAAGCTAAACGAGTTATTTTGATACCAAAAGGTCTTAAAATACGGGATAGATACATAGCAGTAGCCTCGCCTTCTGTATCTGGATTTGTGGCAATAATAACTTCTTTAACGTCTTCATTTTCATCTGCAACACGTTTTAAAAGCTCTTTAATACGGATATCATCAGGACCTATTCCATTAAGTGGTGAAATTGTGCCATGTAACACATGATAAAGCCCACGAAATTCTCTAGTTTTTTCAAAAGCTATAACATCTTTTGGGTCTGTCACAACACAGATAACACTTCTATCACGAGATGGATTTTTACAAATTGGACAGATTTCGCTATCGGTTAAATTTTGACATATTTTACAGGTGTAAATATTGTTTTTTGCCTCTAAAAGAGCTTTGGCAAAACTTTCTGCGGTTTCTTTGGGCTGGTTCATAATATAAAATGCAAGACGTTGTGCGGTTTTCTGACCTATTCCAGGGAGTTTAGCAAACTCCTCTATCAGACGTTCTACTGGTGGTGCAAAAAATTGCATTTTTAAAACAGTCCTGGTATACTGCCCATACCGCCAGTAACTTGCTTCATAGATTGTTCAGATTTTTCACTAGCTAAACGGAACGCCTCATTTATTGCAGCAAGCACTAAATCCTGAAGCATTTCAACATCATCTGGGTCTACAACTTCTGGTTTAATCTCAAGAGCCTTTAGTGTATTTGTGCCTTGAACAATAGCCTTAACAGCACCACCGCCAGCAGTAGCTTCTGTTTCCATTTCGGAAATAGCTTCTTGAGCTTTTAGCATATCCTGTTGCATTTTCTGTGCTTGTTTAATCATTGCCTGCATGTTCATTCCGCCCATGCCGCCAAATTTACCCTTTGCCATAATAAAATTTCCTCCTTAAAATTCGGTAATTTCTATATCTAAATCCTGTGCTTTTTTTAGGATTTCATCTATGTTTTTATTATCCTCTTGTTTTATCGGTTTTTGGTTAGGCTCATAAATTCTAAGTCTTAACTGACTTCCCTCAAGTTCACTTGCTGCTGTTTGCACTCTTGTTTTTGTAGGTTCAGCTTTTAAAAGTCCTGCGGTTATATCATCATCACAATATAAAAGCAATTTATCACCATCTATTTGAGCACGAACATAACCAGATTTCATACAAGTTAAAGTACCTATATTTATTTTACCAGCAAGTTGATTTAAAAGCTTTGCCCAATGTTTCCAAGGTTCTCCCAATTTTTGCTCTGGTTTTTGTTGTAATAGTTGCTGTTTAGGTTGTGAAACTTGCTTTTTTTCTTGTTTAGTTATTGGCTGTTTACTGATAACAACACCACTTTTTATGCTTTGTTCTAATGCGTCTATTCTACCTGTGAGTGTATCATAACTTTCACCACTCATATTACAAAGTCTTACTATTGTAAGTTCTGCCTCTATCCTGCGGTTTGCAGCTGTTTTAAGTCTTGATTGACTTTGTTGTAAAATATTTGACCAAGCAATAAGGGTTGATGTTGCCACAGGTTCGGCTAAAACGGTGACATCTGAAATAGTATAAGCTGGCGAAATCATATTGGACACATCTTGTTTTGATGTTTTTACAAGCAACATATCACGGATAAGCCCTAAAAGCTGGTCAAACACACCAGAAAGTTCTCTTCCTGCGTCATATGCATCACCAATAATTTTAACAGCATCAGCAAGATTTTTTTGTTCTATATTCCTCATAATGGAAACAACATCATCAGAACCTAAAATGCCAATACAACGACTAACCGCATCTTCATCAACTATTTCACATTCGGCTGTACGGTCTAGCATGGAAAGAGCATCACGCATTGCACCGTCAGCAAGTCTTGCTATAAGTTTAGCACCGCCATCTGTAAGATTTATATTTTCGGCTTTAGCGACTTCACAAAGTCGATATGCAATATCATCTGGGGTTATTCTTCTGAAGTCAAATCTTTGACAACGTGAAAGAATGGTCGCAGGTACTTTATGGATTTCTGTTGTAGCCAAAATAAATAAAACATGACTTGGAGGTTCTTCTAATGTTTTAAGCAGTGCATTAAAAGCACCCACTGAAAGCATGTGCACCTCATCTATAATATACACACGTTTTTTAACAGCGGCTGGTGCATAGCGAGTTTCATCACGTATATCACGTATATTATCAACACCATTATTAGATGCAGCATCTATTTCAACCACATCAAGTACAGAACCATCTAAAATACTTTTGCAAGCCTCACATTCTCCACAAGGGTCGCCATCTTTAGGATTTTGACAGTTTACCGCACGAGCCAAAATTTTTGCACATGTGGTTTTGCCTGTGCCTCTTGTGCCTGAAAACAGATATGCATGAGATAATCTATTTGTTGTTATTTGAGCCCTTAAAGTATCGGTTATATGTTTTTGACCGATAACATCGGCAAACTTTAACGGTCGCCATTTACGATATAATGCCTGATACATTATAGTTTACCTCTTTTCTAAAAAGAAAAAGCAGACAGAAATTAAATCTGCCTGCTTGGTTATCCTTTTTTGCTGTAAAACAGCACCCCACAAGACCGTACGCCAAGAGTTTGAAACGACGCTCCCAACGGCGTGTCCGATGAAATAACTCGAAATCGGCAGTTCTACGGCACACGGTGGTTTCTGCTTAATGCTGCTCGGTTCCCCGCCTGACATGGTTCACAGTCCTCCGTTGCGTAGTACCAATCTGTCATCATTATTTGACTGGCTGCACACATCAAGATGCCGCCCCTTGCCCTTAGCTTAATCCCTGCTAGAGCGGATTGCAGGTTACAAGGCACCGCTACCTCCCCGACTAGTACGGCCTTGTGCGATGCTGTTTTGCAGACAGGATTATTATACTATAACATTTTTAAAATAGCAAGTAAATTTTATGCTGCATTTTCTGGGTCTACTGGTGCAGTGGTTTCACCTGTATTTTCTTGACCGCTGTTATTGCTTTCAGTGCTGCTGTTTTCATTTGTATTATTGCCATTATCAGTATTTTCAGGGTCTTTTGGTGTTTCTGTTTGTGGCTCGTCATTATCGTCATCATCATAACTATTATGTTTATTTGTGCTTGGTCTATAATAACTACACTCATCACAATATTCTGTTGGAGCGTCACCAATCCAGAAACGACCTGTTGCAACATTACCCCTTGACCTACAAGCAGATGTTGGAGCAAGTCCACTTATCTTACAATATGAAGCAGTTTCAAAATTACTGCTATCACCACGGTCTAAATCAGCAGAAGGTAAATTCTCATGTATTCTATTCATAACCTCATTCCATACAGTAACTGAAGGGTTGCCACTTATACCAGTTAAATTATAATCACTATCATAACCAAACCAAGTAGCACCTACGTAATATGGAGTATAACCACAGAACCAAAGGTCACGTTTATTTTGTGAAGTACCTGTTTTACCTGCTGTTTCTATTCCAGGTATATTTATACGTGTTGCAGTACCTTCAGTAGTTACCGCACGCATTACTTCACGCATATAATAAACAGTGCTTGGTCTTTCAAAAACTTGTCTATTGAGTGGCTCATTTTCTAAAAGCACAGTACCATCAACATTAAGGACCTTAGTATAAGTTCTACCTCCGTTAAATATACCATCATTTAAGAAAATAGAATAACCTGCTGCCATTTCTCTAACGGTTACACCGCCATTCATACCGCCTAAAGCCATAGGGCTAAGGTCAATATCTTCTGGGTCATTAAGATGAGTAAAGTTTAAATCATTTGTTAAAAATTCAAATGCTGCTTTAGGAGTTAACTCATCTACCACACGTACAGCAATAGCATTTACAGATTTTGCAACGGCTGTACGAATAACCATAGGGCCAGTATATCCGCCACTGTCATTTCTAGGCCAATCTTTACCGTTAAGCTGCATAAAAGGCTCATTATATCTAACTGAATAAGGTGTAATTATACCAGCGTCCATTGCTGGTGCATAAACAGAAAGAGGTTTAATAGATGAACCTGCTTGACGAGAGGTTTCTGAACGCAATAGCACACGGTTTCCTGTTTTTGTACCTCGTCCGCCAACTATACCTACAACATCACCCGCTTTATTACAGATGACCATTGCACTTTCAGGCAAAGAGCCATTTTTAGATACATTAGGGAAATTTATTTGTTCTTCATAGACTTGTTCAAGTATACTTTGAACATTAAGGTCTACGGTTGTATAAATCTGAACACCGCCAGAAGTCACTTTCCAACTTGCCATTTGTTCAGAATAACCCTTTTTCTCAACAAGGTCATCAATAACATCTTGAATTACTGTATCAGTAAAGTAAGAATAAGTATTATTTAAAGCCTTTTTAGCTTCTTCGTTTTTATATTCAAGAGGTGTTGCTTTTGCTTCATCTCTTTCAGTTTCTGTAATCATGCCCTGCTTGCACATTTCATCCAGAATAACTTCTTGACGTTCTTTTATATTTTCAGGGTGGTTAAATGGGTCATAAAGCGATGGATTTTTAGTAATGCCTGCTATAATCGCACATTCAGCCAAATTAAGCTGACTCAGTTCTTTACCAAAATAAGTAGTAGCCGCAGTGTTTACGCCATAAGCACCTTGACCCAGATAGATAATATTAAGATACATTTCTAGTATCATATCTTTATCATTTAAATCTTTTTCAAGCTGTAACGCTCTAAATATTTCGGTTAGCTTACGTTTAACCGAATAATCATCAAACTGAGTTGCATTTTTGATAAGCTGCTGTGTGATAGTTGAACCGCCGCCCTCTCTGCCTGTAATCCAGTTTACAACACCATTTGCAGTTCTTGCCCAGTCAACACCTTTATGTTCATAAAAGCGTTTATCTTCAATAGCAATAAAAGCGTTTTGCAAATTCTCTGGTATTTCATCTAAATCTGACCATATACGGTTTTGCAGACCACGAAGAACTTCATACTCAACATAAGTTTGCTGCTGGGTATCCCAAGCATAGACCATACTTGTCATATTCATACCTGACACAAGTTCATTCATATCAAGTTTTGAGTTCGGTTCAATATACACACGCAGGTATATAGCCAGTGCAACGCCACAAATACTTGCACACATCACACCAACCAGTAACAGGGAAACCAAGAAAAAACGGATTCGTCTAAAAATAGTACCGACAGTTCCCTTCTTTCGATTTGCCATATATTATATACCTCCTTGTGGGATATAATGCAGTCAAGCAGCCTACATATATCCAATAAGCCTATTCATTATACCATAATCAAAAGCAAAAGCCAAATATTTTTAAGCTTTGACCATATATTAGCATATTTTTTTCACTTTATAAACTATTTTTGTATGTTTCATTGTTTTTTTGTGCATTATATTGCATATAAAAGGAGGTTATTTTTATGTACACTAAATTATCACCTGTAAAAAAAATTGTTTTATATCCCTTTATTGTGATAGCTATTATAAGCACGTGCTTGTCTGTTCATTCGGTTTATACCTCACCTAAAACACGAACCACAGTCTCACCTTTAAGCGAACAATCTATTATACCAACATATTATGCTACTGTTATAGGAAATTATGTTGTAATTTATAAAGATGGTGACACTGAACCAATGATAACCACAGATATAGATATTAGAACATTGCCAGAAGTTGATAAAAAGCTTTTAAAGCAAGGTATAATTTTAAGTGATGAAACAGCTATAAATAATTTTTTAGAAGATTATGGCAGTTAATATAATCATACTTTTTACTATCGTCTAATATATTAAAGTAAATAAGTTTAGGCGGTGATAAAATTGTGGCTTTTAAAACATAAAGTTCCAGTTATAATTGGTATCTTTGGAGTATTACTTTTTTCTAGTGTTTTATGCCATAGGGAACTTGCTGTAACAGCAGCAGTTACCGACTGGGGATTATCTTTTCAAAGTCAAGGTTCTGCACCAGTTGGCAATGCTACAAGTGACGCTCTAGCAAAATATGATGCATATTATGTAGGTAATACAAATGACTCAGTTATTTATTTAACTTTTGATGCTGGATATGAAAGCGGTGATACACCAGCCATACTTGATGCATTAAAAAAACACAATGCACCTGCATGTTTTTTTGTTGTAAGCAACTACATTGAAACAGCACCCGAACTTGTAAAAAGAATGGTAGACGAGGGGCATATAGTTGGCAACCACACATCAACTCACCCTGATATGTCCAAAATCTCAGATAAAGCCGCTTTTGAAAAAGAGCTTAAAGGGGTTGAGGAACAATTTAAAACATTAACAGGAAAAGAACTTCCTAAATTTTATCGACCACCACAGGGAAAATTTAGTGAAGAAAATTTAAAACAAGCTCAAGAGTTAGGCTATAAAACTATCTTTTGGAGTCTTGCATATGTAGATTGGTATGCAGACAATCAGCCTACACATGACGAGGCATTCAATAAACTTATACCACGAATTCATAATGGAGCTATTGTGCTTTTACACTCTACTTCAAGCACAAATGCACAGATTTTAGATGAACTTTTAACCAAATATGAGCAAATGGGTTATCGTTTTGGCTCTCTTGATGAGCTTGTAAACGCATAAAAATGCCGCATTATCAAATAAGATAATGCGGCTTAAATTTTTTAAATTCTTGTTTGAAGTTCACGATTTTCAAACTGCACACGACGTTTAATATCTATCATAACGTCATCAAACATTGGTATATTAAGTGATTGAGCACCATCGCATAATGCACATTCTGGATTATTATGTACCTCAATCATAAGACCATCAGCACCAGCCGCAATAGCAGAGCGAGAAAGAGGAGCTACCATCTCACGTTTACCCGCTGCATGGCTAGGGTCAATAATAATAGGTAAATGAGTCAGCATTTTAACAAGTGGCACGGCAGAAATATCAAGGTTATTTCTAATCATGGTTTCAAAAGTACGGATACCACGTTCACAAAGCATAACATTATGATTTCCACCTGCAAAAATATATTCAGCCGCCATTAAAAACTCTTCCATGGTTGCAGAAAGTCCACGTTTTAATAAAATAGGTTTATTACTTCTACCAAGCTCTTTTAATAACATAAAATTTTGCATATTTCTTGCACCAAGTTGAATTATGTCAACATCTGCAAATAAATCAAGATGTTTTTCGCTCATAATTTCTGTAACTATTGGCATACCTGTTTGACGTTTAGCCTCTAATAAAAGCTTTAATCCATCAGCTTCTAAGCCTTGGAAAGAATAAGGAGAAGTTCTAGGCTTAAATGCACCACCACGCAGAAAAGACGCACCAGCCGCCTTTACACGTTCAGCGACTTCAAGAATTTGCTGTTCACTTTCAACCGAACAAGGGCCAGCAAATACATTAAAATAACCTGCACCAATTTTTTTGCCTGCAACTTCTATAATAGTGTCTTCTGGGTGCATTTTACGGTTTACCTGTTTAAAAGGCTCAGAAACACGTTGTACACGTTCAACAATATCAAAAACTTCAAAATCCGCTTGGTCAATACCAGAGGTATCACCTAAAAGACCTAAAATTGTTGTTCTTGCACCCTCAGAATAGTTAATTGACAAACCTCTATCCTTGATATGCTTTATTAGCTTGTCGATTTTTTCCTTATCAGGATTTGGTTTTAAAATTAAAATCATTATTTTCTATTCCTTTCTATATATAAAAAATTTTACTTTTCAGAATGTTTTAATGTATCAAGATTTTCTTTTACTTTTTCTACAAATTCGTCCCATCTACCAGCGTCAAGCAGTTTAGACGGGCAATTTTTACCAGAGAAATCTTGATGTTTTTTAAGTGCATCTATATCTAAATCATATTCAAAAAGCAGTTGAGCCGCCAAATGTTGGGCATTTTCAAGTGTTTTTTCATAATCCCCATCAGAATTAACACACATTTCTACACCTATACCGTTTTTATTTCCGCCTTTGTCCTCCATATGGTCGCCCGCATGGAATGCGGTTTCATTGTCTGGCAAATGGTGCCATATTTCATGGTCATCTACTGTATAATGCCAACTAAGCTCATTATCAACACCATTATTATGTATAAAATTATTATGTGCCTCAGCGTCTGCACCTTCATTTGTGTTATCTGTTTCATGTATAACTACATATAATATTTTTCGTTTTTCGCCAGTTCTTGCCATAGCTGTTTCTGGTAAAAAATCCTCATATACAGGTATATCACCAACATATTTTATATTTGCATCTTCATCACTTTTTAAAGCATTGAATATCAAGCCTATAAGCATACCTATCAGCGAAATAATTAAAATAAAAATCAACAATACTAGAAATATCCGCATATTTCTGCGTCTTCTTCTGGGATATTTATTATCTTTTACTGAAAAACCTACAATTTTCACAATTATTCACCTTTTTATTAGTTATAAGCAAAATGGGAACAGGAAAATTAAACCTGTCCCCATAATTTTTACTTTTTCAAATCACAAGTTGTTATAAATTTGGCATATGCTAAAATAACGGTAAAATAAAATCCTGAAGTAACAGTAAATAACACATGACCTGCTATTATTAAATATCCAACACAAAGACCTAGAGAGACAAATGCACCAAGACCTATAACACTAAACTTGCGAATAAATCTATATACAAATGTAAATCCTTCTTTAAAATATAGCCATAACATAGTAGCAAAGCCAAATATACCATAATAAAATAGCACTTCAAATAAATCCATTTCAATGGTTTCAATTTGAGAGCCACGACCTACACCAAACAGCCAAGTTATAATGCCTCCATCACGATAATCATGCCATGTTGGTATAAGTTTATCAAGTCTACCATTAAAAACAAGTGCTTCAGATGAATCATTGTTTGCATATATAAATCCATTAAAAGTATCCTCTAATGTTTTTCCCATACCATGACCAGTTGCAAGCATTGCAAGCCCTGATATAACAGCATAAAGGATAATAAAAATCAATGCAACAATAAGCACACGACAAAAAGCAACTTTATTTTTTCTAATAAGCTCTATAACAGCATATAAAACTACTGCTATAATAGTTCCGCCTATTGCAAGAAAAGCTGTTTTAGTGCCAATCATAAGCATACTTAATAATGTCATTGCTAATGTAAGACCATAGAACACATGTGTTTTTCTGCTTATCTTTTCAGAAATTGACAGATAATAACATGAACCGATTGGGAACAAAATCATCAGTGCACCTGTTATATCGTTTCCTGAATAATAAAATCCACGAAATCCACGATAACCATAACGGTCAGCATATGTGTAATGACCTGCACCGAAAATATAAGGAATAACAATAACAACTGTAAGTAAAAACAGCGAAATCATAATATATTTATTTATTTTTTTTATGACTTGTTCCTTAGATAGCCCCGAACGTTTCATTAAATGGCAATAAACAAAAAACACTGCGATATTATAAGCAAATTTTGCAAAATATTGTATATCTATAAAAATAGATATTGAATGAAATGTTATAAATTCGGAAAATATACTTAAAAGCCAAGCAACACCCATAGGTATTGCAATTTTTACCGCTTTCCAGTCTTTAATCATAATTATGTAAGCAACCATTACCAAAAGAATGAACATTCTAATGATAAGCGATGGTGTAACAGGTGCAATACTTGCAGAATTATAAACATCTCCGCCTGTTATAAACTGGATATATAAACCACTTATAATATCCAAAATCGGATTTAAAATCAAATAAAACCAAAAAAATTTCTCTAGTTTTTTAGTCTTTTCAGACACAGTTTCACATCCTTATTTTATCTAGCATTAACTTTTTAATCATACCACAAGCCTTATTATATCACAATACTTTTTTTATCCCAATATATAATTTCTTATTTCGCCTATAATTTCGGCTGTTTTAAATCTAATAGTTGTTTTTTTAGGCAAATAATCAGTTTTATCACTTACAGCAAGTTCATTACAAAGTGGAGGAAATACTACACACCACCAGTTTTTGCCCTCGCCCTCACCTATTATAACTCTAAGTCCTAAATATTCACCAGCAGGCAAAGAAAAATCGGTATAATCTCTTGTTGGATAATATTCTTGTTTTAAACTTACAGAAACACTTCTATTTTCTCCCAAATCCCACAGTGTTTTTTGAGCTATATTTGCAAGAGTTTGCATATTTTCATTTACAATTTGATATACTTCTTCTCTATTATCAGCATTTTTTAAAATAGGTTCACAAAATTCTAAAACCGCATCACGCACTAAAAGTTTTATCTGTTGGTCATGAGCAGTATTTGAATTTGCAAGCACATGAAGCCTTAATAAACCATTTGATATATTATCTTGTTTTACACTTATAAATGCTGAATATGTAAAAAGTAAGCTTAAAAATATAAGAATACAGACTTCTAAACGACGCAATTTCATAATAAAAACAGCCTCCATCATAATTGTAATTTAATTTTTGACAAAGACTGTTTTATTTATACTATTTTTAAAAATTATTTTGTGTGCGAATTTTTGTTAAAAAAGTTTCATTAAATATCTTTTTTAAAGTATTTTCTGCATTTTTCGCTTTATCCTCATCGCTGAACAATCCAAATACAGTAGGCCCTGAACCACTCATAACCGTACCATCACAGCCACATTCTAGCATAATATCCTCAATTTGTGAAATTTCTTCATGGTCTGAACCTGTAACCTCTTCCATAACATTGTAAAGCCTATGACAAATACCAGCATAATCAGCTTTTTTTAGTGCCTCTATCATTCCATTTGTATCTGGGTGTACTGGCAAATCTCCTCCGTTCATTCTGGAGTAAATTTTAGCTGTCACAACAGAAAAATCTGGTTTGCAAATAACCACAAAACACTCAGGCATTTTTTCAAGTGGGGTTAAAATTTCACCTATACCCTCAGCAAGCATAGAACCACCTTTAATACAATAAGGCACATCAGCACCTATTTTAACACCTATTTCACAAAGTGTATCAATGCTTAAATTTGTGTTATACATTTTATTAAGTCCACGCAGTACAGCCGCTGCATTTGATGAACCACCAGCAAGTCCAGCCGCTACTGGAATACGTTTTACAAGTTCGATTTCAAGTGATGGATTTTGTATTTTTGTATATTCAAAAAATTCATTTGCTGCTCTTACAGCTAAATTTGTATTATCATCAGGTAAAAACTTTAAATTGCTTTTAATTTTTATACCTTGTTTATCGCTTTTAGACAGTATGACATCATCATGCAATTCTACTGACTGCATAACCATTTTAACCGAATGATAACCATTTTCAAGTTTACCAGTGACATCAAGGGTTAAATTTATTTTTGCATATGCTTTTTCTAAAATCATATTTTATTTTCTCCAATATATATCTGATTAGGCTTTCTATTTTCAAATACAGTTACATATTCAAAACCATTATTAACTGCATGATTTACACATTCTTTTATTCCTCTGCCTATGTCCTTTGCATAATGGGCATCAGAACCAATAGAAATCATACTTCCACCCAATCTTTTATATTCTTTAAGCACAAAATCCTCAGGACCAACGTTGTTTAAAAAGCTAAAAAGACCTGCTGCATTTATTTCAAGTGCAATTTCTTTATCTATAATTGTTTTAAGCACGGGAGTTACAAGCTCCATATAATTTTCAAAAGATGGTTTAATATTAGCTTTTTCCATTTTGCGAAGTGGATAATCTATATGAGCAAGCACATCAAA
>CALWUO010000022.1 GCA_944384745.1 uncultured Butyricicoccus sp.
TTTCCGAAATAATTTTCTTCTAAGTTCATTAAAACTTGCTCTTGTGTTAAACCTATCTTGTAGCAGTCTAAATCAAGGTATAAAGCGTTTAATTGTCTTAAATTCTCAACTTTACGACCACTCATAGGTTTATTAGGCTTACGAGCTGAGCGAAAAGAATTCATAGAAACATAGACATTTTCAATGCCATAATATTTATTTTTATTTATTAAACGGTCACCATAAGAAAATTTTTCATAATATCTGCCACTTGCAATAATACTTCTTGCTATAACGCCTTTTGTTTTAGCATACATATAACTTAAATAATCTCTATGATTTTTAAAATCATCGGCTGATTTATATGCCGAAGAACCTGTATTTCCAATCATCAAAAAACCTCCTTTCTCGACAAAGTAAAAATTAACTTGGGAAATAAGTTTGAAAAATATCATTTTTTTTAGTTTTTATGTGGTTTAAATCTTAATTTTCTTCTGTTTTTTGAATATCGTCATTTTATGTCATGTGTAATTGACTTACTCAATCGTTGACATTGAAAATGTGTTTTATTATAATGTACTCATACATCAGCCCGTAGTGTCATGGAATGTCTTTGGACTTTTTTCATTTTCTATGGAATTAATTTTAAAACTAAATAACTTAAACAATCATACTGACTGCTTATTAAAATGCATTTTTAGTTATCATTATATATTAAATTTTTAAAGTGCATCTGCATTTTTTGTATATTTAATTTTCAAGATGCAGTTTTTTGTTTAATCGCTTTTGACTTTTAAAAGTACATTTTCAAGGTGCGTTTTTCGTTTAAAGTGTCGTTGTATATTAAATTGTAAAAGTTCATTTTTCATTTAATATTTAACTTTAAGGGTATGTTTGTGCATCATGGCTATATGTCATTAGACATTTGGTTCATATTTAGTTTTTGTTCCTAAGCTATTGGTAGTAACTCAGGAACTCTTGGTAAGAGTTCATATGTAAGTTGGTAGCTTACATATTTGGAGTTTTGATGTTGCTTGCAAATTGGTAGTTTGCAAGGATAAAACTTATTACGATTATAAGAAACGCTTCGATTATTCGGAGCGTTTTTTATTTTTTTAGTATACAAAAACATTATATATTCAATATTTCCCAAAGTCAATATATTTTTCTTTATTGGATTACAGCAACAAAAAACCTCTGATGATATTTTAATCTACATCAGAGGTAATTTTTATACAATTATAACTCATCAGCGTTAAAAGTATTATATCCTTCGTAATAGTAGCTATGGTCAATGCCTTTCATATAAATTTCTCTGCTATAAATATCGTCAGTTAATGCCTTTTTTAATATATATTTTATCTCAATATCTCGAATTGGACTGCGTTCCATTGCAAGGAGATAATCTTCTTTGTCAACTTTACTCCAATCAATGACTTTACCAATTTCCTTTTTCAATATACAGTCAAGCCAAATGCGAGTACTTCGACCATTGCCCTCCCTAAATGGGTGAGCTATATTCATTTCAACATATTTTTCAATTATTTCATCAAAATTAGATTGTGGCATTCTATCAATATTTTCCAGAGAAACTTCCAAATACATTAAAGGTGCAAAACGAAAATTACCCTTTGCAAGATTTACAGTTCTCACTTCACCAGCAAAATAATAAATATCATCAAAAAGATATTTATGTATTAATTTAAGCGATGAAAATTTGCCACATTCCAGTTTATCAAGTGTACCATTTTCAAAAAGTTCGATTGCTTTTTTCTTGCTGATACGTTCTTCTTCACGAGCAAGTTCAGCAGCGTTTTTAATACCTAATTTATTTTCTAAAATCATAAATCTTACACCTTTAAATTTTAATACAACAATATTATACTATATATTTTTTTGTATTTATACACTAAATAAAAGAAAATTGCCAATAAATTTCATACTAAGTCTGTTATCAGTTTAAATTTTAGGTATTATAGAAAATATATTTGCATTTAATATAGAATTTGTAGTTTGAAGGTGTTGCATTTTTACTTTCATTTAGGTTTATTGTTTCTAATTGTGAATTATCTAAGCTATTATACGAGTAAACATCTTGGCTTTCAATAGCAAAAGCTGATGTAAAAAATAAACTTAGAGAAATAACTGAAGATAATATTTTTTGTTTGTTCATAAAACACACCCATATTTAAAATTTAACTAATAACACATGATACAAATAAAGCAGTAAAATCTTAAGAAGAATAAAGATTTAATAACCCATATCATCAATAAGCCATTCGCTGTTTTTATCTTTTCTAATTAAAATCATTGCATAATTATTGTAATCTCCATTAGATAAAGCCGAATGTTTTGCATTTGTAACCGTAAAATTCACTCTAAGAACAATAACATTTTCAAGTTTAGTATTATTGACAGAACCTCTACCGTTTGCAATATATCCTTTTCTAAAATCATCAAACGGATTATATGTTATATTATTTACTGTTATAATTTCATCTTGCCAAAAAATCACATTTGAAGTATCTTCAAAATAAGTTAAAGTTTTTAATATTGCTTGTTTGTCACGTGCGTTTAGTGCTCTGTAATATTCTTCAACCACAGCTTTTGCCGAGGCTATCTCATCATCTGTAAATGGTTGATTATCTGTTATCGGCGTATATTTTAAAATAACATCGAAAGTTTTTTCAATATTTGCAATGTCTTTCGCCATTTCATTATATTCTGATATATCCTGTTTATCATTTGGCAAGCCAATTATAAACTTATACTGTTCATCTTCATAAAGTAATTTTTCATTTTCTTGATTTACACCTGTTTTATTTCTTTCAATATAAAATAAAGTTCCAACATCACCATATTTTTCATAAGTGTCTTTATGTCTAAAATATACTTTATCATAATAATCATCAACTTCTACAATATATTTTCCATACCAACTAAGAGATATATCAATAGTAAAATTTATCTCATCGTTTCGGTATTTAGTACCATAAATACATGAATTCTCATTTTTACTTTCAACATTTACAGTAAGTGTTTTAAAAACACCTTGATTTTCTAATTTCGTAAATAAATCAAATGGCACATAAGTAATATTATTCTTTAAAATAGGACTTGTTAATAATTCTGCATTTTGTGTTGAGCCGTGAGAATGACCACCTATATATGCATATATATCACCAATCCAAACTCTATTTATCCAAAAATCATATAACTCTCCACGATATTCAATTTTTGAAGGAGAATTTATAAAAAATTCCACACAACCATTATTATATGTAATATCTTCACTTTTAATATTTTCTAACTCAAGTAACTCACGCAAAGGCAAATATACAGTGTTATTTTCAATAAATGGCTTATTTATAAGTTCAATTTTTTCGCCGTTATTAGTTACATCAATTTTATAATCATCTTCAATAAATTCTGTTAATGCACCGTTTGCAAATACAGTTGTAAACGCAATAATAATTGCTATAACAACAGACAATAGCGATACAAGTCTATTGGTTGATTTTTTTGTTCGTATCATAGTAAATCTCCTTTCTAATATTTTTCTACTACTTGCCATTTGATTTATAAGTGGTATTGATTTTTGACTAATCGACTTCTCAATAAGACTAATAATCATGGTCATATAATGATTTTTTTGTAAATCGGTTAGTTTCTTACAAACTTCATAATCACATGACACCTCACATTCTTCTTCAATCTGTTTTGATACAATATATACTAAAGGATTGAACCAATGAATGCTTAAAACAAACATTGCAAACCATTTGTATAATAAATCACATCTTCTATAATGTGTTAATTCATGTAGAAGAATATATTTTAAATCATTTTCGCCAATTTCAGTTTGTGGAAGATATAAAACTGGTTTTATAATTCCAACAAGCAAAGGTGAATTAAATAAATTTGTTTTTTTTACTGTCAACCTTTTTGGTATATTTTCTGTACTATAATCAGGAATAGAAGTTTTTTTTATTATCCGTAAGAATAACATATATTTTATTAATTGATATCCTAATATCAAAACAGCAATGATTAACCATATAAAATATAAAATCTTCATTAAATTTATTGATATGTTAGGATTTGGCAAAGAAGGTTGTGGTGATGGTTCTTCAATAATTTCTAACTGTATTGGTTCATTTTGTGTTTGAATAGGTGTGATTTGCTCTGTCTGAACTATTATATTTTCTGATGGTACAATATTTACTTGTTTTTCAGGTAATTTTAATTTTATCGGTAACACCATTATAATTAAAACTATTATCCAAATATAATATTGCCATCTAGGACTAAATAATCTTTTTGTCAAAGGTTTTATACATAAAAGAAAGACAGTTAAAATACTTCCTATAATAGACATTAAAAGAAAATTTTTAATTATATCCCGCATTTAACCTCTCTCCCATTTTATAACTTAAACATTTTACGAATTTCATCAATATCTGATTCTGTCATATCTTCACTTTTAAAAAGCGATACAGCAAGGTCTTTGACAGAACCATTATATAACTTTGATATAAAGTTTTTGGTCTGTTCTTTTGTATATTCATCTTTATTTAAAACAGGCTTATAATAATTTACACGTCCCTTTTTTTCAGAAATAACAGCTCTTTTTTCTTCCATTCGTATAAGCAATGTACCAACTGTTTTATATGCCCATTTATTGCTTGGAAGTCTGTCACAAACATCTTGAATACTAAGCGGTTTTTGAGCGTTCCAAAGTATTTGCATAACTTCAAACTCAGCATTACTAATTTTTTGTCTCATCTTAACAACCTCCTTTTTATTTCTTACATTTGTAAGTTAATTATATCTTACATCAGTAAGAAAATTTGTCAATGCTTTTTAAAGAAATTTAATATTTTTTATTTATAATAGTATTATATACGACCATTAATTTTAAGACTTATATTTTTCAATATAAAAGTAAATTAAATTTAAGATTTAAGACTTTTTATAGTTGAGTTAAATTTAATATTGAATTATATTTTTTGTGTGCAGATTTAGTAATTAAATAATCAAAAAATACAGATTGAGTGTCCATTAGTATTATTAGTACTATTGACATAATAAATTTGTTATGTTATTTTATTACTAGTGTGATATAAGCATCACAAAGGGGTACACCACCACGGGTGTAGTTTCTTTGTGGTGCTTTTTTATTTTAAAAAAGAAGGGGTGTGTATATATGAAAATTAAGGTAAATGGTGAGTTTTTAACCGATTTTTCAGGCAGTATAGGCGAACTTTTAAAAAGTAAAAATTTATCTGCTAATAGGGTAGCTGTTGAATATAATGGACAGATAATCTCTCGTGAAAATTTCAACAGTACATTTTTAAATGATGGTGATACTCTTGAAATTGTGCATTTTGTAGGTGGTGGATAATGCTTACAGAAAAAGATATATTTAATGCTTTAGCTGAACGTCATGGGCTTGAGAATCAAAAAAAATTTGCAAATTCATGTGTTGGAATTGCAGGGCTTGGAGGTTTAGGATCAAATATTGCGGTTTATCTTGCAAGACTTGGCATAGGTAAGTTAATTTTAACTGATTTTGATAATGTAGATATAACAAATATAAACAGACAAAATTATATTCTTTCTGATATTGGAAAACCTAAAACTAAAGCCTTATATGACCATTTAATGCAGATAAATCCATATTTAAATTATGAGCTCCATAAGTTAAAAGTAACAAGTGAAAATGCAGTTAGTTTATTTTCAGATTGTGATGTTGTATGTGAGGCTTTTGACAAACCAGACCAGAAAGCAATGCTTATACAAACGCTTTTACCGCAAAATATAAAAATTGTATCTGGAAATGGTATGGCAGGTATAAACTCAGCTAATCTTATAAAAACCACAAATCCAATTAAAAATTTATATATTTGTGGAGATAATCAAAGTGATATATCTGATGGTTTAGGGCTTATGTCACCAAGAGTTGCAGTTTGTGCAGCTCATCAAGCTACAATGACCATGAGATTATTATTAAATGAAAATAATATTTAAAGGACGTGCTTTTTATGAATAATGATGTTTTTAAACTAGGTGGACATGAATTTACTTCAAGATTTATTTTAGGTTCGGGAAAATACTCACTTGACTTAATAGATGCAGCTGTAAAACATGCAAAAGCACAAATTATAACTTTAGCTTTAAGACGTGCAAATTCTGAAACCGATAATATTTTAGATTATATTCCTAAAGATGTAACTTTACTTCCTAATACTTCTGGTGCAAGAACAGCAGATGAAGCAGTTAGAATTGCTAGACTTGCTAAAGCTTGTGGTTGTGGTAATTTTGTAAAAGTTGAAATTATGCGTGACACTAAATACCTTTTACCAGATAACACTGAAACTATAAAAGCTACTGAGATTTTAGCAAATGAAGGCTTTGTTGTAATGCCTTATATGTACCCAGACTTAAATGTTGCTAGAGATTTAGCAAATGCTGGTGCAAGCTGTATTATGCCACTTGCCGCACCTATTGGTTCTAATAAAGGTTTGGCTACTCGTGATTTTATCAAAATTTTAATTGATGAAATAGATTTGCCAATTATAGTTGATGCAGGTATCGGCAGACCTAGCCAAGCATGTGAGGCTATGGAAATGGGCTGTGCAGCTGTTATGGCAAATACTGCCATTGCAACCGCAGGAAATATTCCACAAATGGCTGAAGCCTTTGGCAAAGCCATTGAAGCAGGTAGAACTGCATATCTTGCGGGTTTGGGTCGTGTACTTGA
Organism: uncultured Butyricicoccus sp.; assembly: GCA_944384745.1. Classification (GTDB taxonomy): domain Bacteria; phylum Bacillota; class Clostridia; order Oscillospirales; family Butyricicoccaceae; genus Butyricicoccus_B. Next base: position 6,743 of record CALWUO010000022.1, read on the forward strand.
CAGTGGTGCAGCCGCATCTTCTCCTCTTACTGGATTTCTTGCAGATTAAAGGGGTGTAACTATGGAAAACAGAATAAATCATATGGAGTATTTGCCAGATATGGAGCAAATAAACCCAGAAATTAAAAATAAAGTTATAGCCGCTTATAATAGCTATAACTTAGATAAATACACCGAAAAAGATGTTATAAATGCTTTAAAAGCTGATATTTTAACCCCTGATGATTTTGGGGCATTGCTTTCACCTACTGCTTTACCATTTTTAGAGCAAATGGCAAAACGTGCTAGAGAAAAGAAACGTCAATTTTTTGGAGATAATGTGTATATTTTTACTCCTATTTATATATCAAATTACTGTGAAAACTACTGTATTTACTGCGGTTTTAACTGTCACAATAAAATTAGACGTGCAAAACTTGATTATAATGCGATAGAAAAAGAAATGCAGGCAATTTCTAAAACTGGTCTTGAGGAAATACTTATTTTAACTGGTGAAAGCCGTAATATGAGTGATGTGGAGTATATAGGCAAGGCTTGTGAAATTGCAAGAAAATATTTTAAAATGGTTGGAATAGAAGTTTATCCTATGAATTCTGATGAATATGCATATTTACATAAATGCGGTGCGGACTATGTGACAGTTTTTCAGGAAACATATAATTCAGATAAATATGAAACTTTACATTTGGCAGGTCATAAACGTATTTTTCCATATAGAATTGAGGCTCAAGAGCGAGCTTTAATAGGTGGTATGCGTGGAGTTGCTTTTGCTGCACTTTTAGGACTTGATGACTTTAGAAAAGATGCTTTTGCAACAGGTATGCATGCTTATTTATTACAAAAAAAATATCCTCATGCAGAAATTTCTATTTCATGCCCAAGACTTCGACCAATAATAAACAATGATAAAATCAACCCTAAAGATGTGCATGAACGTCAACTTTTACAGATTATGTGTGCATATAGAATGTTTTTACCATTTGCAAATATAACTATATCAACCCGTGAACGTGCAGGCTTTAGAGATAATGTTATAAATATTTGTGCTACAAAAATTTCTGCTGGTGTGTCAACTGGTATTGGTGGTCATACTGATGAGGCTGAACAAGGTGATGACCAGTTTGAAATTGCAGATACCAGAACTGTTGATGAAGTTTTAAAGGCAATATGTGAACAAGGTTTACAACCTGTTATGAATGATTATGTCTATGTATAAAAGAATTTGTATAACAAATAGAAAGCTTTGCAAAGATGATTTTTTTGAGCGTTTGAAAAGGCTTTCACTAGATGAAAATATAAAATATTTTATTCTTCGTGAAAAAGACTTAAATTTTCAAGAATATATAAACCTTGCAAATAAAGTTAAACCAATTTTAAAAGATAAACTAATACTCCATTCATATTTTGAAGCTTGTAAAGAGCTAAATATAAATCGTTTACATTTACCACTTTATAAGCTCACAGAAAACCCAAAAATTAAGCAAAATATCTCACTTTTAGGTGTTTCAGTTCATTCTATTGATGAAGCTATTAAAGCTGAAGATTTAGGAGCTGATTATATAATAGCAGGTCATATTTTTAATACCGCTTGTAAACCAGATTTACCTGCAAGAGGACTAGAATTTTTAAAATCAGTTTGTGATAGTGTCAATATTCCAGTTTATGCTATTGGCGGAATAAACCCACAAAACGAGCATTTAGTTTTAAATTCTGGTGCAAATGGTGTTTGTATGATGCAATATTTTATGATACTATGAGCTACTATAATTAAATTTGTAAGAGAGAAAAATTTTTTGGTTATTTGTGAAATCAAGCTTTGTGAACCAGAATTATTTCTTTATGAATATTATTAATATTTACACGGTTGATTATTCAGACCTTTATTGTATATTCATTAAATATTAGCGAGGGCATAAAATAAATGCCCTCGCAATTTTTTATACTGTTGCAACCTCTATCATGCCTAAGCTAACTTGAATTGCTTTTTCTATTTGCTGCATTTGTTCATGACTGATTTTTCCAAGATAGCTTATAATACGGGATTTATCAATAGTTTTAATTTGTTCTAATAAAGCAATTGATGGAGCACTTAATCCTTGAGCTGAGCCAATATTACAATGTGTAGGCAATGTTTTCTTTTTTTCAGTCTGTGTGGTTAAAGGCGTTATAATAATTGTTGGACTAAAGAAATTACCCATATCATTTTGAAGGACTACTACTGGTCTAGTACCTCCTTGCTCAGAACCCTTAAAAGGATTTAGATTTGCCATATAAATATCACCACGGTGAAAAACCCAATTTTCTTTTAACATATTGTATTCCTCCCATGTTAGAATTTTATAGGCAGAGCATAGCATTGGCTATAATTTGTATAAATACGATAAACTTGAAACAGATATTTCTTATATCCCCTTAAATTAGGGGTTAAAATTTTACTTTCATCACATATATCCAAAGGATTTATCTTATGAAGCTGACTGACTAGGCGTCTTCTATCATACATACCATAATATAGCTCAACAAAATGAATGACACCTAAAATAGTTTCAACACGAATAGTATCAGGTTTACCAGCCCAAGCATCGGCAATAATTTTTAAACTTTCTTTATAAATATCAGCACCTACACGATTGAATTCTTCAAAGGCTGTATTTATGCAAGCAATACGATTTCGCTTATTAGACTTAACACCAGCAAATTTAAAACCAGCACTTTTAGTTGCATTTTTAAATGCAATCGCTGATGCATCATTACTGCAAATAAGAGCTTTTAAACGGGAAGCTGAGGTCAATGGAGCAGAAACACCAGTTTGTTTAGCGAACAACATAGCTTCTTCCTCTTTACTTAAACCATAGTATACTTTACAAAGTATAGGTAAATCTTGATTATTATTTAAATACTTACGAGCTGCAATGGTGTGCTGACCATCAAAAACATAATAATGACCTCTACGGAAACTGACTTTGGGTTCATTGGCAATACGTTCGTCAAATTGAGCTGCTATTTTTTTTACACGTTCAAAGTTAATCGGGCGTTGATAACTATTGTATGGAACTTCAAGATTTTTACTGTTGATTAAAATTTCTTTATAAATTTCTGAACTCATAGCTAATATCCTCCTTTTATTTTTTGTAGATATTCAATACCCATGTTAGCCAATTCATCAATTTTATCCTTGCATATTTCAAAATTTTCTTTGTGAATGCTTATACAATTATCCCAACGAAAAATCAGTGTTTTTAAAGCATCTTCAAGTTCACATAATAAATCTTCTGGTGTTTTTTCGAGGTCTGGGTGTTCAAATTTTTCAACAATTTTACGAATTCGTTCATTTTCAATTCTACTATTTTTACGTTTTTCTTGACTTAAACTTTTGATTATTTCTGGTCTTTCTGACGGAGTAGCTTGTGTAATAGCAGTAATTTCTTTATCTGTTGGTTTAATTTTACCAGTTAAAATTTCCTGTCTAATACCTGGAACACTTTCTTCAGCAATATCAACTCCTTTTGCAAAGTGTTCTGCACGTCTTACGTAGCTATCACTTACATTATGCTCTTTAGCTATTCGCTCACGAGTTTTTTCATGTTTTGGTTGGTGGTCAAAATGACCACCAACCTCATTGGTGTGTTGATTTATTCCATTTATATTGGTTATAGTTAATTTTTCCGCTTCATATTGTTTACCTATTAGATATTTTTTCTGTTCCAAGGTTAAATTTCTGCGACCTAATTGGTTCTTGCAAATCCAAGCTATTGCAGAAAAACGGTCTGGAAAATCTTTTTCATGTACTGTATAAGTTATTTGAGGATATTTTTCAATAATTCTGTAACGGTTATGACCATCAATTAAAATTCCATTCCATATAATGAGTGGATTTATCACTATACCATCATTTAAAATATTTTCTTCAAGTTGTTTTAATTCAATTTCGGTCAATGGAGGTATCTTATTTTCAAATTCAGGGTCAATCTTTATATTATTTATCATTTTACTCACCTCAACTATGTAAAAAGACAGTCAAAATACAGACTGTCTTTCAAATTTTATAATGTCTTCTCTATATTTGTTCTCAACACCCCTAGAGAATATAGAATAATAATTCTATCGGGAAATCATCAAGTGGCTGGTAGCTTACCAACTCCATAGGAATTTCACCTCCCCGTGGTTCTCACCGAGCTGCCCCCATTGCTTGTTACTGTGGCTGGACAGAAGTATCATTATTTCGTTGCATCACGGTAGTTGGTAGCAAGCCAACTAGCATATATTATATTTATCGCTCACTATTAAATATAGGTCATGGCGTATAATATGCTGCAACACATTGTACTTGATGAATGTGTATTCAATTTTCAAGGTACTATTTAACAACTGTTATCTGTTGTTATGTCTATATTTTATATGGAAGATAATGTTTTTAACATGGACTGGTTGAGCACATTTTGTGCCCAATTTGGGCACAAATCAGATAGTTCGACTATATTCTTCAAATTTTAAAACAGATTATAATTTTATATAGCAATTTTCTTTGCCCATAATTATATAATCAAAACTTGTGTTGGTAATGGTTACCATAATAAATAAGATTTCTAGTGATGGTGTGCGTTTCCCGATTTCTAACTTAGCTAAATGGTCACGACTAATATGAAGCAGTTCGGCAAATTGGTCTTGAGTATATCCCATGGATACTCGAATTTTTTTCATTCTTTTTCCTGTTTCTTGTGCATTAAACATCATAAATAATCCTCCTTTGTGTTGTTATTAAAAACAATGGTATAAGTAATTACTGCTTAAAAAATGGGATATATGATTATGCCAAACTTGTTTTGTAGGGAGATAATATCATTAAAATATTACATGATAATGATACAAACATGACGTTGATATGATATTTCGTGCTTTTATATGATATAAAGATGACTTCTGTGTGATATGAATATAATTTTCTAAAATTAAGCATTATATGAAAATGACATATAAAAAAGCAACTGCTCAATAAAGAACAGTTGCATTCAATATTACAATAAGTTTATTAAATTTTTATTGCCATTCATATGAATTTTTTCTAATAAGCTATCATATTCATCAGCTGTTAATTCTTTTTTTGCTTGTTTTAAAACCATGTGCAATCTTTCAACCGCACCAGTTCTATGAATGGAGTATATTCTCCAAAAATATGCGGTCATATTACCTGATTCCATTTTAAGTGCTTCACTTGCATAATGATTTAAACCTGTATAATCATTTTGTTGTGCTAAAAGCTCCAGTAATTGATTGGTTAAACTTATATAAGACATTGCATAATGGTTTACTGTGTGAAAAATCCAATGTTCAGAACGAGCAACAGCATATACTGGACCTTTATAAAGAGATAAAGCAGTTTTAATTAGATTTATTTTCTCATCAATATTATTGCTATATTGAATGGATTTACTCAATTTATCAAATTCTATAATATCCATTTTAATACGCAATATAGGGTTAATCTGATATCCGTTAGCTGATGTAATAATTAAATCATTTTCAAAAATTGCACCAAATTTATTACGAAAACGATATATTAAAGCTCTAATTGAATCGGCTGTTATATTAGAACTTTTATTATAATTACTACCCAAGATTGATATGATTTCAAGTGCAGAATGTGCACGATTTTGATTTAAAAGCAAATATACCAATAATCTACATAGTTTAGGTGCATTTAAATCTGTTTCTTTAAGAACACCTTTAGAAGTATAAATTTCGATTGTTCCAAATAAATTTATAATAACATCATTTGAATGGCTAATATCTGGGTGAATTATTGAAAAAGCTCTACTATTTAATTGATTTTGTTGATTTATAGCATTATTGGCTACATAAGATAATATTTCAAGAAAACAGCTTTGATTTATATATCGTTTTGGATTTTTTACAACCAAAAATCCATTTACATTTAAAGTTAATGGCACAGCTAAAAATGATTGGATATTTAAGTTTTTATAAACCATATATTCATCAGGTTCATATTCTTTTATAACTTCTACATCTTCGATGTATATTGCAGTATTATCATTTAGAGCAGATACCCAACGCTTCATTGTGTCAAAAGATGCTATATTATACTGACATCTACTATTTTCATTTTTAATATTAAAATCATAACTCCATAAAGGTCTCCATACTTTAAGTTCTAAATCAACTTTTATAATTCCTGCCCATTCACCCATGTAAAATTTACAAGCGGCTTTTAATGTTTCATCAGCTATTGCCTTTGGTTCAGAAATAGTATGTAACTTTTGTTGTAAATTACAAAGCATACTTACTATTTCATTTGCATATTGATTTTGTTCACTTACGTTTTCAAAAGCATTTTTGATTTCATTATTTTCTAATATGAACACTTGGCAACACTTCCTTCACATTGAAATATGTAAATAGCTATCAAACTTAATATAGAACTTATATTCAAGTTCAATATTTTAGTTTGTTAATAGAGTAATTTATATTTCATATGAAGTTTGTAGAAAAAAGTAATATAAATTAAATGTTAAAAAATTCTTTTGAATTGAATTTTTTTCAACCCATTTATCTATGAATTTACAATAAAATCTACAATATTAGTTGTTTTAATCTTCATCATTATCATCAAATGAATATTGATTTAAGTCGTTAAAATCAAGAAATTCAGCTAATGTCATATTAAAAGCTATTGATATTTTATGGAGTGTTTTAACTCTTGGGTTTTTAGTAAGCCCTCTAACAATATTATCTAATGTGGATTGCTTGACATTGCTCATAGTTGCCAATTTATTTATTGATATTCCTCTTTCATTACATAAAGAGCGTATTCTTTGTATATATAATTCATAATAATCCATATAAATACTTCCATACAATTTCAATATACTATAAATATAGGGATTACTCTTAAAGCAGTAATCCCTATCATACTATTTAAAGGAATATGTACAATCATATCCTTTACCATTGCTTTTAGATTTTTCTTGTTGGCTTCACATTGACAGCTGGATTGATTGTACCATCTATTTCACCATATTCCTTTTCATAATCCTTTATGTTTTCTCGAATAAGGACTAAAATGTGACTATTTATGGAACGCCCCTCATAATCAGCTACAAATGCCAATTTCTCTAACATTTCTTCTTCAATGCGAATTGATACACTCTTAACAGACATAAAAAATACCTCATAATAAATATAATTTTATGTTTAGTTTATATCTAATATGTAGTATTATGTTTATAATAGATATATAATATATTCATTATATATCTAAATAAATTTTAAATTAGCAATAATTGCATACCAAATTATTGCTGGAGGTGTTTAAATGTCAACTTGTACTTTCTTTGGACATAGAGATTGCCCAACATCAATAAAACCTAAACTATATGAAACTTTAATTGATTTAATTGAAAATAAAGATGTAAATAACTTTTATATTGGTAACAATGGTAATTTTGATAATATTGTTTATAATCTGCTCTGTGAACTCAAAAAACGATATACATATATAAACTATAATGTTGTTTTGGCTTATCTGCCAAATAATAAATCTGACAACTTTGAAAATACGATTTATCCTGAAAGAATTGAAACTATTCCTAAACGTTTTGCAATAGATTATAGAAATAGATTTATGTTAAATAAGGCTGATTTTGTTATTACCTATGTAACTCATTCATGGGGAGGAGCTAGTAAATTTGTAGATTTAGCAGTTAAAAAACAAAAACAAGTTATATATCTATAAAATAATACTTAATTGAATAAAATATCCGCATTTGTTATAATAAAACCGATAAATTTACAAAAGGGGATAATTTACTTTATGGCAAATTCAACTGATATTGGTTTTGAAAAGCAAATATGGGACGCAGCTTGTGTTTTGCGTGGAAATATAGATGCATCGGAATATAAATCTGTTGTTTTAGGGCTTATTTTCTTAAAATATATATCTGACCGTTTCGATGCGAAATATAAAGAGCTTTTGGACGAAGGAGAAGGCTTTGAAGAAGATATTGATGAATATACTGCTGAAAATATCTTTTTTGTGCCTGAAAATGCTCGTTGGTGCAAAATCGCTGAAAAAGCTCATACTCCAGAAATCGGATTAATAATTGATAATGCTATGATTAGTATTGAACAAGAAAATAAACGCTTAAAAGATATTTTACCAAAAAATTTTGCACGTCCAGAACTTGATAAACGTAGATTAGGTGATGTTGTTGACCTATTTACTAATATACAAATGATAGACCATGGAAATAGTAAAGATATTTTAGGTCGTACATATGAATATTGTCTTTCTAAATTTGCAGAACAAGAAGGTAAACTTGCAGGTGAATTTTATACTCCACCATGTATTGTGCGTACTCTGGTAGAGGTTTTACAGCCATATAATGGGCGTGTATATGACCCTTGTTGTGGTTCGGGTGGAATGTTTGTACAATCTGCAAAATTTATTGAAAATCATGGCGGTAATATCAATAAAATATCTGTTTTTGGTCAAGATAGTAACCCGACCACTTGGAAAATGGCACAAATGAACCTTGCTATTCGTGGTATTGAAGCTGATTTAGGCGAATATAACGCAGATACTTTTTTTAAAGATTGTCACCCACAGCTAAAAGCAGATTATATTATGGCAAATCCGCCTTTTAATCTGTCAAACTGGGGAGCAGATAAACTTTCTGAAGATGTTCGCTGGAAATATGGCACTCCTCCAGCCTCAAATGCTAACTTTGCATGGTTACAGCACATGATATACCATCTAGCACCAAATGGTAAAATTGGTATGGTGCTTGCTAATGGTTCGCTGTCATCTCAAACAGGCGGTGAGGGTGAAATCAGAAAAAATATTATAAATGCTGATTTAGTAGAATGTATCATCGCTATGCCATCTCAGCTATTTTACACTACACAAATCCCTGTTTCATTGTGGTTTTTAGCGAAAAACAAAAAGCAAAAGGGCAAAACTTTATTTATTGATGCTCGAAATATGGGAACTATGGTTTCTCGTAAGCTAAGAGAGCTGACAAATGAAGATATTAAAAAAATAGCTGATACTTATAATAATTTTATTGATGGTAAACAAGAAGATATTAAAGGTTTTTGTGCGGTTGCTACCATTCAGGATATAGAAAAACAGGATTTTATTCTAACCCCTGGGCGTTATGTTGGCATTGAAGAACAAGAACAGGACAGCGAGCCTTTCAATGAAAAAATGAACAGGCTAACAGCCGAACTTTCACAGCTTTTCAATCAATCACACCAGCTAGAAAATGAAATTAAAGAGAAATTAGGGGCGATTGGTTATGAAATATAATCTTTCACAAGTAATGGATATTATAGGCGGAGGAACTCCAAAAACAACAAAAAGTGAATATTGGAATGGAAATATTCCTTGGATTTCTGTAAAAGATTTTAATAATGATAATCGTTATGTTTATAAAACTGAGAAAAAAATTACTAAATTAGGCTTAGAAAATTCATCTACTAAATTGTTACAAAAAGGCGATATAATAATATCTGCAAGGGGTACAGTGGGAGAGCTTGCAACAATTCCATATCCTATGGCTTTTAATCAATCTTGTTATGGTTTAAGAGCTAAAAATGATATAGTTACAGAAGATTTCCTGTATTATCTTATAAAATATAATTTAACTACTTTAAAAAATAATACACATGGTTCTGTATTTGATACCATTACTCGTGATACTTTTGATAGTATTGAAGTAGAAATTCCATGTATAAAAGAACAACAAAAAATAGCCTCTATTTTATCCGCATTAGATGACAAAATAGAAGTAAATCAAAAAATAAATGAAAATTTAGCACAACAAGCACAGGCGATTTTTAAAAGTTGGTTTGTAGATTTTGAACCGTTTGGCGGAGTTATGCCTAATGATTGGTCAATAAAAACGTTGAATGATGTAACAAAAATTACTGCTGGAGGAGATAAACCTAAAAAAGTTTCATTAACTAAAGATGAATGTTTTAAATATCCAATTTATTCAAATGGAATAAATGAAGATGGTCTGTATGGATATACTGATACTGCAAAAATATTTGCGGAAAGTGTTACAGTATCGGCAAGGGGTACTATTGGTTTTGTTTGTTTGCGTTATATTCCTTATGTTCCTATTGTTCGTTTAATAACTTTAATTCCATTAGAAAATATGATTTCTGCAAAGTATTTGTATTTATATCTTAAACAATTAAATATTAGTGGAACAGGAACAACTCAACAACAATTAACAGTTCCTAATTTTAGCAAAACAGAAATACTTGTACCCAGTAATAATGTTATGTGTAACTTTACAGATATTGTTACACCTTTATATGAAAAGATAAGAAAAAACATTATTGAAATAGAAAATTTAAAAAATATTCGTGATACTTTACTTCCAAAACTTATGAACGGGGAGATTGATGTAAATGGAAAATGAAATAATTCAACAGTTAGATGTTATAGCTAAAAATATACAAGCATTAGCAGAACCTAAATTTATCGAATATATAGCACTTATTTTTTCTTTTATTGGAATTATAGTTTCTGGTATTGCTATTTGGTTTGCTGTTCAAGTTCCTAAAAAAATAGCTGATAGACAGGATAATATAGCTTTGTTTGAAAAAAGATACAATGTTTATTATTTATTTGCAGATTTTCGTGCTTTATCTCTTTATATAGTAAATACTAAAGATAGAATATCTATTCAAAAGTTTTTTCTTTCCTCATATAATATCACATGGTCAAATGACAAAAATGATAATGCTATAAAAGTTTCATCTCAATGTGCACTTATACTTTCTCAGATGTTTCAGTCTAAATTTTTGTTTAATGAATCTATAGGAATGGAAATAGCACATTTCTCTAACTTGGTAATTAATGTTATTACTTTTAGTTTAGATGATAATAAAACAGCAGAGTTAGAACAAGCTCAAAAAATATTGATGATGAATATAAATAAAAATGAGAAATATATGTGGATTCTCAATCAAATGGAATCATATCTGGAAATAACAAAATGAGGTGACATCATGCCTTTTACAGAATATAATTATGAAAACGCTGTAATTCAGCTTTTTGAAGAAAATTTAGGGTATAAGCATATATACGCACCAGAAATAGAAAGGGATTATAAAAGCCCACTCTATGAGGAAATATTGTTTCCATGTTTACAGCGAATAAATAAGGACTTGCCAGAGGACGCAATAAACGAGGCTATATATAAGTTAAAAAACTTTGAAAGCGGTTCACTTTTGCAAAAGAATATGATTTTCACCGATTATATGCAAAATGGCGTACCAGTCAAATATTTTGTAAAAGGCGAAGAAAAATCCGACCTTGTATATCTAATTGATTTTGAAAACATAGATAATAATGATTTTATAGTATCAAATCAATGGACTTTCATAGAAAATGCAGAAAAACGACCAGATATAATTTTATTTATAAATGGCTTACCTCTAGTTGTTATAGAGTTAAAATCACCATCAAGAGAACAAACAGATGTTTCCGAGGCTTACAGACAGCTTAGAAATTATATTGTAAATGATATACCATCACTTTTTATATATAATGCAGTTTGTGTTATGAGTGATATGGGGGTAACAAAAGCAGGCACAATAACATCTGGAGAAGACCGTTTTATGTCATGGAAAACCACAGATGGAAGTTATGAAAATACAGCTTATGCACAGTTTGACACATTTTTTATAGGTATGTTTGAAAAAAATCGTTTTTTAGATATACTTAAAAATTTTATATGTTTTAATGTAGATGGAGAAAAGACATTTAAAATTTTAGCAGGCTATCATCAATATTTTGCAGTAAATAAGGCGATAACTTCAACCAAAAATGCAACCGATGGCAAAGGCGGAGTTTTCTGGCATACACAAGGAAGTGGAAAATCACTTTCTATGGTGTTTTATGCCCATTTGTTACAAACAGCACTTCAAAGTCCAACAATAGTGGTTATTACAGATAGAAATGATTTAGATAATCAGTTATATAATCAGTTTTCAAGATGTAGTGATTTTTTACGCCAAAAGCCACAGCAAGCCGAAAGCAGAAAACATTTAAAAGAGCTTTTATTAAATCGTAAGGCGAATGGTATAATTTTTACTACAATGCAAAAATTTGAAGAAAGTAACGAACCACTTTCAGATAGAAAAAATATTGTCGTTATGGCAGATGAAGCACATAGAGGACAATATGGACTTGTAGAAAAATATAAAACTAAACAGAATGATAAAGGCGAATTAGAAGTTAAAACTGTGCTAGGTACAGCAAGAATAATTCGTGATAGTCTGCCAAATGCTACATATATTGGTTTTACTGGAACACCTATTTCATCAAAAGACCGTAGCACTCGTGAAGTTTTCGGAGATTATATAGATATCTATGATATGACCCAAGCAGTTGAAGATGGGGCAACCCGTCCTGTTTATTATGAAAGTCGAGTTATAAATTTAAAACTAGATGAAAATACTTTACGTTTAATAGATGATGAATATGAACTTATGGCACAAAATGCCGATGAAGAAGTAATTGAAAAAAGTAAAAAAGAACTTGGCAAAATGGAAGCCATTTTAGGTGCAGAAGAAACTATAAATTCGCTTGTAAATGATATTTTAGACCATTATGAAAATTATAGAGCTAATCTTTTAACAGGTAAAGCAATGATAGTTGCATATTCACGCCAAATAGCAATGAAAATATATAATAAAATTTTAGAACTTCGCCCAACTTGGACAGAAAAAATAGGTCTTGTTATCACAGGAAGTAATAAAGACCCTGAAGAATGGCGAGAGCTAATTGGCAATAAGGCACACAAAGAGGACTTGGCAAGAAAATTTAAAGATAATAATTCTGAAATGAAAATTGCTATTGTAGTTGATATGTGGCTAACAGGTTTTGATGTGCCATCACTTGCGACAATGTATGTTTATAAACCAATGTCAGGGCATAATTTAATGCAAGCAATCGCAAGAGTAAACCGAGTTTTTGAGGATAAAGAAGGCGGTTTAGTAGTAGATTATGTAGGTATTGCCTCGGCATTAAAACAAGCTATGAATGATTACACCGTAAGAGATAAGAAAAATTATGGTGATACAAATATAAAAGATATTGCATATCCAAAGTTTTTGGAAAAGCTATCAATTTGTAAAGATTTATTTCATGGTTTTGATTATTCATGTTTCTTTAAAAATGATGATTTAGAAAAAGCAAAAGCGATTTCTGGCGGTGTAAATTTCCTACTTGGAAAACGCTTAGAAGAAAAAGACGAAAAGAAACAAGCACATTATATTTTTATTAAACAAGCTCTTTTACTGCGTCAAGCATTAACGCTTTGTAGTAGTTTAGTTAATGCTGATGAGCGTGCAGAAGCTGCATATTTTGAAGCAGTAAGAACTATACTTGTACGCCTAAGCCTTACTGGTGAGGGTAAAAAGTATTCCTTAAAGGAAGTCAATGACCGTATAAATGAGCTTTTAAAACATAGCATAAAAAGCGAAGGTGTTATAAATTTATTTTCTGATGTAAAAGGTGAATTTTCTCTTTTTGACGCTCAATTTTTAGAGGAAATAGCCAATATGAAAGAGAAAAACTTAGCAGTGGAGCTATTAAAAAGGCTTATTGCTGAACAAGTAGCGATTTATAAACGTACAAATTTAGTTAAATCTGAAAAGTTTTCTGAGATAATACAAAGTGCCATGAATAAATACTTAAATGGTCTACTTACTAATGAAGAAGTTATAGCAGAACTTTTAAAACTTGCAAAAGATATAGCAAAAGCCCATGAAGAAGGCGAAGCGTTAGGGCTTTCACAAGATGAGCTTGCGTTTTATGATGCTATTACAAAACCACAAGCGATTAAGGATTTTTATGAGCATAAAGACCTAATAGCGATAACAAAAGAGCTAACAGAAATGCTTAGAAAAAATAGAACTATTGACTGGCAAAAGAAAGAAAGTGCAAGAGCAGGTATGAGAAGGCTTGTAAAACGACTTCTCAGAAAATATAAATATCCACCAGAAGGCATGGACGATGCTATAAAAACAGTTATAACTCAGTGTGAACTTTGGACAGATAATATAGCGGTATAGCAATTCTTTAATTTGACAAATGAGTGTGATTTTATGAAAAGATTGAATAATATCTTAAACAAAATTATAGGCACTTTTGTGGGTGTATTTATTGGTCATGCTATTTATATTTTTTGGAACTTTAAAACGAAACCTAAAATGTATGCTATGCAGTCCGCACCTTGGTATACAAGCATTTTAGTGTATGGAACTTTTACTCTTTTTGTGTTGTTTATCTGTATTTTTTTAAAAATAATCATAAAACACAGCTACAAAGAATGATAAAAATCTTATAATTACAACTTGGCAAGCAGGGCAAAGTGGTACCACTTTACTCATTTTTAAAATTTTGCTGTTGGCTAAAATTTCAAAAATTGCTTGTTAGGGAAGCCCTAAAACCCAAAAGAACAGCACTTTTCAGTGCTGGCTACTCGTTCATTCTGAACGCTTATTTTGCTAAACTCTTAGCCAAAATTAAAAAGATTATCCCAACCAATACACATAAAAATGTGGAGGTTGGGATTTACTTTATCTTTCATTTTTGTCTTTCTCTTGTTCTTTGACTTTAGATTTTTCGTCTTTGTCGAGCATGACGTCTGTAATTTTTTTTGCAATTTGAAATTGCTTCATTTGTTCTCGTTTCTCTCTATACAATGCATAAGTCTTTTTCTTTTCACTTAACACATCAGAATATTGTTGATTTAACTCTTTTATCTTCGGTATTTTTCCGTCTAATTTAGAAAAAGCAGCTTTGGCTGCTTTGTGCAATGTTAATTCTTCTCGATGAGCTTCAAAAAATTTTTTGCTGTATCCGTTTTTTCTATATTCAATATATACATCTCTGGTTTTTAGATAGTTAATAATATGAGTTTTCAATTCAGCTATATCAGTTAATTCTTTTTCCATTTCTTTAATGCTAACAGATAAATTATTAAATTCACTTACAATATTATTTGACATTGCACAAAGTTTATCATAGTCATAGATTTCATTTTCTTGCAAAAAGGTTAACACTTGTGCCATCTGCTTGAGGTTAAAAACCTTTGCCCATCGCTGATAACCTATACCCTTTTTTGCAATAGCAGCAGATTGTAAATCAATAAGCAGATTAAATTTTTTATTTGATTTGTCACTTGTGTTCTGTGATTTTAAGATTTTCTTTTTAGACAAAATTTCATTTAAATCATCTTCTACATATCCACTACCTAAACTATTCAAACGAATAAATCGTTTTTGACTTTTAGCTCTAACGGATATATATTTTCCTTTTTTTATTTCATATCCTGATTGTTCAAGAATGTTAACAAATTCATTTATATTTTTAGGATTTTGATTTAATGCAGTATCAATATCTTGACGAACAATATCACGCAATGATTGTTTTTTAGGATATTCAATACGTTTTTTTCTTTCTTTATAAGGTTTTTGTTCAATTATTGAAAGATTCTTTTCAACACATAGAACATCACTTATTTTCTTTATAGCTTGCCACGAATGTTTAAAATCTCTAAACTTTCTTTTACAATCCAAAGTAGTAGAATTGAAAATAATATGATTATGAATATGAGCTTTATCAGTATGTGTAGCTACAATAAAAGCGTGTTTACCCTTAGTAAATTTCATTGCTAACTCATAGCCGATTTTGTTAGCTATTTCAGGTGTTACTTCATCAGGTTTGAACGATTGACGAATTTGGTAAGCTATCACATCATGTTTATGACTTCTTCCTGTAATATGCTCATATTGACGTTTTGATAATAAAAATTCTTCATCAACTGTCTTAATATCACATTCATATGAACTTATAAATTGACCATTATTTGTCTTATCTGTATTTTTAGAATATGCTATACGTTCAGATAAACATTGTGCTATACTTTTCCCTTTGTTGATGTGCAAAGGAATCAATCTAGTTGCTGCCACAAATTCAACTCCTAATAAAAATTGTTTTGTAATTGTTTGTCGAATATTTATATGGTAAAATATACAATAAGATTAGAAATTCATAGTTTAGTAATAATAGGAAGTTTTTAGAGCAATATGACCTGGAAAACATCACTCAAAAGCAAGTATATTTTGATTAATAAAATTAGTGATGGAAAGATAGATAAGAAATACTCTGTTGGAACATGATTCAGGAGTACCTAAAAAATCACGACTATATATATGAACGCTAATATATGGGAATTGTATCAGGTGTCTGTGGTAACAGTGAATCGGATTCTTACAGAATTGCTTGATAAATAACAACTAGCAAATACCGTGAGGGGAAGCATTGGTAATATTGTTTAAATAACAAACACACAATATAAAACCTCTCGCTAGTTGGAGATTATATATTGGATTTTGAATAACTAGGAGGACAAGTGAATGTTTGATTACCCAAAAGGATCAGAGTGGAGAAAGTGGGATCTACATATGCATTCAACAGCATCGGACGGTAAATCCTCTCCATCTGAGATTATAGAAGAAGCAAAGAATAAAGGCTTGAGTGTTATAGCTCTTACAGATCATCATACTGTCTCTAATATTGATGAAACCAAGCAGCTTGGTGAAGCAGCAGGGATCACTGTGATTAGTGGAATTGAGTTTAGAACTGAATATGGGGCTAAATCTGTTCATATGATAGGATTATTTCCAAATGAACACGGAGGTATAATGCTAGATCAGAAAGCTTTAAACGATTTGGTACTTTCACAGTTGGATTTATCACGGACTCGTATAATAAGCGAAGGTAAAAAGATAAATGCACAGTATGATGATGAGGATGCATTTAAAGAAGGTATGTTTCGTGTCCAAGTAGATTTCAAAAAAGCTGCAAATCTAGTACATGATTTAGGTGGAATTGTAACTGTCCATGCTGGAAATAAGAGTAATTCAATCGAACAAATGAAGCATGAAGGCAGTGGTGCCAAAAATGTAGATTTATTAGAGGATTCACTTGGACTGGTAAAAGAAGAACTTTTGACAAAGTATATAGATATCTGCGAAGTCCAAAAATGCTCAGAAACCCAATTTTATTTAAAAGTATTCGGGAAACCATCGATTGCTGCCTCAGATGCACATGAGCAGAAAAATATCGGTTCAAAATTTACATGGATAAAAGCAGATCCAACATTTGAAGGATTATTGCAGATAAAATTTGAGCCTGAACAACGTGTTCGGATTCAGGAAGAAAAACCTGAATCTAAAGCAACATATTCAGTTATAGATTATGTTACCATCAAAAATCCTGATTTTTCCAAGGAAAGCAGTACTAAAATTCATTTTAGTCAAGATTTAACATGTATTATTGGTGGAAAATCCACAGGAAAGTCTTTACTTATGAATAATATCGCTTATGCCATAGACAAAGAACAAGTTATTCAAAAATATCAATTAACTCAACCAAAAAGTAAGAAAAAACAGGAGTTTTCATTTTCACCAATTGAAGGATTTACTGTACACTGGGCTGATGGACATATAAGTTCAAGTAAAAATCCGCTTGATAAGAAAATCGTTTATATTCCTCAGACATACCTAAATAGATTAAGTGATGAACGAGAGGAAACTACTGAAGTTGATACTATTATTGAAAATATTCTTTTACAGGATGAAAATATACAGTCTGAATACAAAAAATATAAAACTTCTTGTGATAAGCAAAAAGTAGATACGGATCATTTATTGTACGATTATTTAAAAGTATGTGAGGATATTAAAAAATTAAAAGAAAAGCTCTTTGAAAATAACAACAGTACATTTATAAAAGAGGAAATAAAAAAGATTGAAGAGGAACAAAAAAATATTATTTCCAAAAATACAATAACCGAGGAGCAGACCAAACGATATAATCAATTGTGTGATGAAATTCAACGATTAAAAAATGAGATATTGTTGTGTACTAATGATCTGGCAACACTCAAAAATATCACAACAATTCAATTGATAAGACCAGTGGAGCTGACAGAATTACAAAGCAGTGTAAAAGAAAATATCACTGGTATTTTATCTAAGTTAAATGATAAAGTAACTAGTTATTGGATATCACAAAGAGATCAGGTGATTGAAAAGATCAATCAAAAGATGCAAAAAAGTTATGAGCAAAAGAATAAATTTGAAGATGAAGTGAATGATTTGCGTCCAATTATAGAACATAATGCTACATTAATCGCACTTTCTTCTAAGTTGGCTAAAGAAAAGTCAAAGTTAATAGAAGCATTACAAACAGAGTCTATAATAAATGAACAAGAATCACTTGCAGCCGAAATATTAGTTCAATTGGTTCAGAATTTTTTCGAAAATAAAATGATTGCTGAAGAATTTGCTTCATTTGTAAATAGAACTAAAAGTGAAAGTGTTGATGGATTACAATTTAAGGTAGAAATTGTTTTACGTGTTGATGCATTACGAGCAAGGCTATTAGATATTCTCAATAACAAGTCTCTACACCATTTTAAAACTATAGATCTAGGAGAACTGTCGGAAGAATCACTAACACAAGATACTCTAAGATTGCTTGTAGAATCTATTCAATCTCCAGACAGTAACTCTCTTAATTTGAAAGGACAATATAAAATGCAGAATGCATTAAGTGAGATTTTTTCTAATTGGTATAATATGAATTATATTGTCAAGATGGATGATGATGATTTTGAAAAAATGTCACCTGGAAAAAAAGCACTTGTTTTATTAAAATTACTTATTGGACTTGCTAATAGTGATTGTCCTATGCTTATTGATCAGCCAGAAGATGATTTAGACAATCGCTCTATTTTTGATGATTTGGTTAAATATATAAAAATGAAAAAAAGTGAACGTCAAATAATTGTTGTTACACATAACGCAAACATTGTTGTTGGTGCTGATTCAGAAGAAATTATAGTTGCAAACCAGCATGGTCAGAATACTCCAAATAAAGACTCAAAATTTGAGTACATAAGTGGTTCTATTGAGAATAGCGGAAAAAACAAAAGAGAAAGTTTTGTGTTGCTATCTCAAGGCATTAAAGAACATATTTGTGACGTTTTAGAGGGTGGAGAGAAAGCATTCGAAAAGCGAAAGAATAAATATTTTATAGAAAACTAGTTGTTAAATAAATAGCCACTTATCTTCCGAGTTTAAAAAATAAACTGTATAAATTGAATTAATAAATTAGCTTAAATATAGAAAGAAAATATTGTAGTATTATATTAAAGTTGTAATAGAAGTTGCTAATAATATATAATCAATTTATAGATAAGAGATGTAAAAAATTATAAGACTTCATAAAGAATATGATAAATTTGAAATATAATAGTTTCAATCAGAATTTAAGTCAGTAAGATTTAATCTTATTTGTATGTTACTGTTGAAGAAAGAAGTATATGTTTTGAAAAGAGATTTTAAGAAAGATATTGAAGATGGAGTTTATAAAAATAAAGATGCAATAGCATCTCTAATTCCGTATTTGTTGCATGATACGGCATATGCATTGTCTTTAAATGCAACGCCAAATCTGAGAAAGCATATTGCCGCTGCTATATTTAAGTATAATAATCAAGATCATGATTATGAAGATATTTTAAATCAAATAGACGTAACAAAATATTCAGATGAGAACAGCTACAGTCCTCACGATATGGTAATTAATATTGTGATTGACCAAGCTTTTATAACAAGTCAAGTGTTAAATAACTATCATATATGGTGTTTAAATAAAAAAACAAAACTTAACGAAGAATTGTTCTTTGCTAGTATGTTAAGAATTGTTTCAAGTTTTCAATCAGCAGCAATATTATTAAGACACGGATTTTATGTAGAAGTAGTATCAATATTTCGTATGATTTTGGAGCAGTTAGCTTGGGGATGCTATCTTATACAAGAGACTGATAAATCAAAAATATCTAAAAATCGCACACAAAGTAATGTAAAATATCTCAAAAAAGTTTTAGGGGATAATTTTGGAGCTTTATATGGATATTTATCAAGCGAAGCTCATCTAGAGCCAAATGAAATATGCAAGTATCTCCAGTTAGATAAAAACGTGCTATATATTAAAGGGCGTTCTGGTAAATATTGCAAAAGGGAAACTAGCACTCTTTTATTGCTACTCAAAGCATACAGCAGTGTTATATGGTTTGCTATGAAACAGTTTGGTATACCTGATGAGTTTGTTGATTATTATCAAGATTGGAATAATTTCAATAGATATATAATTGATTTTTTGTATAAATCTTTATACGAAAAGGTAAAGTTTAAACGAGATAATTAGATTATATGACAATAAATGAGTAAATCTGAATTTGCTGAGTTGTTGATTTCAATTTGCATAGTTAGTTATTCAGAACCGTTTATTTTCATATCTATTTTCTGTTTACATTAACTGTGCTTTGATACTGAAAACCTTAAACTTCCCATTATGTCCATTATGTACTAACTCCAGAAAAATTGATTTCTGGAGTTAATTTTTTAAATACTAGAGAGCATAGACAGGATATCTTTTGATATTTGCCAAATTTGCTCTAATCGGTCTTGTAAATCCTTAATATCTGCCTCATATATGCTACCAGTTTGATTAGCTCTTTTAGCATATTGATTTAAATTATTACTGCAAATTCTTAAAACTGATACTAATTCTTTTATATCTTGTAAATCTAAATGCACACAATAACCATTTAAAGCCATTTTACGTAGGTAGGCACTCTGATTAAGAATGCCTACCTTTTCCATCTTGGTTTTCATAAGCTCTATTTCTGATTGTGTCAATCTAAAATGAAGCTGTATATTTCTTTTCTCATTCACAATACTTGCTCCTGTTCTTTGCCAGATTTTGCAGGTAGAATTTTTTCAGATTTGGATTTTAAATCTGCCAGTACAGATGGACGTTTCTCACAGTCTATATCTTTATCATTACTTTTATGCTCATCTATATTTAAAGCTATATCCAATTCTACTAAACGAGCACTTTTTTCAGCAAGTTCTGTTTCATAAGCAAACGGTTTTCCAAGTTCAACTTTTGCATTTTCTTGCTGATTTTCTAAATTTTCTAATTGTTGTTTTGCAGTTTCCAACTTTTTGTTTATACCATCTAAGGCATTATCCAAACGAGTTATATTACCTCGTGCATCAGTGCCTAAATTTACATTATAACTCATTACACCTTTTAATGAAATTTGAAACTATTTATTAAAACTTTCAAATAAAAGTTCCATTTGAAATCCACGATAATTGCCAAGCATAACTGGTTCATTATTTTTTATATTTTTACACATTTCAAGAATAGCAGAACCAGCCTGTTCTTTTTCTGAATAATGATTATCTGCTATTGTCATACCTATAAATCCATCTTTTATCTGAGGATATTGTTCTAAAGTTTTAATATCCGTTTCAAAACCTTTAATACAATATTTTTGTTTTTCTATTTCTACTGGGAAATATTTTAATAATTTATCTTCCAAGCTATATTGCTTACTTTGATAATCTGCCTTTAATACTTTGAGCCTTGCAACTTCTATATCCAAATCCATTTTTTCTTTTATCAAAGGATTGCCAGCACAAAGAGCCTTTATTTCTGCATAGGATAATGCCTGTTCATCAACGTCATCACAAGAGCGAACAGGTGATTTTGAAGTCATAATTTGGCTTATAAATTTTTGTTTATTCTCTAAAGTTTGATACAAATAAGCATCAAAAGTCCCTTCAGTTACATATTGATATACCTGAACTTGTTTATTTTTATTACCTTGACGAATAATACGACCATTTCTTTGTGTCATATCAGATGGACGCCAACCCACATCTAAGTGATGAAGTGCAATTAGTTTATCTTGAATATTTGTTCCAGCACCAAGTTTTTGCGTACTTCCTAACAAAATACGCACTTTTCCGGCTCGAACCTTAGCAAACAATTCTTTCTTTTTTGCTTCGCTATCTGCATCGTGAATAAAAGCAATTTCTTTTTCTGGTACTCCACCTGATATAAGTTTTGATTTTATATCATCATAGACATTAAATGTTCCGTCATTTTTCGGTGTCGAAAGGTCGCAGAACAAAAGCTGCGTCAGCTTATCCTCTTTGCCCTCATTCCAAATACGAAGAACATTGTTTACACAAGCATTGAGTTTGCTGTCCGGATCATCGGGTAATAGTGGATTTATAAGACGTTGGTCAAGACCTAGCTTTCTACCATCTGAAGTTATTTTCAGCATATTATCGACTGACGGATCTATAACACCGTTATGAACTTGTGCTGCACGTTCTGAAAGTTCTGCTACAATTGCTTTCTGATGTTCAGATGGTTTAACTAATATTGTTTCAAATTTAGCTTCGGGCACAGGTAAGTTAAGTTGGTCAGAGGTTTTTATATCTGCCACTTCCTTGAACATATTCATAAGCTCAGGAAGATTAAAAAACTTGGCAAATCTTGTTCGGGCACGATACCCAGTACCTTCGGGAGCTAATTCTATTGCTGTTGTTGTTTCACCAAATGTTGATGCCCAACAATCGAAGTGTGTTAATCTTTGTTGCTGTAAGGTATTATACTGCAAGTATCTCATTACAGTATAAAGCTCTGTCATTGAATTGCTTACGGGTGTACCTGTTGCAAATATAACTCCACGTCCACCAGTCAATTCGTCCATATACTGACACTTCATAAACATATCTGAAGATTTTTGAGCTTCAGAAGTTGATAATCCAGCCACGTTTCTCATTTTCGTATATAAAAACAAATTTTTAAAAGCATGGCTTTCATCTACGAACAAACGGTCAACACCTAACTGTTCAAAAGTTACAACATCATCTTTACGATCGTTTGCAAGCAGTTTATCAAGACGTGTTTGTAGGGATTTTCTTGTTTTCTCCATCTGTTTGATGGAAAAATTCTCTCCTCGGTTGTGTTTTAACTCAGATAATGCTATCTCTATTTCATCAATTTGTTGCCTTAATATACGCTCTTGACGTTCGGCGGAAATAGGAATTTTCTCAAATTGTGAATGACCAATTATAACTGCGTCATAATCGCCTGTTGCTATTCTTGCACAGAATTTTTTTCTGTTGGCAGTTTCAAAATCTCTTTTGTTTGCCACCAACAATTTTGCACTTGGATATAAACGTAAAAACTCATTTGCCCATTGCAAAGTAAGGTGATTTGGCACTACAAACATGCTTTTTTGACACAATCCAAGACGTTTACTTTCCATTGCTGAAGCAGCCATCTCGAACGATAGTGATAGGTAATCCTTTGAAATTATCTCCGGATTTTCCCCCACTCCAAACCGTGCGTGACAGTTTCCCATCACACGGCTTTCCATCGTCAGTAATTTTTGTAATAATCTATACAACAAACAGACTTCCTTGATTATTTCACAAACTGTGGCATTTCTGCCATAATTCTTAACTTATTGAGCTTTTTAAACTGTTTTTCATTCAGATTTAACACATTAAGATATTTATTGATTGTATGCTCATTGCTTGAATGAACAAGAATATGAACAACATCGGATACAATTATCAAATTGTCATAACTATCATCGCCACCCATAGAAAGCGGTTTTTTATGATGACAGTCAACTTGATTTGCCTCAAGTTCTACTCCTGAAATAGCACATTTTCCTTTTTGTGCAACATAGAGTGAAATGCGATTATCATTATATTCAACACTTTGTTTACCTGCTGGATTATTCATTAAATGATAAAGCACTGCCATATTGATGTCTGATAAATTCTTATGAATTTCAGCACGACCATCTGGTGTATACTTATTTATCTTATTTTTCTTATCCATAGGCACTCTATGCTGTACATATGCAATCGGGACGACTGCATGACCATTTAAATAGCGAACTTCTCGGCTTGTACCATATTTTTCATTTATATATCTATTTGTGATAGTACCTTTCTTTTGTAGTCTGTGTTTAAGTCTGTTATAAAGGCTCTTTTTGACATCAAAAGCGATTTTTTGAAAATCAATATTCACATGAGTTGCAATACTGTAATAGTTATGAACTCCTATAAGGTATGAATTATATTTTTGAATTAGTCTATACTCCATACTTTTATCATAGGTTTGTCTTATCTGACCTATGATTTCTTTGCTCTTTTTGCGTATTTTTATCAATGCCTTATCTTTTATATGTGCTTCTATAACAAATCTTGGTTTTCCATTTGATTTTTTACCTTTTTTTCTGACTTTAAGTTTAAAGCCTAAAAATTCGGAATAATGACGTTTTAGATTGACTATCTTAGATTTTTCCGAACTAATTTCCAGTCCTAGTCGCTCTAATAGCCATTTTTTTGTAGCTTCAAACAGTTTAACTGCATCAGCTCTTTTCTTACAGAAGATTTTAAAATCATCTGCATATCTAACCAAATAACATTCTTTAAGATTTGTATAGTTGCGTAATGTTCTAAACGTATTACTTTTATCTGGTGTTCCATTTTTGTATATTCTATGAATATAATTTCTTTTTGTAGGCATTTCTTCCCATTGACTAACAATCCACCAATCTAATTCATTGAGAACGATGTTTGATAACAATGGTGAGATAATTCCACCTTGTGGCGTTCCTTTTTTGGGAAAGCCAATACCTGCTACTTCTGCTTTTAACATTGCAGATATAATAGATAATAACTTTTTATCTTTTATGCCTAATGTCCACATTTGCTTGATAAGTTTTCCATGACTTACATTGTCAAAGAATGATTTTATATCAATATCTACAACATAATGACAATCCACATTCTGTAT
The DNA here is from genome assembly GCA_944384745.1 of uncultured Butyricicoccus sp. GTDB lineage: Bacteria > Bacillota > Clostridia > Oscillospirales > Butyricicoccaceae > Butyricicoccus_B. Next base: position 31,542 of record CALWUO010000022.1, read on the forward strand.
CATTCTTTCTGCTTGTGCAATAGCATTTTCTGCACTGTGATTTGGTCTAAAACCATTACTTCGCTTAAAGAATTTTGCTTCACAGATAGGTTCTAATACTTGCAAAATACATTGCTGTATCAGTCTATCCATAATTGTTGGTATACCAAGCGGTCTGGTTTTGCCATTATCTTTTGGTATCTCAACTCTGCGGACTGCATTTGGAACATACCAGTCTAGTTTTCGTTGAACATGAGCAATAAGAGCTTTTTCTTTCCATTTATTTAAATCGCTTATTGTCTTATTATCCACGCCTGCTGTTTTACTACCGCTGTTTTTTCTGATATTTCTATACGCTAATT
>CALWUO010000023.1 GCA_944384745.1 uncultured Butyricicoccus sp.
TCCCATTTTAAATCATTTGCACTTAATCTTTCTGCACCATGACCTAAAATTATCATTTGTTCAGTAGCATCTGATGTTGCAACTCTAACTCTGTGTTTGCGTGATAAATCATAAGAGGCTTTTTCTATATACATATCAGCGGTTTCAGCTTCTTTAGTATATACAACATGAATATTTCCATCTTTTTCTATGCTGCCAGTATTGCCTTTTACTTTATAAGCATCAAAAACCAAAATAAGTTTGCATTTTCTCATGCCTTGGAAATTGCTTAAAATGCGAATTAACGCAGAACGTGCGGCAGATAAATCATCTTTTGCAATTTGATTAAGTTCGTCCCATGCAAAAATTATATTATAGCCATCAACAAGTAAATAGTCATCAGCTTTTATTCTTGACAGTGTTTCTGTTGAAAGTTCGGTGCGTTTAGGCGGCTTTCTTGAGCTATGAAATGCATCATAAGAACGGTTTTTTATTTCACCATATGTTTTAACAAAAATTTCTTCTATCTCTTTATCAGTTGCATTTGATGTATAATGAGATTTATGGATAGCAGTTTGAACTTGTGTTGCTTTAGGTGTTAAATTTATTTGTGGGTGCAAATGCTGATATTCAGATACTTCATTCCATTTAACATTAAAACCAGCACCATGAGAACAAAAAACAGAGTCGGCAGGGTGTGCGGTATCATGTTCAGCATCATAGCCTATTTGTTTTATCACTTCATCAGCGTTATGACATGGATAATAGCCTTTTAGAGTGCAGAAAAGTTTGCCTTTACCTTTTGTATATGCGGCAAGTTCAGAAGGATAATTTCTCATTGTTGCAACAGGAGCAGTTCCAGTTAAAATTGTATATTCTAAACCTGATTGACTAGGCTCAAATTCACCACACATTTTTTGAATATCAGTCATAGCACGACCAACCATTTCATTAGGCACTTCAAGAGTAAAAGAATAGTAAGGCTCTAAAAGTACATTTTCAGCCTGCATAAGCCCTTGTCTTATTGCACGATAAGTTGCTTGTCTAAAATCTCCTCCTTCAGTGTGTTTTAAATGTGCTTTGCCCGCTATAAGCGTTATTTTAATATCAGTTATTGGGCTGCCAGTAAGTACACCAATATGTGTGGTTTCTAAAATATGAGTTAAAATAAGCCTCTGCCAGTTTATATCAAGTGAATCAGGACTACATTTTGTATCAATTTGTATACCCTTACCATTTTCAAGTGGTTCTAGTAACAAATGAGTTTCAGCATAATGTCTTAAAGGCTCAAAATGTCCAACACCTATAACAAGTTTTTTAATAGTTTCACGATATACAATATGTCCTGTATCAAAGCTTGTGTTTATACCAAAACGACTATGTAAAAGTTCAGTTAATATTTCAAGCTGAACTTCTCCCATAAGCTGTACATGAATTTCTTTTTCATTCCAAACAACATGAAGCATAGGGTCTTCTTCTTCAAGCTGTTTTAAATAACCTAGCATAGTATGTGAATCTGAGTTTTCAGGGATTATAACTCTATAAGTTAATACAGGTTGTAAAACAGGAGGTTTAGACTTAGATTCTATTCCCAGCCCTTCACCAGATTGTGTCATAGAAAGACCAGTCAATGTACAGATTTGACCAGCATATGCAGTATCTATGGTTTTAAACTTATCACCCGAATATAAACGAATTTGATTTACTTTTTCTTCCCAGTCCTCACCTTTTAAAAGTGTGCGAACGGATAAATTTCCACCTGTGATTTTAATATGTGTTAGACGATTTCCAGAACTATCTCTTGAAATTTTAAATACTTTAGCACCAAATTCATTTGGATAGTGTGGTTGATAAAAATAATTATTTAGGCAGTCAAGCAAAGCATCTACACCGTCAACAGATAAAGCAGAGCCGAAAAAGCAAGGGAATAAACCTCTATTTTTAATTAAATCGCATATTTCATCTTCTTTTATGCTGTTTGTGTTTATATATTCATTTAAAAGCTCATCTGAACACATTGCAATTTGTTCAAGTAAGTTTTCTTGTGTAAAATCAATACAATTATCAGAAAAGCGGGTTTTAAGCTCATCTAATAATTTTTCTTTGCCAGAGTTTGGCAAGTCCATTTTATTTATAAAAATTGTAGTTGGGATTTGATGTTGTTTTAATAAATTCCAAAGTGTTTGTGTATGACCTTGTATACCATCAGTAGCATTTATAACCAAAATTGCACTATCAAGCACTTGCAATGTGCGTTCCATTTCGGCTGAAAAATCCACATGACCAGGGGTATCAAGCAATGTAAACTCAGTATCTTTCCAGTTAAATATTGCTTGTTTGCAAAATATGGTAATCCCTCTAAGCTTTTCAAGTTCGGCAGTATCTAAAAAGGCATTTTTGTGGTCCACACGACCAAGTGTTTTTAATTTGCCTGAAATATAAAGAATAGCTTCTGATAAAGTTGTTTTTCCCGCATCAACATGTGCAAGAATACCAATAACAAGTTTTTTCATAGGTAATAAAACCTCATTTTTTTATTTTAATACTATTATAATATATATTAAAAAAGCGGTCAAACAATCAAGTTTGACCACTGAGATTTTTATACATGTGCATGTTCGTTTTCATGCTCATCAGATTTTGCAAGTTGTTTTTTAAAAAGTGTACGGAAAATTAAACGAGCAAGTGGGCCACAATAACATAATTGCCAGATTAAAGCCATTGGCATATTACAACCAAATGTATGTACCCAAGTGCCAAAACTAGGTTCTTTAAATAGAATAGTTGCAATAAGGCTCATTACAGGACACATAATACAAACAATCATAAGAGAAATTGCATAAGTTATAAATTGAGGTCTGTCAGTAGGTCGCATAAAAGAAAATGCAAGACGTGCTGCGATTTTTTCCACAACAAAAAATTCTAAAATAAATGCAATAGGCACCATAATAGGCATTTCGTGCAGTGCCATTAAAAATGTTTCATTGGTAACTCCCCCAGTATTTAAAGCTACATTATAAATTATCATACCATATACCATTATTACAGCCATGATAATTGTAAAAATAACATTTTGAAATTTGTTTTTAGGCATTTTTTTCTTAAACTCCTTTTTCCAATAAAAATAATATTATGATATTAGCACAAAAAAAGAGAAGAAACAAAACTTTCGTCTCGCTACTTCTCTTCACTGCGACTATCATTCGTTTATGATTATAGCATATTATTTATATATTTCGTAATAAAAAAGTTAATGATATAATAAATGAAAAAATATATATTTTCGATTTTAAAATTATTGAAATTAAACAAATAATAAAATATTCAAATGTTATAATATATAAAAAATAAGGTAAATTTTTACGAAAAATTAAGTATGTATTTCTTGAATAGATGGTATGATATATGTTAATATGTTGTATATAGTAATTATGGTTTAGATGGGAGATTTTATGTTATGAGCAAAAGTATAAAAAAATCAGTGCTTATAAGAGTAGTAGCAGCCATACTTTCAACTCTATTATGTTGTATGGTTGTTAATTTAGGAATGATACAGATAAAAAAAGTTGATTCTGAAAGTCAAAAGTCAATGGAGTTATTAAAAGATATACAGCTTGCAGAAATCGCACACTATAAATGGTGTAGTAGTTTAAGTCAGGCAGTATATGCAGGCAAAGAATTTGAAGGTAGCTCAGACCCAAAAACTTGTTCTCTTGGTCAGTGGATATATAATGGTAGCAATGATTTGACAGATGAAACAATAATATCTCTTAGAGATGAGATAGAACCTATACATAAACAACTTCATGGTTATGCTGAAAGCACAATAAATCTTATCAAGACAAATCCACAACAAGCACAACAATTTTATCAGCAAAATGTTCAAACAACAGTTCAAAATCTTCTCACTAAACTTGATAAGATTATAGAAAAAAGTGAAACAAACGCAACTGAAAGCGAACAAAAAATGAATAGTGTTATAGCTGTGGTAGGTGTATTATCAACTATATTCTTTATAATATCTATTGTTTGCCTAGTTATGTTAATAGGATATGTTATTAGAAAAATTATTTTACCTATTTTAAAATTAACAGAGGAGAGTAAGCCAATAGCAGATGGTGATTTAAAAATTAAATTTAGCTATAAGTCAAATGATGAAATAGGTGTTTTAGTTAATACACTAACAAAATCTATGAAACTGATTCAAAGTTATATAGCAGATATAACAAGAGTTACTGATGAACTTGCATCCGGTAATTTTGATATTACAATATCTGAACGTTATATAGGCGATTTCAGTCAAATAGAACGTTCAATAGATAAATTAACAAAATCGCTTTCTTATGCTCTTTCACAAATTGCTCTTGCAAGCTCAAGCGTTTCAGATAATGCAGAGCAAATGTCTAATAGTGCCCAAATGCTTGCTCAAGGTGCTATGACTCAATCTGAAGCAGTAGATGAACTTCGTTCAACACTCGATAAAATGGCAATTGATGCAAAGGAAAATGCAAAAATGGCTATTTCAGCTCAAATTGATACAGAAAAAACAAGTGAACAAATAGCAAAAAGTGATAAGGATATGAAAGAAATGGTCTCTGCAATGAATGATATTAGTAATGCAGCAAATAGCATTAGCGATATTATTAAAACTATTGAATCCATAGCTTTTCAAACCAATATACTTGCACTTAATGCAGCAGTTGAAGCAGCTAGAGCAGGTACTGCTGGTAAGGGCTTTGCAGTTGTTGCAAGTGAGGTCAGAAGCCTTGCATCACAATCTGACCATGCGGCTAAAGCAACAAAAGAATTGATTGAAAATTCAATTAAAGCGGTGCAACGTGGTAATGTTATAGTCTCTAATGTGTCTGATGTTCTTAAAAAAACATTAGAGTTTTCAACACAGTCTTCTAAGGGAATAAATAAAATTACAAAGGCTGTTCAAGGTGAATCAGAGATTATTGAAAAAACAGCAAATGGTATAAATCAAATAGCTGAAGTCGTGCACACAAATTCAGCAACGAGTCAAGAAACTGCGGCTGTTAGTGAACAAATGTTTGCACAGTCACAACAACTAAAAAATCACACAAAAACATTTAATCTTCGCAAAGATATAAAAGTTGATTAAATTTCTAAACAGGTCTATTTATATTGATAGACCTGCTTTTTTATAATATTCTTGTATTAAAATAACATAAATGATAAAATAAATAATAATATTAAATTGTAATAATCAACATTTTTGGCTTTAAGTAAAATAAAGAGGAGTTTAATAAATGTCATTACAAAAAAATAAAATTTATAGAACAGAATTTACTGGCTATACAGCAGAAGGTGCAGCTGTTGCTAAAATAAATGGTATGACTGTATTTGTTTCTGGCGGTGCAGTGGGTGACCAATGTGATGTAAAAATAATTAAAGTTGGTAAAAAATTAGCTTTTGGTAAAATAGAAAAAATTATTATTCCATCTAAACATAGAATTAAACCAGTTTGTGTTCATGCTGGCAAATGTGGTGGTTGTTCATATCAACATATAACATATGAAGAGGAATTAAACGCAAAAAAACAAAAAGTAGCTGACGCATTGTCAAGAATAGGTGGTTTTAAAAATCTTGATGTCAAAATAACAGGAGCAGATGAAATAACACATTATAGAAATAAAGCACAATTTCCAGTTGGTGAACAAGATGGTGTGCCATACACAGGATTTTACCGCCCAAGAAGTCATGATATAGTTCGTGCAAACAAATGTTTTATAGTCAAGGAAATAGCGAATGATATAGCAAAATGCATTTGTGATTGGATGGAAAAATTTAAAATTCCTGCATATGATGAAAGTAAGAAAAAAGGGCTTATTCGTCATATCTATATTAGAACAGGTGAAATAAGTAAAGAAGTTCAAGTTTGCTTAATAACTGCTAACAATAAAATACCAAATAAAGAAGAGTTAATAAATAATCTTACAACATCTTTTGAACAAATAACAAGTATAGTTCAAAATATAAATAAAAGAACTGATAACGTTATTTTAGGAGATAAAACTATTACTCTCTGGGGAGATGACTATTTACAAGATACTCTTTGCTCAAATGTATTTAAATTATCACCTCATGCTTTTTATCAAGTAAATCATGCTCAAACAGAAAAACTATATGGCTTTGCATTGGAATATGCAAATCTTACAGGTAAGGAAACTGTTATAGATTTATATTGTGGTGCAGGGACAATAACACTTGCACTTGCAAGTCATGCAAAAAATGTTATTGGTGTAGAAATTGTACCAAAAGCAATAGAAAATGCAAAAGAAAATGCAATGATAAATGGTGTATATAATACAGAGTTTATTTGTGCAGATGCAGGACAAGCCGCTTTAATGCTTGTAAAGCGTGGAATAAAACCAGATGTACTTACTGTTGACCCTCCAAGAAAAGGTTTAAGCGAACAGGCAATAGAAGCTATATTACAAATGAACCCAAAGAGAATTGTTTATATTTCATGTGACCCAGCAACTTTAGCGAGAGATTGTAAATTATTATGTGATAATAGTTATAAAATTGATAAAGTTATGGCAGTAGATTTATTTCCTAGAACTTATCATGTTGAGACCGTTGTTTTGTTGTCCCAACACAAATCCACTGCATTTGTAGAGGTCGAACTGGATCTTGATGGTTTACCATTAACATCAGCAGAAGCAAAAGCAACATATTCTGAACTAAAGGAGTATATACTTAAAAATGATGGCTTAAAAGTAAGTAGTTTATATATAGCACAGGTAAAAAGTAAGTTGGGTTTAGAAAAGCGTGAAAATTACAATATATCAAAGAAAGAAAAAGCGTTCGTCCCAACATGTCCTCCAGAGAAAGAAAAAGCAATAATAGCTGCACTAAAACATTTTAAAATGATATAATAACAAAAATTGCTGCGTTTTAAAAAGATAAACGCAGCAATTTTTAATTATAATAATATGTCAGATTTTATTTGTTGTGTTAAATCTTTTAGATACTTATATAGCAGTTGTTTTGTAGAAATATAGTCCATATTAAAAGCCTTATATGTTAAACCTTTCAAAATGTCTGTTTCAATAATATCGCTATTTTCCATAAATTGACCTAAACCATAGTGTGCGATACAATTTCTAAAATTTCTATTTTTTAAAGATGTATCGAGTACATAATTTGAACCGTTAAAATCATTTAGATTTTTTATAAAGTCACACAAATAATAGTATTGTAGGTAAGCAAACTTTAATTTTTGAGGTATTTCATCTACAAAGTATTTATCTATAAATTCAATAATGTAATTTATATTGCATAAAACTGAAAACAGTACAAATGAAAAGTTATTTTTAAGTTTTAAAGGGCAGTTGTTATAAAAATGGTAATCCTTAAATGTAACTAAGTTATTAATATCATCATATTTATAAGTGGGTAGTTCTGTGCATTTAAAGAAATTAGCAAGTTTTCCAGCAATCACACTAATGTTTTTTATATAATTTCCAGCATCTTTATTTTCTATTATTTGAATAGGTGTGTTAATCATACAGATAATAGTATTTCCACAAAATTCCCCATTACATAAATCTGTACCAACATTATAATAGTCTAATGTTTTTTCAATAGAACTAAGGTTGTTATAAAAATAAGAATCACTTTGAATAAGATATTTAAGCAGTTTATCTGAAAAGTTTTCATATGTGTCTTCAAAAATTTTATGCCCTTGTCTTAAATTATCATAATATAATTTTTCATCAGGAGTAAACTTGGGAGCGTTTAGTCCAACCTTTCTGCACCATTGTTCAGCACCATTAGCAAAAACACCAATATAAGGCTGACACATCATTATATAATTGCTATTTATTCTTTTTGCATTATTAAGTATATCTACTATTGCATATAAAAATCTAGCATCAGATTGGATTAAATTAAAAGCGGCTTGTTGTACGTTAGTTAAATTCATAATTTCACCTCAATAATTTATATTATTTTATAAAATTCAATCAAGTAATTTTTATTGACTTTAGTTTTTTGGGGACGTTACCATATATAAAAACGGTGGTGATTGATTATGACAACGTATGACATACTGTATAAGGGTTTTAAGAAGTGGTATGGCGTTTTTGTAGGTATACAGATAAAGTATATTGGTACTGCTTATATTAATTTTAATGGATTTTGGGAGGACATTCAAGAATTAAGAATGGATGGTCTGGTGATAGATACAGAGCCGCCTAAAATTGTGGGCTTAGCCGGCTTAGAAGGTATAACCTATTCTAAATGGGAAGTGCTTGAAAAACTTGAAAACAAAACATTTTCTGATGAGTATAGATATTTTACTTTAAGCACTTCGCAATACGATGAGATGTTCTTGCTATATGGGTATAAGACAAAAAAAGAAGCACTTGAGAACTTAAAAAAATTGAATTCATCTGGTGAATTCTTTATTTCTGTGTATTTTAAAGCATAAGGTGGTGAAAGTGTGAGTTTTAGAGCAGACTTAGAGGGTTTCTTTGAGCGTGAAAACACCAACTATGAGTTTGAGTTTGAGTATAATATAGAGTTGGATATGCGGTGTAAGTACCTCACCTACATAGAAAGAATGGGCAAACATGCAAACAATGAAAACTATCACTCTTTTCTATGTTCTCAAATAGAAACAGAGTTACGTAAAGGGTTTGAAAGGTATGGAGAGTTGGAGCAAGAGTGGGGGTTGCTGAAGTACTACTATGAAATAGAAAAGGTCAGAACAAAAGAGCAACAACCTTATGAACCTTTCAGGCTTTGGGTATTACTTGACTTTATATTTAAACTTAAAGAATAGAGAAAGACGTCCTTTTGGGCGTCTTTCTTTTTATGTAAAAATAATTTTGGACAGTTGTTTGTAAGTAATTCACTTACAATGTCTTACAAGTGAGCATAAATAAAAAAGTGACTGCAGTTATATTTATATTAGTATGAAAGAAAAAATAAAAGGGGTTGAAAAATATGAAAAACAATTCGATTACATTTAGATTAAGTGATGAAAAGTACAAAAAAATTAAAAAATTGGCAAATAGTTCAGGCGCATCTATTAGTAGCATAGTGTGTCTAGCAGTAACTGAGTACTTTGAAAAAGACAAATATACCACAGTAGATGTTAAAGCACCAGAAATATTATCAGGTTGTTTGCGATGTCAAAAGGAAGGTATAGGTTGTGATGAAAAAGTTGAAAAATGTAAAAATGAGGTTGTTGACTATGACCCGTTTAGTTTGGGTGTAAAAGAAAAGTATCCTAGAAGTTGTATAGTTGAGTGGTTTGGAGAAAAGTATGTATAAATAAAAAAGGGTGAATGTTATGAGCAGAATTTGTATAAATAAAACAGAATCTTATGATGAGTTTATAAAAAAGGTTATACAGGTGTATAAGGATAGAAATTGGGTATATTATGATTTTTCTTGTAATTCAAATCTAATGAAAAGAATAGTAGAAAATTGGCGTAACAACGCTTTCAATTTAGCTTTTGCAGGATATAAGCCAAGTTATCCGGGTTATAATGCTGAAGAAAATAATAATTTTACCGAAATTTCAAAATATTTTGCTTGTGGTAGTGAAGAAGAAGTTTATAAAAAAATCGGTATAACAAAGTTTAACCGTGATTCAAATTTTTATAAGTGCATGATTGAAAGTTTTTTTGGCTTAGCATTAGTACATGAAGAAGTAGGTCGTTGTTTTATGAGAGCATATATGCTATGGCAGAACTCAGTAGCTGTTGGCTGTGCTGGATACTCAAAACGTTTGCAAAAAGATATACCTTACTACTTTACTTTTTTTAATAAAAAGGTTCTTTTTATAAATCCGATAGTTGGAATTGTAAAATGGTTAGATGTCGGAGTTGGTACACCTGAGAAACTTATAATTGAAAAAAATAAAGAAACTGTTGACGTTGTATTAAAATTTCAAAATCGTAAAATTCAATTATGTAGATGGTTTGAAAATGAGAAACGTTTAGCTATACAGAGAAAAGCAAAAAAAGGTTACAGTGATCGAAAAGCAGCAGAGCGAGATAAGAAAAATGAATTAGGGCACAAAATAAAAGAAACTGCATGGCAAACAACAGATCTTGGTGAGTTCAAAGGCTCAAAATATAATATACGCACACATTCGATTATTTGCCTTATGGTTTATGGCATTGAATCTATGCTTTTGGCTCTGATGGGGTCGAATTCTATTCTTTCGGTTGATCACATTTCTGGAAAGCATTCGGATAACCGAATTGATAATTTAATGGTAGTAAGTAACCATTCAAATAATGTTAAAAAGGGAAAAGAAAATTACTATGGTTTTATGTTTGATTTCGGTGCTTTCTTTTTGGGTTTACCTCAAACAAAAGAAATACCTATTACAGAAGAAAGTATAGAAGAAATACGAACTGAAATTGAAACGCAACAACCTTTTGATTGGGATGTGATGCTAACGCCTGAACAACTGGCTTCAATGTATGGGTTTAGTATAGTTTATTGAAAATTGATGAAGTTTGTATTTACTGGGTTAAGTTTAAAAAATATTATGAATAAAGTGATATGAGCCATTTTGCTATATAGTAGGGTGGTTCTTTTATATTAAAAATAAAAATAGACAGTTGAAAAAATATTTTTAATAATTTTAAAAAAATCTACAGTTGTTACTACAGTTGAAAGTATACTAATACGGAATGATAGATACATGCTTATTGATACATTGAAATCATTAAAAAAATTAAAGGAAGTGTTGAGTTTGGATGATATTTTACATAATTGGGCTTATATAGGTATGTCATATATGGGAATGAGCGAGGAATGTGCTTATAAGTGGGCTGATCAAATGTTAGAGTTTATAAGAAAATTAGTTTTTCAGTATGCAAAGGAAATGGATATTCTTGATAAAGCAAGTCAGGAGTGATTATTATGGGACGATTCATAGAATTAAGTTGTCCGTATTGTAAGGCAACACTTCCAGCATTACCTCATTATAAGAACAGTGGTTTAATTTGTGTATATTGTAGCCGATGTAAAAAAATATGCTATATAAGAAATTTAAAAGCATTGAAAAGTTAGTTTCTGAAATAGAATATAATAATAAATTTAGATAAATAAGACAAATGTTCGGGTGTGACCGATGATGACATGGGAGGTACTTATGGAATTTGATAACATTTATATTACAGAGGATGAGATATTGCCACTTTTTTCGTTAAACACGAATATAATTCATAAATTAGCATACATTAAGCGTAAGCTTCGTAGTATAGCAATAAATACAAATGAGGATTATACACAGAAAGATGCTATAGATCTTCAAGATACCATTGATGACATAGTGACCATGTACTGCTTGGATTGTGTTGATGATTTCATTTTTAATTAAATCATCAAATTATATAATTACTTTGATGTTATAAAATGAATTAATGTTTATATAAATACAACTAATATAATAAGAATTTATATAAATATTGGAAGTGGTTGAATAAAGTTTTCAATAATAAAATTACCTTTAAACAAAATTGTAATAAATAAAAATTTATAAATATATTTCCATAAAAAGCATTTACTTTTGAAAAAGTAAATGTTTTTTTATTTGCTAGAAAAGTAGTATTCCAAGTATAGCGATAAAAAATTATATAAATATATTGTTTTGAGAACATAAATTTAGAGGTTTTTGTTGTTAAAAAAGATTTTGAAAAAAATGACATCGGTTAGGTTGGCGAATTAACAATACAAATGATCTGAAAATTACAAAGATAATATTGCTGACAAATGTTTCGATTAGAGTGTTGTGATACAAGAAATCGAAAACAGCTATACTTCAATGGGTAAGAAATAGATTATCAGTTTGGTATTAGAATAGGTTTACTATTGACATTGTATTATTCGTTTAATAGATGTATAATTAAGAGAACATAAATGGAGGTTCTGTAAATATGGATTATGTAACACCTAAAGATAAAGCTCTTGAATGGGGAATTTCGCAACGAAGAGTTGAAATCCTGTGCATGAAAGGTCGTATATATGGAGTATATCGATTTGGAAGAGTTTGGGCAATCCCTAAAAATGCAGAAAAACCATTAGATGGTAGAACACGTTTAGCAAAAGATAAAAGAAAAGAGGATAACTGATGTTTTATCAAATGATTACTTGTACCAGAGATCGTTGGCTTAAATCTTCTGAATGTACAATTAGAGGAATTATAGATTATATAATAACAACAGGTCAAATGCGTGATGCTCAGATTGATGCAATTAAAACATACTTATTTTTAAAAATTGCTTGCGGATGTAAACCATTAGCAGAATTGTTTTGCCAGGGTTCTTTCAATAATTTAGACTTAGAACAAGTAGAACTTTCTAAAACAACATATGATTATTTAGTTTCGCATAATTCAGCAGCGGCTTTGTTTGAGTATGTTTGTCTAAAAAATGATAAAGGTGAACAAGTTTCTACTAAATTAGAACAGCAACTTCGCAAATCACCTGAAAGCGTGGGGTGCGATAAATTTTTTCAGAAAGCATTTTATGATTTGTCATATACTGATTACCTATTTAGTTTACCTATGGGAGCAGGAAAAACATATTTAATGGCGGCTTTTATATATTTGGATTTATATTTTGCAAGAAATGAACCACAAAATCCAGCGTTTGCACATAACTTTATGATATTTGCTCCTTCGGGATTAAAATCTTCCGTAGTTCCTAGCTTGAAAACTATTCAGAAATTTGACCCTTCATGGATTCTTCCAGAACCGGCAGCTTCTGAAATAAAAAGATTAATTTCATTTGAAGTTTTAGATCAGGTAAAAACAGCTAAAAAATCTAATAAAATAAAAAATCCAAATGTTCAGAAAATTGCTAATTATCAACCGTTATCAGAATTATTTGGTTTAGTAGCAATTACTAATGCAGAAAAAGTTATTTTGGATAGAGTTCAAGAAAATTATGGTCAAATCAGCTTAGATGATGAAAGTGAAGATGATAAAGATCGTCAAGCCAATGAACTAAGAAATCTTATTGGTAAACTTCCATCTTTATCTATTTTTATTGATGAAGTACATCATGCGATGCGTGATGAGATAAAACTACGTGCTGTTGTAAGTAAATGGGCAGAACAAAAAACTGTAAATTCTGTCATAGGGTTTTCAGGAACTCCATATTTAGAAAAAACGGAAAAAGTAAATGTAACAGATACATTATCTGTTTCGTCAGCGGAAATTTCAAATACTGTATATTACTATCCATTGGTTGATGGTGTCGGTAATTTTCTTAAAACACCAATTGTTAAAATTATGGAGCAAACCGACAGTTGTAAAATCATTGAAAATGGAGTAAGAGAGTTTTTAAATACTTATGGTGATACTGTTTACAATGATGGTACAAGAGCTAAACTGGGAATTTATTGTAGTTCAATTGAAAAGTTGGAAGAAATAGTATATCCGTTAGTGTTGAAAATCGTAAATGAATATAATCTTCCTGCCGATATAATTCTTAGATTTCATAAAGGCAATAAACAACATCCTCAACCATTAGATAGTCAGATGGAGTTTGACAGCTTGGATAGACCTTTTTCAAAAATTCGTATTGTGCTGTTAGTACAAATAGGAAAAGAGGGTTGGGATTGTCGAAGCTTAACAGGAATCATCCTTTCACAGGAAGGTGATTGCACCAAAACTATGGTATTACAAACAGCTTGTAGATGTTTACGACAAGTTGAAAGGAATTCATCAGAAACTGCACTTATTTATCTTAATAGTACGAATGCAGAAAAACTCAAAAGTCAACTCGAAAAACAGCATCATATTTCATTAAAAGAGTTTACAACACCTAATAATAACAAGGTATCAATAAACAGATATGACCGTACAAAATATCTGAAGTTACCAAAAGTTGATTTTTATCAGCTTAAAATAAATTATGAAACCCTTATTGTAGAAAAAGCTGATCCAAAGAAAAAGATTGTTAATGTATGTAATGGCACAAAACGGTCAAATGGTATTATAAAAACTACAGACTTTAATATGGAGATTGTAAAAACTAACTCGATAAATAATCAAGAGAATGGAAATAAGCCAGCAACTTATTCAGCGTGGTTATATGATATTGTACGTAGTTCTCTTGGAACAATTACCATGAACCAACTGAAACAATATAATGAGCAATTACAATCAATATTTAATGATATAACATATAACCAGAATGGAAGTAGATATTTTAGTTCAATGTATGATATTCTAGCTATAAACACTAATATTAGGAAGGCTTTTTGTGATATTAGATCGTTTGATACTAATGAAGAATATATTCCACAGTCAGCTAGTTTGCTTAATATTGCGAACTTCACTAAAACGATCCAAACAAAATCACCTGAAGATTACTATCCTACGCAAGATGTTGTAGATAAAATAGTATTAGATGACCAAGGAAAATTTAAAATAAATAAAAATGCACAAGCAATGATAAAATTAGCTAAAGAAACAGGTCAAGATGATGTATTAGCTTTACTTTTAAAGAAAAATTCCTCTCACCCACAGAAAGACCATTCATTCCATTACTTGCCATATCATACCGACAGTAATTTTGAGAGAACTTTTTTAGATGAGGTATTGACGTTTCCGGAAATCAATGACTTAGGGCTTGAGGTTTATTATAATGGTGATAGAGCCATGACCGAATTTAAGATAAAGTGCTATAAATATAGTAATAATATATGGAATTATATAGGAATGTATACACCAGATTTCCTTATCATACAGCGTAAGGATGACAAAATATATAAAGTTATCATTGTGGAAACAAAAGGTGAAGGGTATGCAAATGATATCAGTTTTAAAGCGAAAAAGGCTTTTGTAGAAAATGAATTTTTGCATAAAAACAATGGTATTTTTAAATATAATAGGTTTGAATATCTATATTTAGAGGATAAATTAACAGATAATCAACGTATTGAAATTGTTCATAATAAAATAAAATCTTTTTGGGGATAATAAGATGAAATACAATCAAAGTTTTATGATAGCATATTTTTTGTTTATATTTATTTGTTTTTGGTGCAAAGTATTTGGTATGGATTTTGGGGATATGCAATTAGAAAGAATTATATCTGGTATCGCAATTGCGAGTTCAGCTTTTGCTTTCGCTGATTTCTTTTTTTATTGGAGTAATGAACGTAAGAAGATAAAAAAATTATATAAAAAAATATCCATAAATTACAAAGTAATTTATGTAATGAACAAAGTTATTTAACAATCCAAAATTTTAAAAATAATATATATTGCGAGAATAAAGTATCTAAGATTTATGATTTCTTTGGAAAAGTACTTATTATTGTAGGTTTAACTTCATTTTTTTTGGTTTTAGGAATTTCAAATTTTGCTCAATTATTTGAGGAAATCGAGGACCATATTACTATAGGTTCATTTTGTGTTATCATTTTGCTTACAATCATTAGACCAATGCAAACTAAAGATAGAAAAAAAGTAAAGGCTAAAATATTAAAAACTGTTGAAAAATGTAAGGATTTAAAGGAGGAAAAAAATAATGCCAATTAAATATGTACCTTTTATTCCTGAGCCAATAGAAGGACAGGCGGTTTTGGGAAATTTTAACCGCATTTTAAAATATAAAGGTGCGGACGATATGTCTATGATTTTACAACGTGGAATGCCATTATATGAGATGGAAAGACAAGAAACCGTAGGCGATAATTCTAATAACAATATGGTTATTCGTGGTGAATGTGTTTCAGCCTGTGCTTATCTAAAAGAAAATGGTATTGAAGTAGATTTGGTATACATAGATCCTCCGTTTGCAAGTGGTGCGGACTATGCCAAAAAGGTATATATTCGTCGTAATCCTAAAGTAGCAGAAATAATTGCTCAGGCAGAACAAGAATTAGATATTGAAGAGCTAAAAACTTTTGAAGAAAAAATGTATGGAGATGTTTGGGATAAGGAGAAATATCTCAACTGGATGTATGAAAACTTAATGGCAATTAAGGCTGTTATGAGTGAAACAGCATCTATATATGTACATTTAGATTGGCATATGGTACATTATGTAAAAATACTCATGGATGAACTTTTTGGTGAAGATAACTTTATAAATGAAATCATATGGAGAAGAAAGCAATCAGTATCTTGGGCAAGCAAACAATTTGGAATAACTAACGATACTATATTATGGTATGGTTACAATGCAGATGAATATATTTTTAATCCAGAGTATTCAATTGATGATGAAAATACAAAAAAATATTTGGAAGAACGCTTTATATATGATGATAACGATGGCAGGGGCAAATATATGAAATCTCCTTTAGTTAATTCGTTATATAGACCAAATTTAAAATACCAATTTCATGGAGTTAATCCACCTGAAAATGGGTGGTTATATAAAAAAGAACGTCTTGAAGAATTATATCAAAACAATGAGTTGGTTATGCCGTCTGATCCGAATATGAGGATTTACAGAAAAATTTATGCGTCATCATATAAGGGGCAACCAATACAGAATATTTGGTTAGATATTCCAATAGTTAATCCTATGGCGAAGGAAAGAGCTGATATTGATTATGCTACTCAAAAACCAGAGGCATTATTAGAACGTGTAATAAAAGCGTCTTCAAATGAAAATATGATTATTGCTGATTTTTTTGGTGGTAGTGGAGTTACAGCAGCTGTTGCAAATAAATTGGGTCGTAGATTTATTCATTGTGATATTGGTATAAATTCTATACAGACAACTCGTGACCGTTTGAAAGCTGATGGAGCACAATTTGATGTATTAGAAATTAAAGATGGTGTTCAGCTTTATAGAAATCCTGTACAAACTATGGACAAAATTAAATCACTTATTCCAGGACTAAAAAATGATGATTCTTTAGGTTCATTTTGGGAAGGTGCAATTGCAGACAGTAAGATTGGAACGGTTCCTGTTTATATCCCTGATTTAAAGGACAGCAGTTCAAAACTATTAGATGTAGTTATTATGAATCGTATTATACATCAAGAAATTCCAGAGTTAGACAGCAATATAAAAAAAGTTATTGTGTATTATATTGATATTAGCAATGAGAACGAAATCAATGATTTTATTTCTCAAGATGATAGCACTACGGTAGAAATCGAGTTGAGAGATTTAAAAGCTGTGTTAGATGATGTAATCATCAGTGACAATGCTGAATTTCATATTGAGGAACAAAAAGACAATCTTTTTGGTGGATATGTTGTTTCAATTGATACTTTTTTAAGTGATCGAGTTTTACAAAAGATTTTTGAATTTAATCAAAAATCACTATTGAATTCTACATCTAAAAAACCATTTAAGCCTATTGAAATAAGTGACAGTGGTTTAGAGCTGATTGAATATTTGAGTGTTGATTGTACTTCATTAGATGGAGAATGGCATTCTGACAGTGAAATTAAAATTGATAAAAATGGTTATGTTATCCGTAACGGAGAGAAAACAAAAGAATTTTGGAACGGTAATATTTATAGTGAGAATAAGCCTTTGCGTTTAAAAATCCGCAACATATGTGGAGATGAAACTGTATGGGAGATTAATGTATGAGTATAGATGCTGAATCATTGCGAAGTTTTAGCGATTCTATTTCTTCGATAAATGAATTTACAATTAATGAAAATGTAATAAAAGTTTTTAAAGATAATTGTAATAAAATTATTTCAAGTTGCAAAAAAAATTTTCCAGAAGAGTGTGGTCAAATATGTTTGCTTATAAAAATGTTAGACGCAAAAATAATCAGTGCTCAACAAGTATTTCAAATAACAGGAAGAATCTTAATCTATATGGCGGATGAATGGGATAAAAGGGTTAAACCTAAAAAGATTTTTATTAGCCATTCTACTGACGACAGAGAAATTATAGATAAATTTGTTGCATTGTTAGAAAAAATTGGAGTACAAAGCGGGCAATTATTTTGCAGCTCAATTCAAGGTTATTCAATACCTCAAGGTAGTGGAGATTTATATGATTTTATACGAAATGAGATGAGTAATGACAATTTGTTTGTTATCATGATGCTATCTCAGAATTACTATAATAGCCCTGTGTGTCTTAATGAAATGGGAGCGGCATGGGTAAAACAGAGTGAATATCAAAGTATTTTACTACCTAATTTTAATTATCCTGATATTAGAGGTGCTATTAATCCAAGAGATATTAGCTTCCAATTAAATGATGAATTGAATCGTAAAGCTGCATTAAATGAATTGAAAGATCGTATAATTGCTCATTTAGGATTAAATAATATTAATCATAATGTTTGGGAAAGAATTAGAGATACATTTCTTAGAGAAGTAGATCAGATAGTTATTACACCTAATGTAGTAAAGAAATCAATGCCTGTTACAATGGCAACATCAATTACGGATTTGACAGATAATGAAAAAATAATATTATATTATGTACATATGAATAAAGTTCGAACATTAAAAAAATCCGATGTATTAATGTGGGTTAAAACTTCTGAACTTGATAATGTTAATATTGAAAGTGCATTCGATTTATTGTCTGCAGATGGAAAAAATAGTTTTGTAGATGAAACTTTAACTCTTGATATTGTTTTTTTTAGACAGGTAATTAGTGATGATGTATATATTGAAAATCAGCTGAAAACTGCATTTGAATCCAATCAAAACCTACATGATAAAAAATTTATGTATCTGTGGAATGAAAACAAATTTGACGATTCTTTAAAATTGTTTGTATCTTACATTATTGATGAAAGAGTAACTTGTTTTGGAGATCGTTGGCAAGCAAATAATCAGATAAAACATATAGAAGAGTGGGAAAGTAAAAATAATTTATATGCTCATTTATCTAAAAATTATACAGCTTGTCTTAATTTCTTGATTCAGAATAATTTTGTATATGATAGCGATTGGACAAGCTATGGAAATCCTCGTGAATATCGATTATATCCATCAGTTGAGAAATTATTATTATCAGATGAGTTTCAATATAATAATGAATTATTAAAGATAAAAGATATTTATAAAATTGAATTTCCATTTTAATAAAGTTAGGAATTGAAATAAGTTTATTGTGCAATATCAAATATTATGAACATTTAGTAAACAGAATAATATGAAATGTTCTACCATGTCTTTGTTATATAATAAAGATTGGTAGAACTTTTATTTTGTTGAAAAAATGTTAGTATTATTATAAAATATTTGTTTTTGGTTATAAAAAATTAAATTGTTTGATCCGAGTGTGTTTTCTCGTATTTATCAAAAAGAGTATAAAGGGTTTGACGACTGATACCGAGTTCACGAGCAAGTTGACTCTTGCTAACTTCTCGATTTTTCCAACGGGTATAGTGCTGTTTAAAGTTTTCAACCTTTACGGGCTTTCTTCCTTTATATAACCCTTTCTTTTTTGCAATTTTGACCCCTTCCTTTTGTCTCTCATGTAAAATTAGACGCTCAAACTCCGATATGGCCCCGATAACTGTAAGTAAGAGTTTACCTGTTGGCGTGTTCGTGTCAATATTCTCTTTGCTACTTACAAGTTGTACTCCTTTGGAATTCAACTTTTCAACGATGTTCAATAAGTCCTGGGTATTTCTTGCAAGACGGCTGAAATCGTGAATAAAGATGGTGTCTCCCTCACGAGCAAACTCCAGTAATTCCTGTAATTTTGGACGATTGACATCCTTAGCACTAATCTTTTCAGAGAAAATCTTTTTAACCTCAAACTTTCTCATTGTTTCGAGTTGTCTTTCTTCATTCTGCTCTACGGTACTAACTCTGACATAACCCAGTTTCATATATAACACCTCCAAAATGTAAAAATAAAATAGTTTTGATTTTTTGTGTAGTTATAGTATGGGTTTTCTGATTATTTTTATGTCATGTGCATGCTACCTCCATTGTCCATCTAAAGTCAAGAGTTTTAATACAACTTGTCAAAAAATAAAAATTTGGGGTTTATTTTTACAATTTTTATTTTGGGTGTAGGTGTGTAATTTGGGTATAGCCTAAATAGACATCTACAATATGTAAATTATTGTAAGTTTTATAAAACATTAAATATTTTTTATAAAACAGATGACATGTGTTATAAAAAAGTTTAACATATTAATTTTTTTATGGGACATAAATAGAGACACTTATAAGTAAATAAGCAAATCGTATGGAAGGGGTTTGCTTATGAAAAATAAAAATTCGGCTGCATTTGATCGTTGTATAGACTTAATTGCTCAGTATATAGAAAAATATGCTGATGAAATGGAAAAAGAGATAAAAAAGGTTGGGACAAATAAATAGTGTGTTACATAGAAAAATCTCGGTAGATATGATAAAATAAATCTACTGAGATTTTATTTTGGGTGGAGGTTATGTTGTGCAAAGAAAACGTTGCTATTTATATACAAGAGTTTCGACAAAAATGCAAGTTGATGGTTATAGCTTAGATGCTCAACGAGAAAGTGCTCGTAGGTATGCAAAGGCATATGATATGGCTATTGTTAAGGAATATACAGATGAAGGAAAGTCGGGTAAAAATATAAAGGGACGTCCTGCGTTTACAGAGATGTTGGATGATATAATTACGGGTGTAGATAAAGTCGATTATGTTTTAGTATTTAAACTTTCTCGATTTGGGCGTAACGCTGCTGATGCATTAAATTCTTTGCAACTAATGCAAGATTACGGTGTGAATTTGATATGTATAGAGGATGGTATAAATTCAGCTAAAGAGGCGGGAAAATTACTGATTTCGATACTTTCATCAGTAGCAGAACTTGAACGTGAAAATATAAAAACTCAAACTATGGCTGGTAGAGAGCAAAAAGCACGTGAAGGTAAGTGGAATGGCGGTTTTGCTCCATACGGATACGAATTAATAAAAGGAGAGCTCATAGTAGATGAATCCGAGGCTGAAGTTATAAGAGTTATTTTTGAAAAGTTTGTTAATACAACTTGGGGTGGTGGAAAAATTGCAAAATATTTGAACGATAATTACACAAAAAAAGTACGTAAAAACGGTAAATTATCAAATTTCACATCAACATTTGTGATAAAAGCATTAGATAATCCTGTATACATGGGCAAAATAGCATATGGTAGGCGACGTAATGAAAAGAAAGAAGGTACTCGTAATGAGTATCATATAGTAAAACAAAAAGAGTATTCTATATATGATGGTATACATCAACCTATTGTTTCGGAAGAAATATGGTATAAAGCACAAGAAAAGAGGAAGACCACAGCAGTTGTAAATGAAAAAACGCATTCTTCGGAGAATGAAAACCTTTTATCATGTATATTAAAATGTCCTCGTTGTGGAAAATCCATGTACAGTAATGTGAATAATAAGAAAAAATTAAAAAAAGATGGCACTCCATATAAAACTCATCTTTACTATGCATGTAAACATAGGGCTCATATAGACGGTCATCCTTGCGACTATAATACACAATGGGATCAAGAAACAGTTAATAAGGCTGTAGAAGAAATAATTTTGAAACTTGTTAGTAATGATAAATTTGAAGAAGCCTTAAAAAATCGTATAAATTCAAAATTAGATAACGGGGAACTACAAAAGGAAATGTTGGGAATTCAAAAGCGTATACGGCAATTAAATATTAAAAAAGATCGTATTGGTATTCAGATGGATAGATTGGATGTAGATGACCCACTATATGATAGAAAATATGATGATTTACAAGAGCGCCTAGACAATTTATATGAAGATATAATGATAGCAGAAGATGAACATACCGAAATTAAAAAAAGAATTCATACTTTAGAAGAAAATAAAATAACCGCAGAAAATATATATGGTTTCTTACTTCATTTTGATAAACTTTATGCACTACTGACAGGTTTAGAAAAGAAAATGTTTTTAAAGGCTTTTCTTTCTGAAGTGCATATTTTTGAAGATTATCAGGAAGATGGTAGATTTCTCCGCTGTATAAAGTTCAGATTTCCTATACCTTATAATGGTGGCGAAATTGAAGAATTTTGTTGGGACAAAGAAAACACGGTTGAGACTGTATGTCTTTTGTCCAAACTTCAAACAAAGCAACATATAGAGGTAGATTTGAATTTAGATGAGTTTGATTTGACTTCTGCCGAGAGTAAAGCAACTTATGATGAAATCAAGGCTTATATTATGGATAAGTTTGGATTGAAAGTTTCTAGCTTGTATATAGCTCAGATTAAAGATAAGTGTGGTCTTAGAGAACATGAAAATTATAATAAAGCAAAGTCTGAAAATAATAGAGTGCCAAACTGCCAACCAGAAAAGGAAAAGGCAATTATAGACGCATTGAAACATTTTCAGATGATATAGTTTTATGAATAAAGCACGGGCAATATTTGGTGTTGTCCGTGCTATTTTATTTAGATAAGCAATTGTATTAATTTGAAAAAAATTACTTAATTTCTAGATTTTTAGATTATTTTGTAGTATAATATCGTAGTAGGGAGTGGGTATTTGATGGTTAAGGGATTAAGATTAATAAATAGAAGGAGAAAAAACAATGAAAAAGAGTAAACTGTTATTAGCAGCAGCTATTCTAGGAACATTATATATTGTGTATTTGATTTCATATTTTGCTGGTGGAATTGCATCGTCTGACGGAGCTGAAGCTCTTGGAGCAGGCATTGCAACTGCACTTGTAATGCCACATATGTTGTTTGTGGGTCTTGCGGTAATCTTTAACTGGATTGGTTGGGCATTGAATGTGCGTTGGGGAGCATTAACTGCAGGTATTCTGTATGCAGTATCCATCTTAATGATGTTTATTTATGCAATGTTTGTTGTTCTTCAAATGATTTTCTGTTTTGTAGCATTTGCAAAAATGAAGAATAAAAAAGTAGAATAATCTATATTTATACTCACTCTTAATTATATTATAAGTTTTATTCAATGTTAAAATATAAGATTTTAATAATATAGTTCAAATTGTAGAAAGGATGTCCATTCAAGGGCATCCTTTTTAGTTTTTAGTGTATTGAATCAGTTCTCCAATTTCAATATCCAAATACCAACACAACTTGCAAATCAAACTAGCATCTAACCTTTGAAAATCATTGCGACAGTAACGATTAAAATTTGAACGTGGAATATCTAAGTCTTTACATATTTGATTTTTTGAAATTCCTCTTTCTTGTAAAATCTTTTCTATTTGAAAGGTAAGTTTTCCATATTCCATAGTAATACCTCTTTACTTTAATATCCTTATTATATATAATGAGTTCATATTTAATAACTCACTATTAAGGGACTTACTATATAGTTATTCATAGTTGTAAAGGGGTATGGTTATGGGAAAAATATGTGCTTTTTTTGGTCATAGAGATGAATATCCAGACATAGTAAAATTAAAAGAACAGATTAAATATGTTATAGAAAAGGAGAATGTAAGCAAATTTTGGTGTGGTGGATATGGTGTTTTTGATAATTGTGCAGCTAGTTTAGTAAAACAAATAAGAAAAGAATTTAATCAAATAGAGTTGCAACTAATTTTAGCTTACTTGCCAAAAGATAATGAAAAAATATCAGGAATATATGATAGCTCTATATATCCTGAAAGTTTAGAACTTTGTCATCCAAGATTTGCAATTAGCAAAAGAAATCAGTGGATTATAAAAAGATGTGATGTGGTAATTTGTTATATTAATCACAGTTATGGTGGGGCTTATTCAGCCTATAAAATTGCAAAGAAAAGCGGAAAAATTATATATAATATTGGTTCTTTAGTAGAATAAACATGAATATTTAGTATAATTATTATTTATATATCTTTCAAATGTATTATGTAGAGGAAAATAGCAATTTATGTTATAATGACATATATATTGTATTATGAGAGGTGACAATGATTATGACACCTGAAGAAAAAGCTCGTGTAATTATTGATAAAAAATTAATCCAATCTGGTTGGGTTATTCAAGATATGAAAAAACTGAATTTGAATATTTCAACTGGTGTTGCTGTACGTGAATTTCCTACTAGTACTGGTGAAGTGGATTATGCACTCTTTATTGATGGTACTCCTGTGGGAGTTGTTGAGGCTAAAAGGCGTGAAAAGGGAGAAAATTTAACCACTGTAGAATTACAATCTGCTCGTTATGCTAATAGTAAATTTAAGTGGGTGAAACAGGAATACGAAATTCGCTTTGCTTACGAGGCTACCGACAAAATCATTCATTTTACTGATTATTATGATGAAAAATTTCGTTCTCGTGAAGTTTTTTCTTTTCATCGTCCTGAAACATTAAAAAAATTGCTTCAACAATCAAACACTATTCGTAATAATATGAAGCATTTTCCGAAACTTGATGAAACAGGACTTCGTAAATGTCAAATAAACGCAATATGCAATTTAGATATG
Organism: uncultured Butyricicoccus sp.; assembly: GCA_944384745.1. Lineage (GTDB taxonomy): Bacteria > Bacillota > Clostridia > Oscillospirales > Butyricicoccaceae > Butyricicoccus_B. The sequence continues at coordinate 24,346 of CALWUO010000023.1, forward strand.
TCATTTGCTCAAAATAAACCAAAAGCATTAGTACAAATGGCAACGGGTGCAGGAAAAACATTTACAGCTATTACTTCTGTATATCGTTTGTTAAAGTATCCTAAGGTAAACCGTATTTTGTTTTTAGTAGATACAAAAAGTTTAGGAGAACAAGCGGAACGTGAATTTTTAGCATATAAACCTAATGATGACCCTCGTTCTTTTTCTCAGCTATATGGTGTATGTAGACTTAAAAATTCATATATACCAAATGATATACAAATTTGTATTAGCACAATTCAAAGAATGTATTCCATTTTAAAAGGTGAAGAATTAGACGATAAAGAAGAGGAAACCCATTTTAATAAGTATATAACAACAGAATCAAAAGCACCGAAAAAGGTGGTTTATAATGAAAAATATCCGCCAGAATTTTTTGATTGTATCATTGTAGATGAGTGTCATCGCTCTATTTATAATGTTTGGAGTCAAGTATTATCATATTTTGATGCTTTTATTGTTGGATTGACTGCAACACCAGATAAAAGAACATTTGCATTTTTTAATGAAAATATTGTAAGTGAGTACACTCGTGAGCAGGCTATTGTTGATGGAGTTAATGTTGGTGAGGATATTTTTGTTATTGAAACAGAAGTAACTAAAAAAGGTGCTCATTTAATGAAACAGTTAATAGAGCATAGAGACCGTCAATCAAGAGAAAAACGTTGGCAAGAAATGGACGAAGATTTAGACTATAAACCATCTCAACTTGATAGAGATATTGTAAATCCTAGCCAAATTAGAACTATAATTCGCACCTTTAAGGATAATCTATTTACAAATTTATTCCCTAACCGCAAAGAAGTACCAAAAACATTGATTTTTGCAAAAACAGATAGTCATGAAGATGATATTATAAAAGTAGTTAGAGAAGAATTTGGTGAAGGAAATGACTTTTGTCGTAAAATTACTTATTCCGCTGAAAATCCAGAATCTATACTTAGTTCTTTTCGCAATGATTATAATCCTCGTATTGCAGTAACTGTAGATATGATTGCAACGGGTACAGATGTTAAAGCCATTGAGTGTTTAATTTTTATGAGAGATGTTCGTAGCAAAAGCTATTTTGAGCAAATGAAAGGCAGAGGAACTCGAACACTTAATCGTGATGATTTACAAAAGGTTACACCATCTGCAACGGACAATAAAGACCATTTTGTTATTATTGACGCTGTTGGTGTTACAAAATCACAAAAAAGTGATACAAGACCATTAGAACGTAAACCAAGCGTTTCTATGAAAGAGCTTATGATGAATGTTGCATTAGGTGCTAAAGATGCGGATACACTTACATCTCTTGCAAATCGTATCATTAGACTAAATAGCAAGATGACACCATCTGAACGTAAAAAGTTTGAAAATAAGTTGGGTATATCTGCTAGTATAGTCGCAGAACGTTTACTTAATGCTTTTGATAAAGATGTAATCTATGCAGAAGCACAAACTAGTACAGGTGAGCGAGAACCTACACAAGAACAATTAGAACAAATGAAAAAACAGTTAATTCAAATTGCAGTTCAACCTTTTAATGACCCAAATATTAGAGATTATATTGAAAATATAAGACGAAACCATGACCAGATTATTGATAATGTAAATTTGGATAATGTTATTTTTGTAGGTTTTAATAGTACACGTGAGCAAAATGCAGATTGTATGATTAATACTTTCCGTGAGTTCATAAAAGAAAACAAAAATGAAATACTTGCTTTGCGTATTATTTATGACCAGAAATATGCTGACCGTCCAATTATGATTGAACAAATGAAGTCTTTATATGAAAATTTAAAATCAAAAGGAATTACAATAGAAAGACTATGGGATTGTTATGCAATTAAGAAACCAGACAAAGTAAAAAAGGGTGTAATAGCACAAATTACAGATTTAATTTCAATAATTCGCTTTGAGATGGGATATACAGACAAGTTATCTCCATTTGCAGATAAGGTAAATTATAATTTTATGCAATGGACATTAAAGCGTAATGCTGGTTCTGTTCATTTTACAGAGGAACAGATGGAATGGTTACGATTAATTAAAGACCATATTATAAGTTCACTTAGTATTCTTCCAGAAGATTTGGATTTGACACCATTTGATAGCAAAGGAGGGTTATCTGCTTTTTATGAAGTATTTGGTGAACAATATGAAGAAATTTTACACGAAATGAATATAGAATTGGTGGTATAAAGGAGAATACAAAATGCAAATAGATTATTCTAAAGGTATATCAATATATGAATTGATAGCACTTGGTTTATCCATCTTAGCAATTTTAATTCCAGCTGTAAAATGGGCTTGGCACAAATGGGTAGTAAAACCAAAATTAGATTATTTACCTACGGGAAGTGCTTATTTGTTTTTTAATAAAAGTGGCTCATATATAGAAGTTGATGGTGTATTTGAAGCTAAAAATAAGCCAATATCTTTAAAAAATATAAAACTTAAAGTTAATAGAAAAATAGATGATAAAGCATTAAATTTAACTTGGTCAACATTTAAGTCACCAGTAAATCAAAAAATTGCTGGAAACTTTACTTCTACTAGTGAGACTGCTCACCCATTTCGTATTGATGCAGAAAGCATAGTTCCTGTGTTTATAGAGTTTACTGATTTTTTTGACACATCAGGTAAGAAATTTGAACCATATGATAAAAAATTATTCAAAGAAATAGATAGTATTATAGAACCAAATTTGATGTATAATCAAGCTAAAGATAAATATATGTTATCTAGCTTATATAGTGAAGCAAAGACTATTTTGGAAAAAGAATTGTTCTGGGATATTGGAGAATATAAAATTATTTTGCAAGCTGAGTATGGAAAGATAACCGACACTTTTGAGTATGAATTTTCAGTTGAACAAGAACAACATTCTAATTTAGAGCATAATTTAGAAGAAACCCTTTTAAGTATATTAAAAGATAGATATAATTTACCTTATTCATTTATACCAATAAAAGTACAAATAAAAAGAGTAAATTAAAAATTTTTGATTATTATAAAATGAAAGAGGTTATTAAATTTTGAAAATAATGAAATTGAAAGATATTTCAACCATTTATAATGGAAATAGTATCAATAAAAAAGTAAAACAAGAAAAATATATGTTAAATGTTTTAGGTTGGAATTATATTTCAACAAAAGACATTGATTTTGATGGTTCAGTTAATTATAAAAATGGGGTTATTATTCCATTTGAGGAGAAGTCATTCAAAATTGCACCTTTGGGAACTGTTTTTGTTTGTTCTGAGGGCGGAAGTGCAGGAAAGAAAACAGCATATATTACAGAGGAAGTTTGTTTTGGAAATAAGTTGTATGCTATTGTTAACAGCAAAAATTTATACAATGGGAAATATGTTTACTACTATACAAGAACTCGTGAATTTTTAAATCAATTCAAGTCCTTAATGTCTGGTATAATAGGCGGTGTAACATTAAAAAATTTTGGCGAAATTACCATTCCACTTCCATCTATTCCAGAGCAAGAACGCATAGTATCACGAATTGAGGAATTATTTTCTGAACTTGATAAGGCAGTTGAAACATTAAATACAATAAAACAGCAATTAGCAGTTTATAGACAAGCTGTGCTGAAAGAAGCATTTATAGGAGAATATCCAAAAGATAAATTAGAGAATGTATGTTTTTTTATAACCAAAGGAACAACGCCTAAAAAAACAGAATTGATGTCTGAGGGTGAAATTCCTTTCATTAAAGTATATAATTTGACATTTGATATATCATTGGATTTTACAATAGAACCTACTTTTGTTTCAAAAGAAGTACATACAGGTTTTTTATCACGTTCAATTGTTTATCCAGGAGATATGTTAATGAATATTGTTGGACCACCGATGGGAAAAGTTTCAATTGTTCCTGATATTTTTTCGGAATGGAACATAAATCAAGCAATTGTAAGGTTTAGGTGTAATGAAAATCTTTATAATAAATATTTAGCATATTTCTTGGGATTTTCTGAAACAGTAGAAAAAATGAAATCTAAGGCAAAAGCTACTGCTGGACAGTTTAATTTAACATTAGAAATTTGCAGAAATATTGAAATTCCTTTACCATCAATAGAAATTCAAAAACAAATAGTTAATAGTATTGAAGTGAAATTATCTGTTTGCGACCAAATAGAAAAGACTATTGAGCAATCACTACAACAAGCAGAAGCAATGCGACAGAGTATTTTAAAACAAGCTTTTGAGGAGAGATTGATATAATGTCACTTGAACAACTTATGCAAAGTCCAATAGCATGGTTAATACTTTCGATGATTACAATTTTATCATTCTTATTTGCTATATATATGTGGATAGCAGGAAAGACAAAAAGACAGATTTCATTTGCTAAAAGTAGTTACAATATAGTTAAAAATCGAGCTAGTAAAATAAGTAAACTAAAATTATTTTTCAATGATAAAGAAATAGAAGATATTACAATCACAAAATTTGCCATATGGAATAGTGGAAATACAACAATAAAAAAAGGTGATATTGTAAAAAAAGAACCATTAAGAATAATAAGTAAAGGGTCTGCTGATATATTGGAAGTATCAATTTTAATGGAAAATGATACTTCTAATGAATTTGTTATAGACTTGATAAATGAAAAGTTAGCTGAAATTTATTTTGATTATATGGATAAAAATAATGGTATTGTTGTGCAGGTAATACATAATGGACTATCTTCAGATTTATGTATTGAAGGAAAAATAAAAGGTGGAAAAGGAATAAAAAACTATAAAAAAGGTGAAAAACATATTTCAAATAAAAAGAAAAATAAACAGGGAAAGAATGATACTATTGTATTCATATTAATGCAGATTTTAGTTATTATGTTGACTATTATAATTATAATTTTGGCGATGTTTAAATTTGTAGATTTTGAAGATATAATTGCACTTGTAACGTGTATTTTGGCACAATTTGCGACTTTACTTTTATCTGATAATGTGAAAAATGTATTAAAAATAGGAATACCATTAAAACTTAGAGTATATAATGAATATGATGACACAGAGGAGAAGTAATAGAATGTCTGAACAAACAACAACAATAATTTCAAAGGTTTGGGGAATGTGTAACCCTTTGCGTGATGATGGCGTTTCTTATGGCGATTATCTTGAACAGCTTACATATTTAATTTTTCTAAAGATGTCTGATGAATATTCAAAACCGCCTTATAAGCGTAATACAGGTATTCCAAATGGATATACTTGGTCTGATATGAATGACCTTAAAGGTGCAGAATTAGAAACACAATATAAAGAACTCTTGAAAAATTGGGTGAACAAAATGGAATTTTAGGGCAAATTTTCAAGGGTGCAGTAAATAAAATTAGCAATGTAGCAATACTATATCGTATTGTACAAATGATTGATAAATAAAAATGGGTTTCTATGTCATCAGATGTCAAAGGTGAGATTTATGAAGGCTTGCTGCAAAAAAATGCAGAAGATATAAAAAGTGGAGCGGGACAATATTTTACACCTCGACCTTTGATTAAAGCGATGGTGGAATGTTTACGTCCTGAACCTGAAAAAACTATTGCTGACCCATGTTGCGGAAGTGGTGGTTTCTTTTTGGCTGCTCAAGCATTTTTAGCTAATCCTAAAAATTATACTCTTGACCGTGAACAAAAAGAGTTTTTGAAAAATAAAACTTTTTATGGTAATGAGATTGTAGCTGCAACATATAAAACTGCATTAATGAATTTATATTTGCATAATATTGGTGATATTTATGGTAATGTTCCAATTACTTTGGGAGATGCCTTAGTTGCTGACCCTGGTTATCGTGTAGATTATGTATTAACAAATGAGCGTGATACATTAAGACTAACCGCATAAAGTTGTGATTTTAAGCCATTTCGTAGGAAATGGTGTTATTTTTTTGCCTAAAATTAAACAAGAGTACATAGAGCACCTGTTTTGCCCTGATGGATGGGGCTGAATGGGTGCTCTTTTTTCATGTCTGCAAGCAGGCATGATGGAATCAATTTGGAGGTGAAATAAATGGTGACGAAGTGCTATGTATCGGGTAGACCCAAGGATTGTCGGGATTGCAGATTCTGGCGAAATAAGAAGGTCGGCTGTGTGCTGGGTAAGCAGAACTGCTGCTACCTGATTTCTCTGGCGATGGAGGATATGTCCCTTGCAAGCAGTCAGAGCGGTGAAACTTATGAGCCGAAAATTGAGGTGGTGACGGTAGATGGTATTTGATTATTTTTATGGCAGACAGTCGGAACAGTTTTCCTTTGCAAGTGGAAAAACAAGCGAAAAAGGACAGGCAAGCTGTCCAGCTTGTCTGTCCCTTTGAAACCTATTCTTTACGCCCAAATATTCATCTTCTTGCCCGAAGTGCCTTGTTTCAAATACTCGCTATAGATATTATCCAGCGCGGGCATCAAAACAAGAATAGAGCCATCTTCTTGATTGGTCGAACCCATGACCCGAGTTTTTGCATCCATATAGACTTGACGGGCTTCTTCCTTCGATTTGCAGCCTTTCAGACCCTTTTCCAACTGCTGAACTTCCTGCTCCATGTGATCGGCTATCGCTGCGAGGTGGGGAAAATGTTCTCGCAGAAAACTCATCTCCTCGCCCGACAACCTCTTGCCCTGTAATAGTTTGTTCTGCATTTTGGTCGCCTTTGCCGCCATTTGCTTGTTCAATTCCACTTCATCGCTATTGGGTGCCGTTGCCAAAGCTGCCAACAACGCCTCTTGAGGCGTGGTGGATTGTTTAAGTTCCCGTTCTTCCAAAACGGAAATCTCCTTTTCTGTGAGCGAAGATACTGGTACCATCTCGCCATGTTCGTTCTTTATCAATCCAGTACGCTCCCGCTCTGCTTTGAGCTCCGCACGCTGGATTTCTTTTCGGTCTGCAACCGCCTGCGCCTGTTTGCGGATACTGGCAAGGCTGCCGAAATTGTAGTTATCGCTTCTTATGCCGGTGATCGCCATGTTAGTTTCTCCTTTCTCATACAATATTTTTGAGGACCAATAACTATATTTTTCTTTGACGTTTGCAACATCTTCTTTTAATACGACAGCTCAAAATATAGAAACACAAATAACCTCTTATTATATTACTCGACCAAAAATTAAAAAAATTTAGTATGTAGAGAGCTAGAATAAATAGGGGGGGATTTGATTCCGGCAAATATTTTTCTGTCCGGCATGGAAGTTTCTCTGGTGAATGCTATGAGCCGAGAAACCATTCTGAAACAGCTGATTGAGCCGATGAAGCGACAATA
>CALWUO010000024.1 GCA_944384745.1 uncultured Butyricicoccus sp.
TTACTTATTTGTGAATTATATATACCAGTTTCTCTTTCTAAACTTTTTAGACTTTCACCAGATAAATTTCTTTTAACAAGTATTAGTTTTTCTTCTTTGCTGTGGTTTATATTTTTTCCACCTTTTGGTCTTCCCATATATCTCATCTCCTATTTTTATCTTAACACAAAAAATAATGGCAAACACTTTTTTGTGTCTACCATCATTTTATCATTTCACTTTGCTCGCTTTTTTTATTCACTATCAGCCATGCGGTAACCGACACCATTTTTAGTTAAAATGTAATGTGGTTCAGCAGGGTTTTTTTCTAATTTTCTTCTTATATTTGCCATATTAACTCGCAAAATTTGATTATCATCGCCTTTGTAAGGTCCCCAGATATCATGTAAAAGTGTGGTATAAGTTAGCACTCTACCTGGTTGTCTGGCAAGTCTTTCAACTATTTTATATTCATTTTGAGTTAAATGTATTTCTTTACCTGATATTGTAACTGTTCTTCTTTCAAAATCAATTTTAAAATCCTTGTATTCATAAGAAGAAGAAACCATTGCCCTTTCTGCTGCAAGCTGGTTTGCATGACGTCGAGCCGCACGAATACGGGCAAGTAATTCACTTGTTCCAAATGGTTTAGTTATATAATCATCAGCACCTAAATCAAATGCACGAACTTTTTCATCTTCTTCATCTCGTGCAGATACAACTAGAATAGGTGTTCCAGACCATTGACGAAGCTTTTTAATAACCTCTAGCCCGTCCATTCCTGGAAGTCCTAAATCAAGTAAAATTAAATCGGGACAATGTGAACTTGCCATGGTTATAGCTTGTTGACCAGTTTCGGCTGTAATAACTTGATAACCATTTGCAGTTAAAATTGTGCCAAGCACACGAAGTATAGTCGACTCATCTTCAACAACTAATATTTTTTCACTATTCGGCATAAGAAGTAACCTCCGTTATAGGTAATGTAAAACTTATACATGCTCCAATATCAGGCATGTTTTCTGCTTGAATTTGACCGCCATGACCTTCTACTATGGTTTTACAAATAGAAAGACCTATTCCAAGTCCTCTTGTGGAGTCAGTGCAGTCTTTATCTCTGGAAACAAATCCTTCAAAAAGCTTGTTTAAATCATTTGTAGGTATACCTTTGCCATAATCACGGACGGATATTTTAACAAAGTTATCTATTATTTTTGCTGAAAGCTCAACTTTAGTATCTCCACCATGAAGTATTGCATTATCAACAAGATTTATTAAAACTTGAACAATTAACATTTCGTCCATAGGGACAAGTGTAACTTCATCAGGCATACTTACAGATAAATCAATATTTGGATAACGTTTGCGAGCTTTAGCAACAACTTGTGAGAAAACCTCGTCAAGCGGTTCTGATACTTTTTTTAGCGATGGAGCACCACCAGAAATTCTGGTAACTGAAAGTACATTTTCAACCATACGAAGTAACCATTCAGCGTCTTCATTTATGCCCTCAAGAAGTTCTTTTCTACCTTTTGAGTCAATAAGCTCATCATTATCTATAAGTGCATTAGAGGCGGCTAAAATACCTGTTAGTGGTGTTCTAAGGTCATGTGAAATTGCTCTAAGCAAATTGCCACGCATTTTTTCCTTTTCGGCTTCAACTACTATCTTTTGACGTTCTTCAGCAAGTCTTGAGCGTTCTGTGGCAAATTCACGTTGTTTTTTAATTCGTCCGCTTAATGCACTTGTTGCAATAGACACTGTAAGCATTACAAGAAATGTAATAGGATAACCTTCCATTGTAAAGTTAAAGTTAGTATATGGATATGTAAAAAAATAATTTACACAAAGGACACTAACAATAGCACTTAATATACCCCATGCATATCCAGTGGTATTAAGTGAGATTAAAAGCACACTTAATATATATATTTCTGAGGCATTGCCAAGTGTTGTAAATCTATTTAAAAGTAATAAATTTATATATGTTGCAGATAATAAAATTGCAGAAGTTTTTAATGCGTTAAGAAAAAAAAGTTTTATTTTATCAGATTTTATATTCAATAGCATCACTCCTAATTATTTTACATTATACACGAACACATATGTAAACGGATATATGTTAAAAAAATTTAACATTTTCTTAGCGGAATGACTAGCTAAAATCTGATATATTAACAACTAAAGAACAAAATAACAGTGTTAAAAGAAGAAATTAAAAGAGGTGTTTTTATGGAATCGTATGATTTTCTTTTAAGCCTTGCTGTGATTTTGCTTGCAACAAAAGCAATGGGAGTTTTATCTGAACGTGTGCATATGCCGCAGGTTGTTGGTGCACTTGTTGCTGGTGTCTTGCTTGGTCCATCAGTATTTGGCTTTGTAAGTGAAACTGATTTTCTTGTTAAAACATCAGAAATAGGCGTAATAATGCTTATGTTCCTAGCTGGTTTGGATACAGATTTAGGAGAACTAAAGAAAACAGGATTTGCATCATTTATTATTGCAGTTATAGGTGTAGTATTTCCACTTATAGGCGGCACAATGTGTTATGAAGCATTTTTTAGAGATGAAACCGACCCTATGAATTTCTTGAAAGCATTGTTTATAGGTGTTGTATTAACCGCTACATCTGTGTCAATAACAGTTGAAACCCTTAGAGAAATGGGCAAATTAAAAGGAAAAGTCGGAACAGCGGTGCTTGGTGCGGCTGTAATAGATGACATTTTGGGAATTATTGTGCTTACAATTATAACAGGTTTTGCTGACCCATCGGTTAAGCCAATTCGTGTTATGGGAAGTATAGTGCTATTCTTTGTCTTTATTGCAATTATAGGTATTATATTCCATAGAGTGTTTAAAAAGATGGATATAATTTGGTCAAATCATAGAAGACTTGCTATTGTATCACTTGCATTTTGTTTTATACTGTCTTATATAGCAGAAGTGTTCTTCGGTATTGCAGATATAACTGGTGCTTACTTTGCAGGTATAATATTATGTAATATTTTAGACCTTCGTGAATATGTTGCAAAGAAAATAAATATTATGAATTATATGTTTTTTGCACCTGTATTCTTTTCATCAATAGGCATAAAAACAAATCTTGACGGTTTCACTTCAGAAATAGCAATGTTTTCTATTGTACTACTTGTAATCGCTATTTTAACAAAGGTTATAGGCTGTGGATTGGGTGCAAAACTCTTTAGATTTACAAATCATGAGGCGTTAGCAGTTGGTGTTGGTATGATTTCACGTGGTGAGGTTGCTCTTATAGTTGCTCAGAAAGGCTCTGCTGTTGGTTTGATAAATACCAGTTTATTCCCTGCAATAGTGCTTGTTGTAGTTGTTACAACGCTTGTAACTCCTATATTATTAAAACTTGTTATGAATAAAGAACCCAAAACAAGCAATGCATAAAAATAAAGTGTGATGGCTTTTACGCTATCACACTTTTTATAGTTTTATGATATATCTGGAGCGTTTTTAACAGCTTCGTCCATAAGTTTTTGCTGGCTGTTTATAATTTCTTCATTATTTTTGCGTTTGCAGTGTCGTAAATGACCATGTGAATTGTGAATTCTAGCTTGAATATTATCTTTCATATAGATATCAAGTATATCATGTATTTTTTCAATACATTTCTTATCATATACAGGACAAGCGATTTCCACACGTTTTTCTGTGTTTCTGGTCATCATATCGGCTGAACCAATATAAATCTTTTCATCATCACCAACACCAAAACAGAATATTCTCGAATGTTCAAGAAAACGCCCAACAATAGAACGAATAACAATATTTTCTGTTTTATTAGGCACAGATGGCACTAAACAACAAATACCACGAACAATTAAATCAATAGGCACACCTGCACATGATGCCTCAGATAATCTATCAATTATATCTCTATCAGTAAGTGAATTAAACTTCATAATAATTCGGCTTGGTAAACCTGCATTAGCCTTTTGAATTTCGCCTTCAATAAGCTCTAATATACCACTTTTAAGAAGATTAGGAGCTATAAGCAGTTCACCACGTTCTGTGGTAGGAATACCAAGTGCCATGTGTTGGAAGAAGTTAGCCGCATCTTCACCAATTGCATTATTTGATGTCATAAGTGATAAATCGGTGTATTGTTTAGCGGTTTTTTCATTGTAGTTACCTGTGCCAATTTGTGTTATATATTGTGTACCTGTTTCAGTTTGACGAGTGATAAGACAAATTTTAGAATGTACTTTTAAGTTTTCAATACCATAAATAACTCTACAACCTGCATGTTCAAGCTGTTCTGCAAGTGCAAGATTATTTTCTTCATCAAATCTTGCACGAAGTTCTACAAGCACAAGCACTTCTTTGCCATTTTCAGCAGCATCACATAGATAACTTATAAGTTTTGAATGCCTAGCAACACGATAAAGTGTAATCTTAATGGAAACAGTATCAGGGTCAGCCGATGCCTCACGGATTAAACGTAAAAATGGGCTCATACGCTCATAAGGATAGTGTAAAAGCACATCATGCTCAAGTACTTGAGGAAGTACAGGAGTATTTGCTGTTATCATTGGTGATGGCTGTGGTGTCCATGATGGATAAAGTAAAGCTTTATTTGTCACCATGCTTTCAAGAGAGAAAACATAACTAAGAGCTAAAGGGCTTTGTACCTCATAAATCTGCTCTTGATGGAGATTAAGTCGTGAAAGCAGAAAATCACGGGTAGAACTGTGAAGTTTACCTTTATATTCAAGGCGTACAGGTGCAAGTCTCATACGCTTTTTAAGTAGTTTCTTCATCTTCTGACGCATATCTGGCTCTATTTCAATGTCATCATCATCGTCATCAGGGTTTATATCAGCATTTCTTGTGACACGAATTATAGCCTTTGATTGCACTTTAAAGCCTTTAAAAACACCAGATAACTTGCTTAAAAGAATATCTTCAGTTAAGACATAACGCAAACTATCCTCATCAGGCAGACGCACAAATGCGGGCAAAGCTGTTGGAACAGGCAGTAAACCAAACATAGAAAGTTCTTCAAAATGCAAGCGTGCAGCAATGTAAAGTTGACCACTAGGTAGGTGAGGAAATGGGTGGTGTTGGTCAACAACTTGTGGAGATAATATAGGTAAAGCTCTTGTTTTATACCAGCGGTCTATATATCTTTTTTCAGAAGCTGTTAGTTTGCTATAAGAGAGCTGTTCAACACCATTTTGTGCAAGCTCATCAGAAAGTTCATTAAAAACCTTATCACGTCTTTTAACAAGCGGGGTACAACTTTCATAGATATGTTCAAGCTGTTGTGAAGCTGTCCAACCACATTTATTATCTGGTACATCTTTAGAATGTATAGCGGCTATATCTGTAAGTGAACCAACTCTAATCATAAAAAACTCATCTAAATTTGAATTAAAAATAGATACAAATTTTAATCTTTCAAATAAAGGCACAGCTTCAGACTCAGCCTCTTCAAGTACACGGCTGTTAAATTGTAGCCATGAGAGTTCACGACTGCAAGTATAGCTTATATCAACGTTTAACTTTTTTTTATTTTCATGTTTTTTCGACATGACAATTCTCCTTTTTAACGGGAATAAAAAAACACCGCTAACCAAAACAAAATTGGCTGCGGTAAAAGAATTTATAATGGAAACAGGTCACAGCCAAATGACCTGAAAAATACATTAAAAAACCACGTTTTTGACGTGGAAATACGTCGGAAACCAAAATGATAACCGCTTAATCTTCATTTTTTTGAGTGGAATTATCCTCATCAAAAATAAAATCGTCGATATCAGGGCGGTCAGGCATTTGAGGTCTAATCCTAAAAAACATATTGTTCACCTCCATGTTATATATTATGCTAAATAAAGCCCGCATATACATTATATCACAGAAAATATGCGAAACAAGGGGGTTTTTCTGTGAAAATTTTATAAAAAATATGTAAAATCATAACTTTGAAATGGAAATAATACTTTAAAGTGTGAAAATATGATAAAAATATAACAATTTGAATTTATTAAACAGTAAATGTAAAAATGATGTAAAATTTTTGTTAAGATAGACAAAAAAAGCGACAATGACTTTTGTCATTGCCGCATATTGAGCATAAGTAAATCCCCACCATTGCCGATGCAACCCCATTGCTAACCTGCACGTTAGAGCAGGTGGGTTTCCTATTCCATACATCTGTGCTTCCAACGTCCGTTTTTGATTCACGGGAGGCCTGCAACTCCGCATGGAAAGATTATTCGGAATCCCTTATAAGAGATGTGGGTTGAAAAAGGGTTGCTGTCGAACAGGGCAGGGCGATATAATTATTCTTCTTCGTACATATCTTCTACACGTTCCATAACGATTTCAAAAATCTTGTCAGCTTCATCTTCATCTTCAACAGTTGCAAGAATTTCTTCGCCATTCTCTTCAACTACTTTAAGAATAACAACTTCTGCTTCCTCATCAACTGCAAGTTCGGCTGGGATAAATGCCATATAAGTCTGACCGTCGACTTCAACGGTGTCGATATGCTGGAACTCAACTTCGTTTCCGTCCTCATCGGTGAGAACAACATAATCGTTGCCAAATGCTTCGCTCATAAAAATGAATCCTTCCTAATTTCAAGTGCGTAAACACGCAGTTCTTTATATACATAGAATATTACAAAATGCATAAAATTTCAACAGTTTTCTTTAAATATACATTATTTTGTAACTTAAATAAAAGACTTCCTGTGTTTAAAAAAGATACACTATAATATATGCATTTGTCAAGCAGTCTATCAATAATTTTTTAGTTAATATTTTTGTGCAATATTTTTTAAAAAATTCTTGACATACACTTTAAACTTTGATAGACTAACTGAGGAAAATAAAGTAGGACATAGAGTCCTCACCCGCCGCATAAGCAATCGGGTCAAGAACGTCAAAATCTCTTTTTAGGGATTTTTTATGTATGCTTGATTCGGGTGGCTTGGCTATCCGTTTTTTTATGTCTGTGCATAACTAAATTTTGTTAATTACCATTTGGGAGGTGCTTTCGTATTAGCAGCATGGAACATCAGATCAATGAAGAAATTCGTGACAAGGAAGTTCGTCTTATAGGCGATGAGGGAGAACAGCTAGGCATTATGTCAAGCAAAGAGGCTCTTGAGGCGGCTATTGATAGAGGAATGGACCTTGTTAAAATCGCACCACAGGCTCAACCACCGGTTTGCCGTATCATGGACTATGGTAAGTTCCGTTTTGAACAGGCAAAGCGTGAAAAAGAGGCTCGTAAAAATCAGCGTGTTGTGGAAATTAAAGAAATCCGCCTGACTCCAGGTATTGATGTAGGCGACCTTAACACTAAGGTTAAAAACGCTTGCAAATTCCTAAAGGGCGGCGACAAAGTCAAGGTTTCAGTTCGTTTCCGTGGTCGTGAAGTTACTCATTCTTCACTAGGTCTGGACCTGTTACAGCGTTTTGCAGAACTCTGTGCTGAAGTTGGCACTGTTGAAAAAAATCCCAAACTAGAAGGTCGTCAAATGCATATGTTTTTGGCACCTAAAAAGGATAAGTAAAATTTTAACGCATGTCTGAATATTTCAGACTAAGCAATGAGAGGAGTTTAATAATATGCCTAAGATTAAGACCCATAGCGGTGCTAAGAAGAGATTCAAGGTTACCAAGAACGGCAAAATCAAGCGTGGTCATGTTGGTCGTCGCCACATTCTAACTAAGAAGAACACTAAGCGTCTTCGTCACCTGCGTAAGGAAGGTTTTGCTGATACTACTAATGTAGCTCAGGTAAAGCGTTTAATCCCTTACATGTAATTTATTTTTCTGTATTTAGTAATTATCTGGAGGTTTTTATAAATGGCTAGAGTTAAGGGTGCAATGATGACCCGTAAGAGAAGAAAGAAAATCCTAAAGCGTGCAAAGGGTTATTTTGGTGCTAAGTCTACACACTTTAGAACTGCTAATCAGGCAGTTATGAAGTCTCTTAAGTATGCTTACATCGGTCGTAAGCATAAGAAACGTGACTTCCGTCGCCTGTGGATTACCCGTATTTCTGCAGCTTGCAAGATGAATGGCATCAATTACAGCCGTTTCATGAACGGTCTGAAAAAGGCTGGTATTGAAATCAACCGTAAGATGTTAGCTGAACTTGCTATCAATGATAATACTGCTTTTGTAGCACTTGTTGATAAAGCTAAGGCAGCTCTTTAATTTGTATATTAAGACCAGATATTTTTATCTGGTCTTTTGTTTTTTGTGTTAATTTTGTGATGGTTTTGGGAAATGATTGAGTTTTTATCCTTGAAGTGTTATAATACTTTAGTATTGCATAAATTTTAAATAGGAGAAAATAAAATTATGGTTAAAAGTTATGTAAAACGTATTGTTGCTACTGCCGTTATGACAGCCGTTTGTTTAGGTGTGACCGTTCAATTTGGTTTACCTGATGTTGCTTATGCAGTTGATACATCTGATAAAGAAGTTATGATGAATATAAATGGTACAGATATTCTGAAAAATGAATATGTGGATTATTATAGTTACTGTAAAGCCATGATGGAAAATAGCTATGGTATGGGCGAATATTTATGGAGCATGTATCCAGAAGCTGTACAACAACTTGTAGCGGCTACTGACAGTAACTGCTTATATGCTCGCACAGTAGTTGATAAATTTAATGAGCTTGGTTTAAACCTAGATAACGCAAGAAATAAAGCTTGGCGTGGTTCTGCTTGGGATTTTAAACAGACTAAAAACCAAACAATAAAACAATTAGCAGAACAGGGTGTGACCTTTGATGATTGGTTAAAGTCTATGGGCATGGACGAGGAAATGTATAAAAATATCTTTGCTCAAGGATATTACTATGAAGCTTTAAATGATTATTACTTTGGTGTAAATGGTGAAAATGCTCCAACTGAAGACGAAATCAAAGCAGAATTTGATAAATTTTATAAAGCTAAACATATTTTAATTATGAATACAGATGAATATGGTAATGAACTGACAGGTGATGCTTTAGCCGAAAAAGAGGAACTTGTAAAGAAAATCCAGCAAGAACTTGCAGATGGTACGGATTTTGATGAACTAATGAATAAATACAGCGAAGATACTGGTCTTGAATCAAATCCTGATGGATATATATTCCAAGACGATGGCAGCTTTGTTGATGAGTTTGTTAAAGGCACTGATGAACTTGAAATCGGTGAAGTTTCATCTGAACCTGTTAAATCCGACTATGGTTGGCATATTATCAAGCGTGAAGCTTTAACTGATGATGATTATGAAGCTTATCGTCCACAAATTGTATATAACCTAACTGGTATGACAATAGATAGTTTAATTGAGCAATGGATGAGTGAAGCAGAAGTTACATATCCAGATGGTCATGAAGATTTAACAATAGCTGATGTTTTAGGTGAAGAAGCTGGAAATGTTCCTTCAATACAAGACCTTTTAGGCTCTGCAAATGATGGTAGCACATCATCTTCTGATGATAGCACTGGTACTTCTTCAGCAGAATAAAAGAGTGATTATTATGCAATGTGAAACTTGTATGTATAGTCAGTATGATGATGAATATGATGAATATATATGTAATATGGTATGGGACGAAGATGTAGCAGCAAGACAAATGCAAGGCTTTTATAGTCAATGCCCATATTACAGAAATGGTGACGATTATAGCATTGTCAGAAAACAAAATTAAGAAATCCGCCCTTCTGGGCGGATTTTTTTAGTCCTGTAAAGCATTATAACCTGTTTCACCTGTGCGAACCTTGACAACATTTTCAACATCATATACAAAAATCTTACCATCACCAATGTGTCCAGTATATAGCACATCTTTTGCGGCATTTATAACAGTTTCCACTGGAATAGCTGTAACCACAATTTCCATTTTAATCTTAGGTAACAATGTAACATCAAGTTTTGCACCACGGTAATATTCACCAGCTCCCATCTGCTGACCGACACCCATAACATTTGTAACTGTCATGCCAGTAACACCTATGCTGTTCATAGCTTCTTTTAAAGCTTCTAAGCGGGAGTGTTTAGTAACAATAACAATCTTGTGAATTTTACTATCTGCTTTTTCATCTGCATCTAGTTTAATTACTGGGATAGTTTCACGTGCAACATCATATTCTAAGGTTTCTGCAAGTTTTTCACCTGCTTTAGTTCCTAAAACCTGAGGGATTGGCATAAAATCAGCATATGCAGATGTGATACCATGTTCTTGAATATCAAGTCCCATGATTTCTTCTTCTTTTGATACTCTCAGTCCAATTGTGTTCTTTATAATTAAAAATGCAATGGTCATAGTTACAGTTACCCATACAATAACACTAACTACACCGATAAACTGTATTAACAGTGCATTAAATCCACCGCCATAAATTAAACCTACTGGATTTACATTATTTGTTCCATACTCATAATATCCAAATACACCAACAAGCAATGTACCAATAGCACCACACATACCATGTACACCAACAGCACCTACTGGGTCATCAATCTTTAGTTTTTGGTCGATAAATTCAATGCCAAATACAACAACAAAACCAGCGATAATACCAATAAATGCTGCACCCATTGGGGTTACAGTGTCACAACCTGCGGTAACTGCTACAAGACCAGCCAAAGAACCATTAAGTGTCATAGATATATCAGGTTTTTTATATCTAATCCATGTGATTGCTAGAACTGCAACAGTTGCCATAGCAGCGGATAAATTTGTTGTAACAAATACACGAGCCGCAGTTTCATCTGCACCATTAGATAATGCAACAGTAGAACCGCCATTAAAGCCAAACCAGCAGAACCAAAGAATAAATACACCAAGTGCACCAAGTGTCAAGGAGTGACCTGGAATTGCACGAGGTTTACCATCTTTATCATACTTGCCAATTCTAGGACCAAGAATTTTTGCACCTACAAGAGCAGCCACACCACCCACTAAGTGAACAGCCGCAGAGCCAGCGAAATCATGGAAACCAAGTTCACTAAGCCAGCCGCCGCCCCAAATCCAATGACCAGAAATAGGATAAATTACTGCTGAAATAATAGCAGAATATACACAATAAGAGGAAAATTTAGTTCTTTCAGCCATTGCACCAGATACAATAGTTGCAGCAGTTGCACAGAATACAGTCTGGAAAATCAGTGTTCCCCAGTTATATCCTTCACCTACAACACCATCAGCAAATAAATCAATAGTGCCAATAAACTTGCCGCCTGCACCAAACATCAGCCCAAAGCCGATAAGCCAGAAAAGCGGTGTTCCTAAACAAAAATCCATTAGATTTTTCATAATAATGTTGCCCGCATTTTTTGCTCTTGTAAAGCCTGTTTCTACCATAGCAAAACCTGCTTGCATGAAAAATACCATTGCTGCACCAAGCAGCATCCAACCAGTATCAACAGCACTTGCTAAAGCTGTAATATTCATTTTAAAAACCCCCTTAGCTTTATAAAAAAAGCGTGTACCTGACAAAATTCAAGTACACGCCTTTGTGTATGAGTGAAATAAAAATATTAAACGTAAAATAGTAAATCGCCGTAAGTTGGGAATGGATAGTCTTCTTTTGCAATCTTGCCTTCAAGTGCATCTGCAAGACGTCTTGCATCGTCCATTGCAGGAATTACAACTTCATGGTAATATTTTGCCGCTTTTTCTGCACCTTCTGGAACACTGTTTAGACTTTCTTCAAGTGCATTGCGTTTTTTCATAAGAAGTGAAGTCTTTTCTGCAAGCTCTCTAACAAGTGATACTTCCATAGGACATTCTATTCCAAGCTTTGCTTTTGCGTTTACACTGTCTGCAACTTTGCCAGAATAATTTACTGCGGCTGGAATAATCAGTTTTCCAAGCATATCAAGTGAAGTTAAAGCTTCAATTTGAATGGTTTTTGAATATTCCTCAAGCAAGATTTCTTGACGTGATTTCATTTCCTCTTCAGTGTAAACACCATGCTTTTTAAATAAATCTAAATTCTTTTGAGCTGTATAATGAGGAAGTGCATCAGGTGTAGATTTTAGGTTAAGTAGTCCACGCTTTTCAGCTTCGATTGGCCATTCTTCGCCATAACCATTGCCATTAAATATAATTCTCTTATGTGCTTTGATTTCACGCTGAATTAAAGTTCCAAGAGCTTCATTAAAATCATCAGCTTTTTCAAGCTCATCTGCAAACTGTGAAAGAGCTTCTGCAACAGCAGTGTTTAACATAATATTAGGACAAGCGATATTAAGTGCAGAACCAAGCATACGAAATTCAAATTTATTGCCTGTAAATGCAAATGGTGAAGTACGGTTTCTATCAGTTGTATCCTTTGGAATTGCAGGAAGTACAGTTGCACCAATATTCATCATTGTGCGTGATACATCTGTATAATCTGTACCAGATACAATAGAATCAAGAATTGCTTCCAGCTCTTCACCAACAAACATTGACATGATAGCAGGTGGAGCTTCATTTGCACCCAATCTATGGTCATTGCCAGCAGAGGCAACAGAAATTCTCATTAAATCTTGATATTCATCAACTGCTTTTACAACAGCGGTTAAGAATAGTAAAAATTGTACATTTTCAGACGGGGATTTACCTGGTTCAAGCAGATTTTCACCTTTATCTGTGGAGATAGACCAGTTATTATGTTTACCAGAACCATTTATGCCCTCAAATGGCTTTTCATGCAAAAGACATACAAAACCGTGTTTATCTGCAACTTTTTTCATAATTTCCATTGTAAGTTGGTTGTGGTCAGTTGCAATATTGGTTGTTGTGAAAATTGGTGCCATCTCATGTTGACATGGTGCAACTTCATTATGTTCAGTTTTGGAATAAATACCAAGTTCCCATAAAGCCTCGTCTAAATCCTCCATAAATGCTTTAACTCGTGGGCGAATAGAACCAAAATAATGGTCTTCCATTTCCTGTCCCTTAGGAGCTTTTGCACCAAATAAAGTTCTTCCTGTGATAACTAAATCAGGGCGTTTTGCATAATCGGATTTATTGATAAGAAAATACTCTTGTTCTGGACCTACTGTTGTGGTAACTCTTTTGCAGTCCTTGCCGAATAGTTTTAAAACTCTGCAAGCTTCCTTGCTAATTGCGTCCATGGAACGAAGTAAAGGGGTTTTTTTATCAAGCACTTGACCTGTATAAGAACAAAATGCAGTTGGTATACATAATGTATGGTCTTTGATAAATGCATATGAGGTTGGGTCCCAAGCAGTATAACCTCTTGCCTCAAATGTAGCTCTTAAACCGCCAGAAGGGAAAGAAGATGCGTCTGGTTCGCCTTTGATAAGCTCTTTGCCTGAAAACTCCATAATAACTGTGCCATCTGTGCTAGGGGATAGGAAAGAGTCATGTTTTTCAGCTGTAACGCCTGTCATTGGCTGGAACCAATGTGTAAAATGTGTTGCACCTTTTTCAATAGCCCAATCTTTCATTGCATTTGCAACTACATCTGCAATCTGTGGGTCTAATGCTGTGCCCTCAGTCATTGTACGCTTTAAAGCCTTATATACATGCTTTGGAAAGCGTTCTTTCATAGCGGTTTCATTAAAAACCATACTGCCAAACATTTCTGGAACCTTACGCATTTTTTTGCCTCCTATAAAAAAACATAATGTTTAATAAATAACCAATAAAAAAAGGCACTGAAGTCAAATTAAACTTCAGCACCTTTGCTGTTCATGTGCCAAATTATAGGCTGTATTTTCTAGATTGTCAAGCAGGTTTTTATAAATTTTTTGCTTTTATTGCAACTTTTGAAGTATTTTACAAATAGACAGGGCAAAGACAAGTGGTCTTTTAGATAAATTGCAAGAAAGTGTTTTTGCACTTGCATTTTTATGCATTTTCTCTTGACCATTAGCATAATATATTATAAAATAAACGCATGAACAATGGCGTTCATTCATAAGATAGTGAGGTTAGTTTGCTTGCTGTCTTGTGAATGGGCGTCTTTTTTTGTTTTTTCAGCATAGAAGCTGAAATTTGCAGCCATTTTTTTTATAATAGGCTGCTTTTATATGTTGATTTTAAAGGAGGAAAGTAACCATGCTTTTAAAAGAAGGTCAGGTTCGTATCCCTGCGGGTTGTGCAATCACAGGAATTTTCCATAAAGACGGCAAAAAAGAAAACGGTGAAAGGATTATAAAATCCATTGCAACTATGCATGACCGTTCAAATGGTTTAGGCGGTGGATTTGCAGCCTATGGCATTTATCCAGAGTTTAAAAACGATTATGCTTTTCATATTTTTTATGACTCAAACCGTGCAAAAGATGAGTGTGAAACCTATTTAAAGGAAAACTTCGATATAATTGCTATGGCGAAAATTCCTACTAGACGCCACCCAAGAATTACAGATGAACCTATGATTTTTAGATATTTCGTGCAACCACTTCAAACAGTTCTTGCATTTTCTCAGCTAGATGAAAAAGAGTTTGTTGTACGTAAAGTTATACATGCAAACCATAATATCAAGGGTGCATATATATTCTCATCTGGTAAGAATGTAGGTGTATTTAAAGCAAGCGGTTTTCCAGAAGATGTAGGTGAATATTATATGCTGGAAAACTATGAGGCTTACTCTTGGACTTGTCATGGTCGTTATCCAACTAATACTCCAGGTTGGTGGGGTGGTGCTCATCCATTTGCATTACTTGACACAACAGTTGTGCATAACGGTGAAATATCATCTTATGATGCAAATAGAAGATTTATTGAAATGTTTGGTTATTCATGTGACCTTTTAACAGATACTGAGGCTATAACTTATATTGTCGATTATTTAAATCGTAGAATAGGTTTAAATTACAGTGAAATTGCAAATGTAATCGCAGCACCTTTCTGGTCTACTATTGAGAAAAAACCAGAAGAGGAGAAAAAGCGTTTAACTTATCTTAGAAATGCATTTGCTTCTTTACTTGTTACTGGTCCATTTTCTATTTTAGTAGGATTTGAGGGCGGTATGATGGCACTCAATGATAGATTAAAGCTGCGTTCTATGGTTGTGGGTGAAAAAGATGAAACCGTTTATATTGCCTCTGAAGAATGTGCAATAAGAGTTATACAGCAAGAACTTGATAAAATTTATGCTCCACGAGGTGGCGAGCCTGTAATTTTAACACTGAATAAAGGAGGTAACGCACAATGAATATGTTATACCCACAATTTGAAGTAATTCGCAATCCAAACCGCTGTATTAAATGCCGTGCTTGTGAGAAACAATGTGCAAATGAAGTGCATGGCTATGATGAAAATTTAAAAATAATGACTTGCGACGAAAGCAAATGTGTAAACTGTCATAGATGCGTTGCTATTTGCCCAACTCGTGCATTAAAAATAGTAAAAACCGACCACACTTTTAAAGAAAACGCAAACTGGACTGAAAAAGCAATAACTGAAATTTATCGTCAAGCTGAAACAGGCGGCGTATTGCTTTCATCTATGGGCAATCCAGAACAACACCCTATTTATTGGGATAAAATTTTAATAAATGCATCTCAAGTTACAAATCCGCCTATTGACCCACTGCGTGAACCTATGGAAACCAAAACTTTTCTAGGAAAAAAACCAGGTAAAATTGAGCGTGATGAAAAAGGTAATTTAATAGACAATTTACCGCCACATATTGAGCTTAATATGCCTGTTATGTTTTCTGCAATGAGTTATGGCTCTATATCTTATAATGCTCATGCCGCTTTAGCAAAGGCAGCTAGAGAACTTGGTATTTGTTATAACACAGGTGAGGGCGGTTTACATAAGGATTTCTATGAATATGGTGCAAACACCATTGTTCAAGTTGCCTCTGGTCGTTTTGGTGTGCATACTGATTATTTAAATGCAGGTGCAGCTATTGAAATTAAGATGGGTCAAGGTGCAAAGCCTGGTATTGGTGGTCACTTGCCAGCAATTAAAGTTGGTGCTGATATATCAAAAACACGTATGATACCAGAAAAAACTGATGCTATTTCTCCAGCTCCTCATCATGATATTTATTCTATTGAAGATTTACGCCAACTTGTTTATTCTCTAAAAGAGGCTACAAATTATAAAAAACCTGTTATGGTTAAAATTGCGGCTGTGCATAATGTATCCGCTATTGCCTCTGGTGTTGCTCGTTCAGGTGCGGACATAATTTGTATTGATGGTTATAGAGGCGGTACAGGTGCAGCTCCTACCCGTATTCGTGATAGTGTTGGTATTCCTATTGAGCTTGCTTTGGCAGCGGTTGACCAACGTCTTCGTGATGAGGGTATAAGAGATAAGGTTTCTATTGTTGTTGGCGGTTCTATTCGCAATTCAAGTGACCTTATGAAAGCAATTTTACTTGGTGCTGATGCATGTTATATTGCAACAGCGGCACTTTTAGCACTTGGTTGTCATCTTTGCCGTACTTGTCAAACTGGCAAATGTAACTGGG
This sequence comes from uncultured Butyricicoccus sp., assembly GCA_944384745.1. Classification (GTDB taxonomy): domain Bacteria; phylum Bacillota; class Clostridia; order Oscillospirales; family Butyricicoccaceae; genus Butyricicoccus_B. The sequence continues at coordinate 16,420 of CALWUO010000024.1, forward strand.
GTATTGCAACTCAAAGAGAGGATTTAGTTAAACGCTTAAATCCAGAAATAGGTGCTAAAAGACTTGTAAACCTTGTAACAGCTTGGAACCACGAGCTTGAGGAAATGATGGGCGGTATGGGTATTAACTCCATTGAGGCTTTAAGAGGTAACAGACTAATGCTCCGTGGTATCGGTCTTACTCAAAAAGAGCTTGATATTTTAGGCATTAAACACGCTGGAGAATAAGTAGGGAGGATAAAACATGGAATTTACTGCAAATACTACTTATTATCAACAACTGCAAAATCAAATCAGAAATTGTGATGATAAAGAAATAATTATTAAAGAGCTTTACGGTCAAAGATATATCGGTTGTGCTACATCAGATAAAAATTTTAAGCTATATGGCACAGCGGGAAACGGATTAGGTCAATATAACAATGGCTCTACTATTGAAGTTTTTGGAAACTGTCAAGAGGCTGTGGGCGATACTATGAACTCAGGTGAAATTATTATTCACGGTAATTGTGGTGACGCCTGCGGTTATGGTATGCGAGGCGGAAAAATTTTTATTCAAGGTGATGTCGGTTATCGTGCGGGTATTCATATGAAAGCATATATGGACAAATTCCCTGTACTTATTGTTGGCGGCAAAGCGGGTTCTTTTCTTGGTGAATATCTTGCAGGCGGACTAATTGCCATTCTTGGAAATGGTGCACAAGGTAAAATGCCTTGCAGTTATTTCTGCGGAACAGGTATGCATGGCGGAAAAATTATTTTAAGATGTGATGAAAAACCAGAGGGACTTCCAGAGCAAGTTCTAGTAAATGAAATGAATGAAGAAGATAGAGCAGAACTTACCCCTTATATTGAGGATTACTGTAAATATTTTGGAGGAAATGTAAAAGAAATTCTATCAAACCGTTTTTATGTATTGACTCCAAACCCTAATTCGGGTTATAACCAGTTATATACGTTTGAATAGAACTGGAGGTTTGTATATGAGTACATCAATTAGCGATGTTTTGGAGTTTATTGAAGATAATGACGTAAAATTTATACGTCTTGCATTCTGTGATATTTTTGGAATGCAAAAAAATATATCTATTCTTCCAAATGAGCTTATGAGAGCATTCTCTGATGGTATTTGTTTTGATGCATCTGCACTTGCAGGGTTTATGAAAGTTGAATTATCAGATTTATTATTATTCCCAGACCCTACAACTCTTTGCGTTCTTCCATGGCGTCCATCTACGGGCAGAGTAGTGCGTTTTTTCTGTGATATTCGTTACCCTGATGGTCGTGCATTCGAGGGCGATGGTCGTCAGATGTTAAGGCAGGCAGTAAGCAAACTAAATGAAAAAAATTTGACCTGTATGCTTGGTACAGAATGTGAATTCTATCTGTTTGAACTTGATGAAAGCGGCACGCCTACCCGTATTCCTTATGATAATGCATCTTATTTTGATGTTGCACCGCTCGACAGGGGCGAAAATGTACGCAGACAAATTTGTATGACACTTGAGGAAATGGGTATTCAGCCAGAGGCATCTCACCATGAGCAAGGACCAGGACAAAATGAAATTGATTTTAAATACTCTGGAGCTTTGCAAGCGGCAGATAATATGATTACTTTTAAATGGGTTGTTAAAACGATTGCAAATTCTAGCGGTTTATTTGCCTCTTTCTTGCCTAAACCACTTTCAGGCGAGCCAGGAAGCGGATTACATGTAAATCTATCTCTTTTTAGAAATGGCAAAAATATTTTCTGTGACCCAAATGTATCACATTCTGAAACCGCTGAGTCTTTTATAGCTGGCATTTTATCCCACGCAAAAGAAATGAATTTATTCTTTAATCCGCTAGTAAACTCTTATGAGAGAATGGGAGAGTTTGAAGCTCCACGATATATCACTTGGTCACATCAAAACCGTTCACCACTTATTCGTATACCTGCGGCAAGCGGTATTCATAGAAGAATGGAATATCGTGCATCTGATGGCACTTTAAACCCATATCTTGCATTTACTTTACTTCTTCATGCGGGGCTTGATGGTGTGGAAAAGAAAATGAAACTGCCTGAGCCTTGCAATATAAATCTATTTACAGCCGATAGAGATGTTTTAAACGCTTATGACGCATTGCCTAGCTCACTAGATGAGGCAATAACTGCGGCTGAAAGCAGTGATTTTATTAAAAATATTATCCCAAGCCGTACACTTGAAAACTATCTTGCGGCAAAACGTCAAGAATGTAGTCAATATTCTCAGTATCATTCTCCACATTCTGCTGCATATAAACTTTATTTTGAAAGATACTAAACTTTATAAGGGGAAAGTTTTTTCATTTTTATGCTCTTATAGTGATTTCCAAGGGGGGATTGTTTATGGAGCAGGTACTTATTGTAACAGCAACAGAAAAAAGCTATATTGCACTGACAAAAGCTATTTCTAGCTGTTACTCCAAAGTTTCAAGTGTATGGCTATCCAACGGCACGGATACAAGACGAAAAATTTCAGAAACCGATTATTCACTTGTTATTATAAACGCACCACTTCCAGATGAATTTGGTGCAGAACTTGCACAGTTTATAGTTGAACAGTGTGTAACTGGTGTTTTATTGCTTGTAAAATCGGATATATTTGAAGCGGTTTCAGATAGCGTTATAGATGATGGTGTTATTGTACTTCCTAAACCACTTTCACCTGTTAGACTTTCGCTTTCTATCCGTCATACACTTGCTATATATCGTAAAATGCACGGTCTTGAGGCGGAAAATAGAAAAATTCGCATAAGACTTGAAGATTTACGCATTATAAATCGTGCAAAATGTGTGCTTATTGAGTGTTGCAAAATGACAGAACCAGAAGCACACGCTTATATTGAAAAACGTGCTATGGATACCAGACAAACTAAACGTGATGTTGCAAATGAGCTTATTGGTATCCATTCAAAAGATTGAAAAATGAAAGGAACTTCCTGTTATGACTAAATATATTTTTGTTACTGGTGGCGTTGTTTCTGGTCTTGGTAAGGGCATTACTGCCGCTTCTCTCGGTAGATTGCTAAAAAGCAGAGGGCTTAAAGTGGCAGCTCAGAAATTAGACCCTTATATAAATGTAGACCCTGGAACTATGAGCCCATTCCAACATGGTGAGGTTTTTGTAACTGAAGATGGTGCAGAAACTGACCTTGATTTAGGTCACTATGAAAGATTTATTGATGAGGATTTAAACCGATATTCAAACCTTACAACTGGTAAAGTATACTGGAATGTGCTAACTAAAGAACGTGCTGGTGAATATTTAGGCGAAACCGTTCAGGTTATTCCGCATATAACAGGAGAAATTAAATCCTTTATTTATTCAGTAGGTGAAAAGACAAATGCTGATGTTGTTATAACAGAAATTGGAGGAACAACAGGCGATATTGAATCACAGCCATTTTTAGAAGCAATTCGTCAGGTTTCAGCAGAGGTTGGAAGAAGAAACTGTTTATTTATGCATGTAACTTATGTGCCTTATATATCTGGTTCTAATGAGCCAAAAAGCAAACCAACTCAACACTCTGTTAAAGAACTCCGTAGCTTGGGTATTCAGCCAGATTTGATTATCTGTCGTACCGATAGACCACTTGAGCAGGAAATAAGAGATAAAATCTCCCTTTTCTGTAATGTGCGTTCTGATTGTGTTATTGAAAATAGCACTGTTTCTGTGCTTTACCGTGCTCCTTTAATGCTGGAGCAATCGCATTTATCAGATATTGTGTGTAGAGAACTTTCGATAGATGCAAAAGAGCCAGATTTATCTGAATGGACTGAAATGTTAAAACGCATTGATGCAAGAAAAGAACATGTTAAAATTGCTCTTGTTGGAAAATATGTTAAACTTCATGATGCGTATTTATCAGTAGCTGAAGCACTTCAACACGCAGGCTATGAAACAGGACATTTTGTCGATATCTCTTGGGTTGACTCAGAAAAAATCAATGATGCAACAGCCGATTGCCTTTTAGGTGATGTTGATGGAATAATTCTCCCTGGAGGCTTTGGGGGAAGAGGTGTTGACGGTATGATTTATGCGGCTACCTATGCAAGAAAACATAATATTCCATACTTTGGAATTTGTCTCGGTATGCAAATTGCAGTTATCGCCTATGCTAGAAGTGTGCTAGGCTGGACTGATGCAAATTCAACCGAATTTGACCAGAACACAACTCACCCTGTAATTGGTCTTATGGAACATCAACAGGATATTTCTGATAAGGGCGGCACTATGCGTTTAGGTGCTTATCCTTGCAGTATAAAGCCAAATACAATTATGTCAAATGCATATAAAAGTGAAAATATTTCTGAAAGACATCGTCACCGTTATGAATTTCAGAATGCTTATAGGGAAGAACTCGAAAATGCAGGACTTATTATTTCAGGTACTTCGCCGTCTGGTGCTTTAGTTGAAACTGTGGAAATCAAAGACCACCCATTTTATGTTGCGGTGCAATTTCACCCTGAATTTAAGTCACGCCCTAATCATGCACACCCACTTTTTTATGCTTTTATTTCTGCGGCTGCTAAAAATAAAAAATAAACATTGTTTAAGTGATGAGTTTAAATAAACCCATCACTTTTTTTATATTTGTTTATAGCTTAAAGATTGCAATTTTTATGCTTTTGTAGTAGACTTAATTCTATATGGCATACTATAAACAAACATGCCCAAAATAAGCTTATTAAATCGTAAAAATTTATATTTAATTTAGCTTGCAATATCATACCATTTAGGTGTATATTAAAGAAAAACAAATGATACGCCACAAGGAGGCGACACAATAAATGTCACGTTTCGTTTATGCGGACAATGCGGCTACAACCCCAATGTCCAAAACTGTATATAATGCAATGCAACCTTTTCTAACAGAGAATTATGGAAACCCATCTTCTCTATATAGATTTGGTAATAAATCCCGTCAAGCTATGCAAAACGCTAGAAAGCAAGTTGCTACTGCTCTTAATGCTGCTGACCCATCAGAAATTATTTTTACTGGTGGCGGTTCTCAAGCTGATAATCTTGCTATCACTGGTTTTATGAAAGGCTTATCTGCTAAGGGTAGAACTCATATCATTACTTCTCGTATTGAACATCATGCGGTTTTATACACTTGCCAAGCTCTTGAGAAAGAGGGTTTCACTGTAACTTATCTAAATGTTGATAATTTGGGTAGAGTTGACCTTGAACAGTTAAAAAGTGTTATTTCTGACAATACCGCTTTAGTTACTATTATGGCGGCTAATAATGAAATTGGCACTATTCAGCCAATTCGTGAAATTGCTGAAATCGCTCATGCTCATGGTGCGGTTTTCCATACCGATGCTGTTCAGGCTGTTGGCCATATGCATATTGATGTGCAAGAAATGGGTATTGATATGCTTAGTCTTTCTGCTCATAAGTTTAGAGGTCCTAAGGGCATAGGTGCTTTATATTGCCGTAAGGGTATTGCACTAAAGCCACTTGTTTATGGTGGTGGTCAGGAAAAAGGACTTTGTTCTGGCACTGAAAATGTAGCAGGTATGGTTGGTTTAGGTCAAGCTATTACTGACGCTTGTGGTGCAAACTTAGATGAAAAGATGAGCTATGTAAAGAGCTTAACAGACAAGCTGGTTAAGGGTATTATGGAAAATGTGCCTTATACACATTTTACTGGTGACCCAGAAAACCGTCTGCCAGGTACTGCGTCTTTTGTATTTGAGGCAATAGAGGGCGAGGGCCTAATTTTAAGACTTGATTTTGCTGGAATTTGTGGTTCAACTGGTTCTGCTTGCTCAACTGGTTCTCTTGACCCTTCTCATGTGTTAATGTCTATTGGATTACCTCATGAAATCGCTCACGGCTCTCTGCGTTTAACTCTTGGCGAGCAAAACACAGAAGAAGACGTGGATTATCTAATTGAAAAAGTAACTGAAGTTGTCGCTAGTCTGCGTGAAATGAGTCCTGTTTGGGAAGATGGTAAGCCAAACCTAACAGCAGCTAGTGAACTTCACTCCCACTAAAATATTATCTTAATTTTTGAACTCATAAAGGAGATTATTTATTATGGCTATGGAATACAGCGAAAAGGTCTATGACCATTTTTCTAACCCTCGCAATGTTGGCGAAATCGCAGACGCTAATGGTGTTGGTGAAGTAGGCAATGCAAAGTGCGGCGATATTATGAAAATTTATCTAAAGGTTTCTGATGATGGCGTTATTGAGGACGTTAAGTTTAAAACTTTTGGTTGTGGTGCGGCTATTGCCACCAGCTCTATGGCTACCGAAATGGTAAAGGGCAAGACAATCGAAGAGGCTTTAAAACTAACTAATAAGGCTGTTGCAGAAGCTCTTGACGGTCTACCACCAGTAAAAATGCATTGTTCTGTATTAGCTGAAGAGGCTTTACGTTCTGCAATCGCTGATTATTATCGCAGAATGGGAAAAGACCCAGAACCAATTTTAGGTTGTACTGCTGATTGTGCTAACTGTCATTGTGAAAATCACTAAAAGTTTATAAGTAAATTTAAGGGCAGATTTTTAAAAATCTGCCCTTTTATTCCTATATTTTTGACAGCTTAATGATAAAATTATCTTTAAAGGCAGGTGAAGTTAATGCAAGATATTACCCTTAGTATTTCTGATATAAAAGAATATAAACAGTTATTTAGTTCACTTAAATTAAATAATACGCCTATACTTGTAATAGGTTTACCACCAGTAAGTAAAGCACAACTTGCGGCTGCATTACATATTGAAACAAGTAGACCTGTACTGGTTTTAACTGATGACCAAGCAACCACAAAGCGTTTAAGCGATGATATTACAGCTTTTGCAGAAAAAGATGTTTTAAATATTCCTGAACGTGATTTTGTAATGCTCGATGTTGAGTCGTCATCACATCAGTATGACCAAGCAAGGATATCTGCTCTCTGGGAGCTTATGGAGGGCAAAAAAATTATTGTTTCATCTACAAATGCTATAAGCCAGTTTACTATTCCACCTCAAACGCTTAAAAATGCTGTATTAACACTTAGTGAGGGAGATAGCTATAATTTAGATGATATAAGTCAAAAACTTATTACATCAGGTTATAGACGTTCGGTTCAGGTTGAGGGTGCTGGTCAATTTTCTATAAGAGGTGGTATTTTAGATATATTCCCACCTCAAGAAAAAACACCAGTCCGCATTGAGTTCTGGGGAGATGAAATAGACTCAATAACATATTTTGATATAGGTTCTCAGCGTAGAGGTGCAAAAATATCAAGTGTGTTATGTTTGCCTTGTGCGGAAACATTACCTAATATGTCTGACGGCGGTATAGATGGATTGTGTCAAGAACTGACCATGATTTGTAGAAATCGAAGCCGTAAACATGCTTTGCTTGAGCAAAATTTACAGCGTGATATTGAGCTTTTACAGCAAAATAAAACACTTGCTGCGGCTGATAAGTATTTACCACTTATTTATAAAAAACAAGCAACTGTTCTTGATTATCTGCCTAAAGATACAATAATTCTTATTGATGATACTTCACGCATGCGTGAAAGCTCCAAAGGCTTTGCTATCCGTATACAAAATGATATTGAGTCACTTATAGAACGTGGTGAACTTCCTCCAGCTAGTGGTTATTGCTTATCATTTGCAGAACTTGCCAATGCACTAAATGAATTTTCTGTTATACGTTTGGATTCATTTTTAAACACTGTATCCGAAATTGAGCCAAAAGCTCTTTTAAATTTTACTATCCCACAAATGAATGCTTATGGCGGTCAGCTTGATATGGCGGCAAGTGATATTTCCTCTTATATAAGTGATGGTAGGGGAGTAGTAGTGTTATGCGGTTCAGAGTTAAGATGCGAAAATATGCGTCAAATTCTACAAGACCATAATATTAACGCTAAAATAGCCGATAAAATGCCAAAAGCGGGCGAAGTTATAATTAGACAAGGTACAATAAGTGCAGGTTTTGATTTACCTCAAAGCAAACTTACCGTTTTAACCGAAGGTCAACTTGTTGCAAGGCGAGCTAAAAAATTATCTAAAAAATCTAATCGTGATAGAGTTAAAAGTTATACCGACTTAAATGTTGGTGATTTAGTTGTGCATGAAAATCATGGTATAGGTCGCTTTGTTGGAATGGAAAGAATGAAAGTCGATGGTGCAGAACGTGATTATATAAAAATAGCATTTGCAGGCACAGACTTTTTATATGTTCCAGCAACAAATCTTGATTTAATTTCTAAGTATATTGGAAGTGGTCAAAACTCTGAACGTGTAAAACTAAATAAGCTCGGTGGAACAGAATGGGCAAAGGCTAAAAATAAAGCAAAAGCGGCTGCAAAAGACCTTGCGGCTGGACTTATTAAGCTTTATGCTGAACGTGCAAGACAAAAGGGGTTTGCATTTCCTAGAGATGATGCATGGCAAGCCGAATTTGAACAATCTTTCCCATATGAAGAAACCGATGACCAGTTAAAATGTATTGAGGAAATAAAAGCGGATATGGAGTCCGAAAGACCTATGGACAGGTTGCTTTGTGGTGATGTTGGTTTTGGTAAAACTGAAGTTGCTCTGCGTGCTGTTATGAAATGTATATTAGCTGGTAAACAAGCGGCTATTCTTGTACCTACAACTGTACTTGCTCGTCAACATTTTTTAACTGCTCAAAACCGTTTTGCAGGTTATCCTATGAAAATTGAGCTTATTTCACGTTATAAAACTACAAGCGAACAAAAGAAAATCTTAGAACAGCTTGAAAGTGGTATGATTGATTTAATTATAGGAACTCACAAGTTATTTAACAAAAATATAAAGTTTAAAGATTTAGGTTTGCTTGTAATAGATGAAGAACAGCGTTTCGGTGTATCTCATAAGGAAAAACTAAGAGAAATATGTAAACAAGTTGATACACTCACTTTGTCAGCTACTCCTATACCAAGAACATTAAATATGGCTTTGTCTGGTATTCGTGATATGTCAGCCATTGAAGAACCTCCTCATGACCGTCACCCCGTACAGACCTATGTACTTGAATACAATGAAGCGGTTGTTTTTGATGCAATACGCAGGGAGCTTGCAAGAGGTGGTCAAGTTTACTATTTACACAATATGGTTGAAGATATACAAGAAACAGCCTCTTATATTCAGCGTAAATTGCCTAATAGTGTAATAGGTATTGTTCATGGTAAGATGAGTCAGCGTGAACTTACAAACACTATGACTAAAATGGCTGACGGTGAAATTGATATTCTTGTATGTACAACTATTATTGAAACTGGTATTGATATAGCAAACGCCAACACACTTATTATAGAAAATGCCGACCATATGGGACTAGCTCAACTTCATCAGATTAGAGGTCGTGTTGGTCGCTCGTCAAGACGTGCATTTGCTTATTTAACATATCGTAAGGGAAAAATATTAAGCGAGATTTCTCAAAAACGTTTGTCTGCTATTAGAGAATTTACAGAATTTGGCTCTGGTTTTAAAATTGCTATGCGTGACCTTGAAATTCGTGGTGCAGGTAATATATTAGGTCCTGAACAGTCTGGTCATATGATGAGTGTAGGTTATGACTTATATTTAAAATTGCTTGAAGAGGCTGTTTTAGAAGAAAAAGGTGAAACTCCAAAAGTTCGCACCGAATGTCTAGCCGATTTAACTGTATCTGCAAATCTACCTAATGATTATGTCCCTGACGCTGGTCAACGTGTGGACTTATACCGCAGAATTGCTCTTATTCGTTCAAAAGACTCATATTCTGATATACTTGATGAACTTATAGACCGATATGGTGAACCACCAGTTCAAGCGGTTGCACTTTTGGATATTGCACTTTTAAGGGCTAAAGCCTCTAAAGCGGGTGTGTCTGAAATCCGTCAGCAAAAAGACAGATTGATTTTCACATTTATAAACCCTGATATTATGAAAATGTCATATTTATGTGGTGATAATGAGTTTAAAGGCAGATTGTTATTAAATGCTGGAAGCAATCCATATTTATCAATTAGAATTAACCAGAAAGAAACCCCGCTTGAGCTTTCAACCAAATTGATAGATAAGTATAGTGAGATAAAAGAAAAAATTTAAGTAAAAATTATAAATAAATGCTTGACAATAATGTTAGACTATGCTAACATATAGTCAGTTAATAAAACTCTGTGCGTGAGATATTAAATATCTTGAGTTTTAGATTTAAGTCTTTTTTGTCCCGTCACCTCTTCTAATGTAAAGTAAGACTGCTGTTTTTTAATTCAGTGGTCTTATTTTTTTGCTTGTTAATATATGCTTTTGGGCGTATAATAAAATGAAAATATACTATAAGGGGAATGTATGTATATGATAGATAAGTTTGATAGAAAAATTACATATGCCCGCATTTCTCTAACTGAAAAATGCAATCTAAAATGTAAATATTGTATGCCACAAGACTTTTGCAATGCAAAAAATAATGAACTTTCTGACGAGGAAATAAAAAATATAGTTAAGGCTCTTTTAAATTTGGGTATAAATAAAATACGTTTTACTGGTGGTGAGCCTTTAATGCGTAAAAATGTTATTGAACTTTTAAATGAGGTTTGCAGTTTTGCACAAATAGATTGGGCGATAACAACAAATGGTACAACTTTAAAACATAATGCATTAGCTCTAAAAAAAGCTGGAATAAAACATATAAATATAAGTCTTGATACGCTAAATAGTCAGGATTACAAAAATTTAACAGGTGCTGATTTACAAAATGCTTTAGATGGATTTTATAAAGTTTTAGATGTTGGGTTTGAAAAAATAAAAATAAATGCTGTTTTAATAAAGGGAATAAGTGAAAAACAGATAGAAAATCTTGCAAAACTCACTTTAAAATATAATGTAGATGTTAGATTTATTGAGCTTATGCCAATAGGTCAATGTGCCGAATATTCAAAAGAACATCTTTTAAAAGCAAGTTATGTACTTGAAATATTAAAAGATTTAAAAATAGCAAATCAAGATGCACATGCTCCAGCTAAATATTACAAATTCAATGGTGCAATGGGTAGGGTAGGACTTATAACACCTATGAGCTGTAATTTTTGTTCTGAATGTAACCGTATAAGAATTACAGCCGATGGTAAATTAAAACCTTGTTTACATTCGGATATAGAAATAGACCTTTGTGACGTTTTGCACAATCAAGATTTACTTGAAAAACGTATGCAACAGGCTATAAATATAAAGCCAGAGCGTCATTATTTAAATGAAAATATTTATATAAAACGCAATATGAGCTGCATAGGAGGATAAAAAATGCTTTCAAAACCATATAACGGGTGGACCGATTTTATACTAGGATGTATCTGAAAACTGCAAAATGCACAAAAATATGATATACTGTCAATAGACAGGAGATGGTGTAGCATGG
>CALWUO010000025.1 GCA_944384745.1 uncultured Butyricicoccus sp.
AGATTGACAGCCCCCCAAATACCAAGACCAGCACCAAGAGCTATCACTAGAGTCTGTAAAACGGTTACTGCACTATTGAAAAATTCCATACATTTTCCTCCTTGTAGTCGTAGGTTTATTCTATATAAAAACAGCTCCATGCAAAACCACATGAAGCTGTATGTAAAGGGTAGCTTATACTACCCCTTTAGTGTTCGATATTAAATTCTTTTTTCTGTTTTATCACCCCCAAATTCATAAGGTGTTTTTCAATACGTTTTATATCTGGATTATTACATAAAAGTGCTTTTTCTTCCTTATCGTTTCCATCTAAAACATCTAACAGATATTCAATATAGTCCACTTGTTGAAGTGCTTCTATAAATTTAGGGTTCATATCATCTCCTATCGCTTTAGGACTATATTCTTTTTCCCATTCCCATAACAGACGATAATATTGTGTCAAAATTTGACCTGTATAAGTTTCTTTTTGCTTCTCTAACTGCGATATAACAGACTTTTTTTTATAAACGGTAGCGGTATATGGTGCTTTGCCATCATAAGCAATATTAAAATCAAATGCAATTTTTTTAGCTGCTTCTATATTTCTTATTTCAAACAATCGAGCTACAAAATTTATTACATCACCCTTTGCACTACACCCAAAACAATAATAACATTGCTCATTAAGTTTCATACTAGGGTACTTATCTTCATGGAAAGGACATACTATCATTCCTGAGAGGCTTACTTTAAATCCATATCCCTCTGCGACTTCTCTTAGTGTAATTGATTGTTTTACCGTTTCAAACAGATTCGGCATCCTCAATCACCTCATACAAGTCATCAGGACATAGTTTTAACTTACGATTTAAAAATTTATCAAAATCAAATTTGTTTTTGTCATCATAATCAGCAGTAAATTTATAATTTGGGTGTTGTTTTAAATCATATTTGTCAGATAAAAACGGTCTAACACCTCGAAGTTGCAAAATACACTTGTTTCCGTCCATAACCGCTAGTTCATCTACTGCCATTAAATCTTTGCCTATTTTTTGAAAATTTCTACCATATGATGGACTATTGCCCCTTGTATCCGATGTGTTAAACATATCAATAGTTTCTTTTCCCAGTGCTTGATTTAGTTCTTTTAATGTTGTAGGCTCTGCACCACCCAAGAAAATTCGAGAATCCATATTACCTATAATGGTATCTGCACTATCTTTATAGATTGCTTTTAACTGACTTTGTGCTTGCAAAACCAAACAAGCTGATATTTCTCTACTTCTTATAGTTGCTACAAGTTTTTCAAGATTTGGAATTTGACCTATATTTGCTGCTTCATCAATAAGGCAACGCACATGAACCAGAAGTCTGCCACCATAAACATCATCAGCCTTTTCACAAAGCAAATTAAAAAGCTGAGAATAAATCATGGATATTAAAAAATTAAATGTGTTGTCAGTATCCGACATAATAAGGAATAATACCGTTTTTCTATCGCCTAATGTGTCTAATTCCAATTCATCATAGGCTGTTATATCCCTTACTTCTTGTATATCAAACGGTGCGAGCCTTGCTCCACATGATATTAAAATGGATTTAGCTGTTTTTCCGGCTGCTAGTTTATATTTTTTATATTGTCTAACAGCAAAATGATTTGGTTTTTTTGCTGCAAGCTCATCAAATATCATGTCAACGGGATTTTGAAAACTTTCATCTTCTTCACGAACTTCCATAGAATTTAAAAATTCAATTAAAGTAGTGAAATTTTGTTCTTCCTTTGGTGCTTCATAATGGATATAGCCTATTAAAGCACAATAGAGTAATGTTTCTGCTTTCACCCAGAACTCATCACCTGTTTTTCCATCCCCTTTTGTATTGGCTATTAGGGTTGTAACAAGTTTTAAGATATCTTTTTCGGAATGAATATAAGCAAATGGATTGTATTTCATTGATTTTTTAAAATTGATAGTGTTAAAAATTTTTATATTATATCCATGTTTTAAAAGTGCATTTCCACAATCTACAACTATATCGCCTTTGGGAGCTAAATTGTCAAGCTAAGTTAAAAAAATTTTATTGATTTTTTTATAAAAATTTCTCCATTTGAATATCTCCCAGTATAAGCTGTTCTATTTTGTCTTTCATGGTTTCCTTACTTGTTTTGCTAAAATACAGCCCTATAACGTAATTTGTACCGTCAATTTTCATTGTAAGAGTTCCGTCAGGTTCATTTACAGCCTTGTTTTCATTCTCATTCATGCTAAAACCTCCATAAAATAAGGAGATATCCAAAATAGATATCTCCAAGTAGATTATTATTAGCTTGTTTTTATGCAAAATAGATTATACTACGCTGTGAAATATATTAGAATTTTACAAACAAAAATTTTAAACTTGATTTTTATGTATTATCCATGTATAGTTTTACTGAAATTTAAAAGGAAGGAGGTAAAATGCTTGAATGTTAATGTCAGAATAACTGATATATATAAGCAAATCGAGATTATAAAAAACTTGCTTTACCAATCCAGAGCAGCACCAAAATATTAAAATTCAGCGTAAAATAGGTACTAAATAATAGAAAAATATATAAATTAACAAAGGATTTTAATATTATGGAACATAAAAATTTTATAGAGAATAGCAAAAATGTGCAAAATAAAAACCCTCTGTCGAGCACCGCAAATGCAACAGAGGGAGATATAGAAGACAACAAATTGACGAATTGTTGTAACAATATTATATCAATAGGCACAAAAAAAGTCAATAAATATAACTTTAATGACATAAAAGAAAAGGCTAAAAAGGTATCTGTTAAGTCATTTTTGCAAAAAGCCAGACATGGAAACTATATTTGTCCGTTCTGTGGCAGTGGTACGCATAAAAAAGCCAGTGGAGCTGTTAAAATATACGATGATACAAACACTTGGTATTGCCACAAATGCGGTGAAAACGGTGATGTCATTGCCCTATATATGAAATTAAAAAATGTCGATTTCACAACAGCTATTAGAGAATTATCCAATGAAAATTATGTATCTGACAAAAAAGCAGATACACAAGCTGAACCAGATTTTACAGATAAAATACATAAAGCCTGTTCTAACTTTATTGGAAGTCCAGCAGAGATTTATATAAACAAGCGTGGAATTAGTACACAAATTGCCCAAAAATTCATGCTAGGTTATAGTGAAAGCGAATATTTCCCAGATAGACAAAAACACCCTGCTTTGATTATTCCGATAAGTAAAAGTCTTTATATTTGCAGAAATATAGAACAAGGCGAACGATTTATCAATTCCAAAGGCGGTAAAAAAGCTATATTCAATATTGATTGCTTAAATCAAAATACCCCTACTTTTATTTGTGAAAGTGCAATAGATGCATTATCTATCATTGAAGTAGGAAGTCAAGCAATAGCATTAAATAGTGTCAGCAATCATGAGTTTTTAACAAAAGAACTGTCAAAACTCCAACAAATACCGCCATTTATAATTTGTTTGGATAACGATGAAGCAGGCACTAAAACCACTAAATCATTATCGGTTGCATTTGCCAATATGCAGATAAAATCTATTGATGGTCGTTTTATTCTTAATAACTGCAAAGATATAAATGAAGCCCTATTAAAAGATAAATCTGCGTTTATTGAAGCGGTATCAGTTGCAAAAAATAAGGTTTTAGATATCAAATTGCATATAAAACAGAAACATAAACCATTTTTTAAAATTCAAAATCTAAGTAATGAGTTGGAAGCGTTAAATTATTCTGTAAAACATAATCTAATTACAAATGAAATAGAATTTTTTGAAAATGGAAGTAAAATCGTAGTCGATGGAAATGACACAATAGTAACGTTTTTATATAGTGAACTATGTGATAAATACAGAGGAATTTCAATCAATATAATTGAAAGATATATACATAATATTGCAAGAAATCATCAATATAACCCTGTATTAGAGCTATTTAATGCTAATAAATGGGACGGAAACGACCATTTAACAGATGTATATTCTGCTTTGTGCATTGATGCTGATGATATATTAAGCAGAACGCTTATATTAAAATGGTTTTGGCAAGGTCATGCACTTTTAAGAAATAATGAAGCTAACCCTTATGGAGCTGATGGAGTGCTAACTCTTTCAGGTAATCAAGGTATAGGAAAAACATCTTTTTTCCGTAAAATGAGCATATCATCAGATTTTTTCAGAGATGGACAAAGAATAAACACCTTTGATAAAGATACTGAAAGACGTTGTATAACAACATGGATAGCCGAACTGGGCGAACTAGATGCAACTTTTAAGTTAGCTGATATAAATGCTTTAAAAAGTTTTATATCTAAAGAACGTGATGAATATCGTTTACCATACGGTAGAGCTGATATAAAATTTGCAAGACGTGCCAATTTGGCTGCAACAGTAAATGGAAGTAATTTTTTAGTAGATACAACAGGAAATAGACGTTTTTGGACTATTCCGTTAGAAT
Source organism: uncultured Butyricicoccus sp. (assembly GCA_944384745.1). Lineage (GTDB taxonomy): Bacteria > Bacillota > Clostridia > Oscillospirales > Butyricicoccaceae > Butyricicoccus_B. Next base: position 4,477 of record CALWUO010000025.1, read on the forward strand.
ATATAGATTTGGATAAACTAAGCCACATAAATGCTTTACAAGTATGGCTTCAGGTTTGGGAACAGTATGCAAAACATGATTTACAAGGCTTTAGACTAACTAGAGAAGAACAAAATCAGCTTGCTATAAGAAATGGACAGCATGAAAAGGTTTTAAAAGGTGAAGATGAAATACTTGATATACTTGATGAAGCAAAGGATAATGACAGTTATACGATGACCTATATGACCGTATCACAATTTAAAATGGAACATGATATATTAAATAGATACGATGTAAAGCAATTAGGTAAAATTCTTGATAAAATTGGAATTGTAGCAGAGCGTAAAAGTATTGATGGCAAACAACAAAGAGTGAGAATGTTGCCTAAAAAAATTTTATGATAAACTAAATTAAATATGATTATAAGCTGTAAACATTAAATTTACAGCTTTTTTTATTCTAAAACTAGTACATGAGGGCTCATAATTAGTACATGACTAGTACATGAGATTTTTTTGTCATGTACTAGATGAAATATAATATTTAGTTTTTTAAATATGTATTTTTTTCATTTTAAACGCTTTTAAAAAGCAATTTTGTTACGTATTTTTTTTGTTAGTACATGTAGTACATGAAAAATAGCAACTTTTATAGAAAAAATTTTTTAATGCAATTATGGGTGTTTATATGCGGTTTATATGTTTTTTTAGAAAGTTTGAAAAACACATGTACTACATGTACTAGATGTACTATTTTCTATAATATGGAAAATAGTAACTTTTATATACAAAAGAATTTTTAAATAAAATTTTTTAATCAAAATAAGTTTTAATGTTAACAGCAAAAAGATTTTCAAATGCAAAAAAGCAGCCTTACATTAAATGTAAAACTGCTATAAATATTTATTCTTGTGCTAATTGCTGTAATTTTTCCAAGTCAACAGTGTAATATTTTTCATGAGAAATTTTCTTGACTATTAAAGCATTTTTTATATTATATAATCTTTTTCTAAGTGTAGCATCGGATATTTCCAAACATTCTTTTAACTTCTTTGTAGAAATGCCATTTTCAGAAAATAATGTCGCTTGAATTAAAATATAATACAAATCTGCTATTTTATTATTGTTAATTGCATCTTGAACTGATATACAATTTTTCATACAATCTTCTAGCTGTTCTAATTTATTTTTCAAATCATCTGCTAGTTGGTTGATTGATTCCAATATAATATCCAAAAATGTTATAACAAATGGTGTAATATCACCTTTATTACATTTATCATTACATTCACTAAAGGATTTATAGTATTCTTTTAATCTTTCTTTTATTTTATATGACAATCTATAACTGACAATAGGCTCTAAGCATTGTGTCATTAAATAAGCACTGATAAATCTGCTTGTTCTTCCGTTACCATCATAAAACGGGTGAATATACCCAAATAAATAATGAAAAGCTGACAATCTCAATAACATATCAATATTTTCATCATTTAAAAATCTAAGTGCCTTTTCTATATCTTCTATAATTTTTGCTTCTGGATAAACACCTCTATGAAGTTCCTTTCCTGTTTCGGACTCAACACTGACAGAGTCTTTTCTAAAGATAACACCATCAGGCACTTTAGTAATATCTGATTCTTTAATTTCTTCTAAAACCAAGTCATCATATATTTTTCTGATATCCTGACACGTTTTAAGCTCAATTTTTGCATTGGAAAGCAACATACTATATTTTTGAACCAAACCCTTAAAACGATTACGTTTATCTTTTCTTGATAACTCATCTAGTACAGTATCAATTTCACGCCTTGTGCTTTGCACACCTTCAATGTTATTGGTTAGTACAATTTCATCTATTAAACACTTTCTTTGATATTGTTCCAGTGCAACCATAGGCAACATAGAAGTTAACTTGGAGATTTTTTTATCACACGACATTATATTTGTTATTTTAAACAGTATATCTTTTGTTATTACAAAAAAGGCAGAGTTATCATGAATTGACACATCTATATGAATTGCCATATCACTATTATAGCGTTGCAAATATATCTCATTATATCTTTCTCTATTTTTATAATATTCTTTTCTTAATGTTTCATACATGGTAGCTAACCTTTCCCATTGAGTTTTAAATAATAATTTTTTGATTTTTTATCATTTTAATTTACTCTACTATATTATATTCAAAATATCAAGTAAATTTTCGTTTATTTTATCATTTAATGTAATTACCCTAAGACACCAGTCTATAGGGCATTTTATACTCTTTAGTATACAAATCTACAATATAACTTTTTTTATTGCATTTTAACTTTCTGAAAGTTAAAATGCAATGTTTTAAAGTTAAATTTCAATATCTCTATTTTTATTTGTTTGATGCTCTTTTCTTAACATATTTTCTATCATTGATTGTATCTGATAGAATTTTTTTGATTTATTCCACAGTTCATTTATCTGAGTGGATTTTTCCTTACAATCTTTTTGTAAATTTATAAGCTCGACATTCCATTCTTTAACGATATATTTTCCATCTTTGCAAGTTTCATTTAACTTTCTTCTTGCTAAATAAAATTGTCTAAGTTCGGTATCATGTTCCTTTTTAAACTTTTCTTTCGCCATTTTAAATTTTATAGTGCATAGCTTGTCATAAACAGGCTTATTTGCTTTGTAAAGCTCTGCATAGTGTAGTATAACTGCTTTAGCTCATTTATTCGCTTATTTTGAGCCTTTACAGCCGATTGTAAATCATCTTTTTTATCTGAAAGCTGTCTGGTTTTCTGTTTCAAATCATCTACGCTATAAATCTCATTTTCCTGTAGGAAGTTCGTTATCTCAACTAAATATTTTAAATTGGTTACATGTGCCTTTTGTTGGGCATATTTTGAAAATTTAGATGCTTCAATATTTCTTTTTGCATAATATTCATTTAAAAGTTGAACTAAATTAGGTGTGGATTGTATTTCTAAATCTTTTTTTATATCCTCGATTATATTTTTTATATTTTCTAATTGTTGTTTTAACTTTTTGATTAAATCATTTGTCGCTCTAATCCAACGGTTTAATTGTCCTTTTTCTGTTACAATGCCCTTTTTCTCCATTGCTCTAACATTAACACCCTCATGAACAGTTGGTATTATATCTAAGCCCCTTTCCTCATATGAACGATGGTCAATAATACAATCTAATCCTTTTTCAGCAAATTTAGCATTAACAATATTTGCCCATTGCTCACGCCAATATAACAGCGTTTCAGGCTTTCCCCAGTCGGTAGTCGAAACAGCATCAAATATATACTTTCCTTTTTCATCTCGCAAGCGTTCGCCATTATCATCAAGTTTATATACTCTGTGCTGTTTAGCTCCCCATGTGCCATCAGAATTTAATGGACGTATCGGGGACATAACATGGAAATGTGGGTTTTCAATTCCATCACTTTCAGGATTATGCAAACAAAAATCAACTATCATTCCTTTAGATACCATGTGTTCTTGTAAAAATTTTTTTGCTACTTCTAAATTTTCTTCATAGGTTAGTTCATTTTGTAACGCTATATCAAAAGAATATGCAAGCTGAGCATTGTGTTGTCGTTCAGCTTTTTCTACTTCATTCCATAGCGTTTCACGGTCGTTATAGGCTGTTGGAGCATGTGGAGGAAGTAAAATTTCTTTATATAGCACACCTCTTTTTTTCGTGTAATCACTATCTTCTCCATAATATTCACTATGAAGTTTTTCACCAGAACGATATGCTGCACTAGCAATGGCAGATTGCCCCGCCTTTCGTCCTATTTGCGTAACATGAAAATGAAATAAAGCCAAATTTAACCGCCTCCATTTTCATAATTATGACGCTTGATTGCAGTTTGAAAAACATCATTCACTTCTGGAATTTGTGATAACCTTTCAAAGATTTCATACTGTTCAATCTTGGACAAATATTTTACATCTGACCAAAAACTTAAAACCGCTCCTCCTATATTACATAAAATATGTGTGCGTTTTCTTGCATCTGCTTTAAGCAAATATTTTTTTCTATTCATAAGCCTTTCAATCTGATGAGCATATTGTTCAGCTTTCTTTTCACATTCTTTTTTCTCAGCCAGTAATTCATCTTTAGTTTTTCGTTTTGTCATTGGTGCCCTATCCTTTCACTATAAATTCAACGAAAAAAAAGACCACTGATTAAAAATAAATCAATGGTCAGATTTCTAAATTTGATTATTATTCAATTACTTTTTATTTTCGATTGCTTGAATAATAAAATAACCCATAACTGCAATGGCAACAATAATTCCTAAATAGCCTTCAAGATGGAGGGCAGCCCCAAAGTATATACCTAATAATCCAGTAATAATTGTTAAAATTAGTGCAAATACCTTATTCATTACTTATTTTCCTTTCATTTTAATCAAAATATCTTATTACAAACTATAAGCATAAAAGGATAGTTGCATAAGCAACGCAAGGGGGTTTTTGCCCCCCTTGTCCGAAACGTAGTTTCGCAAACATTTGAGAATGCTTATTTATAATAAGTCGAAAATGTTAGCTCCGCAGGACGAACGACCGTCCATAGGGGCGGTATAGAAGTGAGCCCTTAGTAAAAACTAAGGGTTAATTGCAATAGTTGATTATAATTGAATTATAAGAATATTCAGCAAAAATATTTAATTAAAATTTTTGTTATCTTAGATTCATCATATTTTGATAGTTCTTCTTTATTTAATACATTAATAATACAATTACGTATTTTTTCTTTAACCTGTTTGTTTTTTGATATAACATCTAATGTATGTGGATACAAGTTTAGCAACCAAGAAATATCAAATTTTGTAAAATCAAACTTATCATATAATATGTTAAAATCAAAAATATCACTTATTCCAGTAAACTCCAAAAAATTATTTTTGGGTAAATTTTTTAATAAACACCAATATCCAACTAATTCTAAATTTTTATAATGATTTGAAGTAGGATATGATTTGACCATTACACCAGAAATTTTATTATCATCTGAAATTGCTTTATTTATAGTATCATATAAGTAACTTTTTAATAATTCTATAATGTCTAAATCAATTTTTGAATTACTCAAAATTAACAATTTAAATAAATTAAAATCAAAATTGTTCTTTAACTGTTTTTTGACTTCGTGACAAATTTTTCTCTTCATATATTCAGAAAGATATCCCCAATAATGGTCAGCAATAGATGGAAATAAATCTTTCAAGTTTTTTTTAATTATGTGAGAAACTCTTATAGAAAGTGAATGAATACTTTTTTTATCACTTTGTGGGTAAATATAATGAACTAAGTTATAATAGTTTATATGATTTCTTGACATTGATGAAAAAGTGCTTCCAGATTCAAGAGCCTTTATATGCATATCAATATATTGCAAAAATTTTTCTTCAATTAACTTTGAAGTTAATTCACTTTGCATTTTTCTTTTTGCAATTTGTTTGTCAAAAAATAAAACTTTATCACTTATGAATATCTGTCTAAATTCGTATTTTAAAATAAAATCGCAAATATAATCTACACTTTCCTGCGATATATCCATATATCTAAGTAATGCAAGTAATGTCATAATTTTATTTTCAACTGAAATTATTTCTATTATTGATGCGTTGTGTTTTACTAAATATTCATACTCAGAAATGATATTGTATATAACAATTTCAATTGTTTTTTCTTCCTTAAAAGAAATAGTTTCTATATTATTTTTAAAAAAAAGCTTTACAATTTCATCAGCGGTAAAATACTCTATAAAGCAATAAAAATCAATATTATCGAAAATAATTTTATCTTGCTCTTTCCAATTTAGAGGAAATAGTTGCTCATGAATAATCTTTTTTTGTTGTTCAGAATACTTGTATACCAATAAACCCATAAGATTTTGGACTGTATTTTTGTATTCTGAAAATATATCTGAAATTATTCCATTGCCTAACAAGAAATGTAAATAATCATTTATTCGATGAATTACTTTTTGCGTATTGGTAAACCCAAGTTCTGTTGTATCTGTTTCTATCGCTTTTTGCAGTTTCAAGCCATCTACAAACGCATTATATGAATATTTATATAAAAGATTTACTGAATAAATATCCTTAAGATTGGCATATTCATTTTGAAACTCAATTGGTAAATTTTCAAATATTTTTTCAAATGTTTCTACTGTGGGAGATTTTTTATCCACATCTTTTATACAATAACAATCATAACGTTCATTGATGTCATTTATAATTTTATAAAGATTAGTGCAGTTAACTTCACATAAATAGTATAAAAGATAATCTTTAGATTTAAATGCTTTTCTTGCAATTTCGGCAAACAAATCATAGGATTCATCATATCTATTTAAACGAGATAAATAAAATGCTTTCCTGTAACGTTCTTCATTTGTATCTGCAATAATTTCACGCATTGATGTGTAATCAAAATAAATACAGTTTATATCAGAAAACATGATTTTTTTTGTAAAACGTTTTGTTTTATTTCCCCAACGTACATAATGAATTTGAGCTTTTTCAAAAACACTCAAAATAGTATTATATTTAATCTTTATATTCTCATCAAGTTCATCATATTCAGAAGATGGCATGGAGTTAATTTCGTAGAAATACTGAATAATAGTACGACTCTTGCTATCCAAGGTAGCGAATATTTGTCCACTCTCATCAATTATTACATAATCATTTAGTTTTTTAGTTACATCTCTAATACGAAGTGCTTGTAATTTATCAAGTGGCTTTAATATTTGATATAGCATTTCAAAAGCTTCAAATTTTGTTTTTCCATTTAAAGACAAATCCATACTTTTTTTAATAGCATTTAATACTGCCATGTAACGAGGCAAATATTCTTGTCCAACCTCTGTTATTTGAGTGCAGTCAATAACGCTCAATCCTCTTGATTTATGATATAGTAATTCTGCTTTGCTTAGAGTAGAACCGTCTGTATATATAAAAATTGGTTGATTGAAATTATCTTTCAACAATGATTTTGACCAATTTAGAATTAATTTTATATTGTAATCGTTTAATCCATAGCCAATAAAAACAACTGTATTAGTTGAGAAAATAGATTTTAATAAAGTTTCTATCAATTTAAAATTTTCACTGTAATTAAGATAATCTTCTTCTTTAAAAACAATATTCCTATGTTTCAGATCACCATGAAGTTTTAAAATATACTTATCTCCATTTATATTTGCAACTTCATCATCACGAGCAACGCTAATAAAACTTTTACAATATTGAATAGCTGCGTTTTCTAAAAGCTCATCAAAATTTGTTGTAATAAAAGAAACTGGATTGAAACTCAATAATTCCTTATGTACTTCATTAGGTAAAAGCTCTTTTTGAGTCAGATTTTCTTCTATAAACTTATAATATTCATCTTTATTTTGATTTATAGAATGATAAAATATTTGAGGTATTCTAAGGTATTCATCAGAAGAATAATTTTCCTTAATAGGCTCATCTATTTTATCACATATTTTTTTAATTAGTTCTTTCCAAGATGGTGCACCTGATAAACTAGATACACCAGCTCCAACAAAAAAACTTAAAGAATGATTTTGAGATGCTTTTATAATTCTTTTGAATTCTTCTTCATACATAATATTTACACCTCACTTCAACCTTTCACAAAGTGGTAACATCTGTTCCAGCTTTTCGACAATGCGTTTTTGCTCGGCAAGCGGTGGGAGTGGAATTAATATTTTTGATAATTCATTTTGATTTATTTTTGGCATTTTTACTCGGCTAGACATAGCTTCTGCAATCTGAATATTATACACGTCTGAAAGTAAATAATAAAGTACATATTTTCGATTTAAAGTAGTATTCAATGGATACATATCAGCACTACATAGACCATCAAATGGAGCAATCACAGCTTTCCTTAACAAAGGACGAATTTTTGAGTAGATGATTTGTCCTTTCTTGAATAAATGATTTGCACTTGTAACTTTATCTTTTGCCACAGTTTGACACTCAAACAATCGACCAGTACCTTTTTCGATATTATCAGGAGCAATGTGCATATACTCAGCATATTCTGAAGGTTGCACTAAATTAGTTGCAATATCTACAACAGACAATAACCTTACCCACTTCCAACTATCAGGAATATCAAAAGGTATTTTGTCCTCAGTGATTTCTGGAAGTGGTTTTTCTTTTTTGATTTTCTTTTCTGCTATTAAACGCTGTTTTTCTTCTTGAATTTGCTGATAAAGTTCTTCTGCTGTGCCTTCTTCGGCTCTTTGCTCGACTAATTTTCCCTCAATGGCATATTGTAGAAGTGATTTTTTCATATCATCAGGAAAACGTTTGTTAAAAGTTTCAAGTTTACCCCATGCCTTTTCATATTGGTCAATGTGTGGTAAGATTTGTTCTATTTTTTCTACAATGCGTTTTTGTTCGGCAAGGGGTGGGAGGGGGAGTAAATATTGTAACATTCTTACCATTGTTAATGTTGCTACTGTTGTTCCAGTAGAATTACTTCTAATCTGCTTTATCATCATTTCTGATTCCATAACAAATTTAAGAAAGTCTGGCGATAACTTGGCATAGTTTTCTAAACAAATAACACTTGCATCTTTATAGTAAAATTTATCATTTTCTTGAACAATATATGACTTTCCTAAAGTTCCAACAGCGGTTATCATTAAATCTCCTTGACTTGGAACTCCAGATTTAGAAAATTTATTATATAATTCTTCTGAAATGAATAACTCATTATCAACAAAACCATCAGTAGCTAATTTTGCAATTTCTCTTGCACGATAAAATGGAACTCCATGATTTTCCCAGTCTGATTGATGAACTCTCCTTGCAGAAACTATATTTGCAATATTACCAAATCTCACCCACTTCCAACTATCAGGAATATCAAAAGGTTTTTCGTCCTCTGTGATTTCTGGAAGTGGTTTTTCCTTTTTTATCTTTTTTTCAGCAATTAAACGCTGTTTTTCCTCTTGTATTTGCTGATAAAGTTCTTCTGCTGTGCCTTCTTCGGCTCTTTGCTCGACAAGTTTTCCTTGTATTGCAAGTTGTAAAATACTGTTTTTTAACTCTTGAGGTGTCACTGTGCATTACCTCCTAATAAAGAGGTTATTTGCTCTAAAACTCTATCAATTTCGGCATTTAAAGACGCTCTTTGTTCTTCATAACGCTGAATTAAATCCATAGGTGCAAGAATTTCTTCTTCCTCATGCGGATAACCGCAAAGGTCGAGATTATAGCTAAAATCTTCTATAAGCTGTGTTACTGTGAATTTTTTGGACTTGTCAAAACCATCTTCATTTATTTCCCTACGATTTTCCCACCAATCTATAACAGGTTTAAAATGTTCAAGTTTCATCGGCTTTGTTTTACTGAAATGCTTATAACCCTCTGGCATATCCAAACGATAAAACCAAGTTTCTTTTGTTTCTCCTGTGTTATCAAAAAACAGAATATTTGTTGTAATAGAGGTATAAGGAGCAAACACACTAGACGGTAAACGGATAATAGTATGTAAATTAAATTCGCTTAAAAGTTTCTTTTTTATATTGATTTTAGCATTATCTGTACCAAATAGAAAACCATCTGGCAGAATTACCGCTGCACGACCATTTTGTTTAAGTCTATACATAATAACAGACATAAATAGGTCTGCTGTTTCTGAGCTTGCAAGGTCTGCTGGAAAATGATTTTTTACATCAGCTTTTTCACTGCCACCGTATGGCGGGTTCATTAAAATTACATTTACTTTATCATCTTCTGTATAGTCTAAAACATCACGAAGTAAAGTGTTATCATGGAATACTTTTGGAACATCTAAATCATGTAATAACATATTAGTTATACATAACATATATGGAAATTGTTTTTTCTCAATGCCGTAAATAGAATTGCTATAAGCCTGTTCATCTTCTGTTGTTTTGACTTGATTTTTTAATTCTTTTAGCCAGCTTGTGATAAAACCACCTGTACCACAAGCAAAATCAGCCATTTTTTCGCCTATTTGTGGTTTAATTATCTGTGCCATAAAGTCAGTGACAGCACGAGGAGTATAAAATTCGCCTGCACTGCCTGCACTTTGCAATTCTTTCAAAATAGTTTCATAAATATCACCAAAAGCATGAATTTCATTATAATCCGTTAAATCTAGCTCATCAATGATATTTATAATTTGGCGAAGTAGCACACCATCTTTCATATATTGGTTAGCATCTGCAAAAGTGGTTTGCACAATCGCCTTTTTAATTGGTGTATCCGCATCAACGGGAAGATTTTTAAGTGTTGGAAATAGCGTATTATTGACAAAATCAAGCAGTTTATCACCAGTCATAGCTATACCCGATTTATCATCAACTGCCCAATTTGACCAACGACAATTTTCAGGAATAATAGAAATATAATCATCTTCATTAAATTCCCAGTCTTGTTCCTTTGCATCATATACTTTTAAGAATAAAAGCCATGTTATTTGCTCTATACGCTGTGCATCACCGTTAATACCTGCATCATTACGCATAATATCACGAATTCTTTTTACAAAACCTGTTAAATTACTCATTATATAACCTCATCATTATAAATTGCGGTTTCTAAATCTTTAACCGCCTCAATATATCCATTTTTTCCGCCAAAATATCCTGCAATTTTTGCGGGTTTACCCATTTTGCTAAATGGTTCTAATTTTAAAATCTCAGTTTTTTCTATTTCATAAATACCAGTGTTCATATATTTATCTAAGAGTGCTTCTAAAACTTCACGAGCTACACCGCTGTATTTGCTAAAGAAATCACGTTTTTTCACATTATTTGCTCTTTCTTTGCGTGTTAATGGCTTTTTATCAAAAGCAACATGACAAATAAAATCAAAATCATCTACATCTGTCATATTTTGTTCTGCCTTTAGTGGCTCTAAATCTATACCATGTTCGTATAAAAGATTGCGAATGGTTTCTTTTTTCTCCTCTGCTGACCATTTGTTAATAAAATTATCAAGTGAGGCATATTCACCTCTTATATTTTCCTTGGTATAATCAACAATGCTTTCTTGTTTTAGAAGCTTTCCATCAGTATCATAAACAGATACAGTTTTATGAATTATTTCAACTTTACAACCATTTTTATCTACAAAAGGCTTTTGATTGTATTCTTTTTCTATTAGATTAACTTCTGATTGTTCTTTAGACTGGGTGTTTTGTTTATTTGGGTCAAAGCCTTCATCAATCATAATTGGACCGTCCCAATCTGGGTCAGAAAATAATCTTGTTACATTGCGAAAATCCATTACAACAAAATGAGTTTTACCCTCTTTTTCACGAAGTCTTGTACCTCGACCTATAATCTGTTTAAATTCAGTCATAGAACCTATCATTTCATCAAGTACAATTAACTTTGTCATTTTGCAATCTGCACCAGTAGACAAAAGTTTAGATGTAGTTGCAATAACTGGATATGGTGATGATACAGAAATAAAATAATCAAGTTTTTTCTTTCCATATTCATCACTGCCAGTGATACGAACAACATAATCTGGATTTTTCTTCATCATATCCGCATTTAGCTTTGCCAAAGCATCTCGCATACGCTGAGCAGCGTCTTCTGTTTCACAAAAGACAATAGTTTTTGCCATACGGTCAGTGCTTTTTAGATATAATGTTATTTCTTTTGCTACCTCATCAATGCGGTCTTGAATTATAATATTTCTATCATAATCACTATTTGTATAAATTCGGTCTGGAATTTCATTTCCGAATACATCAAGCTGACCCTTTTTAGGTCGCCAACCTTCACTAATATTAGTTGTAATGTTAATTACTTTAAATGGTGCTAAAAATCCATCTTCAATACCTTGTTTTAGGCTGTAAGTGAAAAGTGGCTCTCCAAAGTAGTGGAGATTTGAAACGTATTTTGTTTCTTTCGGTGTAGCTGTCATGCCTATTTGAGTTGCACTACTAAAATATTCTAAAATTTTACGCCAACGACTTTCTTCTTTTGCTGAACCTCTATGGCATTCATCAACAATAATTAAATCAAAGAAATCAGGTGAGAAAAGTTCACTGTAATGCTCTTTATCATCATCACCAACAAGTTGTTGATACAAAGCAAAATATACTTCATGAGAAGTTATTGTGGTTTTATCGTCTTTTGATACATTGATTTTATGAATGACTTTTTCAAGTGGTGCAAAATCCTGTTGAATTGATTGGTCTACTAACATATTACGGTCAGCAAGATATAAAACTTTGCGTTTCATACCACTTTTAAGCAGTCTGTATATGATTTGAAAAGCGGTGTAAGTTTTGCCTGTACCAGTAGCCATAACAAGTAAAATGCGGTCTTGTCCTTTTGCAATCACATCAACTGTACGGTTAATTGCTATACGCTGATAGTAGCGTGGCGGATATGTATTTTGACTGGTGTAATAAGGCTGATTTATTGCGGTTTCTTGTTTTTGAGTTAAACCTGTACCACCATTGATTTCACGCTTATAACGGTCAATAAGCTCTTGTTCTGTTGGAAATTCATCAAGAGAAAATGAACGCTCCTCACCAGTTAAAAAATCATGCTCAACAAAACCATCACCATTAGAACTGTAAGCAAATGGCACATCTAATTTTTGTGCATATTCTATTGCCTGCTGTAAACCATGCGACATTGTAACTGTATTTTTCTTAGCCTCTACAACTGCAATAGGATTGTCTTTGTTCAAATACAAAATATAATCTGCTTTTTGTGGCTTTTTACGGGCTTGCATATTACCTTTTAAAATGATTTTACCATCTGTTATTTTGGTTTCCATGGTTATTTTTTTAATATCCCATTTAGAAGTAATAGCTGGGGTTATATATTGTAATTTGATGTCTTCTTCACTCATTTGATGTTTTGGTATTACTGTACACATATTATCCCCCTTAATATAAAAATTTCGCTTTTATAGGTTTAATTTTATCATATTTTAACAATTTACTCAACAAATCAAAATATTAAACTTAGGTATAAAAATCTCTGATAAAACTGAAAGGGTTTAACTTCCATATATCTTATAATTGTATTTAACTACTTGTAGTAAATATAATAATATGGTACAATAAATTGTACAAATAATTGTTCAACTTTAAGAAAGGGGAGTTTTATATGTTAGCAGTAAATTACAGCACCATTCGCAATAATTTAAAAGACTATTGCGATAAGGCAACTGATATGTATGAAACAATTATTGTAACAAGAAAAGATGAAAAAAATGTTGTACTGATGAGTTTAGAAAAATATAATGAGCTAATAAAAGCAACTCATAATGCTGAATATCTGGACGGTATTGATAAGAGCATAGAACAGATAAAACAAGGTAAGATTGTTGTTAAAACAATAGAAGAACTTGAGGATATTGCTAATGGGTAATTTGTCATTTTCAGAAAAAGCATGGGATGATTACACTTATTGGCAATATACAGATAAGTCCATGTTAAAAAAAATAAATGAATTATTAAAAGATATTCAAAGAAATGGTTGTTCAAAGGGAATAGGAAAGCCTGAGCCATTGAAATATAGAAAAGCATGGAGCAGACGAATTAACCATGAACATAGAATTGTTTATTATACCTCTGATGATAACACAATCTATATTTTATCCTGTAAAGGACACTATGAAGATTGAGAATAAAAAATAGTAATTTCTTCTATAAAATTCATATAATTTATTTTAAGTATGGTCAAAACCACATTTTTATTGTCAAAAATAGGAAAAATAATAAAAGAGCTGTTTATGAAAAAACAGCTCTTTTATTCTATTAAATTTTAATCATTATCATCAGATAGCATATCTTGTACTTCTTTCATAAGCGTAACACCAAGGGAAAAACCATACTGAAACTTGGCTTTGACCTCCATACAATGAACATCAATAATATGAGAATAAAACTTATCTACAAGCTCCATTTGCTCCTTAGATAGAGCTTTCTCCAGTTCGGCAAGCAAATCACCTGTACGCTTACTTAATTTACGATATTCTTTTGGCACTGCCTGTTCTGTTGGCTCAATATTGCCATAGTACAATTCATCTAATATCATATTCTTCTCCTATAAATATCTAAGATACAGTTTTGCTTTTTCGCTTATGATAATAATTCCTTTTGCGTTCCAGATATTTATTGTAACGAATTTGTGCTTCTTCATCACCAGACTTTGCAAGCTCTATCATCTTTTTAATACATTTCTTGGTGGCTTGACATTGATATGCCCTTTGAGCTTCCAACTGTGCAGCAGCCTCAGGATTGGTTTTCGCTTGTTCAGCCAAAGAAATTCTCATTTCAGTTCTTTTCTTTGATTGTGTGCGATTATATTCTAACTTTTTCTCATAAACTTGCTGTGCATATTCTTGGTCATTTGCCATGCGTTCCTTTTTAAGCTGTTTCTTTGCCTTTCGGGTTTCAGCTTCTTTGGAACGCAGTTCAGCAAGTTTTTTAGCTGCTTCTGGATCTGTTTTGGCTTGTTCTATTAGCTTAGAAAGTTTTTCTTTTTTGCTTTGATAATTACGCTTTCGTCTTTTACGCTCTTTTTCAATAATTTTTTGAGCATATTCGGGTGAAGATAAAATTATAGCTTTTTTCTTCTGACGATATTTTCTGCCACGTTCTCTATTTTGTTCAAGACGTGCTTGATATTTCGCAGCAGCTTCAGGGTTAGTCTTAGCATCTTCTTTTAATGTTTTAAGCCTTTCTTTGGCTTTTTCAGACACTTTTATAGACTTTTGTTTGCGTTTTACTGCTTGTTCTTCATTTATTTTTGCTATACGCTCTGCTTCGGAAATTTCCTGCTGTGGCAGTTTATAATTTCCAATAAAATTAAAGTAAACATCTACCTTTTGTTGACGATAAATTCCTTTACCGCTTTTTGCATGGACATTTACTTTTTCAATAAAAGCATATAACATTGCATTTGTGACTTCAGTACAATCTTTATACCTTTTTACAACTTTGATAAATTTATCTGTTTCTTGTTTTGGTATTTCTTTCAATACCTTTTCTATTTCAGAGACTCTCTGTTCCAGTATTGCTTGTTCTTGGTCATATTCAAACATTAGCTTGGTATACTGGCGTTCTGGCAACTTGCCCTTTACATTACTTTCATATAGCCATTTAATGAGTAAATCTAATTCATCAATTCTACTCTTAATGGTAGTCATCTCAGCTTTTTTTTCCTTAACCGAGCAGCTATACTGACCGTCCCACTTTTCTTTTAACTCAGCTAGAAATTCTTCTTCATTTTCTAGTACATATTTCGATACTGTTTGTATCGCACTTGTAACTATTTTTTCCATAGTAGATGCTTTTATATAGTGTGAAGTGCAATTTTTAGGCGTAGTTCGGTATGCACTGCATTGAAAAGCGTATGATGAGTCAACCGCTTTTTGAGTTTTACTTGTCGGACTCATATAACTAAGCCTTGAACAACATTCAGCACAAAATAACAAACCAGCTAATCGGTGTGTGCGACAACCATTTGCTAATGTTTTTGGGTGTCTTTTTCTCACTTTTTGAGCTGTATCCCATGTTTCTTGGTCAATTATTGCTTCATGCGTATTTTTAAAAACAAATAATTCTTCTGGCTTTGCTACCCTGCGTTTCTTTGTTTTAAAATTTTCACAAATACTTTTTCCAAGTATGGTATGTCCTAAATATTCTTGCCTGCTTAAAATACCAATAACAACGGTATTTCTCCAACCGTATTTGTCATGATAGTTTCTTTTAGGGCTATTTTCAGGGTGATGATACATACTATATGCTGATGGTATAAGAACTTTGTCCTTGCTTAGAATATCCGCAATTTCAGTCATTCCAATGCCTTCACAAGCAAGTTTAAAGATACGTCTAACAACTTTTGCTGCTTCTTCATCAACTATCAGTTTTTGTTTGTCATCTGGAGAACGCATATAACCATACGGTATACTACCGCTACAACGCTTGCCATCTTGCATTCTTGCTCTAAATATGGCTCTTATTTTGTTGCTCGCATCACGACTATAAAATTCGTTCATGATGTTTAAAAACGGTGTAAAATCGTTCTCCATTGGTGTTGCACTGTCAATATTGTTATTAACAGCTATAAATCTTACTCCCTTTTCAGGGAACATTATTTCGGTGTAAAAGCCTACTTGTAAATAGTTTCTTCCAAATCGGCTCATGTCTTTGACTATCACTGTACTGACATTACCAGCTTCAATCTGTTCTATCATTGCTTTAAAATTAGGTCGATTGAAGTTCGTTCCACTGTAACCGTCATCGGCAAAGTGGAGGATACGGCAGAACCCATGTTTTAATGCATAATCCTCTAAATACTTTTTCTGATTGGATATGCTATTGGATTCACCTTGTAGCTCATCATCTCTTGAAAGTCGTTCATACAAAGCTGTGATTTTTTGATTTTCACTTATCATTAGGGCGTCCCCCTTTGCGTCTGAACGTGATGTTTGCTTTTTTTATGTTTATTTTTATCCATTACTAGTTTACCCTTTGGGGTCAGTGACCACATAAGAGCTGTGCATCTGGAGCAGGTTCGGTTTGAGCCAGAATCTGGTCTTACCGGAGCCAGAGCCACCAATAATCAGCACATTCTTGTTGCGGGCATTGGCAGGATTTTTAGGTCGATTGCTCATCATAAGTCGTTCTGTTTTTGTCAATATAATATTGTCTTTAAACTGTGGAGCTATAAACGGTTCTATATCTTTTTTATTACCCCATCTCGCTGATCCATATTCTACACCATGTCTATATTTTTTTGCATTTTTTGATTTCAGATATACTACTAATCTAAAAACCAAACCGCAACAAATACCTACAAGCAAGTCAATAGGGTGAAAACTAGGCAGTATATTATCAAAAGCAACCGGTAGGGCATAAAAAAAGCCAAGGACTGAATTATCCTCGGCTATTCTCCACGCTTCACCTAAATTTGTTGCAAATAACCCCATAATAATATATGGCAAATTTAAAATCAGCAGCTTTTTTATTTTATCATTCATCATAAATCACGCTCCTGATTTTTATTGCGTTCTTTTTCTTTTTTAGGTGCACTTGCAACTTTAGCTTTTAATTTAGATAGTTTTTTTAATACACTGCGTTTTTGTGTTTTATTAATTTGTTGGGCAGAAAATTCTTTAAATGCAGCAGTCAACGCATCAGCGTCCTTTGCCTTAAAAAATACAAAATATTTTGCTGGTATTTCCGAACTATCTTTTTTAATAGCAAAATCCACACCATATTTTCTTGCTATATGCTCAAAATCTCTGAGCTGAGTCTTTGCAATTTCAACACTGGAAACACCTTGATTTTGACCTATAAGTTTTTTTACACTTTGCTTGCCATGCTTAATATGCGATATTTTATTTGCAACACCATTTGTTGTTTTTTGAACACCTTTAAGAAACTTAACTGCTGACATCATCAGCTTTATCATAGCTTTTCCTGAAAGTTTAATCGTTTTTATTACCACATTTATCGTTCTATTCTCTACATCTTCTTGCAAAACTTTTCACCTCACTTCATACTCGCAAATATAAAAAACGACTATTTTGCTTTACATAGCATAAATAATCGTTTCATTTTCTAAAATATCATAACTCATTTCTTCAAGTTCTTCTAAAATTTCAAATATATTAAATGGTATATCATCTATATTTTTTATTATTGTTTTCACCGTTCTATAATCTATTGAATATTTATCATGCTCTCTATGTGGCATAGTTGTATTTATATTTTCTACAACTGCAAAAGTCATATCCTCCAATAACCATAATTCCCAAAATTGATTTATCGTAGATTTACTGGTTGTGGTAGATATCAATTCTTCAAAAAGTTTACAAGCTCGCTGATTAAATAAATCTTTTCCACGATACCTAAAGCATGGCAGATTATCAGTATCAATCTCGTATTCATATACTGTTTGAATACGGTTCATAATTGCGACGCAAATATCAGATATTGATAACTCAGAAAAGCTAATTTTTACTTTTTTATCATTATTTTTATAATCTTTAATTTCTGTTAAAGCAACAAGTGAAGCGGTTATATTATTTTGATTAAACATTGTAATTTTCTCCTTTCTATTATAGTTATGCATTCACTTTTTACATAAAAAAGCATCTATAAAACATTGATAAGTTTAATAGATACTCATTACATTGATTTTTATTCACAATTTATATTGATAACATATTTATAATATAGGATAATACATAGTAGTTATTATATTAGGAGGTATATATGTCTATAAAATCAATTCGTATAAAAAACGTTATGGCATTTGGTTGCAAAAATAACGATGATATAAATAATGCATTTGAACTTAATTTCAATGATGGTATAAATGTAATAATAGGTGAAAACGGAACAGGGAAAACTTCTCTTTTAAAAATGATATACGCAGCTATTGAAGCTCCTTCACAGGTTAATGACCCTAAAAGCTCGTCATATTATCTATACGATTATTTTTCAAATAAACTAAAAACAAATAATTTTTTTAATGTATATAAATCAGATAAAGATTTTTGTGAATTTGAAGTTTCTAACGATAACCAATTTTTTAAAGCTAACTTTTGGGATTCCAATGTTGATAGTTCCTATGTCAAAAATGACTGGAATATATCAGCTATATTTATACCTACAACCGAAATGTTATCGCACTCTAAAGGTTTTCTAGCATTGAACCAAAAGTTTAATATGCCTTTTGACCAAACTCAAATTGATATAATTGTTAATGCCTCATTGCCTGAAGCTCGACAAGTTCCCAAATATATGAATAACATACTTGATAAAATCAGTAAAGTTATTGATGGCTCTATTATACAGGAAAATGATGAATTCTATGTATTAAAAAATAACGGCAAAAAACTTCCTTTCTCGCTAGAGGCTGAAGGGCTTAGAAAATTGGGCTTATTATGGAAGCTAATCCGCAATGGTTTATTAGTAGAAAATTGTGTGCTTATATGGGACGAACCAGAATCAAACTTAAATCCAGAATTATTTCCTCTTGTGGCTGAAATTTTATTGGAATTGCAGCAAAACGGCATCCAAATATTTATCGCTACTCATAGTTATAACTTTGCAAAATACCTTGAAATCCGAAGAACTTCAAAAGAGCAAGTTCAGTTTCATAATTTGTATCACGCTGATGAAATTAGTATAGACAATGACTCTGCATACTTTATGGGTGATTTAAAACAAAATCATATTATGATAGCTGACAATAAACTACTTGATGAAGTTTATAACCTATGAGGTGTGAATAAATGCAAAATATTTTAGTCGAAGAAAATGGCTGTTACTATATTGATTGTAGTAAAGCTATATGGTCAACTGATGAAATAAACTCCGTATATAAAGACGCTAAATCACACCTTAACGATGTAGACTTTGTAATCGAAACAGACGATATTCTGATATTAATCGAATATAAAAATGCAAATATTAAGCAAGCTGTAAACCCTAGTGCATTCAATCCATCTGATAATAAACGAGTAGAAAAAATTTGGCGTAAATACTACGACTCTTTACACTATCTAGCTTTAAAAAATAAAACTAAGCCTAAGCATTATGTATATATTTTAGAGTATCCAAACAGTGATATTGTAATGAGGAAACGTCTTAGAGAACGTATTGCAAGTGATTTGCCTTTTTTACTATCTAAAAACCTCATGCTACAAGTTCCTATGATTTCAAAATTTGATATTTTATCAATAGATGAATGGAATGAGCATGATTTATATAGCAACTTCCCTATTAAAAAAGTAACATCAAGCTGATGTTACTTTTTTTGTTCATTATAATATTCTTCATCAAATATAAATTGCTCACCGTCAAAATGAAGTGCACAAAATCTTATAACACCAGAAATAGTAGTACTATGTCTTCTAGCTAAAGCATATAATTTTCTTTCATCTTCATCATTTGCCATTCTTGCTTCAATTCTTTCATTTCTCAAAGATTTATCTCCTTTTTTTGTAGGAGGAGTTACTGGCTTTTGTCTTTTCTTTAACTGCAAATATTCATGACAAGCCTTTCCTATAAATGTGGCAACAGGTAATTTATTTTGTGCTGCTGTACGTCTTATATAAGCCATTTCCTCTTCTGTAAATCTTATTGCCCTAGCTTTTCTTCGCCTCACCTGTCTTATTATTATTCGCCCCAAATCTGCAACCTCTACCCCATATTTTCTAGCCATCTGGCATACAGTAGAAAAATCTTCAGGTGTTAATACTTTTTCAGGCGTTAACTCTTTCACTTTATCTCTCCTATATTTTCAACTTTAGATTGCATAGCCTGTATCATATCTTTAAAAACATCATCAAGTTTGTATTCTTTTGAAATACTGTACATTTTATCAACAATAGCTGAAACAGTATCCGCCATATCTGATATAGTTTGCTCAACATCGTTTACATTATCGAATTCATATTTGCTACTCAGATGTTTGTTGAATTTTTTTATTTCTTTTTTGATATATAGGCTATTTTTAATTTTATCTTTTCTTTCAGATTTATGTATATTTTCTGTGTTCTGTTGTCTATAATTATCAACTATGTTTTTAACGGTTTCTCTTGTAAGCAATATATTGTTATCAAGTGCATCACACAGAAGTTTATAAATTTCTAACTGCTCAGCTTCAGTATGGCTTGCTAGAGGTAGCACACTAGACATACCCACTTTTTCTTGTCGCACCATATCCCAAACCTGTAATATGACTTTATTCATAGTGTTATATCTATCGGCTTGAGCTATGCTTATACCTAAACGCTTTGCAATTTCATCACGGATTTTTCCATCGAAATTTATATTTTTAAGATATTCTTCATGCATTTTATATCTTGCACAAAATAGTAATGGGTCTTTCTCACTATCACGCTGGCTATTTGAAAGCAAGACATAATTTTCAACTTGTGCTTCACTATTAAATGAACGTACTATACAAGGGAATAAACTCATTCCACATTTAACGCCTGCACTTCTGCGACGGTGTCCGCTTACTATTATGTATTTACCATCACTTGCCCCAAAATCAGTTACTTCCAATGGGTCTGAAAAGCCTATCTCTGAAATACTGTTTTCCAAGTCTATTGTGTTTGTTATATCTTCACGATTTTTAGAGTAATCAAGAAGGTCATCATTTTTTATCATTTTAATCACAATAACTTGAGCCTTTTCAGCACTTGTCTGCTTTACCTGTTCAATACGTTTTGTCATTGCTGAGTTTCCAAAATTTTTAGCCATGTTAAATCCTTTCGATTACATCTCTATACGCTTAATCATTTCCTTGGTTAGACGCTCGTAAGCCTTTCTGCTTTCAGATTTTGACTTATAAAAGCTAATAGGTCTACCAAACATAACAGCCTCTCTTACATCGGCACAAAGCGGAATTTGCACAGGGATAAATGTATCAAATTCTTCTAGCTGTTCTTTTATAAATCTGTCTACCGCACAATTTTTCATATATCGTGCGAGGTATACACCTAAAATATTTAAGCTAGGATTTACTGCTCTAGCATCATCTATGGTTTCCATTATATCACCATAACCACTGATACTGTAAATATCTGATGAAAAAGGAACAATAACAAAATCAACAATACAAGAAAAACAGATATAATTAAGAGCTTTATTTGATGGGGGCATATCAACCAAAACCCAAGTATAACCTTGTGTTTGTATAAATTCATTTAATTTATTTTGAAAATCTGAATAATCTATATTTCTTAAAGTTTCCTCATTTTCAAGCTCAATACTAGCAGCCATACAATCAATGCCATAATATTTAGGTATTGCATTTGCTCTAGATTGAAACAAAGATTTTCTAGTTACTTCATCAGCAGTAGCTGTACCTTTCATAAAATCAAAAACACTTTTTTCAGGCTTATCAGTGTTCATAAGTAGTGTATCTGTGGTATTTCTTTGTTTATCTAAATCAATTACAAGCACTTTTTCGCCATCAGCAGCCAATACACCTGCTACATGAAAAATAGAGGTAGTCTTACCACAACCACCTTTACCGTTAATAAATGCAACTTTTCTAACCATAAAATGAACCTCACTTTTATATAATCAATTTTAACAATTTGGCAGAAGATAATCAAGTATCTTGTACTCACCGTGATAACGGTATCTTGTACTCACCGTGATAACGGTATCTTGTACTCACCGTGATAACGGTATCTTGTACTCACCGTGATAACGGT
>CALWUO010000026.1 GCA_944384745.1 uncultured Butyricicoccus sp.
AGAGTTGCAGAAGTTAATGTCTTGATGTGTTTCATGGCACAATTCCTCCATTCATTTTTTATATCTCTTACGCTTCATGCTCGCACCGAGCAATGAGCCAAGAACAGCAGTTACAACGGACACTGCAAAATTTATTGCGACACGAATAAAATCCACAGTTTGTCCTAGCCAAGCGAGGCTTAACAAAGCTATACACCCAAAAAGGCATAAACCCGCTATAAATCCCCACATTAATCTTTTCTGTTGAGCAAGTCTAGCCGCTATCCAAGAAGTGAAAAAACTTCCTATTCCAAGACATATAAGTGATAATGTTGAAATTTGCGTGCTGCTCATTTTACCCAGCCATATTATAATAGAGCATATAGCCATAAGTACAAGAGTAGCCACAAAGCCAATTAGAACAGGTAGTGCAAGCACTTGTACAACAGAAGTTGGTTCATGTTTTTTCATATTTATTCCCCTCCTGTGAAAATAATCACCTAAAGCAATTTATTCTCTAACAGAAGGAAGTATGCCGAAAATCAAATATTACTTTGTTTCCTTAGGCTCTTCAATCTTGTCAGTAGGAGAAGCTTCTTTTCCACGAACTGCCCAACGATAAAGCTTTAGTTTAGTGCGGTCGGCAGTTGATTCAATAACCAAAGTATCATCTTTAATACTTACAACCTTACCAATAAAACCACCAATAGTAGAGATTTCATCTCCTACTTTAATAGAATCACGCATTTCCTTTTCAGCCTTATCACGTTTTTTCTGTGGACGGATAAGGAAGAAATAAAATACAACAAATAATAAAACTATTGGTAAAACGCTACCTAAAAGGTTAACATAGGTCTGTGGACTTGCTGGAGCTGATGGAGCTGCAAGTAATACCATTTAAAGTACCTCCTCATAAAATTACATAGTATTATTATATCTATTTCCCATATAAATTACAAGTGTTTTTGTGTTAAAACAAAAAATCTAAACCCTCTTAGTGAAGATTCAGATTTCTGGTACGCCGAAAGGGATTCGAACCCCCGACCTTTTGGTTCGTAGCCAAACACTCTATCCAGCTGAGCTATCGGCGCGTTTTAATTGCCGTCAATCGACTGCCTGTATATGATATCACACTATCATATACAAAGTCAAGAAAAATTTTTAATTTATTTTGAAAAAAAGAAAACATACTGCACAAGACAATACGTTTTCTGGTACGCCGAAAGGGATTCGAACCCCCGACCTTTTGGTTCGTAGCCAAACACTCTATCCAGCTGAGCTATCGGCGCATTTTGCATCATTGCTGACTACCTATATATAATATCACACAGTTTTTACGCTGTCAACATATTTCTGCAAAAAATGAATATTTTTTATTTTAGCATAGAAAGATAATATTCTGTGTCTGAAACTTGCCCAACTGCACTAACTGCAACATTATCGAAATTTAAAACATTTCTAGCAAGTTTTAAAATATCTTCGGCTGTTACTGCATCATATCGTTGTATAATCTCATCTGTTTCTATTTGTTTACCAAAATATAGTTCCCCTCTACCTATTTGGTGCATTCTTGCACTTGTGTTTTCAAGCCCCATAAGCACATTGGATTTAAGTTGTTCTCTGCATATTGAAAGTTCATCTTGTGTTATACCATTTTGTGCAAATTCATCTATAACATTTTTAATTAGTTTAACCGCTTTTTCTTCGGTTTCCTTGCCAAGTGCAGTATAAATAGAAATCATTCCTGTATCTTGATAACTAGAATTAAATGAATATATACAATAACACAATCCATTTTTTTCTCTTACTGTTTGAAATAGTCTTGATGACATTCCACCACCCAACATAGATGATAAAATTTGCATTGCATATCTTTCATCTGATAACATAGATACACTTGGGAAACCTATACATATATGATTTTGCTCTATATCCTTTTTATAAACCATTGATTTAGGTTTATATACAGCAGATGTAATTTTATTTTTACCCTTTCCATTCATATTGGAGAATAAATCACTTATAAAGTCCAAATCATCTTCTTCAAACATACCTGAAATAGCAATAACAATATCTTCTGGTCTATACGAGTTTTTCATATAATTATGCAGTGTATCAGTTGTCATTGTAGATAATGTTTGCTTTGTTCCAAGCACGGGATTTCCCAATGAACTATCTTGATAGCAATTTTCAAAAAGTTTTTCTGTGACTAAGTCTTCAGGGCTATCTTCATACATATCTATTTCTTCAAGCACAACTCCTCGCTCAAGATTTATATCTTCTTGCATGAATTTTGAATTTAAAAACATATCTGCTAAAATTTCCATACCCTCTTTAATATGGGTATTTAAAACTTTCATATAATAACAGGTACATTCTTTAGTTGTAAAAGCGTTAAATTGACCTCCTAAAGCGTCCATTTTAACCGCAATATCATGTGCTGAACGTGTTTGAGTGCCCTTGAATATCATATGTTCTATAAAATGAGATATCCCGCCTAATTCTTTAGGCTCATGTCTGCTACCATTTCCCACCCAAATTCCAACAGAGGCTGAACGCACATAATCTACTTTTTCTGTAACTATTCTTATTCCATTTGGAAGTGTAATTTTTTTATACATAATATCATACCGTCCTAAAACACTATCTTTAATAATTTAAGTATATCACAAAAAATCAAAAAAATAAAAGACATAACGGTTTTTAACCCATTATATCTTAAAGATATATATTTTAGTTTAAGAAAAATATAGAAATATTCAAATATGCTGCGAATAATACCCAAAGAAAATAAGGTATTTGAAGTTTTGCGGCAAGTTTATCTATTTTGCTAAATGATGAAATCATTAGCAGTATGAGTGCTAAAAGCAATAAGATAATAATAAAAGCTATGCCAAAAGTTTGAAGATTAAAGAAAACTAGCGTCCAAATAACATTTACAGCAAGCTGTAAAGCAAAGATAAAAAGACTTTGTGTGCGTTGTTCAGATTGAGGTTTTAACCAAATTCTAGCCACACTAATTCCCATAAGAGCAAATAATATACCCCAAACAATAGGAAATATAAAACTAGGCGGTGTTAATGGCGGTTTTACAACCGTTTTAATATACCTATCCACTCCCGCTTTAGTTAGCCAGCTAGAAATTGCACCTATTGCCTCTACTATCAACACAGCAATTATATATGGCTTAAAGCGTTTTATAAATTGCATTTTACATCACCCATAGTTATTTTATGAGTGATTTTATATTTATATTCTTATTTTATTATTTGTCAATTTGCCTTGTATATTTACATTTTGGATAACCTGCACAGCTCATAAATTGACCATATTTACCAGTTTTCTTAATAAGTTTTTTCCCACAAAATGGACATACATTTTTCACATATTTCTTTTTTGTATTTTCAATATGTTCTTTTTTTACTTTTTTCGATACATTGGTTAATGGTTTTATTTTAGCTTTAAACTGTTTTATTTGTTGTTTTGTGTATATTACTTCACGCTGTTTTAGTTCTTTTCTAAGCTTTTTAAGCATTTTATTTCTTTTTAAAATTACAACTTGTTCGGTATTTTTAGGAATTTTTTTAAGTTTAGAACGTTTAGAAAATACAATATAAGAACTAAATGCTTTTTTAGGTAAAGACAGATATTTTGCAATAGCTATTATATGAGTGTTGTTCTGTTTTATAGGATTATAGAATGTATATTTATTTCCCTTTTTTGTTTTTTCAATCCAATTTAGCTCATTAGCCTTGCCATATATAGACCCATTATAATTTTTACTTTCAAATACAAATATACCTTTTTCATGTATCATAAGTAAATCTATCTCTGTTCTTTGATTTCTTATAGGAACGTAAATATTTTTTAAAATCACATATTCGCCTTTTAAACTATTAAGTGCATATTCTATCATATATTCGCCAAACTGACCAGCATTTTTATAATTAAGCAATCTGGCAATTATCCCTGGTTCTTCACCTTTTAATATAGCTAATAATCCCATTAAATACAAACTTCCTTAATAAAATATATTTTATATTCTAAAAAAAAAGTAGAATTTTGTCAACGAACAAATCACTTTTCAGTTTTAAATGAATTTGCAAGTTTTTGCAATGCTTTTTTCTCTATTCTTGATATATAGAATATTGCTTATTGTAAACGAATGTCTTTTAAGAAATCGCTTCCAACTCATGGAAGCGAAATTTTATTATAATCTGTTTATCCTTTGTTAGCTCAACTCGTTCAATTAAACTAACTAATAATTCTCTATTAGTATATGCTGATTTTATAAATTGTGTAACTAGCTCTCTTGTTTTTTCCTCTGTATTTGTAAAAATTTGATTTTCTTTTTCCAACAGTTTCTTTTTTTCTTCAAGATTGCTACGTTCCATTTTAACTTTTTTATAAATTCGCTCAAAATCTTCTTCTGATAATATACCATCAAGTTTATCCATATATACTTGGTCAAGATTTAATGTAAGTTTGTCAATTTTTCCTTTTAGTGACTTAATTTCTGTATCTTGACTCATTTCTTTATATGATAATTTAACAGTAGATTCAGCTACATTTTGTAATCTATTTGGCTCTAAATATGCCTTACATATTTCTTTAACTGTTGATATTACAGCCCTAGTTACGGTTTCCTCCTTAATAGAATGGCAAGTACAGATTCCAGCCTTTGTAAATCTTTGATATGTTCTACAAACAAAGAATAATCTATCTTCTCCAGCAGCATTTTTACGATTTATTACAGCCAGTGGATATCCGCATTCATGGCAGAAAATAAGACCTTTTAACAAAAAATCATAAGTCCTATTACGTGTATGTTTGCGACTTTTTATTAACATTTGTACTTTATTGAAAGTTTCAATATCTATTAAAGGTTCATGTGTTCCTTGTACAACAATCCAATTTTCACGATTTTGTCTGATACACTTACTAGACTTATAATTTATCTTCAATACTCGTCCTTGTACCATATTGCCAATATATACTTCGTTCTGTAACATTTCTGATATTCTTTCACTGCTCCAAAATCCACTATATGGACCTATACGACCTTTCTTTAAACCTGCATAAACTGCTGGTGTAGGAACTCCCTCTTGGTTTAACTGTGTTGCAATTTGTCGACAACTTATATCAGACAATGCCATATTAAAAATACGATGCACAATAGGAGCTACTTTTTCATCAATAATAATCTTATTTTTTTCTGTAGGGTGCATCTTATATCCATAATACGGCTTACCTCCAATAAACTGCCCTTTACGTTGTTTATCTCTTTTAACACTTTTAATTTTTTTTGATATATCCTTTGCATACATATCATTCATGATTGCACGAAATGGCGTAATATCATTAGCGGTTGACTCCACACCAGTATCAATGCCATCTAATAAAGATATATATCTCACATTATGTTCTGGAAAATAACGCTCCATGTAGTGACCTGTTAGTATATAATCACGTCCAAGTCTTGACAAATCTTTAGTAATAACCATATTTACTTTTTGGGACTCAATATCAGAAATCATACGTTTAAAAGCTGGTCTATCAAAGTTTGTACCACTGAAACCATCATCAATGTAAGTATCATATACAGTCAATTTATGTGATTTTACAAAAGTATTTAATAAAGATTTTTGATTTATTACACTTCCGGACTGCCCCTCACTTTCATCTTCTTTTGATAACCTAATGTATAGTGCAACATTATAATCAACTGGATTGCTTATTTCTAAGTACATAACTCCCTCCTTAAAATAAGCGACCATTCATCGCTCATATTTTACATTATCCTTCTTATCCATAGCAAGCGTATAAATAATATAATTTTTAAATGATTCTTCTAAAAGTGTTGATAAAGATTGACCAGTTTCAGAAAAAGTACATCTTATAATAAGTTGTTTTTCCACAAATAAAACCTCCTTTTAGAAATTATATGCATTAAAAACTTAAATTTGCTTGTACATCTAATTAAAAATATTATAAACGAATATTTTATTTTATTAAAGCAGCTGTACAATTAAAAAACTATACAGCTGCCATTCATTTATCTTATCTTGGTCATATATTGCCACGCCCCCTGACCATAGGGCATATTACAGACTGCATTGGCTTGCATCAAAACTCCAAAATACCGTTTCAAAACTATTTAATAAAGTTAACAAATATATCAGAGTTCCCCCTCTTACGTGGGAGGTCTTACGATTTGATTGTATCATTATAATTTCGTATTATCATGGCGTACCAAACTTGCCATATTTGGTTTTAAAGATTAACACTTATCGCTCGATAAAGATGTCATGGCGGTGTTTCTTCAATTCGCTCCAATACGAATTTGTATCTGTAATACCGTATATCAACTTATCAAGGTTCTAAGGGTAAAAAATCCCCCTTTAATAACCTAGGACATTTTTACAACCAAATCGTACTTATTTAATGCAATTTTTTTTAAAATAATTTTTTAATTCTTTTAAAGCCAAATCAATGCTATGGCGAACAGCTCCCTCAGATACACCTTCAGAATGTGCTATTTCTACCTTGCTCATGCCCATTAAATAATGTTTTGTTATACGTCTAGCCTGTTTTTCTGGAAGGGTATCAATAGCCTTATGTAACTCAGATATAAGCCATTTCTTTTCTAAAATTTCATCTGGTGTTTCAACCTTAATTGATATATTGCTTTCAATGCCATCTTCTACATTCAGTGAATATATATCTTTATTACGCTTACGTTTTTTTGCAAAAGCCTCATCTGCACGTCTGAAATCTTCAAGAGCATTAAAAACATCATCTGATATATTATAAATTTCACTATTTTTATAATTATTTGGATATAAGTTTTTTAAATCTATTATTTTCATTTCAATTACTCCTTTGTTATGTTTTTTAACAAAAGAGTTTTTAAGGGTATTTAGCTATATAGCATTGCCAAATATTTAAATACAGATAAAATGGCATAAAAAAACAGGCATACAAAATATCGCTAATTTTTATACAACGATACTTAATATGCCTGCTAAAGAAGCAAAATGTATTCAATTTTTTCATATAAAAGGAGGGCATTTCACCTGTTTTGAAAAACAGATGAAAATTTTCTATTTTATTATAATATAAACCCAAATATAATTATTTTTCCGTTTTTCTTCATAATTAGACAAATATTTGCTAAAAATAATATCATATTTGATGTGTAATTATTTGTTGGAATATGTCTAATAATAGGAAATTGTTGTTTGAGAGTATATAAATAGCTATTATATCAATTTAATGCCAATTATTATTATTTTCTTTCAAATTTTTGCAAGTAGCAGAATAGCTTTTGCGGACAAATAAAAAAACCTAAATATGATATTATAAATCATACTTAGGACTATGTTTTTAAGTTTGGATTTATACTTTTTATATAAGTATTAAGGTTTGTTTTATGATATATAAATACCCCTCAAAAGTAATGTTTACTATTATCTTACTTTAGAGGGGATAAAATAAATTCAATTCTTTATTTAGTTATAGTCTATATTTCCATTTTTATCACAGGATAATGAAATATCAACTGACATATTAGTCGTAAAGAGCTTTTTCAGCTCTCCAGAGAGTGAAATTTTTCCACCGCTTGATGTAAATGAGTCCTGTGAGAATGACCAACCTGAATAAACAGTTTTTGGTGTTACAGACTTTGACTTGACTTTTACAGTATTACCATCATATTGAAATGTACCAGAGATACCAATTTTAGCTATTGTTTCATTTCCTTTTTTATAGGTCTTTGAAACTGATGCTGTTTTTTCATAGGTACTTCTTGCGTTGTTAGAAACAGAAAACTCTGTTATGACAGTAATATCATTGTCAATATATTCAATATTTGTGGTTACAACACTATCAGGCAAGTAATTAAAAGCACTGGCATACATAGTTTGTGAGCTTAAGCCTAAAGCAAGGCAAGCACCCAACGCAATTGAAACAAAAGATTTCCTCATAATTTCACTATTCCTTTACTTTATTATTTTTTAGTTCGTCAGAAGATGAAACTAAAACTTCATCATTAACAATTACAATAGTTTCTGTGTTTATAGGTATACTTTTTGAATTTTCCAGTATATAAATATGGGTCAAACTCAAAATACAAATCATAGCTATAATAACACTAATAAAAATAATACTATTTAATCTAATCTTTTTATATCTCTCAATTTCTGATAATGGGACTTTTTTAAGCAGTTCATCAGCCATTTCTTGTGGTGTACCAAAAGCATCTATTAAAAGATGTTCATTAAAGTCAGGATTTTCGTCACAAAATGTAGACAAAGCAACATTAAAATCTCTGCTAATATCTTTCCAAACTGCATTACTACATGGAAGACACTTTCTAATATCTTTTAAGTATTTATCTAAAATTCTATTCATGAGAGTTATCCTTTTCATTTAGAAAAATCTTTACACCATCTGAAAAGCAACTATACATTTCAAGCAATGCGGAGTGATAGGCACGTCCTGATTCTGTAATAGTATAGTACAGTCTCAATCTCCCATCTGGTGCAATACGCTTATTTTTTTCAATTAAATATCCAGACTCAGCTAATCTATAAAAGATTTTATATGGACTAATTATAGAAAGCCTATCCCCACTTCTTTTTTTAAGAATTTCTGTTATTTCGCCAATATAGCAATCACTCACAGAAAAAATCTCCAGAAGATAGAACTCAGCCAACGCCCTATTTAAATTATCCTTAACAGATTTTGAATCACATGAAATAGCTTCATAATTTATCATAGTTAAATTTCCTATTTTCAATAATAATTACTTTCTATTTTATGTTAAGTATAATATTGAATAGTTATGTCAATATTACATTTGTAGAAATTTTTCCATATTGACAAAAATATTTCTGTGTGATACTCTTGAATCACAGATACAATGTGTGTCACAAATACCAAAAAAAGGATAATGTATGACCATGGTTGTAATAAAAAATCCATATATAATCGAAAAAGTTGGAGAGCTTTGCCATATGGCAATCGATAATATATGGACATCTGCATTGTATCGTAAAACATA
This sequence comes from uncultured Butyricicoccus sp., assembly GCA_944384745.1. Lineage (GTDB taxonomy): Bacteria > Bacillota > Clostridia > Oscillospirales > Butyricicoccaceae > Butyricicoccus_B. The sequence continues at coordinate 9,044 of CALWUO010000026.1, forward strand.
GCATTTACAAATCAAAATCAGTATTTTTGTAATTAAAGGAGTGTTTATTATGAAAAATTTAAAAAAAATTATCGCATTAGGTTTAGCTACAACAGCATTAGTATCGGCTATGAGTATGACTGCACTGGCAGATTATAACGATAAGACATCATTTGCATCTTTACCAACACTATCAGAAGTAGATACATCAAAGGCATCTCGTGAAAATCCTGTGAAGTATGTTGACGAAAAAACAGGTGCAACAGTTACAATATACGACCCTAATATAACTGTGAATTTTAAACCTTTTGGTTTGAATGATTTAAATGATTTGGAAAATCAAAAAAATTTAGTGTTAGATGGATACATATATGTAAGATATGCTAGCAATAAATATTTTGGAGGTGTGACAGATTCTTTCCAAGCTCCTTATGACGGAAAAGTAAACTTTACATTACCAACCTTTACTCAAAGTAAGTTTAATGTTAGTTTGAATAAAGAAGGCGTTACTGGCTCACCATTAGCTGTTGTGCAAAATCAGCTCGTTAATACATCTACAGTTTTAACTGGTTTAGAAGAAGGTTGTAGTTATGAATTTAGATTAAGTTCATACCTAGGTAACGGCAATGCTACATATGTAGCTACTAAATAATTATTAAAATATAAATTAAAGATTGAATATATTATATAGGCTTAGAAATGGGCTAATCATATATCTATGAAACTATTGCTCTCGATGCTTAAATAATCATTTATTTTTAAATAAGCAGAAAATCATTATTGGTTTTCTGCTTTTGTTGTATCATGGCAGATTAAATGAGTAAAAAGTATGCTTGAATTGTACTATGGTAACATTGAACCGATATAGCAAGCAGTGCCAAGAGACAAAAAATATAGTAAATTAAATAAGCATACAGATGATTTGCTTGCCGAACTGGAGGAAAAACTTTCTAAAGAACAAATAGAGCTTGTGAATAAGTTTCATTGTTATATTATTGATATTCATTGTATGGAAGTCAAAGCCTAGCTCCACTATTGCTTAATATTCTTAAAGAAATCTTAAATATTTAGCTGCTTTATTCTTAAAAATATATATGTAATAATTTGTATAACAAAGGAAAAAATGTTAAAAAACATTACACGACTTATATCAAATGTAAAGGGGCTAGGTTGTTATGATTAAACATAGTATTCGCTTAACTAGTTTTTTATTTGCTCTTTTTGTATTCTTACTTATTTTTCAGTATGCAACGGTTGAGCAGCAGCAATTGCCTTTTGAAACCACAAATAGGTTTGAGTTAAATATCTCAGTGCAAAATAAAACAAAAGAGGAGATAATAAGTAATTTAAACAAAATTACTGATAACAATGATGGTGTGTTGATAAAGGTTGTCACAGATTCTAAAGAATATGAAAATAAAAAAGATATAATCTGGTTTGGCACAGAAGTTCCAACATCATCAGATATAATTATTAAAAATTCAGACATATATTGGCTTGATTCAAGCCTTACTGGTAATCTTATTTCATCAACTGATATGGGAACAAGACCTCTGTATGGTACATACGCCATAAAAGGAACTGAAAATTTTAAAAATGAAATAAATAAATGGTGTGATGAAAATGGTATGTCTATTTCTTGGTATACCCAACAAAATTTTGCTAAAGTCATTTATAGTTATTTAGTCTATAATGGAATTGGTAATGCGATTATAACAGCTTTTTTGCTATTTATAGCAACTATGATTGCTTGGTTTATTACCCATGCCAAAGCAAGAACGATTAGATTGTTAGGTGGAATTAGTGATAAACGTATTCATATGGAAGATACTTGTTCAATTTTTGTGAATGTAGTTATTGGATTTATTACTGCACTAATAGTAGCATTAAGTTATGTTGTAATTTCAAACAGTATCAACCAAATTCCTTTGATATTGTTAAAATATTTTTTATGCTTGATTTTTCTTTTAATACTTTCATCAATATTGATATATTTAATGTCTATATTAGTACGCCCAAAAACCAAACATCTAGCCAAAAGAGAAATTCCATTGAAAAATTTCAAACTTTTAGGAACAGGAACACGCATTTTATCTGTTGTTTTAGCATTACTTATTTTACCAAGTACACTTACTTCCGCATATATATTTAAAGAATTATCTAAAGAATATTCTTTGTGGAGGAATATGCAAAATAATGTTAGAATTGGATTTAGTTATACAGATCCATTAGTAACAGATGAAATGATTCCTTATGTAGAAGAATTTTGCAATAAAATGATAGAAGAAAATAAATTGAGTTTTTCTTTTGTTATTGATGAAGCCATCGCTTTAAATCCAGAAGAATATGGTGGATATGACCATATAATTGTAGCTGATAAAGCATGGATAAATTCGTTCAATATAGGAATTGAGGAACGAGGAAATGGAGGGCGATTAACCAAAGTATCATTAGAAAGCCTAGAAGAACCACTTAGAAGCTTTTTAAACGTACAAATTCCAATTTGGACAAAAGCTGAAACTGTACATCCTGATGGAATGGAATATTATGAATTTGTAGGAGAAAATTTTTTAGCATTACCACCAAATGTTGCTTATGGTGGTAGTACTGTTCAAGCAAAAAATCCACTTATAATATTAGTTGAAAATCCTATATCAGTTTTTAAAGCAAAAAGTTTCACAGTAGCAACTTTATCAAGTGGAAATATTGTTTTTTCGGACGAAAATGTTTTGCGACAAGCACTAGCAAATTCACCTATTCAAGAATATGTTGTTTCCATATATACTATTGCAGATGTTGCGTTAGAGCAAGCACAGCAATTTGGAAAAGAAGCTGTTTATTATATTACAGCCTGTGTCCTAATTCTTATATCTATGATTTTTTCGGGAATTATGGATGCACAGTTATGGGCTAACTCTAATAAAAAACGTATATTCACTTTGCATACATTCGGGAAACCATATGCTAATATCATAGCACCATCTTTCCAAAAAGATTTATTTGTTGCGATTGTAACTGTTCTTGTAGGTTTTGTGATTTCTTTCGTATTAAGACGACCTGAAATATTAGTTTTGGTATGTGTAGCTATTGTTGTTATACTTTTATATTGCATTTCCAATTTTATCTCTTATCAGGTATACACAAGAAAAGCATTTTTTAAGATTTCACGCCGTAATGAATAGTAAAAAAATTTATTTTTGATTATTTTAAACCGCTATATTATAGCAGAATGGAGATAGCTATGGAAATTAGAGTAAATAATTTAACAGTAAAGATATTTGGAAAGAAGATCTTCTCTGATATTTCATTTGATATTAAAGAGGGAGAAATGATAGCTATAACAGGCAAATCTGGTTGTGGAAAAACTACATTATTAAATACTTTAGGGTTTATACAGCCACCAAATAATGGTGAAATTTTTATTGATAAAATAAATGCCACAAAATTTAATGATAAACAAAAGACTAAATTCTGGCATGAATACGCAACATTTATTTATCAAGATTACGGAATTATTGAAGATGAAAATGTTGCATATAATGTTACACTAAACAAGGCAACAGCCAAAAACAAAGAGGTCAAAGATATTCTCCAGAAAGTAGGATTAGGGGGACGAGAAAAAGAACTTGCCGTAGTTCTTTCTGGTGGAGAAAAACAACGTATAGGAATTGCCAGAGCAATTTTAAAAAAAGCCTCTATCATATATGCTGATGAACCTACGGCATCTCTTGACGCTAATAATCGTGAAATGGTTATAACATTATTGCGTGAATGCTCTAAACAAGGTACAATTGTTGTGCTTGCTACACATGATGAGCGTCTTGTACAAATATGTGATAAGGTTATAAATATGTAGTGCTTTTGAAATTTTACTCAAGAGAAGCAAGATAATATCATACCAGATATTATCTTGCTTTTTTATAGTTCAATAATTGGCAAGCAATGCATCTGGACGTCCAGATGCAAAATTAGCTTGTTGAGGACAGTGTCCCCAAACCCCTTTGAACACAAAATTTTATTTTGTGGCTACGCATTTTACAAATGCTTTTTAATACAACGTTTATCGTTGATTATAATCTTTTTCTTTTTTGTGTTCATGGGTATCTGTTTCAATAAGTCTATCAATATTAGCTTTAGCTGTAAGTATCTGACGCATTTCATCACGAGTCTGACGATATTCAGAATATAACTTTTTCTTTTCATCTATAAGAGCAGAATATTCAGATTGCAAATTTTTAATGGTTGGTAGTTTTTTTAACCCTATTTCATCAAATGTTTTCTTAGCTGCTTTATGTAATAATATATCTGACTCATTTTCAGCTAAAAACTTTTTTGAATAACCAGATTTTCGATAAGCTATATATACATCTCGTGTTTTAGAATAATTTATGATATTGGTTTTTAAGATTTTAATTTCTGACATTCGCTTTTCAATATCCTTAATTTTTTGGGATAACACATTATAATTTTCTGTAATATTTTTAGATTTTTCTTCAAGCTGTGTATATTCCAAAAGACCATTTTCACTTAGATAATTTATTGTTTGAGCCATTTGTTTAAGATTAAAAACCTTTGCCCATCTTTCATAGCCAATACCTTTACCAGCTTGCAATTTAGCTTGAATATCTACTAGCAAATTAACTTTAATAGATTGTTTGTTTGCTTTAGTTTCAAATTTTGAAATTATAGAAATTAAATCATCTATTGTATATCCTGTGCTATTTAATCTAACACTTTTCTTCCAATCACTAGCTTTTAAAGTAATAGATTTACCTCGATAATTTATCTCATAACCACTTTGTTGTAACAGTTTTAATAACTCATCAAGGTTATTTGGTTTCTTATTAAGTGCATTGTCAATTGCTATACGAAGTAATTCTTTATGAGATATTTTCTTTTTATCTCCTAACCATTTGTTATAACTTTTACCATGAGGTTTCGGATTTTCTACAATAGATAATCCATTTTCAATACAAATAGCGTCACTTAACTTTCTTACAGCTTTAGTGCTGCCCCAAAAATTTCTAAACTTTTTATCGCAATTTAAATTAACGGCACTCCATATAATGTGATTATGTATATGGGCTTTATCAATATGAGTACACACTATAAAAGCATTATTGCCTTTTGTAAATCGTTTTGCAAATTCTACACCAATTCTATTTGCATCTTCTGGTGTTATTTCATTAGGCAAAAATGATTGACGAACTTGATAAGCAATCACATCATCTTTACCACGCACTCGACCAGTAGTAGCTATATATTGACGTTTCATAAGTAGAAATTCTGCATCAACTGTTCTTGTATCACATTCATAGCCTGTTATAAGCTTGCCATTATCTGTTTTTTGAGGATTAGCTACATAATCAATAATTTGATTTATTGCAATGCTTTCTGTTCGTCCTTTTCCAATATGCAGTGGTATAATTCGTGTAGTTGCCATATCATATAACCTCTTTTTATTTTATTCAATGCAAAATAAAAAAACAGAAAACCTTTAATGATTTTCTGCTTCATTTTGAATAATAACACATACTTTATGATTTTATTTATAATAAGATATAATCTGTTTATTTTTTCTCCTAGCATATTTGAGCGTTGTATAAGCACCACCATAATTGTATTTTACACAGCTTACAACAATATCAGATATGTCAATCATATACTCATTTCTTTTTAAAATTGCATAACGTCGAGGAATATTTTCTAAAGGTGGATATACTGAACTATCATATATTGAAGTATCATATTTTTTATCAGGATATGCAAGCACTAATACAATTTCAATATTACAATGCTGCTTTTGCATCTGATGTAAAACAGATGCAGCCATTATATCGAACTGCCCATATCCTCCAAGATAAAATGTTTTTGGACCTTGTTTTATTAAATCCTCAATAATATCTGTTAACCAAACTTTAGTTTTTTCTGGTTCTTCAAGTTGTGAATGACCGCAAAATGTTACATTCATAGTTATCGTCCTTTCCATATATAATATAGTGATTATAATCACTATAATAAAATGTAGCAATCCCCATATAATTATCGAAGTGGGGTGATGCTATGCCTATTTCTTTTAAACCAATGCGTGAATATATGAAAACTCATAATATATCATTTTATAGGCTTGCAAATGAAGGTATTGACGCCCAAACATTGCAAAGAATTCGTCATGATAGAGCTATAACAACTGATACATTGGGTAAGATTTGTCGTATTTTAAATTGTCAACCTAGTAATTTAATTGAATATTTATATGATGAAAATGATATTATAAAATAAATAACACCAATCAACACTCTGTCATCTGTTAGAGTGTTGATTTTTTATTTATCGTCAAAACGTATAATTGGTTTTTGTTTAACTTTTTTACCTATATGAACTCGTTTTAGGGCAAATACCATATCATTTGTACGTTCAAAAAAACCTATATCTCTTTTCCAACTCATTCCACATTTACAATGTTGAAGTCCTATAAACTGTTGTTTCATTTTTCTACCACAGTTAGGACAAGTTTTATTATTTTTTCCCATATAACACCTCTTATAAATTAAAAATCATAAATTTTATCTTGAATAAAATATCTTAGTCCTTGAATTTTACCCAAAATCCATGCAGCTATCATAGGTAACCCTACTGGACTTATAAGAAATGCAAAAACTAATAAAATAATTCCATTATGCACCGGATAAATAAACATAGTAATAATAGCAAATAATGTAATTACAGAGCTTATAAATCCTAAAATAAACGCTGTACAGTATAGCAATCCACTACAAATCCAAACAAATAAGGCTAATAATAAAATAATTGGTAAAAATAAAATTTTAAGTATTATCCTCAACATAAACAGTAGAATACTCATATATAACCACTCCCTTACTAATTTATGTTCTGATGATAGCAGAAGTTTTTTATATATGCAACGATATAAAAAAATAAGAGGTAGATTTTATCACTACCTCATTATAATTTTATTTAAGTTTTGAAAGTATAGTTAATATTTGATTAACACCATTCCATAAATCATCTTGTTGCTTAGATATATATTCAAGGTCATTATCATAAATACGCCCTGTTTGATGAACTTTTCTTGTAAGCTGATTTAAGTTATTGCTATTTCTTCTCATAAGCGAAATAAACTCTTTAAGCTCTGGTAAATCAAGTTTTATAACATATCCATCAATAGCCATTTTCCTCATATATGCTTCTCTGTTTGTCGTTCCAAATTCTTGCATTTTTGCATCAATAATGGCTAATTCTTCTCGTGTAACTCTCAGATTTAATTTAATAGGACGTTTTCTATTTTCCATATTTATCGCTCTGGCTCGTGCTTTTTAGTAATGTTGGATTTAGGAATAGATATATTATTTTGCTTTAATTTTTCAAGCAAAGACTCTTTTGTTTTGACAGGCTCAGAAGTAATTTTCCTAAATTCATTTATAAATAAATTTGTAAGACCAGAATTTCCAACATCTACAACAAGATAATCATTATTATTCTTATCATCTGGAACATCTATTGTTTTAATCCAGTCTTTATTATCATTTGAAATGCGTGTATCCCATGCTTTGTGTTTAATTGTATTTGCTAATACAAATTGCACACGTTCAGCACTAAACTGTTCTAAAACTGATTTTACAGCACTATCTACATCTAATATATTGTCTTTGTAATTTTGATTTATTGCCTGTTGTATTTCTTGTTTACAATCCATATTTAGATTATAAGACTCATAATATTTATTTAATTCATTATTTTCGGTTGCATAATCTATGGAATTAGTATAAACAGGTATTTTCTTTTGCTTTTCTTGTGCATTATATAATTCATCAGCAAGAGTTGTTATTGTATCACGAATATTATCCATATATCCAGTTTCTTGTTTTAAATACAAATCATATACATCACCCAGCGGTGAAGATGAGTTTAATAGCACTTTTGCCATTTCTTCACTTAAATTTATATCTTCCATTGCTATTACAATATCTTCACGAACGATATACTCATAACTATGGTTTAAAATTTCATCTGCTGGTTGAGTTTTTAACCAATCTCTAAATTTATCTTGCTCAGCAGACATTTTTTCAAATAATAATTCGGTTGCGTCTTTAGTATTCATTTTATCTTACCTCCTCATATTGTTTAACTTTATTTTCAGTATTTCTTGGCGGTATAGGACGCTTTAAACTTTCTAAAACCGATGGACGAGAAGTATCTTCTAATGATTGCTGATTATCTTTTGTTTTTTTGCCATCAATATTTAATAATGTATCAAGTTCAATTAAACGAGCAGACTTTATTTGAAATTCAGTTTCATTTGGAAAAGGCTTTCCTACTTCATCTCTAGCGGCTGCTTGTTGTTGATACAGATTATCTAGCTGTACTTTTGTGCTTTCTAAACGCCCATTCATTTGAGATAATGCATTATCAATACGGATTAAATTGCCACGAGCATCAGTACCTAAAGTCGCTCTATGTGTCATTTCGCCCTTTAACTGAACATTATACTCTTGATTAAAAACATCAAAGCATATATACATAGAAAATCCTCTATAACTGCCAATAGGTGTTAAATCAGAATTTTTAACTTGCTTACAAGCATCTAAAATTGCTGTACCTGCGTCTTCCTTGTCAGTTAAAATATCATTTCCAATCTGCATACCAGCAAAACCATCTTTAGGGTGTGGGTGTGCAGTAAGTGTTTGAATATCTGCTTCAAGTCCTTTGATAAAGCCTTTTGTTTGCTCAATTTGTTCAGGAAAATATTTTAGTAATTTATCTTCCAAACGATATTGTTTGCTTTGGTGGTCAGCTTTCATCAGTCTTAACTTAGATACTTCAACATCTAAATCCATACGCTCCTTAATTCTTGGGTCACCAGCACATAACGCTTTAATTTCTGCAAAAGATAGTGCCGTTTCATCAACATCATCACAGCTACGAACAGGAGATTTTGAAGTCATAATTTGAGATATAAACTTTTGCTTATTTTCAACAGTTTGCCACAAATAAGCATCAAAAGTGCCTTCTGTTACATATCTATATACATGAACAAGCGAATTTTGGTTGCCTTGGCGTTCAATTCTGCCTTTTCTTTGGGCTAAATCACCCGGACGCCAAGGACAGTCTAAGTCATGGAGTGCCACAAGTTTGTCTTGTATATTGGTGCCTGCTCCCATTTTTTGGGTACTGCCCATCAAAACACGCACTTGCCCTGAACGTACTTTGCCAAAAAGTTCTTTTTTACGAGCTTCTGTATTTGCATCATGTATAAATGCTATTTGTTCGGCAGGCATACCATTTGCAATAAGTTTTTGTCGTATATCATCATATACTGTAAAGTTTGTATCTTTTTCATCAGATTTTTTAGTAGATGTTGTTTGTGGAGTAGAAATATCGCAAAAAACAACCTGTGTTAATTTTTCTTGAGCACCATCTCGCCATATTTGCATAATGTTATCTACACATTGATTAACTTTTGTATTATCTTCATCAGGTAACATAGGGTTAATAATACGCTGGTCAAGTCCTAATTTTCTACCATCTGACGTGACCTTGAGCATATTATCGGTCGATGGGTCAACTGTTCCGCTATGAATTTCTGCTGCTCGCTCTGATAGTGCCTTAACCATTTCTTTCTGATGTTCGGTAGGCTGTGCCACAATATTATGATATTTAACTTCAGGTGTAGGAAGATTTAACTGGTCAGACGTTTTAATATCTGCTACTTCTTTAAAAAGGTTCATAAGTTCTGGAAGATTAAAAAACTTACTAAATCTTGTTCTTGCTCTATAACCAGTTCCTTCTGGTGCTAGTTCCAAAGCTGTTACAGTTTCACCAAATCTACTTGCCCAACAGTCAAAATGCGTCATACCTAATTCTTTGAGTCGGTCATATTGCAAATATCTTTGTATTGTATAAAGCTCTGTCATACTATTGCTCACTGGTGTACCTGTGGCAAATATAACTCCACGATTTCCAGTAATTTCGTCCATATATCGACATTTTGCAAACATATCACTGGATTTTTGAGCATCTGATGTAGATAAACCTGCTACGTTTCGCATTTTGGTGTACAAAAACAAATTCTTAAAAGCGTGGCTTTCATCAACAAAAAGACGGTCAACACCAAGTTGTTCAAATGTCACAACATCATCTTTACGTTCTTCCGCCTGTAACTTTTCTAGTCGTGTTTCAAGTGATTTTTTTGTGCGTTCTAGCTGTTTTACAGTGAAACGCTCACCACCGCTGTATTTAACCTCTGCAATACCATCTGTAATTTCATCAATTTGCTCATTTAACAAACGCTCTTGACGTTCTCGACTTATAGGAATTTTTTCAAATTGACTATGACCTATAATTACAGCATCATAACTACCGGTTGCAATTCTGGCACAAAACTTCTTTCTATTATGTGGCTCGAAGTCCTTTTTAGTTGTAACAAGTATATTAGCTGATGGGTATAACCTTAAAAATTCAGATGCCCATTGTTCAGTTAAATGGTTAGGCACAACAAAAAGCGATTTTTGACAAAGTCCTAAGCGTTTGCTTTCCATGGCAGAGGCTACCATTTCAAAGGTTTTGCCAGCCCCAACTTCGTGTGCTAATAGCGTATTTCCGCCATAAAGCACATGGGCAATAGCATTTTTTTGATGTTCTCTAAGCGTAATTTCAGGGTTCATACCGCCAAATGTTATATGACTGCCATCATATTCACGAGGACGAGTGCTGTTCATCTCCTCGTTATACTGATGAACTAAAGCCTGTCTACGCTCAGGGTCTTTCCAAATCCAGTCCTTAAAGGCTTCTCGTATGGCTTGTTGTTTTTGTGAAGCAAGAGTGGTTTCTTTGGCGTTAAGAACTCTGCGTTCTTTGCCATCTGCATCTTGGATAGTATCATATATTCTAACATCACGAAGATTTAAACTATCTTCTAAAATTTTATAAGCATTAGCACGTTCTGTACCATAGGTTGTATAGGCTGCAACATCGTTATAACCTATACTAGATTTTTTAGTTACTTGCCATTCGGCTGTATATGGAACATAATTAACCTGAATAGTACCTTGAAGATAACGAGGAGTATTAAAAGTTTCATACATAAACTTTTGAATATAGGATTTATCAATCCAAGTTGCACCTAGACGAACTTCAATTTCTGAAGCGTCCAAGTCCTTTGGCTGTGCTTTTTGGAGTGCTTCTACATTTATTTTATAAATATCATTTTTATTAGTAGCTCTTTGTGCCTGTCTTAGTTTTAAACGCACATTACCAGATAAATATTCATCTGCTGTTACATAATGAGGTGTATCTGAAGACGGTTCACGAAAAATTACACCTTTTAATTCTTCTGCAAGCTCATCTTCTGTTTTACCTGTGAGATTAGCCATATATTCCATATCTACACAGGCTTTTTCTGAAATGGATACCGCAAGAGCTTCACTGGCTGTATCCACTGATGTAACTGCCTTATGTGGTTTTATTGTGCGTTTGGTAAACATATCCGCTTTACGTTCCAGTTTCATATCTTCATCAATAACTTCCAACGCACAAAGCAGATAATAACTTGAGTCATCAGCAAATGCTAAACGGTTTGCTCGGTCATTTATTAAACCATATTTTCCAGTGAAATCATCATATAATTTATTTAATTCTTTTTGTTTATCCTTAATTTCGCTATCTGATGAAGTATAGTCCATTTGTAAACTTATCAAATCTTGAACTGTATCACGAAGTTTTACTAAGCCTTTAACACGAGCATCAGCGGTTGCATTTAATTCTGGTCGTAACATTATGCTATTTTCACGAAAATACACTTCATCATTAACAATAGTATAAGAATAATTTTTAACATTGGGGTCAGCAGGAATGGATTTATCTATTGTTTCACTAATTTCTGTAAACTCTACTTCTTTATAACTGCCTTTAATATACTTTATAACATTGTTTAGTTGGTCGGATAGCTCTGCACCATCAATAGGCGAAACCGTATAATCCATACCATGTGCTGTACTTTGCTTATCATTTGTACCTAATACCATTTGAGGGTTATTGGTAAAGTAACTATTTATAGTAAAACCGTCCTCTGTTTGTGCAGTCTGAGTCCAATCAGGCACAATATCAATAGGGCGGTCACGTTTTTGAAGAAAAATAATATCAGATACTACTTCTGTACCAGCATTTGCTTTAAAAGCATTGTTTGGCAGACGAATAGCACCTAAAAGTTCAGCTCGTTGTGCTATGTAACGACGTGCAGTGCTGTCTTTTGCGTCCATTGTATAACGACTTGTAATAAATGCAATTATGCCACCTGCACGCACTTGGTCAAGAGATTTTGCAAAAAAGTAGTTATGTATATTAAATCCCAATTTATTATAGGATTTATCATTAACTTGATACTGACCAAAAGGAACATTACCAATAGCTAAATCATAAAAATCTCTGCGGTCAGTTGTTTCAAAACCAGCAACTGTAATATCTGCTTTTGGATAAAGTTGTTTTGCTATACGTCCAGTTATGCTGTCCAGTTCAACACCATATAGCTTACTGTCACTCATTTGCTCAGGGAGCATACCAAAGAAATTGCCAACTCCACAAGATGGTTCTAATATATTTCCGCTTTTAAATCCCATATTATCCAAAGTATCATAAATTGCTTTAATAATTGTTGGACTGGTGTAATGGGCATTTAATGTTGAAGCTCTTGCAGCATTGTATTCATCAGTAGATAAAACGGTTTTAAGTTCATTATATTCGTTTGACCATGAGCCTTTTGTATCGTCAAAAGCATCAGCAAGACCGCCCCAACCTACATATTTAGATAGAATTTCTTGTTCTTCCTTTGTTGCAAAGCGATTTTCACTTTCAATAGTCTGCAAAGTGCGAATAGCATCTATATTTGCTTTAAATTTTGATTTTGCACCGCCTTCACCAAGGTGAAAATCTGTAATATGAAAGTTTTCTGTAGTATTATCTGTCAGTATTGGCTCTAAAACTTTTATAGGTTCAGGCTGGTTTTCAAAGGTTGAAGTTATTTCATCTGCAATTAAAACATTATCATCAGATACTTCATTTAAAAGTTCGTTTTGAACTGTTTGTTCTTGCTTTTCGGATTTTTCTTCTTCATTTTTATATATTTCCTTGCTTATTAGCTCATCAATTCGTTTGGATACTTTTTCCCAAGTTAAAGTTATATCTTCGCAATTCTTTTTTTGATATTTTATACCCTTATAATCATGGTTTTCTCCACTGCCAGAAGCACCAGAAAGAGCTGGAGAACGACCACCTGTACCATATTCATTTTTTAAAAACTCTATCTTTTCTTTGCTGTCGTGATTTTGTGTGAAAAATTCATATATTCGCTTTTTACCACCTGAAAAACCACTTCCACCAGATAATGAAACATCTATTTCATCATCAGTTATAAACTGCTTTACATCTTCAATTTCTGTCATATCAGTTGTAAATTGCTTTCGTGGTAAATCTAAATCCTTAATAGCAGAAAGAATATCGTCGGTTTTATGATAATGAAATCTTAAAATATCTGGATTTTGCTTATAAGCAGATAAAAACTGCTCATATTCTGCTATTAAAACACTTCTAAAACTGCTGTCTTTTAATTTTTCAGCAAGATTTTCGGTCGCACTTGGAAAATTAGATAGATTTATATTTGAAATAGAAGATAACACTTCAGTTTTGCTAACATCATCACTTAAATCATGATATAAATACCATAATTTTTGTGCCAGCTCAGTTCTTTCAAAACTTTCACTTTCGGCAAGTTCAACATTAGTTGCATAATTACCACTTTCAAGCAGTTCTCCAATACGTTCACTAGCAGTTTGCCATGCGATAACCTGTGCAGATTTATCATATCTAGCTGAATTAGTACGGGATAAGTGAATACCATCTTCAGCATACCAAACAGTAATTTTTCCGCTGTCAGTTATAAAACCATTGCCACCATGATATACAGTTTTAAGTAAGTCTGGAATATCTGACTTTTGTTTTTCAAAGGCTGAAACTACAATTTTACGAAGATTATCTGTATTTCCGCCAACTTTTAATACATTATCAATATCTTTTTGAGCAAAAGAAAAAGCAGAGAACACTAAATTCTCTGCTTCATCAATTATTTTAATTTGTTCTTGCTCTGATGGGAAAAGGCTTAACTGTAAATCAGTTCTTGCAGAATTATTTCCTCCGCTTGAGCTTTGCAGTTGTTCATCAAGCCCACCCATTTCATTGGATTGCTCGCTTTCAGTTGTTCGGTTGCTCCTGCTGCTTTGGCTAGTTCTCGCATCATCTGTTCCAATCTGCGGTTGGCTGTTTCGTCGATTTCCCACAGATGTGGAAATAACTTCTCTGTTAAAATCAGGTGATTGTATAACATCGACTTGTTTTCCTTGAGAAAAGTTCTCCTCATTCTGCCGTATTTGCCCAGTGGTTTGCGTTCTGTCACTGTCAGTTCGATGTTCGGAATTAAATAATCGCCCACCTGTTTGTATTCTAGTTCTTTCATCATGATTTTTGCTCCTTTCTAATTGCTGCTCATAATTTCGGATAGTAACTTCAATTTCACGAAATATTTGTGAAGATATTTCACTAACTGCTGTTCCTAGATAATTTGCAGTTTGACTTGTGTTGAAATCAAAGATATTTTTGAAATCTTCAAACTCAAAATAATCATTTGGATTGTCTGTTAGGCGAGAATAAAGCATATATGTTATGCTTACTGTCGCTGCTTTTTTGAAAGCTACTTCTATGTTGTATTCATCATACTCCATTAAAAAACTTTCATCAAGGATATGAAAAAACTGCTCGCCAAAATCATTCCAATAATCATTTGCACGTTGTCTTGATATATCCTCAAGCTGTGTTTCTAATCTTTCAGATGATATGCCATATCTTTTTTCTAACGCTTGTTTTATAGGCTCTTTATACTCATCTTGCATTGACCAAAGCCTAATTTTGCGTGAATTTTGTCTTGTACCTGTATCGGAAATATCAAATACATAACGAAGTCTAGGATATTCACCGCTATTATCCACTAAAGCAATACCTTTTGAACCTCGTTTTACATAACGTCCCATTCTGTCATTCCAAAAATCATATTCAGCACAAGCAGTTGCATCTGGTCTTTGTGCATAAATCATAAGTTGGTCATAATATGGATATTTATAATTTTTACTTGCAGTAGTTAAAAAAGATGTCCAACCTTCAAAACTAGAAGTTATATGACTAGAAACGTGTTCAGCCATTTGTGAATACATTTGAGCTTTTGTTAGCATAATAATTGCCTCCTTTCAGTATTTTGGGAATAAAAAAACAGAGAAACTTTAAAATTCTCTGCTTAATAATATGTAGTTTAAATTTCTTCTTTATATTCAGATACTTCCACATTGTCAATATCTTCAATTCTAATCAGTTTAATTATTTCACCTTTTTTCTTATCTTTTAAACGAATCTTAATCCAGTCATCGTCAGCATCAAGAACATAACATTTATATTTTCCCATGTCTGTCCATTCTGAATATACAGAAACGCTGATTTGACACTCTTTTCCAACCAGTTCGGAAATTAACTTTGACATATATGAGCCACCTCGCTGTTTTTTTTCAAGTTTATTCACTTTTGAAATAAGTTTGTTTGTTTTACTCGGGTATGATGAATAATACATCACCAAAACAAATGCTATAAGACCTAACCACTCCATAAAGTAACCCTCATTTACAACCTAAATTTTGCATCAGCAGATATATTTCATTATAATATATAGCTTTATAAAATTCTATATAAAATCATTACTATACTAAAGATAACTATAAGTTCCAAAAAATAATAAACCAAGACCATTTTTTCTTTTTACAAAAATATTTAAGTCATTAGTATTTACATATATTCTTCCATGCATTAATTTATTAACTTCCTCTGTGGTATACTTTCTTTTCATTGTTTTATACACCTCAATAATAGATTTTATATGTCTATATCCAAATCAGCGAATAAATCTAGCTGGTCAAACTCCTCATCAGTCATTTTATATAATTTCTCAAGGGTACTATCTGTAAGTTGCTTTAAATCTATTTCGTCTGGTTTAAGATATGTACTCATATCCTTTAAACTTTCAATTAAACCGTTTCTTGAACCTGTGTTATAAAGACACATCATCATCTTTTCATCATGTGTTATATCTTTCATTTATACCTCTCCATTGTTTCGATAATCTGAAATAAGGAATTATAATAGACAAAATTAATTTTTTTAATTTCTATTTTAAATAAAAAAGCAGAAAACCTTTTATTATGTTTCCTGCTTTTATAATCTGCTTAATAATATTATCATGCTAATACATCAATAATATTACCTGTCATCTCATATGAAGATTCATTTGCAAAGCTTTCTTTATTTTTAACTAAACTATCAGATTTAGAAATGATATTTTGTTGCTCTTGTTCAAGTTTTTGTTTTTGCTCTTCCAATCGTTTTATTTGTTGTTTAATATTTTTTATCCTTTTGTCCTTTTCCTCAGATGATAATTTATCATCTTGATTTATTTTTTCTAATTGTTGTTCTAATTGTCTAATTTTTTGGTCAACAGATTGTGTATTGGAACTATAATTTGGGGTATTGCCTGAGGGGTTTATTTGTGAAATTAACATAAATTGTCACACCTTTCAAAAGCACATAAACAAATCATTAAATTTAATATTTGAGTTTATTATATCATATTTACTTGTAATTTAAAATAATTTTTATATTTAATAATCAAAAGTTAATTCAAAATTTGTATTTGTACCATCATCATTCAGTTTTATAATTGCATTATAGCTTTTACCAGTCTTTTCAGAGTATAAATCAGTTACATAAACTTGCCCGTCATTTAAAAGCATCGATACTATTTCCTTTGTCGGCGGTTTTCTTTTTAATGCCCACCATTTATTATTTTTCCAGATTGCAAATTTGCAATTTTCACTTTGACAAAAGAAGCC
>CALWUO010000027.1 GCA_944384745.1 uncultured Butyricicoccus sp.
AGCATATAAGGAACTTTTTCAAGCTGTGCTTCACGGATTTTATAACCGATTTTTTCACTTCTGCCATCAAGTGTAACTCTAAAGCCGTTCTTTTCAAGTTCAGATTTAATCTGTTCAGCATAATCACGGTTACGGTCAGTCATAGGCATTACACGCACTTGTTCTGGAGCAATCCAAGTTGGCAGAGCACCTGCATATTTTTCAATAAGTAAAGCAAGTGTACGCTCATAACAACCGATAGAAGTACGGTGGATAATATAAGGAGTTGCTTTTTTACCCTCACTGTCAACATACTCCATACCGAACTTTTTAGCAAGTAGCATATCAATCTGAATTGTAATAAGAGTGTCTTCCTTGCCAAATACATTTTTAATCTGAATGTCTAGTTTAGGACCATAGAATGCAGCTTCACCGATACCAATTTCATAGTCAATTCCCAGATGGTCAAGGATATTGCCCATAATCTTTTGAGCCTCATTCCACTGTTCTGCCTCACCCTCATATTTGTTAGATGGGTTAGCTGGGTCCCATTGTGAGAAACGGAAAGAACAATCTTCCCAAAGACCTAATGTTTCCATCATATCTTTAGCAAGTTGGAAACAGTTTCTAAATTCTTCTTCAAGCTGGTCTGGACGTAAAATGATATGACCTTCAGAAATAGTAAACTGACGAACACGAATTAGACCATGCATTTCGCCTGAATCCTCATTACGGAAAAGTGTAGAGGTTTCACCAAGACGCATAGGCAAATCACGATAAGAACGTTGACGGTTTAAAAATACCTGATATTGGAACGGGCAAGTCATTGGACGAAGTGCAAAACATTCACTCTTTTCATCATGAGGGTCACCCATAATAAACATACCGTCAAGATAGTGGTCCCAGTGACCAGAAATTTTATAGAGGTCGCTCTTTGCCATCATAGGGGTTTTTGTTAGATAATAACCACGCTTTTGTTCTTCATCTTCAACCCAACGCTGTAAAAGCTGAATAACTCTTGCACCCTTTGGCAGCATTACAGGCAGACCCTGACCAATAGAATCAACAGTTGTAAAATATTCTAGTTCACGACCTAACTTGTTATGGTCACGCTTACGAGCTTCAGCCTGAGCAGTTAAAAATGCATCAAGTTCATCTTTTTTAGGGAAAGCTGTACCATATACACGTTGTAACATCTTGCGATTAGAGTCACCACGCCAGTATGCACCAGTAGCACTTGTGAGTTTTAAAGCATTTGCCTTTACTCTACCAGTGTTATCTAGGTGAGGACCTGCACAAAGGTCAGTAAAATCACCTTGTTTATAGAAAGAAATAACAGCATCTTCTGGAAGGTCGTTAATAAGCTCCACTTTATAAGGCTCATCTTTTTCTTCCATAAACTTAATTGCCTCTTGTCTTGGCAGTTCAAAACGCTCAAGAGGCAGTTTTTCCTTACAGATTTTCTTCATTTCAGCTTCAATAGCGTCTAAATGCTCCTGAGTGAAAGAGAAAGGTGCATCGAAATCATAATAAAAACCAGTTTCAATAGCTGGACCAATAGCTAACTTTACCTCTGGATAAAGACGTTTAACAGCTTGAGCTAAAATATGAGATACAGTGTGTCTATAAGTATCTCTGTATTCTGGGTTTTCAAAAGTATACTTTTTTTCTTCTGACATAATAAAAATTTCCTCCTTGGAATCTTGATGGGGCAAAAGAAAAACGCTCCCGCCCCCAACTAAAACAATGTGTCAGGGGTGAGAGCGTGTAAAAACGTCCCACGGTTCCACCCTGCTTGCAGAAAAATAATATTCTGCCGCTCGGAGTTCGTAACGTGAACGACACGGCATAACTTACTGTAAAACTTTGGGTTATGCAGCTCAGGAAGCGGTCGGGCAAAGAATGCTATATCATGCGGTTGTCACAGCCTAGCAACCACTCTCTGAAAAGATAGTAACATAACCCTTTTCCATCATCGCTTTTATGCTATTTATGTGAAACATGATACACCCATTTTAATCTTTTGTCAACTAAGCAAACTGACGATTTTAAGCCTTAATTTTACCGCCGTTCTGCTGTACTCGCTGACAAAGCATATTATAAAATGTGGCTTTTTCCTCACCTGTTGCAAATGCTCTATAAGGTACAATTAAAGCCGCCATAGCACCAACATAAATAAAATAATGCTCTGCATCTTCTGTTACACGTTCAATAGTGTCATAAGTGTAATGGCTATCTTCTCCACCACCCACTAAAGACAGCTCTTTTTCATCAAGAGTTAATGCTTTTTCTGTGCAAATATTCTTGTTTTGAGGTTGCATAAGCATTTTCATAATTCCCTTACGCACTTTCTTTTTAATTGTGTATGGAAGTGCAAAATACACAATTGCTGCAAAAGCTACATAAATTAAAACCGAAATTACATTTAATTTACCCAAAACTTGCATAAGCACAGTTCCACCGACCAAGACAATAAGTGCACTTATAATTCTGGTATTTCTAATATTAGCCCTCATAATAGGACTATTATACATATAACTCATGTTAAATGCTACAAAATCATCAGGACTAACAGTGTATTTAATCTGCATTAAAAAATAACCCCTTTGCAATTTCATATAAACTGTTTTTTTATGATAGCACAACCTTTTTAAAAATACAAGCGAAATGCAAATTTTATACAAATATGCGGCTTTTTATTTACAAGATATTAACTCATTTTATAAAACTAAAACTTTCAACATCAAACATACCAATATCTGTTATCCTTATTTTAGGAATTACAGGAAGCGCCATAAAACTTAGAGTTATAAATGGGTCAACATCTTTAGAAACGCCTGCTTTGTATGCTTTATCTGTCAAATCATCTAATCTTTTAATCAGATTTTCAGCTGGTAAGTCTGACATCAATCCTGCTATATTAAGCGGTAAAGTGTCGATAATTTCTCCATCTTGAACTATTGTATAACCGCCTTGAACTCTTTTAAGCTCATTTATAGCTAAAAGCATATCTTCATCATTTGTACCCACAACTATCATATTGTGAGAATCATGTGCAACCGTTGTTGCAACCGCACCTTTTTTCAAACCATAACCCTTTATTAAACCAACACCAATATTACCAGTTGCATGATGGCGTTCTACAACAGCAATTTTACATATATCGCCTTTTTTAAGAGCTGTTATTGCATCATTATATAACATTTCTTCTTTATCGGTTATAATTTGATGTGAAATCATTTTAATAACTGGATATTTTTCTTTTTTATCAAGCTTTAAATCAGATATTTTAATATCTTTAATATTAACTGAGCTGTCAATAATATGGTTCCAAATTGGCTTATTAGGAACAATTTGTTCAATTTTTTGACCTTTATGGTATACAGTTAAATTTTCAAACTTTGTTATATCATCACATATAATAAAATCTGCTTGTTTTCCCGCTGTTATAGAGCCTAAATGTTTTAAACCATATATTCTAGCTGCGTTTATTGTTGCTATTTGAATGGCTTTTAATGGGTTCATACCCATTTCAATAGCCTTTACAACACAATAACGTATTGTTCCCTCTTTGCGTATATCTGCTAAATGCTTATCATCAGTACAAAATGCCATATTGGTTGTATCAATATTTTCTTCAATAGCACCTTTTATAATTGCCTCTAAGTTTTGTGAAGCACTGCCTTGACGAACTAACACACACATACCTGAACGAAGTTTTTCTTTTGCCTCTTTCCATGTTGTGGACTCATGGTCGGTTGTTATTCCTGCAATTATATATCCTTGTAAATCACAACCTGTTAGCTGTGGTGCATGGCCGTCTATTGGTCTATCTTTAAACCAATCAATTTTAGCTAAAACATCTGTATCGGCAGATAAAACCGCTGGTACATTCATCATTTCCCCCATACCAAGCACACCGTTCATCTGAGCAATCTGTGCAATAGCCAAAATATCTAATGTGCTTCCAGAATGTTCAAACGGTGTTGAAGGTACACAAGATGGAACTTGAACATAATAGTTTATAGGAATATCTTTTGTATTTTCAAACATATACGAAATACCATCAATACCTGAAACATTAGCTATTTCATGCGGGTCTGTGATAAGTGTTGTAACCCCCCATGAAAGTTCCTCTATACAATAAACTGAAGGCATAGCCATTGATGACTCTACATGACAATGTGAATTTATAAATGCAGGGCAAATATATTTTCCCTTTAAATCCACAATTTCATTAGCTTTTGTGTATTTACCTACACCAGCAATTAAACCGTCTACAACTGCAACATCAGCTTCATATATACTTGCTGTTAATACATCTACAATTTTTGCATTTTTAAAAATAGTATCAGCTTGCAAAATGCCTCTTGCAGTTCCAATCAGTTTTTTCTTCATAGGTTCAAAATCCTTTCTAAATGTTAAGCCTGTCCGAAAAACGAACAGGCTTTTTTACCTTATACAAAAATATACTTTAAAATAAATGCTATTGCAAGTACATACATAAGCGGGTGTACTTTTTTTGCTTTACCTATTAACACATTTATAGCAACATAGGAAATAACACCAAGTGCAATTCCCTCAGAAATTGAGTACATAAACGGCATTGCAATAAGTGCTACAAAAGCAGGAGCAGCCTCTGCCATATCATCAAAGTTTATTTTTATTATGCTTGAAAGCATCATAAGACCTACAATTATAAGTGCAGGGGCAGTTGCAAATGATGGTATAGCAAGAAAAATTGGTGATAAAAACAGCGATAAACCAAATAAAATCGCACTTGTAACAGAAGTAAGTCCAGTTCTACCGCCTAGCATTACACCAGATGAACTTTCAACAAAGGTTGTTACAGTAGATGTACCCAACATTGCACCCGCTGTTGTACCAATGGCATCAGCAAGCAATGCACCTCTTATTTTTGGAAGTTTACCATCTTTATCAAGCATATCAGCTTTAGAGGCTACACCTATCAAAGTTCCCAATGTGTCAAATAAATCAACAAATAGGAAAGAAAGCATTATTGTAACAAAATTAAAACTTAACAGACCAGAAAAATCCATTTTCATAAGTGTAGGTGTTATAGATGGCACAGAAATACCATTAGAGAAATCAGGTAAAACAGAATACATTCCAAGTTCTGCATTAGGAATATAAATTCCTACCAATTCAAAAATAATACCTAAAACCCATGTTCCAAGTATACCAATTAAAATTGCACCTGGAACATTTTTTACAAGCAATACCACAGTTAAAATAACGCCTACAAATGCTAAAATTGCACCCATACCTTGAGAATAAATACTGCCGTCTTCAATAGCTGATTTAAATGGAAAAATAGAAACTAAAGTGGAGCTTGCAACAACAAGTTTACAGTTTTGCAGACCGATAAAAGTTATAAACAAACCAATGCCACAAGTTACACCATATTTCAATGATTGAGGAATACAATTAAAAATCGCCTCACGCACATTTGTCAGTGATAAAACTATAAAAATTATGCCTTCAACAAATACGGCAGCTAAAGCCGTTTGCCAGCTATATCCCATATTTAATACAACTGTATATGCAAAAAACGCATTAAGTCCCATTCCTGGAGCTAGTGCAAAAGGATAATTTGAAAAAATCGCCATTAACAATGTAGCAAAACATGCTGAAATTGCAGTCGCTGTAAAAATTGCTCCTGAGTCCATTCCAGAGGCTGAAAGCACTGTCGGATTTACTGCTAAAATATACGCCATTGTCATAAATGTAGTTATTCCAGCAAGGATTTCTGTTTTTATATTTGTATTGTGTTCTTTAAGGTGAAAAGTTTTTTCAAGAAACTCCTTCATTTTTAATTCCTCCTCATTTTTCCTGTTCTTTTTTCCTTTTTCCTCATACATACACTAAGGATAATATCTTTTTAACTTTTTGTCAATATTGCAACAAAATTTTAGCATATAGTAAAATATTTATCGTTTTTTAATTGATTTGTAAACTTATTTATGGTAAATATTTTTTTGTTATCTTTAATATGTAACATTTTTACTTTAATTTACATAAACTAAAATAGCACAGTAAAAGCAAATATAATTTTACTTATAATATGTTGTTTTTGGGAGGTGATTTTTTGCGTCTTTCAGAGCTTAAACCCAATCAGTCAGCTATTGTACATCATATTGATAACAGCTCAAATATTAAAAGGCGGCTTGAGGATTTAGGAATAATCTCAGGCACTTTAATAACATGTACTGCTAAAAGTCCATTAGGTGACCCCTCTGCTTATCGTGTACGTCAAACAATAATAGCTCTTAGAAAACAAGATGCAAGGCATATAATCATAGGTGAGGTGAGCCCATGGACAAAATAGTTGCACTTGCTGGCAATCCAAATGTAGGAAAAAGCACAATATTTAATGCTTTAACTGGTTTAAAACAACATACTGGAAACTGGACAGGTAAAACCGTAGAACTTGCACACGGTTTTAAATCTTATGGAAAATTAAAATTTAAAATAGTTGATTTACCTGGTTGTTATTCACTGCTTTCACATTCAACCGAAGAACAAATAGCTAGAGATTTTCTTTATTTTTCTGAACCTGACTGTGTAATTGTTGTGTGTGATGCAACATGTTTAGAGAGAAATCTAAATTTAGTTCTTCAAATAATGGAGATTTGCCCTCAAATTGTTGTATGTATAAATATGCTTGATGAAGCTAATAAAAAGCAAATAACTGTACATTTAGATAAACTTTCTGATATTTTAGGCGTGCCTGTAATCGGTACAACTGCAAGAGATGGCAAAGGTTTAAACAGACTTACATGCCTTATGGCTAGGGGGGCAGTAAAAAGTCATTGGCTTGATTTAAAGCCTATTTTATACACTGAAATAATAGAAAATTCAATAAATAAACTAACATATATAACAAAAGAACTTGTACAAAATGAACTTCCATTTAGATTTACTATATTAAAACTTTTACAGCAAGATAAATTGTTTTTAGAGGCTATTGAAAATAAATATCAAAACAATATAATATATGATAAATTTATAACTGAATATAATAAATTAAAGTTGGAACTTGATAAACAAGGTTATACACCATCACATATAAGAGATATAATTGCAGAAACCTTTGTTAAGAAAGCAGAGATTATTTCTGAAAGTGTTATAGAGCTTAAAAATCCAAATTATGATAAAAAAGATAGAATATTAGATAAAATATTCACAAGCAAAATAACTGGTTTTCCAATTATGATTTTATTTTTGCTTATGATTTTTTGGATAACTATATCAGGTGCTAACTATCCATCTAGCTTAATATCTTCACTTTTATTCTCTTTTAGTGATTTTTTGCTTGAAAAAGCAGTCTATTTTAATATACCGCCCGTTATTTATGAGCCTCTTTTATTTGGCGTATACAAGGTGCTTGCATGGGTTGTTTCTGTAATGCTTCCACCTATGGCTATATTTTTCCCGCTTTTTACCCTTTTAGAGGACTTCGGGTATTTACCAAGAATTGCTTTTAATCTTGATAAAATTTTTAGCAAGTGCAAAGCCTCTGGTAAACAAGCACTCACAATGTGCATGGGATTTGGCTGTAATGCTGTCGGTGTTACAGGTGCAAGAATTATAGACTCCCCAAGAGAACGTTTAATAGCCATATTAACCAATAATTTTGTGCCGTGTAACGGTCGTTTTCCCACTATAATTGCTATTATAACCATGTTTTTTGCATATCAAACCGCAAGTTTAAAGACTTCATTTATATCCGCCTTAATTCTAGTCTTGGTTATATTATTTGGTGTATTTATGACTTTTATAACCTCTAAATTGCTTTCCCAAACGGTTTTAAAAGGTATGAAATCATCTTTTACACTTGAACTTCCACCTTATAGACGACCACAATTTGGTAAAGTTGTAATTCGCTCTATTTTTGATAGAACATTTTTTGTGCTTGCCCGTGCTGTTATAATCGCTGCACCAAGTGGGCTTATCATATGGCTTTTTGCAAATATAGATATAAATAATATATCTATTTTAAATTATTGCACCCAGTTTTTAGACCCATTTGCAAAACTTATAGGTTTAGATGGTGTAATTTTAATGGCATTTATACTAGGTATGCCTGCAAATGAAATTGTAGTTCCAATTATGCTTATGACCTATCTTTCTCAGGGCAGTTTAACAGAAATAAATGATTTAAATATTATGAAAACCTTGCTTATAGACAATGGTTGGACAATTATAACCGCAATAAATATGATACTTTTTTCACTTATGCATTGGCCTTGCACTACAACATGTTTGACAATACACAAGGAAACAGGCAGTTTAAAATGGACTTTGCTTTCTATTGCACTTCCAACAATCTGCGGTTTAACTATATGCTTTGTTTTCACACAGATTGCAAATTTGATAATATAAAAACAAGGGACTTGAAGAAAATCAAGTCCCTTTACATTTAAAGCAGAATACAAATAAGTCCCCCTGTGCTTTCATTTATAATCTTTTCAAGTGTTTCTCTAAATTTATCTCTGGCATCTGCTGGCATTCTTGCAAGCTTATTGCTTAATTCTTCGTTTACAAGTTCATTGAGTGACTTTCCAAAAATATTGGTTTCCCAGATTTTTTCTGGTTCACCGTCAAACTCACCAAGCATATAATGTACAAGCTCTTCTGATTGTTTTTCTGTGCCTACAAGCGGAGTTACTGAAGCTTTTATTTCTGTTCTAATTAGATGTATAGCCGTAGCGGAAGCACAAAGTCTAACACCATACCTACCACCTTGTTTTATAATCTCTGGTGCTTCAAGTGAAAGTTCGCTGACCTGAGGCATAACCACACCATAACCCGTTGCCTGTGCTTGGTCTAATGCACCCTGTATACGCTGATATTCCCTTTCAGTTTCTGCTAGTCTGCTAAGTAGTGGTATTAAATCAGCATCATCTTTTATATCTACGCCTGTTTTTTCTGCCACAATTTGATAGAAAACTTCGCTTGGCAATGTAATTTTTAATCTTACTTTTCCTACCCCTAAATCCATATCGGCTACTCTAGCCTCAGATACATATTGGTTTTGCTCAATAAAGCTAACTGTTTGTTGCATATCTCGCATTTTTTGCACTTTTATTGCGGCTTCTCTAATATCGCCATATACAGACTCACGCACATTATGTCCTGCTGGCAGTACACCAATAAATCTAGGCAGTTCCACAGCAATTTCTTGTACGGGAAATTCATATAAAACCCCCGCTAAAATATTGGAAACATCATTTGCTGAAAGGGTTTGACAGTTCACAGGTAAAGCCTCAATACCATGTTTTTCACGCAATTCTTTTTGCACATTTAAAGCAGCTTCACCATCAGGCATAGATGAATTTATAAGTGTTAAAAACGGTTTGCCTATTTGCTTTAATTCCTCAATAACTCTATCTTCGGCTGGAATATAGCTTTCTCTTGGAATTTCTGAAAATGTACCATCAGTTGTAATAACTAAACCTATTGTTGAATGTTCCTCTATAACCTTTCTTGTGCCGATTTCAGCCGCTTGACTCATGGTTATTGGAGAATCGTCCCAAGGAGTGGACACCATTCTAGGTAAATCGTCCTCCATACTGCCTAAAGCACCGTCCACCAGATAACCAACACAATCCACAAGTCTTACTCTGCAAAAACCACCCTCAGCAGTTGAAACTTCTGCCGCCTCCTCTGGTATAAATTTAGGCTCAGCAGTCATAATAGTTCTACCTGATGCCGATTGTGGGAGCTCATCTTTTGCTCTTTCACGCTTATATACATTTTCTATATTTGGAATTACCATTGTTTCCATAAAGCGTTTAATAAAAGTTGATTTACCTGTTCTAACAGGGCCTACTACCCCTATATATACATCACCACCTGTGCGAGTGCTGATTTCTTTATATAATGATTTTTGCTCCATAAAATTTTCTCTCCTCATTACTGCTCAAGTGGAATAAGTAACATTTGCTCTTTTAATGTTTTGGTATCTTCAGACAAATTATTTGCACTGCGAATGGCGGACATTGTAGTTGCATATTGTCTTGCAATATCCCAAAGCTGTTCCCCCTCATCTACTCTACGCAAAACAAGTGTGACATCTGGCGGCATGGATTTTTCACGTTTTTCACCTAAATTAACCGCTGTTATATCTTGTATAGTCTTGTTTTTCTTTCCACAGTAAACACCATTTACATTTGCATATAGATTTATGCTGTCATCGCTTGATGGATTTAATGTAAGTTGTATTTGTATATCACTTGGAGAAAGCCCATCATTATTTAAAAGTTTAACTGGAAAATGTATAACCCTATGTGTTTGAAACAGACAACTTTCCTCATCAAGATATAAAACGTCCACTTCTGCTTTAATTCTAGCTTGTTCTGGTGTTTCAATTTGAACACCTGTGCATATGGCTTTACCGCTTAAATACTGAGTGACTTTCATGCCGATTGGCATAATTTCTGAGCTATCAGCTAAAAATTTCTCACCGAGCTTACAAGTTTGTACAGGAAGTTGTTTTATTTGTACTCCAAGCTGATATTGTCTTTCATATAAATCACGAATTGTTTGTACTGTATGCATTTCATCGGTTAGAACAATTCCCCTTACCCCTATTCCGATTGATAACATATCATCTGGTGCTAAAACACAATCTAAACTGCATATTGCAAGTCTTACTTCTACTTTTTCGCCCTCTAATATACCATCTATATCAATCATTTGAGTAAATGGCACAGTTTTTGTTACTTGCTCTATTGAACCTGTGTCATCTCTCATAAGCATTTGCATTATAGCCTCCCCACGGAGCAACAAACGCCCATTATTTGAACGGACTTCTGTTTGTTTTAGCATACAATCTGTATGTAAAAGCTCTAAATCCTCGCTGTGTTTCCATTCTAAATCGTCCAGAATGGTAAATTCACAGTTTTTAACTTTTTTTAATAGATTTATATCATCAGTTTGATATAAAACTTCTAGCTGTTCATTTGCTGGTTGTATACTTTGTGTATGACAAAGCTCACTTTGCTGATAAGCAGTAACTTCAAAACATAATTTAACTGTAACACTCATTTTTCTTGAGTTTACCGCATGAGCTTTAACCGCTGTTACTGTACATCTAACAAAACATTTGCTTTCACTGTTACAGCCTCTAACTTCTTCTATATAAGCAAAGCTTACTGGCACATCTAAACGTCTTAAACCTGTTTCGCCCTCTGGCTGATATAAAACAGTTGTATTTACTGAACCTGAAACCAATATTCTATCATTTTGCACAGACTCCTCTTTCATGTTTATAATGCCATCTGCATATGCAATTCTTGCTATATCTGGATATGTGTCAGGCACTATTGCATCTGTTGACTCTTCATATGTCGATACTTTGTCCAGAATAATATCATAGCAGGCAATGCTGTTTCTAATCAGCTCCATTTGTATAAATTCCTCCTTTGTAAGCTGCATCTGCTATAATATATGAGGTGTTTAATTTTAATATTACAAAAAAATAACGCAAAGGCACAAAACCCTTGCGATATTTTCACTACATTTTGAATATACGTTTTAAAAAACCATGCAAATATTTAGGACTTTTCCATATAACAATTTTCATATGTCTTTTCCTCCCTTTAACCTATAAGCAGAAAACCTGTAATTATAAGAGCAACTCCACAAAGCCAAAGAAATAGCTCTGACGGGAATATACCACCTACTAGGATTCCTATTCCAAATGCTGCGACAATCGCTCCATAGAGTTTTTTCTTCATGTCGCATCACGCTCCTACTTTTATTATATAGAGTATAAAGAAGAAATGTGACTAAAAATTTTTATTTATTTCTCTCTGCTAGTATTTCATAAAGCTCTGATATCTCAACAGGCTTATAATGGAAATAACCCTGTATCATATCACAACCAGTATTTTTAACTATTTGGTCTTCTTCTTCGGTTTCAACACCCTCAACACAAACGGTTTTGCCAAATTGGTGACATGCATACACAATACTACGGATAAAATGCATTTTTTCTTCAGATTCTGCTACTTCTGTAAGCAATGAGCGGTCTAATTTTACAACTGTTGCTGGGTATTTTAGCAATAGACCAAGTGATGAATAACCATTTCCAAAATCATCAAGTGCAATTTGTATTCCAAGTTTTTTGCAACCGTCAACAAATTCTTTTAATTTTTCTGGGCTTTCATCAAAGTGTATTTCTGTAAGCTCTGCAATAAAATGTGAACCGTCCATATGATATTTTTCTAAAGTTTGTTCTATAAATCTCATAAAGTCATCGTCCATTATCTGTAAATAGCTAACATTAAATGACATTTGAAATTTAGGTTCATATGAAAGCACACGTTTACAAGTGTGAACAACCTGTTCAAAAACCCATTTACCAACAGGGAGAATCATTTTTCCTTTTTCAAGCAAAGGAATAAATACAGCTGGTGAAATATTTTTGCCTTCATATCTCCATCTAAGAAGAGCTTCACCCTTTAATGGCTTGTTGTTTTCAGTTGTTACAATAGGCTGTACAACAATACGGAAATTCTTCATATTGTTGGTGACTTCTTGACCTAATTGTAATGCTATATTCGCCATCTCTTTCATTCTGCGGATGTTCTCTGGTGAATGTTCTAGGTATTTATTATTTGGCAATGTCTTTGCAGCTGATATTAGTGTAATTATGTTTTCAATGACCATTTGAGCACTTTCGTTCTCATCATTGTAATTTAAAACACCAAATGCACATGGGTGTCTAACTGATATATCAGCAGTTTTATATTCTTGCTCTATGATTTCACGCATTTTTTGTACAATATCATCTACTGATTCCTTATATGTTGGCGAAACAATGCCAATAAATCTCATACCATCTAATCTAAAGAAAGAAACTCTACTGCTAAATTTATTATATAAACGATTAGATATATGTTGTAAAATAAGATTACCAAAATAACGGCCTTTGGTTTCATTTATTTCTGCAAAATTATTTAAACAAAAACCTATAATATATATGGTCTGAAAGTTTGCAAAGTTCATTTATTTTTGCTATTGCGGCATGTTCTCTTGGGAAGTTCGTTATAGCATCAACCACAAAATCTTTGTCTTGACAAGATACTCTACCAGAGAAAAACAAAGGAGTTGTTCTATCCTCGCTCCATTTTACTATACCACAGCAGCGAATCCAAATGTTATTACCATTACAATCTTTTACTTTGTATCTTAAGTCATGTATATTTCTTTTTTCTGAAATAATTTCTGATAAATCATGACGATACAATTCAATATCTTCTTTTGTGCTTATTCTCTTTTCCCATTCATTGAGCAGATTTGGCACAACATTGTCCTTAAAACCAAATGTATCACACATATTATCTGATATATAAAATTGATTTGTCTGTAAGTCACCAAAATAAAGATATGAAGATGAATTTCTAAACGTCACAGAATAGAACAATGCTTCTGGGTCGAAATTATTTTCAGAAATAAACTTCATAAATTTGCTTGTATTATCAGCAGTTTCTACCATTTTTTGATATTGGAATTCATTTTGGTTATCATCTTCACCATTTGAAAATGATTTTGTAGTAAGATAATATTCCTGTTTATCTCTAAACATCTGTTTATTAGCCAAGACAATAAGCGTCTGCACATCAATTGGAATTTGGTCTGACCATGAATAACCAATATGCATATGTGCTTTAGAAATTTTAACCTCGTTTTTGAGATTATCAGCAATATTTTTAAATTGCTTTTTACATAGCTTTGGAATAAGAACAATAAATTCATCTCCACCAGTTCTGTAAATCATATCTGTTTTAATGGTTTTATGTATAAGGTTATAGCATTCTATTATAACTCTATCACCTGCATTATAACCTTTTTCATTATTGATAATTCTAAGACCAGAAACATCACAATATATAATACCCAAACTATCATATTTGATATTAGATGAACAATATTCCATTAGTGCATTTTTATTCAACGCTCCTGTAAGCGTATCACGAGAATTTATTGCTTCCAGTTTATTTAATAAATCTCTACGTTTAAATATAGGCTGCACAAAATAACCAACCAATTTTAAAAGCGTTTTTAAAATAGTTAGCATTTTTTTATCTGGATTATCAACGCCTATAAATCCTATAATTTCATCACCTGAATATATAGGACCTGTTACTAAAGAATGTATATCTTGAGGTTTTAATGCAGCATAGGCTAGAGGATATTTTTCTTTTATGCTTTCAATATCTTCTATTACAACGATTTTTTTATTTTCAAATAATTTAAGCCACCAAGAAATTGTTTCTCTAGGTTCATTTTGCAATAATTCTTTTTGTGGTTCAACACCTTGTTTACACCATTCATAAGTGTTGTCAAAGCAATTATTTTTATTTTTTTCAAATACATAACTTCTTTCACACAAAAATTTTTCGCCTATAAATTTTAAAAGATTATCTATTGTTTCATTTGGATTAGAAGAAGAATTCATATTCTCCATACAATCTTTAATAATTTCATCAGCATTTGCAAAGTAATAACTATTTAATTGAATTTTTTCAGAATCTATATCAATAGCAATTTCCAATCTATAATCTTTTCCATCATGTTTAATAAGTGTGTCTTTGATGAGATAACTTCTGTTTAATATCGGATTTTTATATGTCCATTCATAAAATTCGTTTTCTTTAAGCAAATGATTTGTACAAAAATCGCAACGTTTTTTTAATCCTTGAAGAATTTCATAGCATTTTTTGCCTACATATTCTTCACTGCTATCAATGCCTAAAACTTTACGCAAACGAGCATTCATATAAACAAGACTTTATGTTTCTATATCTGAAACATATACGATTTCATTCAGATTTTCAAAAAATTGCCACTCGAAATCCATTTCTAGTCCTCCTCAAATATGAAAATGCACTCACATACATAATCTATACATTATTGTACTTTTTCATCTTTAATGTATCTTTATTATAACACACTTATATCTTAATGACTATATTTTATCTTGATAATAAAAAATTTTTAGTGCATTTTGACACTTTTTAGAGTGTCACTCTTCTCCAACTTTTGGTATTTTATACAATTTACATATAATTTTATTCAAAAAAATAAAACCAGAGAATTAACTCTCTGGTTTTAGATATCTTAAATGATATATTAGTATGCAATACCCTGCCAAAGCATAGCATCACAAACTTTTTCAAAGCCGCCAATGTTAGCACCAGCAACAAGATTGCCTTCCATGCCGTAACGAGCAGCAGCATCTTTACAACACTTGTGAATGTTTATCATAATCTGATGTAGCTTTTCATCAACTTCTTCAAATGTCCAGCTTAGACGTTGACTGTTCTGGCTCATTTCAAGACCAGAAGTAGCAACACCGCCTGCATTTGCAGCCTTAGCTGGACCAAATGCAACACCTGCCTGCTGGAATGCAGTAACAGCTTCTGGAGTAGATGGCATATTAGCACCTTCTGCAACAGCCTTTACGCCATTAGCAATAAGTGTCTTAGCCTCATCACCATTAAGCTCATTCTGAGTTGCACATGGTAGAGCGATATCACAAGCCACAGACCAAATGCCACGGCAACCCTCTACATACTTAGCAGTTGGAACATAGTCAAGATAAGTCTTAATTCTATCACGCTTAACTTCCTTGATTTCCTGAATTACCTTGTAATCAATGCCGTTTTCATCAACAATGTAACCATTTGAATCGCTCATTGCAACTACCTTACCGCCTAGCTGAGTAGCCTTCTGGTTAGCATAGATAGCAACGTTACCAGAACCAGAGATAATAACTCTCTTGCCTTCAAAAGAAGTGCCCATGTCCTTAAGCATTTCATTCATAAAGTAACATACACCATAACCAGTAGCTTCTGTACGAGCTAAAGAACCGCCATAAGATAGACCTTTACCAGTTAGAACGCCTGTGAACTCATTGCGTAGACGCTTGTACTGACCGAACATATAGCCGATTTCACGAGCACCAGTACCGATATCACCAGCTGGAACGTCAGTATCAGCACCAATATGACGCTGTAATTCTGTCATAAAGGACTGGCAGAACTTCATGATTTCGTTATCACTCTTGCCCTTTGGGTCGAAATCAGAGCCGCCCTTACCGCCGCCCATTGGCAGACCAGTTAAGCTGTTTTTGAAAATCTGTTCAAAACCTAAGAACTTAATAATTGACTGGTTAACAGATGGGTGCAGACGAAGACCACCCTTATATGGTCCGATTGCAGAGTTAAACTGAATTCTCCAGCCACGGTTTACCTGTACTTTACCAGCATCATCAACCCAAGATACACGGAAGTTTACAATGCGTTCTGGCTCAACAATACGCTCCATAATAGCATTTGCTTCAATTTCTGGACGAGCTTCTACAACTGGCTCTAAGGATTCAAAAACCTCATAAACTGCCTGAAGAAATTCAGGTTCATGTGCATTTCTCTGCTGTAAACCAGCATAGACTCTCTTTAAGTACTCATTATTAAGTGCCATTTACAAAATCTTCCCTTCATATAACTTGATAGGATTTAACAATCCGTAATAATTTTTTTACTCGATGGGTAAATTATATCACCCTTGGAAACATAATGCAAGAAAATTCTGCATATAAATTCATGAAAATACTGTCCGTGCATTGTGGAATTTTGTCTTTTTTGTTAAATTTCATTTTTTTTAAATAAAATTATTTTTTTATTTTTTTGAATTTAAGTTTGTGTTTTATCCTATTTTAAAAATATTAAGTCTTTTATAATTGTAAAAAGTTATATTTTTATTTTTCATTTATAATATTATCATTCTAAATTTTTAATTTGTAAAAACTATGTATGACTGTTAGAATATATGTATATTTATTAAATTTTATAAAATATTTATAGCATATTTATTTATCTTATGAATAATAACACACCAAAATAGAATGTTTTATAGCAAAAAAAATTCCTAACAGCTTAAATACTGTTAGGAAAAATCCGTTAATTATTTTTCATCGACTTTGCTTGTAAATACAGTATATCTTTACACAGGTTATTTTCATCTGCTTCAGAAATATGTTTAAATTCACAACCATAACATATTCTACCGTCATTTGTCTCAAAACTTCTCTTTACTACACAATCAAACTTATATCTTCTTTCACACTCTTCATATAGTAAAACATTGTCTATTGTTATTTGTTCACCTATTGCAAACACTTCTTCACTTGAAAATGCAATTCCACTAATACTCACATTGAGTACAATACATTCAATTTTTTGTGAACCATGTTTTATAACAATGGCTTTTGAGTTAATTTCTTGACGGAAATTTTCACGTTGTTCCTTGAATTTAATTCTATCGCCTATTTTAATACGCCAATAATTTTCTGATTGAACAGCTATTTCCCCATGAAATATGATTATATTACCCCTATATTTAATATTTATCTTAACTTTTGTATCATAAGAAACCCCTTTTGGGGTTTCTTCTTCTCTATATGGATTTATTGTCAGTTGTTCTGTTGAAATATCATAATCATCTATCTGACCGACAAACAACAGTCTATTATCCTCTGTTGTAACTTGACAAACAGAGTCTATATAGTCTTGATATTCATGGGTATCCTCTTCTTTAATTTCTTCGATTTCCTCTTTACTTTTAGCAAACTTCTTCATCAAAAACTTTAACATAAATATTCTCCTATATCCAGTCTATTAACAACTGTTTAACAGTGTTATTTTACACTATTATTTCTTGATAAGAAAGTATATTTATAAAAATTTTGTATTTTTCATTTGAAAATACGCATATACCTATCTTATATTCATTTTCAAAAGGCAATAAAAATAACTGAAATTCTTTACTATAAGAATTTAAACCAATTTTATCACCTAAATATATATTTGAAAACGAATCGTTCATTCCCCTACCCGTAGCCTTTACAATACTTTCCTTTAAAACCCAATAATCATAAAACTTTATTCGCTGTTCATCTGTATTTAATGCAAAAAATTCTTGTTTTTCTTTTTCGTGCAATATTCTTTTTGCAACATTTGTTCTAAGTTTACCTATTTTTTCAATATCTATTCCTATTTCACAGTCACAAACTGCAATTACAGCCCAATTTGCACTATGTGATATATTGAATTTAAAATCACTATTTTCTTCAAAATATGGCTTTCCAAATTCGCCCGCTACTCTGAGCGGTGGAACTGATATATTTATAGGTTTAAATTTTTTTACAATATATAAAACAAGCAATTCGGCTGCAAGTGCTTGTTTTCTTGCCCTTTCATTTTTTATGCTTTTAATTCTTTCTTGTTGTTTTTTATGCAATAAATTTATATCGTTTTCGCAAACTTCATTTATATTTAAAGCAAATACATCTATATTTTTCATGTTCTATTTGCCATTTTGTATAAATATTTGCTGAAAAGCTTGCTGAATGCACGTATTAAATCATCAGCATTTAATATAATTATAACTGCACAAAGTAAAATTTCTATTGGTATCCAAAACATAACTTCTTCAAGCATGAAAAAGCTTTGTAATATTAAAACTAATGCCGAAACAATAAATCTTGTATACTGCCATCTTATTCTAATATACTTTCTGCTATGAATGGCACGAATTAAAAACATTGTTACATAGCTTATAGCTGTTGCAAGTGCTGCACCGTTTGCACCATAATCAGGTATCATTAAAATATTAAGCACAACATTCATAACAGCACCAAGCACAACTGTAACCATAGAATATGTGCTTTTCTTTTCAAGTGTATAGATACTGTTCATAAAATTAGATAGACAAGCAAAACCAGAACCAATAACAAGAAGTGGTATATACTTCCAAGCCTCATAATAAGATGGGTCTGCAAATACAGCTACAAACACCTTTGAAAATAGAATTATTCCAGAAATGAGCATAAAAACAAGTGCTTGATATACATTACCCACTTTAGTAAAGAAGTCCTCTTGTTCTTTTCTGCTGCTGTCATTTATAGTTGATATCTGCCAAGCCTCTATAAATATACTTGATACTAAAATCATTATAGTTGGTATTCTTGCAGATACCGCATATAATCCAAGCTCATGAGATGAACGCATATTTTCAATAAAAAATCTATCTGACATACTTATTATCCAGTTACATTCGGTAGCCAGAATAAGTGGTACTGAATATCTAAGCATAGCTCTTGCCATAACAGGATTTAATGCTTTGAAACTAAAATATTTTGGCAATCCATCAACCAAACTCAAACCTATAATAGACAATACATCTGCTACTATTATACTGAGTACATAACCTATTATGCCAAGTTTAAACCCGCTTAAAAACAACACATTAAATAAAATGGTGCAAACCGTTCTGAATATTCCATCAAGTGCATAAAGTCTAACATGTCCTTTTGCTCTTACAAACTGATGGCACACTTGCTGAAGTGATGATGTGAGCACATATAAATAAATTAAAAATAGATATGGTGAAAATGTGTCTATTTGTTTTAGCAAAGGATATAAAACAAGCAAAAAGGCATATCCACAAAAAACTGTTACAATGCCTATTGAAAATATCTGTTTTTTATCATTACTTCTTATTAAACCAAAGCGGATAATACCTGATGTTATACTAACTGTTGCTATTGGGATTAGTACATTTGCCGATTGTGTTATAAGGTCACTTATACCAAAGTCAGCAGTATCTAAAACTGCAGTGTAGTATCTCATCATAAAAAATACTAACACTTTAGAGCTAAAAGTACCAATTGCAAATATCATTGTATTGCCAAGCAATCGGGCATATTTATTTTTCATCTGTCTTTACTCCTTAGATATTTGGCAGTCTTTTTATTATAATTTTAACCACTATAATGGCTATAATTACACCAATTAAACTTCCACAGATAACATCTGTTGGATAATGCACACATACATAAAGTCTGGATAATGCAATAAGTGTGGCAAGCACTAAAAATAATCTTGCAAGATTTAAATTTGTATTTTTATGTTTAGCACATAAATAAAAGCTTGTTGCTGCTGTAAATGATGATAATGAATGACCAGACGGGAATGAATACCCCCCTTGATTTATAAGATTTATTATATCTTCATATGTCTTAAATGGTCTAGGTCTTGCAAAAAATGGTTTCATTATAATATTACCTATTATAAGCCCTGCAAGAAGTGATACTAACATACTTATACCAAAAATTCTTGTTTGCTTTTTCAATAAGAAAATCAGTGCAATAAAAATCCATATCGCCCCACCGTCTCCAAGATGAGTGATAAAAAGCATAATTGGATTTAAAAAATCATTTCTAAGCCAATGGCAAATAAAATTCAAAATTTCATAGTCAACTGTCAAAATATGTTGCATATAACCCTCCTTAGTTTTAATCTTTTAAATTATAGACCATTTTATCTAACTATTCAAGTGAAGATAAATAATAAAAAAATTGAATTTGCACTTGACAGTCTGGAAAAATTTCGCTAGACTGTATATAGTATTCGTAAAATGTGATGAACTGGTAAAGTAATGCAGTGAATATCTTTAGAGAGCTGTCGTCTGGTGCAAGACAGTGTTAGACACTCGTGAAACTCCCCAGTGAGCTGCCTGCTGAACGGTTTTATTTCTTATTAAGCTAGGTCGGGTTCTCCCGTTATAGAGAAGTGTATTGTTTGATACACAACTGAGAGGCTGCACACTTGCAGCAACGAGAGTGGTAACGCGGAGTTTGTAGCTTCGTCTCTTAGTAAGAGACGGGGCTTTTTTTACATCAAAAAATAAAAATTCTTAATTTTTGGAGGAATTAAGTTATGGGAAGAACTATTCGTATTTTTGACACCACATTGCGTGATGGTGAACAATCCCCTGGTTGTAGCATGAACTTAAATGAAAAACTTGAAGTTGCTCGTCAGCTTGAGGCTTTAAAAGTTGATATTATTGAAGCTGGCTTTGCCATTGCCTCCCCTGGTGATGCGGCTGCAATTTCTGCTATTGCTGATATAGTTAAAGACTCGACTATTTGTTCTCTAGCTCGCTGTGCGGAAAAAGATATTGATGCGGCTTGGAATTCTATTCGCAATGCAAATTCATCAAGAATTCATGTTTTCTTGGCAACTTCTCCACTACATATGCAGTATAAACTTAAAATGACACCTGAACAAGTGCTAGAATCCATTGCACATAATGTTGCATATGCAAAGAAATATTGTCCTGATATTGAGTTCTCAGCAGAAGATGCTTGTCGTTCTGATTTAGATTTCTTATGTAATTGTTTTGAAACCGCTATTAAAGCTGGTGCTACAACACTTAATATCCCAGATACCGTTGGTTATATGGTTCCAGAAGAATATGCGGCTCGTGTTCGTTATATTCGTGAACATACAAATGGCATTGAAAATGTAATTCTATCTTGTCACTGTCATAATGATTTAGGTATGGCTGTTGCAAACTCTCTGGCTGGTGTTGAAGCTGGTATAGGTCAGATTGAATGTACTATAAATGGTATTGGTGAGCGTGCTGGTAATGCGTCTATGGAAGAATGTGTAATGGCACTTAACACACGTAAAAATTATTTTGATGTTGATTGCAATATTGAAACAACTCAGATTTACCGTGCAAGTCGTATGATACAAACTATCACTGGTGTTCCAGTTGCACCTACAAAACCAATTGTTGGTGCTAACGCATTCGCACATGAATCTGGTATTCACCAACATGGTGTGCTTAATAATAAGGAAACTTATGAGATTATGACTCCAGAATCTGTTGGTATTCCTAAGAATGCAATTGTTCTTGGAAAACATTCTGGTCGCCATGCATTTGAAGACCGTCTGCGTGAGCTTGGCTATACACTAGACAAAACAAAACTTGATAAGGCATTTGAGAAATTTAAAATTCTGGCTGATAAGAAAAAGACTATCAAAGATAGAGACCTTGAAGCTATTATTGGTGTTGCTCCTGTTTCTGGTACAGAACGTTACAGCCTTGTTAATTTTGTTATTAACTCTGGTAATGCTATCACTTCAACCGCTGTTATTAAGGTTAAAAAAGGTGATGAAACATTTGAACGTGTTGCAGCATCTAGCGGTCCTATTGAGGCAGCTTTTAAAGCTATTAACAAAATTGTCGGTCATGAAATTGAACTTGAGGACTATTCACTTAAATCTATGACAGATGGTGATGATGCTCAGGCTGAGGCAATCGTTAAAATTTCTATTGATGGCAGTGAGCTTGTAACTGGTCGTGGTGTATCAACTGATATTGTTGAAGCATCTATTAAATCTTATATTAATGGTATAAATAAATTCTTTATGGATTAAAATTGGAGGAAATAATAAAATGGGAATGACAATGAGTCAAAAAATCCTAGCTCATCATGCGGGATTAGACAATGTGGTTGCAGGTCAACTTATAGAAGCAAATCTTGACCTAACTCTTGCAAATGATATTACAGGTCCTGTTGCCATTCGAGAAATGGAAAAGGCTGGTTTTGAAAAGGTTTTTGACCGCACAAAGATTGCACTTGTTATGGACCACTTCGCACCTAATAAAGATATTAAATCAGCTCAACAATGTAAGGTTTGCCGTGATTTCTCAAGAAAACACGATATTGTAAACTTTTATGATGTTGGTGATATGGGTGTAGAACATGCACTTCTGCCAGAAAAAGGCTTAACTGCTCCAGGTGAACTAATTATCGGTGCAGACTCTCACACCTGTACTTATGGTGCATTAGGTGCATTTTCAACTGGTGTGGGTTCTACCGACCTTGCCGCAGGCATGGCAACTGGAAAAGCATGGTTTAAAGTTCCAAGTGCTATTAAATTTGTTCTTAAAGGTAAAAAAGCCCCTTGGATTTCTGGCAAAGATGTAATTTTACATATTATCGGTAAAATTGGTGTTGATGGTGCTTTATATCAGTCTATGGAATTCACTGGTGAGGGTGTTAGTGAACTTTCTATGGACGACCGCTTTACAATTTGCAATATGGCTATTGAAGCTGGTGCAAAAAACGGCATTTTCCCTGTTGATGAAAAAACAATGGAATATATCAAAAACCGTGTAAATCGTGAAATCACTGTTTTTGAAGCTGATGCAGATGCAGAATATACTGCTACTTACGAAATTGACCTTTCTGCACTTCGTCCAACTGTTGCTTGCCCTCATTTACCAGAAAACACAAAGACAACTGATGAACTGGGTAAAATTGAGGTTCAGCAGGCTGTAATCGGTTCATGTACTAATGGCAGAATTGAAGACATGCGTATTGCGGCTGAAATTCTAAAAGGTCGACATGTTGCAAGAGATGTAAGAACTATTGTTATTCCTGCAACTCAGGAAGTTTATTTACAGTGTATTGAAGAAGGTCTTGCAAAGATTTTCATTGAAGCGGGTGCTATTGTTTCCACTCCTACTTGTGGTCCATGCTTAGGCGGTCATATGGGTATTTTAGCCGAGGGTGAACGTTCTATTTCCACTACTAACCGTAATTTTGTAGGTCGTATGGGACATATCACAAGTGAAATTTATCTTTCTAGCCCTGCTGTTGCTGCGGCAAGTGCTGTTAAGGGCTATATCTGCTCACCAGAAGATTTGGACTAATGGGAGGTTTTTAATAAAATGGTTGTAAAAGGTTCTGTTTTTAAATATGGTGATAATGTAGATACTGATGTTATCATTCCTGCACGTTATTTAAATATTGCTGATGTGAAAGAACTTTCTAGTCATGCAATGGAAGATATTGATACAGATTTTGTAAAAAAAGTTAAAGCTGGCGATATTATAGTTGCTACTCGTAACTTTGGTTGTGGTTCTTCTCGTGAACATGCTCCTTTGGTTATCAAAGAAAATAATGTTTCTTGTGTAATCGCATCTTCTTTTGCTCGCATTTTTTATCGTAATGCTATAAATATCGGTTTGCCAATACTTGAATGTGAAGCGGCTGCAAACGCTATTGAGGCTGGTGACATTGTTTCTGTTGATTTTGACACTGGTATTATCACAAATGAAACCAAAAACGAACAATATCAAGCAGCGGCTTTCCCTCCATTCATTCAAAGTATTATCGCTGATGGCGGACTGCTAAAGAGCTTAAAGAAAAGAGGATTTTAATAAAATGAATTATAATATTGCTGTTGTAAAGGGTGACGGTGTAGGTCCAGAAATAGTAACTGAAGCTATGCTTGTACTTGATAAAATCGGTGAAAAATTCGGTCATACATTTAATTATAATGAAGTTTTAGCTGGTGGTTGTTCTATTGATGTAAATGGTGTTCCACTGACTGAAGAAACAATTGAAATCTGTAAAAATGCGGATTCTGTGTTACTTGGTGCTGTTGGCGGTCCTAAATGGGACAATCAACCATCTGAAAAGCGTCCAGAAAAAGCACTTTTAGGTTTAAGAGCAGCTCTTGGTCTATTTGCTAATATCCGTCCTGCTATGATGTATAAAGCATTAGCCGACGCTTGCCCTATTAAACCAGAAATCATTGGTGATGGTTTTGATATTGTTGTATGTCGTGAACTTACTGGTGATGTTTACTTTGGTGAGCATGGCAGACGTGAAAGTGAAAATAATTGGGGCGTTGTCGGTTATGATGATATGAACTACTCTGTTTATGAAGTAGAACGCATTGCCCGTCGTGCTTTTGAAATGGCTCGTGTACGCTCTAAAAAAGTCACATCTGTTGATAAAGCTAATGTACTTGAAACCTCTCGTGTATGGCGTGAAACTGTAACACGTATTGCTGAAGAATATCCAGATGTTAAACTTGAGCATATGTATGTTGATAATGCGGCTATGCAACTTGTTAGAAATCCTGCCCAGTTTGATGTAATTGTTACTGGTAATCTTTTCGGTGATATTCTTTCTGATGAAGCCTCTATGATTACAGGTTCTATTGGTATGTTACCAAGTGCATCACTAAATGAAAGTGGTCGTGGTATGTATGAGCCTATTCATGGTTCTGCTCCAGATATCGCTGGTAAGGGTATTGCAAACCCTATTGCAACAATTCTTTCATGTGCAATGATGTTAAAATATTCATTTGGTTTAACAGATGAGGCTAACGCAATCGAAAATGCAGTTGAAAAAGCTCTTAATGACGGTTATAGAACTGCTGATATCGCTACAAAAGGCGAAAAAGCTCTTTCTACAAAGGAAATTGGAGAAATTATCAGAGCTAATATTTAAAAAAATATGCCCACCGAAATCGGTGGGCATTAAATTTATACTATTCTAGGTTCTGCAACACTTAAACCACTGTCAAGCACTGGAGGTATCATAACTTTTTTAGGTGCACAACGCACACCATGGACTGTCTGATTTGGTATTTTTTCACTTATAAGTCTTACAGCCGCACGACACATATATTCCTCTTGAATATGCACGATTGTTAACTTTTCAAGTTCTTTTGTAGACCTATCAATATCACAAAATGCTAAAATAGATATATCTTTTGGAATACTAATGTCACATTCTTTAAAAGCTTCAATAGCACCTAATGCATTTTCCATAGATGCAGAAATTATGGCTGTTGGAAGTTTCTCACCTGATTTTATATAACCAATCATAGCCTGTTTGCTTTGTTCTACATCTACCTCTGCATTAAGCACCCATGATTTATTTGTTAAACCATAAACACGCATAGCGTCATTATACATATTATGCAATACTTCTGTTAAAATTCTTTTTGTCCAGCACTGTTGTTTACCACATGGACCAAAATAGCCAATATTTTGATGACCGTATTCCATTAAATGTTCAATAGCTTGAGCCATACCAGCGTGACTATTGATAACAACTGTATCATAATGCACTTCATCAGCAGAAGCGTCCATAAAAACAACATTTTGATTTATATGGAATATCCAATT
>CALWUO010000028.1 GCA_944384745.1 uncultured Butyricicoccus sp.
GTCTTTCTCCTAACCAAATGGAATCTCTATTCTTTAGTTAATTTTACTTGTCCACTTTATTGACTATAATCCACTTAAATCCGTTCTTTGTCTTTCAAGTCTTAAAAGCTCACTTGTAAGGTTTTTATATGCCTGTGCTACCTTACCATTTGGGTCATGTGAAAATATGCTTTTTCCCCTCTGCACTTATTTCTTTAGCTCTAACTGAATGTGGAATTTCACTATTAAAAATCTTTATTTTACTGCCATATGTATTTCTAACTAACGCTGAAATCTCTTTTGCAAAATTTGTACGATTATCTACCATAGTTAGTAGAATACCGTCTATTTGAAGTTTGGGATTGATTTGACGTTTAACCTTACTTATGGTATAAAGTAATTGTTCTAGACCTTTTGCTGGCAAGTATTCAGCTTGTA
Organism: uncultured Butyricicoccus sp.; assembly: GCA_944384745.1. Lineage (GTDB taxonomy): Bacteria > Bacillota > Clostridia > Oscillospirales > Butyricicoccaceae > Butyricicoccus_B. The sequence goes on from CALWUO010000028.1 coordinate 418, forward strand.
CTGGGATAATAACTCTGTCTGCTGCTGCAAGTGCATTGATTGTAAGCATACCAAGTGATGGCTGACAATCAATTAAAATATGCGTATACTGTCCTCTTACGCTATTTATATACTGACGGAGAATGGTTTCTCTACTCATGGCATTTACAAGGGAAACTTCCATACCAGACAGCTCTATATCTGCTGGCATTAGGTCTATTCCTTCTTCATGGTGGAGTATTCCCTCGCCTTTTATAAGGGACTGGTCGGATAAAATCTTACTCATAATATTTGAAATTGTTATTGGTAATTTATCTGGCTGATGATGACCTAAACTTATGCTTAAACTACCTTGTGGGTCTGCATCAATCAATAACACCTTTTTACCAACCTGTGCTAGTCCTATTCCAAGATTAGCACAGCTTGTTGTTTTTCCTACTCCGCCTTTTTGATTAGCAATTGCTATTACTTGTGCGTTCAATATATATGTCCTCCTTTTTAGAAATTAGATATTATGTACGCACACTATTTGTCCTCGACACCCCGTATGCTGGGAAATTACTAAGCAATTGTCTGCACACAATTTCACGAGAGTTTCACTCCTCTGATGCTAACAGAGCCGCCCAATGTTGTGACACGTTCAAGACGGGAGTATCATTATCCTTCAGACTGTCATCGCCTATATCAGTTTGCAAATCTGATATTTTAAACTTGTATTATTCGCTCCTGCATATTCTGCTATCTTGGCGTACTAGGTTTTATGGCTCATGCTATTAGCACATCTGAAATAACGTCCTAGTAAATGTCTATTTAATTTTCAAGCTGCATTAAAAAGGTTTATTCCTCCCTATATATACACCCCAAAAAAAGTGGCAAGTGGATAACAAATTTTCAAAAAAAGTTGCACAAATTTAAATTTATTTTTTATGCATTTTTTATAACTACTAAAATCAAGATAAAAAAATAAAGCACTTATTTTTCCGTTAAAGGAATTATAAGTGCTTTCGCTTTATTCGTAAATTTTGTAAAATTCAATATTTTAATGGTTTTATATGCTTGACAAGTTTTATTTTTTAATATAATTGGTAAAAAGATTTTTTTAATGGATAGTAAAAAAAAGAAATCATAAAGATTTTAATTTGTCAAGTAGGTTTAAGAACGAAGGATAATACATATATATATATATATATATATATATATATATATATATATATATATAGGCGATTTTTAGAATTTTAAAAAAGGTGATTTTTGAAACTTTTTGAACAACAACAACAACAACAACAAAAAAACTTTTTAAGCAAAATGGAATTTGAGCTTAAGTACACGAATTTACTATGCTAAGTACACGAATTTACTATGCTAAGTACACGAATTTACTATGAAGGGTGAAAAATTTAACAATCTTTTATGGACATGTTTTTATAGTACACATATTTACTATCTATTTTAAGTAAAAAAATCAATTATCAAAAACGTATAAAAATTTTATTAATTACTTTTTAATTTAATTTTTTTCGTAAAAATTATGAGCAAATTATTTAAGTATTTAATTTATGTAAAATAAAGGAAATGAGTTTGATTTTTGTATACGAAAATTTTTAATAAAGACACATATTTACTATCCTGACAAAGTATTAAGTACATAGATTTACTATCTTGACAATAATAAAAAAGTTGTTAATTTAATATAAAAAGCACCTAACATACATGGATTAGGTGCTTTAAAATAGTTATTCAAAAAAATATTAATTTTATAAAATCTAGCTCTGTTTTTGCTTTCTATCTCATAGTGATGTATAAATTCTTTACATACCCAATAATCTAAAATATCAGTAACAGCTTGTCTAATTCTTGAATGAAGACCTTTTCTGCCTCTTTCAGTCAAATCGTTATTTGCAAATAAGTTATATATGCTTTCATATAAAATAGACTGTGGTAAAGATTTATTAAGTTTAAGCATATTTATCTTTTGAATTAAAAATGTTTGAACTGTAAGTAGATTTTTGCTTTTCTGAGTAGGTGTGTCAAGGAGTTCACCGTTTATATTTGATATTTGGGATCTAAGTTTTGCATATTGTAATAAAATTGGTTCAGCTGAGAAAAGTAATACATGAGTTTCAGTGCCATTTAAAACTGTTTTAACCCGTCTAAATTCTAAAAAGCGACTCTGCATTACTGACTCACCTAGATTTTTACCTTGTAGTTGCGTGAAGTAATATATTTCTTCGGTTAAATCAATGCAAATCTTTATTCTTTCTAATTTATTAACGGTTTCATCTATTTCTTTTAACATTTTTTCGCTTGGGTGATATTGATTTTTCTTACCCATCATATTTCTTGCTATCATTCCTAGCGAAATAGCTTTATTTCCTACTACAAGAAGTGAACATATTGAATCAAATACGCATTTGTCAAAATAAGTAAAATTGCAACCTTGTGTTAAATTAGGGGATACTTGTGTTATATCTTCTGGTTCAAGGGTAACAATGATTTTTGTGGTTACAGTATCCTTACTACCTTGTTTTTCCATAGATAATAGTTGTTCGCCTTTATTTATAACATCTTTATCTAAAAGTGTATTTGAAATTTTATCTCTTGTGAGTAAATTAGTTTCTGCTATAAAAGAATTTTTTATAATAATTGATTTTTCATCATCATTAACCATTTCTATAAGCTGTTTATTTGATGAAAATTCAGAATTTAAAACTTTTGAAATAGATGATAAACCTAATGAATCATAAAGTTCTAAATTTTTGTAGGGGTTAATTTCATTTTTCTTAGAATTTTTCATATTTACCTACACTTTGTATTCAGGGTGATTTATAAGAAATTCCGAAAGAGCTTGAGTTATTATATCATCTGCCTTATCATAGTAGACTGGCTTTATTTGCTCTGTAATGCGTTTTCTTATCTTAGCCATACTTGTCCTTAGCTTAGAGTCATACTGCCCCTTAGAACGGCTCTCAGACGGTTTTACAGCGGTGTTTAGATATTTGTCTATGACTTGCTCAGTTAATACACCGTTTTCTTTATCTATGTAATGTCTGATTGCTTTGACTTTTTCTTCAGATAGTTTAGAAATAAATGGTAAAAACATCTTTTGATTAGCACCAGAAAAAAATGAAAGCTCATAACCAACACGAATAGAGATTTTACCGTTATCAAGAACATTTATAAACTCTTTAATAAGAGATGACATTTTAACATAACGATAATACTGTGTCATAGTTATAGGCAGTTTCTCTGTATTAAAAATATCAGTTATATATGTGGCATTTTCTAAAGCGTCTTTATTATTTATATTTGGGTGATTTTTTGCAAACATTGACCAACCATAAATAGAGTCAGATATTTTCATTTTTCTTCTTTGCAGATTGGTTAAAAGAAAAATATCCATAGCTTTTTCATCGGAACAAGCTCCATACACGATAGATTTTATTTTACTAATACCTTTTATTTTGCTTGCCTTTACACGATGTTCTCCAGCTAAGATTTCATATTTATCGTTATCTATTTGTCTGACAATTATTGGTTCATAAGCACCGTCAGTATCCATTTTATTTGCCATATCATTCAGCTCATCTTCGTCCCAAACAGAAAAATCACTTTCGCCTTTTCTTTGAAAAGATACAAGCTGTTCAACAGGTATCATAAAAAGGTCATTGACTGGTTCAGCACTTGATTTTGAAACAAGATTTGGATTAAACTGACTTGGATTTAGCTTATTGCTTGTTATCATATCTAAATCTTCATCTAACATATCATCTAAATTATCTAGTAAATTTTTTTTAGCCATTATTTATAACCTCTTATTTGTAATCTTTCTAAAACTTCATCGCAAAAATGTTGATATTCATCAAGTATTGAGCCTTTTTTTCTTAAATCATAGATGCTTTGTTTTAATGCCATAGCTTCAGAAACAACTATGCTTTTTGGTATTTTGGCTTTGAATAAAGATGTATTCATGCTTTTTGCCAACTTATCAAGATATGTTAAATATTTTTTTGAAAGATTGTTGTTTTCATATCTGGATATGAAAATACCTAATATATTTATTTTTTGAGATAGGTCATTTGCAAGAATGGTTTGTATAGTATTATTTAAAGCTATTATAGACTCTCTTGAACTATCCTCAGCAAAAGCAGGAATTAAAACGTTGGTTTCAGGTGAAGAAAGCAATGATAGCGTTGTTAAAAAGCCCAAATCAGGGTTTGTATCAATGATAATAAAATCATAGTTATTCTTAATTTCAGCAAGTTTTCTCTGTAACTTGTGACGGTCATCAGTGCTTGCATTTTGCTGTTTTTGTAAATTGTCTAGCACTAATCTATGCATAGCAACTGGGTCATTGGCTAGGCTTATAGCTTGCTCTGTTGATATTAGAGGTGTGCCATTATAGCTATACATTCGATAATCTGAACGAATAATGTCAAATTTATCCAAATGTATAATTGCATCAGAAATAGACATTTCATCTCTAAGTACATGATACATAGATGGTGTTACTTCATCAAATCTATTTTTTACTGCTCCTAAAGATAAAGATAATGTCTGTTGAGGGTCAAGGTCTAAAAGTAAACATTTGTATCCTCTATCACTAAAAATTTGTGCTAACGTTCTGCAAGATGTGGTTTTAGCTACACCACCTTTTTGATTGACAAAAGCTATTACTTTACTCATGGTTTACACCTCTTATAAATTTATGTTTTCAGTATAACATATATAGATTTCAAATAAAATAGCAAACCATAAAAAACACAATATATTATGCGATTTCCCACCTGGGAAATCGGCATGTTAAATATATAAAACCATATTGAAAACATAATCCTATAAAACAAAATTCCAATTTATAATTGGTTTAAAGATTATAAAATTATAAAATACATTAAAAAATAGAATAAAATTACACTATTAAATGGAAATGCAAAAATAAAAAATCAGCGATTTCCCACCCGGGAAATCGCTTGAAAACACAGCATTTAAAAATTTGAAAACATATAAAAATTACGATTTCCCACCCGGGAAATCGTACGAAAATAAATATGCAAAAATATCAATTTGCATAATATATTAAAGTGAATTATAATAGTATAAATGAGATAAAATTTACAACCAGTTTTAAAGGAAGTGATGCATAATGAGTGAAGTTTTTTTAAGTGCTATTGATATTGTTAAAGTTAGACATCTTCAAAATTTATATATACCGCTATCAAATGAAATGGCTAAAAATCTAATTATTACTGGGCAAAATGGAAGTGGTAAGACAAGCTTATTAGACGCTATTGCACAAACATTAAATTTTATATCAACAGGTGATAAAAATTTAAATAATGATGAGGTTGTTTTAAAATGCGATTATGACAAACTGAAACAAATATATAATGACGGTAAATTTATTTTAGCTTATTATAAAGCAAATAGATTGTCAAAGGTACAACTTTCAGATTCTATACAGGCTATAAAGCCAGAAGATAAATATTCAATAAATCAGTCAGCAGGTGAAATGTTAATAAAATATATGGTGTCTCTTAAAGCTACACAAGCATTCGCACAACAAAAAGCAGATACGCAAAGAGTAAACGAAATTGACAGCTGGTTTAATAGATTTGAAAAAATATTAAAGCGTATATTTAATGATGATAATTTAAAGCTTGATTTTAATATTGAAACATTTCAGTTTTCTATATTACAAACAGGTCATGAACCATTTGATTTTAACACCATGTCAAGTGGTTATTCAGCTGTTTTTGATATTATAAATGATTTAACCATGCGAACTGAAAAAAGAGGTTCAGATATAGAAGGTATAGTTTTAATTGATGAAATAGAAACACACTTACATTTAGAACTTCAAAAAATAATACTTCCATTTTTAATAGAATTATTTCCGAATATACAGTTTATAGTGTCAACACATTCTCCATTTATTTTAAACTCCATAGATAATGCGGTAATATTTGATTTAGAAAATAAAACCCTTGTTCAAAATGGACTTGCTAACCTACCATATGAAGGTATAGTGGAGGGTTACTTCAATACTGACCGCCTTTCTACTGAATTACAAAATAAATTTTGTAGATACAAAGAACTTGTTTCAAAACAAAATTTATCAGACAATGATTATGCTGAAATTATGGAGCTACAAATATATTTAGATGAAATACCAGATTATTTAGCTTTGGATATTACAGCTGAATATAGTCGTTTAAAACTCGAATTTAACAATAGGGAGTGAGCATAAAAAAATGGTAAAGATAAATAGAACACCTATACCACCAGCTTCACTTGCTATTGAAAAAGAAAAAGTAAACGGCAGTTATACTAATTTAGATGTTATAAATCAGTTAAAACATGATTTTAATGACAAGTGTTATTTATGTGAATTAAAAGATTTAACCGATGTAGAAGTAGAACATTTATTACCTCATTATAATAGAAAAATTAAAGAAAGAGTTTTTGATTGGAATAATCTTTTTTATTGTTGTCCTCATTGTAATAGGGTTAAAAACAATAGAAAGTATGATGAAAAAATACTAGATTGTTGCAAGGTAGACCCAGAAAAGTTTTTAAATCATATTTATAGAGATGGTAAAGTTATAATTACGGTTAATAATATTTCAAATGATGATGATATAATAAACAGCACAGCCGATTTACTACAAAATTGTTTTGAAAGTAAAAATACAGGTATTAGAACAATACAGTGTTATCAGAGGGTGAAACGTCTTGAAGAAACACTTAATACATTATATAAAACACTTGAAAACTTTAAAAATAATAAAAATTCTATGCCTTATTTAAGGGCATTAAAAGCAATGTTAAGCAGAGAATATAAATTCGCAGCATTTACACGTTATTATGTACGTTCACATATAAATGAGTATCCAGAGCTGAAAGAGTTTGTGTTATAACTTTAATGGTTATTGGATAGTTCATGATTATAATCTTTTCTGCTAATTTAAACTTTTTTATATTGACTTATATTTTTGTATATGATATACTTTCAATCGTTAATCGGAGGGTGAGTAACATTTGAAGTTATGAGCTGGATAAGATGACAGGTGAAATTCCTGTTTTCTTATCTGGCTCTTTTTTTTTGAAGGAGGATAAAATGAAAGAACAAAATTTAACACAAGGGAACATTTTAAAATCACTTATTTCGTTTGCGTTTCCAGTATTATTAGCACTATTTTTACAGGCAATGTATGGTGCTGCTGATTTAATAATCGTTGGAAAATTTGCAGATACAAGTGAACAATCAGGTGTAGCATCGGGAAGTCAACTGCTTAACATGATAACTATGGTTATCACTGGTCTTACAATGGGTGTTACCGTATTTGTTGGCAACTCAATAGGCTTAAATGACAGAAAACAGGCTGGCAAGGGTATTGGTTCAGCGATTGCAATATTTTCCGTTTTAGCTGTTATTTTAACGCTTTTAATAGTTCCAAATAGCGATGTCTTATCTAAATTTATGCATTCACCTATTGAATCTTTTAATCAGACCAGTAATTATATAAAAATTTGCGGTGTTGGTACAGTTTTTATAGTGGCTTACAATGTAATCGGTGCAGTATTTAGAGGTATAGGCGATTCTAAAACACCATTATTAACCGTTGCCATTGCTTGTGTGGTAAATATAATAGGTGATATTATTTTAGTAGCTGGTTTTAATATGGGAGCTGCTGGAGCTGCCATTGCAACGGTTACAGCTCAAGCTATAAGTGTTATTTTTCCAATGTATTTTATAAGCAAAAAAACTTTACCGTTTGATTTTTCTAAAAAATATATATGTTTTGATAAGTTTTGTGTTAAACGTATTTTGCTTGTAGGTACACCAATTGCACTGCAAGAATTGCTTGTACAATTTTCATTTTTATTTATACAAGTTATTGTAAATGGTATGGGTGTTATGCAATCTGCTGCTGTGGGAGTTGCAGAAAAAGTTTGTGTATTTCTTATGCTTGTTGCATCAGCATATATGCAATCTATTTCGGCATTTGCCGCTCAAAACAATGGAGCAGGATTGTATAATCGATCAAAACCGGCTTTATTTTACGGTATAAAAACCGCATTAATAGCAGGCTTTACAATGGGAATACTTGCGTTTTTCGGTGGTTCGCTATTATCATCTATTTTCTCTAATGAAATAGATGTAATTATATACTCACATGATTATCTTAAAGCCTATGCTATTGATTGTCTACTAACCGCTGTTTTATTCTGTTTTATAGGTTATTTTAACGGCTGCGGCAAAACATTATTTGTGATGGTGCAGGGTGTTATAGGTGCATTTTGTATTAGAATACCTGCGGTATATTTGATAAGCAGACTTGATGATGCAGGACTTTTTGAAATAGGACTTGCAACCCCTATTTCATCTATTGCTCAAATTATTTTGTGTATAATTGCATATAACGTACATAAAAAGAGCAGAAAATCTTAATGGTTTTCTGCTCTTAAGTATTTTAAAACTGTTTAGTCAAAAGTAAAATTGATTTTAGAAAAATCGTTAATTTGGATAAAAGTAATTAGAAATTATATGATTTAAAATAAAATAATATATTAAAATATCTTTGGTTGGAGTTATGGCACAGAACGGCAAACAAAAAGCTGGTAATGTAGTTTAAAATAATTTGGAATTAGTATAATAATATTTAAAATCTTAAATCTTTTTTATATATCATATGTAAAATTCTAATAATTATAGTGTAACAAAAAAGAAATTACCTTGCCACCATATCTACAAGTCAGGTTGGAATTTTCAATGTGATATTTGAATTAGCTTTCTGTAATAATTGTCATATTCATGATGCAGACAATAATGATGGACAGATTTTGCTCTGTATAGCAGGTCGTGGATATTATCAGAAATAGTGAAAACCTGCTTTTGTAGGCGATGATATCTATGATGCACCAGTACTGTCAAGAGTGAATATTGGTATTGCAATGGGTGCTATGGGTTCAGATGCAATAATCGAAGCTGCCGATATTGTTTTGATGGATGACGACCAAATTAAAATTTCAAAAGTAATTAAGATTTCAAAAAATGTTTGCGAATTGTATATCAAAATATTGTTATGGCACTTAGTGTTAAATTTTCTTGTTTAATACTTGGAGCTTTAGGTATTGCAAATATGTATTTAGCAATTTTTTGCAGATGTAGGTTTAATGATTATTGTAGTGTTAAATATAATTCGCTTTAAAAAAGCTGAACCATTTTGGGTTCAGCTTTTACTTATAGTTTTGTTACACTTAATATTGGTTCTCCAACACTAACTTGTCCGACCTTAAGGTCTTTTATTTCAAATTCATCAGAATTACAAATAACTATTGGGGTAACAATATTATAACCTGCATCTAGAATAGCTTGTTTATCAAATGAAATAATTTTATCACCTTTTTTTATTTTTTGACCATTCTTAACATGTGATTTATAATATTTACCACCAAGTTCAACCGTTTCCAAACCTATATGCATAAGAATTTCACAGCTATTTAAACCAGTAATACTTATTGCATGACATGTATCAAAAACATTTTCAATAACACCGTCACAAGGAGCAAAGAAATCATTATCGTCTGGATAAATTGCTATTCCCTTACCTAATATTTCTTTACTGAATGTAGGGTCTGGAACTTCGCTTAATTTTATAACTTTACCATTTATAGGAGCTACAAGCTCTTGTGTTGATGATATTTCATTATTATTTCTAGAAAAAATTTTTTCAAATAGTTTCATATAATTACCTCTATCGTTTATATTTTAATAAGTTGTTGTATCTCTTCTAATGTTGGCATAACACATAGTGCACCTTTGCGTGTTGTAACAATAGATGCCGCAGCATTTGCAAATCGAAGCATTATATCAAGTTGTAACTGACTTAAATTATCGATACCATATTCAAGTACATTGTGAAGTATACAAGCACAAAAAGTATCTCCAGCACCTGTTGTTTCAATTGTATTTTTTTGAATAAATGCTGGTGCATATACTTCAAAGTCTTTATAAAATGCAATGCTTTCGTCTTTCCCAAGTGTTACAGTTAATAATTTTATATTAGGATATTTCTCATGTAAAATGCGTCCACCTTCTACTATATCATTACAATTTGTTATAAATTTAACTTCATTATCAGAGATTTTTGTAATATTACAGCTGGAAAGACCATATTTAATTTGTTCTTTTGCATTATCTAGACTTTTCCAAAGTGCAGGGCGTAAGTTTGGGTCAAAAGAAATTAAACAGCCAGCTTTTTTAGCTAAATCTAAAGCATAACAGGTTGTTTCTCTGATATTTTCATCTGTCATAGAAAGTGTGCCAAAATGAAAAATTTTAGCAGATTTTATGTAATTCTCATCAATTTGTGTTTTTTCAAGCATTATATCTGCACCAGGATTACGATAAAAGGAAAAATCCCTATCGCCATCAGCTAATGTATGAACAAATGCAATAGTAGTGTTCACTGTTTTATGTGTATATAAATGACTTGTATCAATTCCAATTTTATTTAATGTGTTTATTAAAAAATTTCCAAATTCATCAGAACCTACAACACCTGTAAATGACGTTTTTCTACCAAAATTATTGAGCATTGCTAATACATTACAATGAGCACCACCTGCATTTGCTTGAAAAATTGGATTTCCATCTTCACCAAAACCATTTTGAGTGAAATCTATTAGTAATTCACCAAGTGCTATCACATCAAAATTCATTTTTATATCCCCCACTTTAATATTCTATATATTTCATTTGCAACGCCATTATCTATATTAGACTCAATGACTTTTTCAGCCATATTTTTAATAAATGGCAATGCATTTTTCATAGCACGAGAGTGAGGGAATAAATTAAACATAGTTTCATCATTTTTGTTATCTCCAAAAACAACTACGTTTTCTTTATAGTAACTATAATATGATGTAACTTTTTCAAGCATAAAACCTTTTTGAGCTTCTGAAGAAGTAATTTCAATATTCCATGGTGCAGATGATGTTATTGATAAATCACTAAACTGATATAGAATATTATTTATTTTTTCAAGTTTATTTATATCATTTGAAAACGCAAAAATTTTCTGAATAAGAGGTTTATTTTCAAATAAAACATTTATATCAGGCATAGGAAAAGCTGTTTTACATAAATCAGTATCGGTAGAAAAATCACCTTTATCTGTGTTTATTTCAAAATCAATATTTAATTGACAAAGTAAATTAAATATTTGTGCTACTTTTTCATGTAACATTGATTGTCTAAAAATCACTTTACCAGTTGAATCTCTAAATTCTGTACCGTTAAGCAATATAAAATCACATTCTATACCATATTTTTTGATAAGCTTTGAAGCAGTATCCCATGAACGACCACTTGCAACAACAAATTTTATACCTTTGTTTTGGGCAAATTTAATTGCATCTGCTGTTTGTTGTGAAATTTCACTTTTTTCATTTAATAGTGTGCCATCAAGGTCACTGACAAACATTTTTATATCCATTTTGTTTTCCTTCTTATATTTTGACAAACTTAAATGAAAATGTGTGGAAATCCTCTTTTATAAGTGGAACAGTCAACCCAACCTGCATTAACTCATCACCGCCAAAAACCGATTTATCATCTACATTCATATAATCAAAATCAGGATTCAATCCATATAATTTAAATTTACCATGTGAAAATAAAGGATTATGGAATTTTTGAAATATAACAACTTCAAACTGAGATTTATCTTCACTGACTAAAGACCAAACAGCATAATTTTCATTAGGTGAATCATTTCTCAATAAATTGGCATTTAATTGCCAGTTCCTTTCTATTTTATGTTGTTTAATCTGATTTGCAATCTCATTTTGCTCCTCATCAGTACATTTTGTAAGGTCTAATTCGTAACCTAGATTAAATAATTTGGCAACCTGATATCTAGTATTAAGTGAAGTTGTGCGACCTGTTTGATGGTTTGGAGTTATGCTTACATGTGCACCCATTGCAATAGGTGGATAAAGAAGACTATAACCAAATTGAATACCAACACGGTCAAATGCGTCAGTGTTATCACTTGTCCAGTTTTGTGGCACATAATAAAGCATTGCAGGGTCAAAACGTGCACCACCGCTTGAACAACCTTCAATTAACACGTCAGGATATTTTTTTGTTATAGTATCAAGTACTTTGTATAAACCGAGTACATAACGATGACTTACTTCACCTTTTCTTTCTGTATCTATCAAAATAGAATTGACATCTGTCAAAGGTCTATTCATATCCCACTTAATATAATCTATTAAATTATTTTTTAAATATAAATCTAATGTTTGAATAATGAAATTTTGTACATCTTTTCTTGATAAATCTAAAAGATACTCATGTCTTCCCTTTGTTGGCTTATAATTTGGAATATGCAATGCCCAATCAGGGTGTGTTCTGTAAAGGTCACTATTTTCACTTATCGCTTCAGGCTCGAACCATAAACCAAACTGCATACCCTTACTATGTATAAGTTCAGCTACTTTTTTAATTCCACCAGCTAATTTATTTTCATTACATACCCAGTCACCCATTGAAGAATAACTGTTATTTTCTTTTCTAAACCAACCATCATCTAATACAAATAACTCAATACCGAGTTTTTGTGCAATACTTGATTGAACATCTATTTTATCTAAACTCACATCATAATACATAGATTCCCAAGAATTTAGTAAAATAGGACGGATTTTATCTGAAAAACGCTTTGGCATAAGATGATTTTTATATAACCAATGGAAATTTTGACTCATTCCATTAAGTCCATTACAGCTATAATTTAATATTGCCTCTGGCGTAGTAAAACTTTGTCCAGCTGATAAAGTCCAACAAAATTCATCTTTATTTAAACCGATTTGTGCTCTAATATTGCCAAATTGGTCTTTTTCAACCTGAGCCATAAAGTTTCCGCTGTAAACTAAATGAAAACCATATACTTCACCGATATTTTCGGTGGTCTGAGGTGACATAAGTGCAAAAAATGGCTGATGCTGAGGGCTACTACTACCTCTTGCACTTTCTATCTTTTGTATTCCATAATGAATAGGAAAACGGTTTATATTAGCCTCTTTTGCATGAGTGCCAAACAGTGAAAGAAAATCATAATCTTGTGCCGGAAGTTCAAGTGACAAACTCTGTACATTTTGAAGCTTAAGAGTTTGATTTCCTGTGTTCACTATTTTTTGATGACGAGTAATAATTCCTTTATCATCAAATATTGAATAATAAAGGAAAATTTGAAGTCCTGCTTGTTTATCTTCGCACAAAATTTCTAAAGTTTCCACTTTACTATTTCCAGCAAATGTGCTAGGAAGCCCATCAAGCTGAGGTTTTTCGGATAAAATTTTCCAACTTTTAAATATTGGATTTATAAATTCAATTCCATTTTGCTGTGTAACAGTAATAGCTGGAATTCTATAATCTCCAAAACCTCTTACAGGATATTCAAAAGGAAAATCATCAAAAGATACATTTTCTATACTGCAATCATGTTCAGTGTTATATACTCGCTTGAAATAGTGCGGAATACCGGATAACCGGTATTCTCGTAAACTCTTACCAAAATACCGGTTAACCAAATACTTTCCGTCCACTACTTCCATCACATAACTGATTGCTGAATTTTTTATATGTACGATATTATTGTGATGAAATGTAATACTCATAATTATTATTGCTCCATATCTTTATTAAAACCAATAAACCATGTCAGTAAAAATGCAACAGCAAATGAAATAACATTTACAAGAATGTATAAAGGAAGTTGTTCATTTAAGTAAAGAAGTGTGCCTGGAATACCTGTGATAGACATACCAGTAGCTCTTAGGTGAAGGATAGATGCAAAAAATCCACCAACACCACCGCCAATCATAGACATAATAAATGGTTTTACAAATTTAAGGTTTATACCGAATACAGCAGGTTCGGTTATACCAAGCATAGCTGACAAACAAGATGGATATGCAACTTGCTTTGTTTTAACAGATACAGCCTTAATAGCAACTGCTAATACTGCACCAGCTTGAGCCATATTGCCACAAGTGCCGATTGGGTTTAGATAGTTCCAGCCATCTTGAGCTAGCATGCTGATTTCAAGGAAGTTAAGAATATGATGTATGCCGAATATACCGAGAAGCTGACCAAAACAGCCATATAGAAAGCCACCAATGCCAAATGGGAATTGAAGAATAGCTTCAACTACCATTAGCACAATACTTTCAACTGAATGGAGAATTGGACCTAATACAAACAGTGCAAGTATAACACCAACAAGCATTGTTAAAAATGGTGTAACTATTAAATCAATAGCGTCTGGTATACGTTTGCGAAGCCATTTTTCAAAGTTAGCAGCTACAATACCTGTTGCAAATGCAGGTAATACAGAACCTTGATAGCCTGTTACATTTATAAAATTAAAGAAAACCATAGGTTCAGCTGCACCAGAACCAACATCATAAGCACTTGGAAGGCTTGGATTTACAAGCATAAGACCTAATACAATACCAATAACTGGACTGCCACCAAAGTTCTTAAATGTAGACCAGCAAACTAGAGCAGGTAGAAATGCAAATGCTGTATCGGTTAAAATCTGTGTAAAAGTGAGCAAAGTCTGAGGTATATTATCTGTTGTCATGCCAAATAGTGCAAGTATTGCAGGCTGAGTCAGCAGACCACGCAGACCCATAAACAGACCAGTTGCAACTAAAACTGGTATAATTGGTACAAATACATCTGAGAACATACGAATTGCTCTCTGAAATTTGTTTCCGTAAACAACCTTTTGTGGTTTATCTGATGTTTGAGCTTGTTCACCAGTGATTTTGATTACTTCATCATAAACACGATTTACAAGACCTGTGCCCAAAATAATCTGATATTGACCTGAATTAAAGAATGACCCTTTTACTTTATCAAGGTTTTCTATTTCTTTTTGCTTAATTTGTTCTTTATCTGCTACAACAATTCTCAATCTTGTTGCACAGTGCTGAGAAGAAACAATATTTTTTTGTCCTCCCACGAGTTCTATAATTTTTATAGCTAAATCTTTTTCGCTCATAACCTCTTACTCCTTATAACTTTGAAATAATTTCTTTTGTTTCAATTATAGTTTCTTCGGAAAAGCCTTTTAAAATTATATCTTCTTCTGTATTTAGGGCAAAAATTCTAGATGAAAATACTTTTTCTCCATTATTTAAGAATATTTCCACACTTGAATTATCAGCCCATATTTCAATTTCACTTAAAGACTTCAAATTGCAAGTTTTAGACTCAGGCTTATTTGTTACCCAATTTTTGCGTGTAAATTTAACCTTATTTCGATTATATTCCAGTTTTGTTTGGTCTTGATGGAAATTAATACACACATTTTGCATACAATTATTATTTTTAATACGTAAATAAAACATATGCTCTTTTGGTTTAATTCTTTTAATATCTCCATCTTCTACAATTAAATTTATATTATCTCCCAAAAGTTGATATAATTCCTTAACTGGACGCTGATAGAGCATATTATTTTTAATAAATAACTCTCTTGGAATGGTCAAACAATGAATATATGGTGTATCGCTTGCAAAAATCTTTTCTTGTTCTTCCTCCATGCGTGACATCCATGCAAATAAAATTCTTCTGCCATTTTCATCTGAAAAAGTCTGAGGTGCATAAAAATCAAAGCCATAATCTAGCAATGAAAAATCATTATCTAAATCATTAAATGAACCGATTTTATAAGCACTAAAGCTGTACAAAGAAGTATCTAAAGTATTATCACGCTTTTGAGGGTTATATAAAAGCACATCAGTATTATTTAACTGAAACATATCAGGACATTCAATCATTTCATATTGTTCAGTTGCACATAATATGTCTTTATATTCCCAATTCACACCATCAACCGAACTACATAATGCAATTGCACCTTTTCCGTTTTTTCTTTGAGCACCAACTAGCATAAAATAGCATTTTTCACTATCACTATAAAATACTTTTGGGTCACGAAAGTGTTCGGTAAACTGTTCAGGAGTATGCAAAATCACACCTTGTTTTAAAAATGTTCTGCCATCTTCGGAAACTGCTAAACATTGTTTACTTTCTCTTTGACCATTTTCTTTATTATTGCCTGTATAAAAAAGATACAGTTTATTATCAATAACCAACCCACTTCCAGAATATACACCATTTTTATCATAATTCTGGTCTGGAATAATAGCACTATATTTAAACTCCCATGAAATCAAATCTGAAGACTCAAAATGTCCCCATTCTTTATATGAATGGTCTTTTTCAAACTTATTCCACTGAAAAAATACATGATATTTATTATTGAAATATGCTAATCCATTTGGGTCATTTAAAAGCCCCTGAGGAGGTTCTAAATGATATTGTTGTTTTAAAGTGCCTGTCATCGTTTACCCCTTTTTAATTATTCGGTACCTGTAACTATATTAAACTATATACGATTTACTTTTACCATGGTATTTCAAAAAATAAATATGGAAAAATCTAACCTTTTATGCTATAATCATCTCATGAAAGAATATAAAGAAACATTACATTCACTAACATATAAATCAAATTCTGATTTATCACTTTACAGTGCAGGATATGAACAATGTAGTTCGGGATATGAATACGGGCCAAAATTCAGAGCATACGAACTAATACATTTTGTTTTAAGCGGAAAGGGTGAACTTCATATTGATGAACATATTTTCTCACTATCAGCAGGAGATGTGTTTATTATCCCAGCAGGTAAAATAGCTTATTATAAGGCATCTCAAACCGACCCTTGGAGTTATGCTTGGGTTGGTTTCCTTGGAATAAGCTCAAAAACATATATTTATCAGCTTATGAGCTCAACTCAAAAAATCTATATTATAAATAATATTGACACTGTAAAATATAAAAATTGTATTTTTGATATACTTTCTCTTGAGAATAACACTACATATGACTATCTTAAAGCAAATAGTATCTTGCTTAACATAATTGCAATGCTTTTTCATGATATAAACTTTGATGAAAGCAACTGGGGAAAGGCATCAATTGCTGATGAAGTTAAATTTTATCTTGATACAAACTACGCTGAAAAATTAAAAATCACTGATGTTGCAAAATTTTTCGGTATTCACCCTAATTATTTAACTAGAATTTTTTATTATAAGTTTGGAGTTTCACCTAAACAATATTTAACCGATTTAAAATTAAATAAATCCCGTAAGCTTTTAGTAACAACCGAATCATCAGTTTCAGTTATAGCTAACTCTCTTGGATTTGAAGACCAACTTGCTTTTTCTAAGGCATTTAAAAAGCATTTTTCTTTATCTCTATCAGAATATAGGAAAAAAACTCGTATGCTTGCTACTGATAGCAAAAAATAAAACTGTTCTCTGTATTTTAGAGAACACTTTTTCGTTTAAATAAATAATTCACATTCTTTTCGTTCAGAACAAACTGATTTTAATGCTAAAGTAGCCCCAGATAATAAAACTTTATTTACCTTTCTACTAAATTGTGGGCAAATATAAACACATCTCATACAAGCTATACATTTACTTGAATCGACATTTTTAGGGTTATTTATATAAATAGCACCTACAGGGAATTTTGTAGCACATAAGCCACATTTATTACATTTATTTGTTGGTTTTGGAACCATTGAAACACAATTAAAATTTTTATATGGACGGTTGCCTTCTAATTTCATAATATTCTTTACTGCAACTTCTGGCACACGACCGCCATAAGATGGCACAGAAATTATAGCAATGTCATCTGGTTTAATTGAAATATTATTATCAAAAGATTTTTCTGTTAAATCAATAAATTCAAACTGCTCACTAAAACCTCTTGATACAATATCAGCAACTTTTTTTGTTCCTCCTGTTGGACTAAAACAAATATTATAGATTTTCACTTTATTTCCTCGTTTATTCGGTAACCCAAGAAATAATATAATATGTATCTGATGGAATATCTATATTTTTTTGTGATATCTTTTCAAATTTTCCGTTTAAACCTTGTTCAAGTGCTGTTTGATGAAAATGTGAAAGAGCAATTCCTAAATCAACTTGTTTTATTAAAGTTTCTTCTTTAGAAGCATTTTGTTTATGTGTTTCATAAAAATGATAAGTATTTCCTGTTTTTAATACACGCCAAAGCTGAGAATTCATTCCAGAATGTGAAAGGCACACCATTTCAAGTGGGATAGCATAATCTCCAGCTAGAGTTTCAGTCATATTACTTTAAAAATTTTGAAAATAAAAAAGTTTATCTCATGATTTGCGTGACGATGATTTCATAGCTGTACGCATAATATTTTCTGCAATTCTGCGTTTTTCGGTTGGATATTCCACAGGTGAAATTGCAATAAATAAATCATTTTTATCAATCTGCATCGCTTTTGAAAAATCATCACGACTAAAAGTTGCCGCAAGCCATACAGTGCCAAGCCCCATGTTAGTAGCATATAATATTAAATTTTCAAATTGATATCCAGCAGCAACAAGAGCCATATCAGTATTAGGAACAGACAAGCCTAAAAATGTTTTTGCACCTTTAATAGTTCCATATGTGCCTAGTTTTTCACCATTTTCATTTAAATTTTTATCAATTATATGTATTTTTACTGGCACATTAAATGGATTATAAACCACATTTATATATTCAAGGAGCTTTTTTCTATCACTATCTGAAAGCATTTCATCTTTATATGTTCTAACACTTTGACGTTTTTTATTGTTTCTACAACTGGTATTGAAAGTTTAGTATTCATGTTCTTATCTTCCTTTAATTACATTTTAATTATTACTTTTCCATTTGTATGTCCGTTTGCTACAAGTTTAAGTGCATCATTTATCTGTTCTATTGAAAATATACGGCTATCAACTTGGGGAACAATATTATTTTTATCTATAATTTGTGTAATTTTTTTTAGTTGTTCACCGTCTAAACGAACAAACATAAAACGATATTCTTTACCTTGTTTTTCGGCAGTTTTATCGTATTTTGCACCAGCAAGCGAAAATAATGTTCTTTTTGCCAAAGGAAAACCATTTTTAACAGCAAATGTTTTGTTAGGTACATTTTTTAGACTTAATAATCTTCCACCTTTTTTTAGTACAGATAATTCATGTTCAAATTCTGCATCACCTAAAGTATCAATTACATAGTCTATATCTGATAATATTTCCCAATAATTTTCTTTTTTATAATCAATATATTTATCTGTTCCTATATTAATGAAATGGTCTTTTGCTCTTTCATTACCTGTTACAATAACATTAAGCCCTAACTCTTTTTCAATAGGTACTGCCATCTCTCCAAAGCTACCAGAACCACCAGTTATCAATAGTGTTTCACCAGATTTTGCCTCTAGTTCTTCAACAATACCTTGATATGCTGTTAATGCAGTCAATGGAATAGCTGTAGCTGTAATAAAATCACAATCTTTAGGCATTTTAGCAATGGCATCCTGTTCCACTGCTACATATTCTGCAAATGCACCTATTTTTTTTATTGGTAAGCGTGCATAAACTTCATCACCTTTTTTAAACTGTGTTACATTACTTCCCACTTTTTCCACAATTCCAGAACACTCATTTCCCAGTGTAAGTGGCATTTTATAATCTTGGATTAATTTAACGGTCCCAGAAATAATCAACAATTCCAATGGATTAACTGCTGCAGCCTTTACTTTGATAAGAACTTCTTCAGCTCCAATTTCTGGGATTGGAATATCACAAAGTATAGTATCAATATTCTTAGAATAATTTTTAATTTGAACCGCTTTCATATAAAACCTCTTTTTGATTAAATAGATTTTTTCAAGCCAAATTAAATAATTCAGCTTGAAATTCAATAAAAATATATGTAAAATGAAGATGTAAATATTAAAGTTACATCATATAAAACGGTTTATCATTTATCTGATGTAATGTCAACAATTACATCAGATAATATTCTTTGAAAGGAATATATTATGCAAATAAGTATTAAGTGCTCTATTGCGGTACATTGTTTAATTTTTATATATGAAGCAAAGGGCATAACAAAAGTAACAAGTAATCTTTTAGCCGAAAGCACAGGTTCTAATCCTGTAATTATTAGAAATATAATCAGTTCATTAAAAAAAACAGGGTTTATTTCTGTTGCTCGTGGAACAGGTGGAGCAGAATTGTGTATGCAACCTTCTGAAATTACGCTCTATCAAATTTATAATGCTTTAGAACCAGACGGATTATCTGCTTTAATTGGTATTCACCCATGCAAAGATAGAAAATACCCTATCGCACAAAATATTCAAAAAGTATTACAATCACCTTATCAGAAAATAGAAGATAGCATTAAAGAAACAATGAAAAATATAACATTACAATCTATGATTGATGATTTTCATACAAGTATAAATTCATAAAAAATAAATGTGCAAGCAGCCTATAAACTGTTTGCACATTTTCTCATTACTTTAATATATTTTAAACTTACATAAATAATATATAAATTATAATAAAAATTTATAATGTTTCATTTTACCTTATAACTTAAATCAGCTAAATCACAATCAATCTGAATGGAATTATTATCCTTTGTCCACTTGATAGTAAATTTGTTATTTTCGCCTATAAATTCAACCTTAGAATCAAAGTCAAATGCAAGGTGAGAATAACGAAGTTTTAACAGTTCAAGCTGTTTTAAAACTACTGGATTTTTTAGACCGTCTTCAATCTGTTGTTTTGTTAGATTGGTTCGGTTGATTTCCTTGTGACCGTCCTTACCAGCACGCTTTACAGCCTCATAGTCATTCTTGCCACAGAATAAGTCTAAATACCAAATCTGAGGTTTTGCAGGCATAAACAACTGAATTGCACGAGCTAAGAGCATTTTCTTGTCATCTTCACCTAATGCACTATAATAAGTTGCATTAACTTGATAGTAAACGTTTTTAGCACCATGTAAATCCTTAACATGACCGCCACGAGATACAACAGTATCAATTAAATTTTGTATTCTCTCGTCTGGAATTAAGCCTTTAAGGTCTAAAAGTGGTATACCATCATGGCAACCAAGCATATTTACAACTTTTAGCTTTTTATTGATTATATCTTCTGCCCACTGCTTTAGATATTTGCAGTTTTTGCTTTCAAATGCATCTATAAGCAGTCCAGGAAGGAAGAAATCGTAAGTCATATAGCCTTCATTAGCCACTTTTTCATGGATTTTCTCTCCATAGCTTGCATGAATTTCTGGTAAAAGCTCAAGGTCATACTTTTTAGCAAGTGAATTTACCTTTTCTAGTACGTCCCATGTTGAGTCGTTTAAGAAATTCTTTTCACCAACGCCCTTTGGAGCGTAAGCGAAAGCGTCCAAACGTACAATACTTGCACCATAGTCTGAAAGTTGTTTCAAAGTGTTGTCATAGAACTGCCAAACCAAATCAGATTTAATATTTAAATCCATCTGACCAAGATATTCTCTTTGACCTTCAAGCCACTCACAAACAACGGTTTTATACTTATCGAACTGTTTAAAATCAATTTCTGACGGTTTAATATCGTTACCTAAGCCATTTATCACTATTTCATGCAGTTTTAGTGCTGTACTATACTGAATGTTAGCAATTTTCATTAGTTCTTGCACAGTTGGCTTTTTATATGAAACCTTCTGGTAAAAAGTGTTCCAATATGGAACATCTTTTCCGTCTGGCATACGAACCATTAAAATTGGAAGTCCTGCTTTTCTAAAGAACATCTTCTTCAAATGCTCATCATATGGTTTTATATAACCTTCTTCGGTCATTTCGCCATTATCTTTCCAAAATTCGTTCCAGTTAATGAAGAAATCTTTATATTTTGAGTTCTCACCGTTTTTAATTAAGTCTTGGAATTGTGGGCTTAAAACAGATGCATGATTTAAAATAAAATCTAGTTTTAAATCAATACCTAAATTTTGCAGTTTTTCTAAATCTTCAGCTTTTGCAAATTCATCGCTTAAATTATAGTCAATTACTGAAAAACCTCTGTCTAAATCGGTGTTAAAAACGCTAGGCAGTATGTAAAATGAGCCGAAAACGTCTTTTAGTTCTGGTTTACTTAAAAACTCTACAATATCGCCTAGATTTTCGCCAATACTATCAGGATAAGCGTTTAACATAGGATTGTTTTTCATAAATTAAACGCCTCCTTCTGCCATTTGCTTGCGATACTGTGCATAAGTTAGAAGTTCACCGCTTTTAGAAACAATAATCTGAGCTTTGTGTGCCTGTGCTTCAAGTTGACGCTGTTCAATTTCAAGCACCATTGTAACAAATGGGCTATCAACTGCACCATCTCTATTACGGCTTCTTCTATGTTCAAGTGTTTCTTGTGGGGTGCTGTTTAGCAGAATTGAAATGTCTACACTAGTGTATTTATCGCTGTTGCCGTGTGTCCATTCAATAATTAACACATTTTTATCTGAAACATCTACTAAATCATACCATAAATCAAGTTCAGTTCTGCCCATACGCTTGAGATAAAGCTCATTTGAACCTGTTTTGAACTGCTTGATAATTGCGGAAAGTTCAGCAAAATTCTGTTCATTTTCTGTGCCAAGATAACCAGATAACGCTTTTTTACCCTCGTTTTGATATGTTTCAAGCCAAGGATACTGTGTGCATAATGCAGGGTCGCTGTCAGTGTCATTTGTTTGAAGTTCACGCAAAACAGCCTTTGTATTTTCATTATAAAGACCGCTTGCAACAAGTCCACGAACCGCACCATGACGGAAAACACGCACTCTTTCAGCGTCATTCTGTGCTGGTATTCTGTGAGGATAATTGTCACCGCTTAAAATATAACTGCCAATTCCACAAGCTTGTAAAGCAGTGCCTAAAAGGCTTGCTGTCTCGCTTTTACCTACACCGCTACCGCCACAAACGCAGATAACTGCTCTATTATATGGGTTATTAGCCATATATTTCTTTAGCTTTTCAACTAAAACAGGAAAAATCAGTTTTGCTTTTTGTTTATGTCCCTCGTTAATCTCGATTTTATCTCCTGGCATATCTCCATGCATAATATCTTTTGGGATTTCTGAAAAATCATTTAAATTTGAAAGGATATTCGTTATATCTTGCATTTTAACCTCTTACAGCCTCCAAATAATTTTTAACATTCTGGGTGGTTTGTATACTTGATATTCCGCCATAATGCTCAGTAGATAGGCTTGCTGCACAACAAGCAAACTCAGTTATATTATAAAGTTCAGCATTTGATACAGTATCTATATCTTTATTTAGTTTTAAAAGCTGACCTACTGCACTACCACCGAAAATATCTCCTGCACCAGTTGTGTCCACAGGTTTAATACCCTTTGGTATGCTAACAGTTCCGCTGTTACCATTACCACTGTAATAACAACCTTGACTGCCTAAAGTTATAAATACTATCTTTACACCAAAATCATTATGTAGCTTTTGTGCGGCTTCTTCCTTGGAACAGCCCCAAAGAAATTCAATTTCTTCATCACTGATTTTTACAATATCAGCCTGAGAAAGTCCCCATAATATATATTTTTTTGCTTGTTCTAAATCATTCCAAAGAGGTTTACGCAAATTTGGGTCAAAACTAATTAGTTTATTTTGTTTTTTAGCATATTCTACTACTTTTTGAGTTGTAGAGCGAACAGGTTCATCAGTAAGGCTTAATGTGCCGAAATGAAAATCTTTACAATTATCAATAAGAGACAAATCAACTTCATCAAATTTTAACATGACATCAGCTCCAGGCTTTCGTGCAAAACTAAAATCACGATTACCTGTTTTATCTATTGTCACAAATGCAAGGGTAGTAAACACATTTGAATCCATAATAATACCTTTGGTTTCTATTCCTACATTTTTTAGAGTTCCTATCAGCAGTTTTCCAAAGGTATCTTGTCCAACTTTGCCCAAAAAAGCAGTAGAACAGCCACAGGCATTTAATGCAGCTAAAAAATTGGCTGGAGCTCCACCTGGATTTGCTGCCATTGTCGGATAACCTGCTTCATCAGTGGATTTGCAAGCGAAATCTATAAGTAATTCGCCTATTGCAGTAACATC
>CALWUO010000029.1 GCA_944384745.1 uncultured Butyricicoccus sp.
CTTTTCATTTGTATTCCCTACAAATAGCATAGCATATTGTTGAGGTTCTTTTTTATTTTTTATCTAGCACAACGGGTGATATTATCATATAACATATTATCGAATAAGTCCAAATTTTGCTGGACTTTTCTGCTTGCCACAATGTATTTGGAAATATCATCGTTTGTTTACCTACTATCAACTTATAAAGACTTCATAACATTTGGTAATATTGTAATAAAATTTGAGAAAATATGAGCCAGAATGTTATACTAAAACATGTAGACAACGATATACATAGATATACATATATGATAATTCTATAATACAAGCAAGACAAATAAGGAGATGATATAATATGACAGTCGGAGGATTTCAGAGCAGCTGGTTCAATATCAAGGAGTTTACAACGGAAAATGGTACTAAGCTGCAAATGGCTACACTCAAAGACGAGTGTAAGGATGAATTTGCACAATTTACCGAAAACAAGCTTGAGCAAATGACCGAACGTGAATCGTCAGTCGGTTTAGACGGACTTAGTAAGGAGCAGTTAAAAGCTCTCGGAGAAATACAATATTGATGACATGACATATGATGAATACCAGGATTTCTTAAATGAGCTGGTGGATATGGGCGTTTTGACAGATGCTGACCGCTTGCTTGCTGGAGGTGCGAACAAGGTAGGAGATCATTATATGACTCCTGTTCTTCCTGGCATGACAGCATCTGTGCGTGATGCATCTATTGACAGCATTACAGCGGCATCGTTAACATATCAATATCCGCTTGACAAGGATGATATGGATATTACAGAGTGGATATGGTCTAAGCTATGGCAATTATGAATATCGTTCAATTCAATGCAGCAATACAGTAAGTAGTGATAAACTTTTTACAGTAACTGTAGAAGTTGCAAATCTAACCGATAAAGAGCACTATGAAGTTGTTCAGCTTTATGCTCAAGCTGTTGATTCTCCTTATGGTAATGCTGCTGCTAAAAAACAACTTATTTCTTTTGAAAAAGTTCTTGTTCCTGCTGCATCTTCTGCATATGTTGAATTAACTGTTGCCCTCAGGATTTAGATATTTATACTGCTCAAAATCAGGATTTAACTGTGCATTCTGGCAAATATAAATTGATGGTTGGTTCTTAATCTGATGATATACAACAAACCAAAACTATTACTATCAACGGTGAATCTTTAGAAGCTCTTAATGTAACAAAACGTACAGATGTATTTTCTTTAACAAATGAAGATTTATACTTTGTATTAAAGCTCCTGAACTTCGTTTAGCATCTTTCCAATTAACACAAAGTCAAAAAATAGTAAACATCTAAATTTGCAGATGTTCTAAATGATTTTTGGGCAAAAGAAGCGATAGATTTTGTTTGTGATGAAAAACTATTCAATAGCACAAGTGCAGATAAATTTAGCCCTAATGCAAATATGAATCGTGCCATTGTTGTTACTGTTCTAGCTCTTTTAGCTGGTGTAAATTGGGCTAAGGAAAATGGTTTAATCTCTGGTATGGGTGACGGTACTATAAACCCTCAAGGTGAAGCTACTCGTGCTCAAGTTGCAGCAATTATTCAAAGATTTGTTTCTAATCGACAATAATTTATAACAAAAACAATGCTGTGGGGCAATCGCTTTGCAGCATTGTTAATTTTTATGCTACTATTGAATTAAATTTGTAAAAGTTATATAATAACTTTTATAAAAGTGAGGTGTATTAGTATATGCATAAAAAAATCTCAACAGCAGAGCTTAGAAGAAAAAATAAAAATATAATTTATAGATTATTTTATGAAAGTTTTGCAGATAAAACCAAACAAGATATATCTTTAGAGCTTAATTTATCACTTCCAACAGTTACACAAAACTTAAATGAATTATTCGAGGATAATTTAATAGAATATTCAGGTTTTATTGACTCTAGTGGCGGTAGACGTGCTAGAACCATGAAAATTATATCTGATGCTAAAATTTCAATAGGTATGGAAATCTCTTTAAACCATATTAAAATAGTCGCAACAGATTTATATGGAAATGAAATAGCATATCAGCGTATAAACAAACATTTTGATATAAATAATGATATAAATATGTGTTTAGAAAACTTTTTAGATGAATTTTCTCTTGATAGAACCAAACTTCTAGGGGTTGGAATAACACTTCCTGCAATTATAAATAATAAAACTGGAATGATTGAAAATTCCCCTATTTTGGGCATAAAAGATTTACCTATATCAACATTAACAAAACATATAAAATATCCATCATATGTTTTAAATGATGCTAATGCTGGCGGATATGCTGAATGTTTTTTTCAAAAACAAAATAAATCAATAGCATACTTATTTATAGGTAAAGGTGTAGGCGGTGCAATAATTATAAATTCAAAAGCCTATGAAGGTCAAAACCTTAGAAGTGCGGAATTTGGTCATATGTGTATAAATCCAAATGGTAAAAAATGTGCATGTGGTAAAAATGGTTGTTTAGAGGCTTATTGCTCTACCGCAAGGCTTTGCGATGATTTAAATATAAATATTGATGAATTTTTCCATGAACTTTCAAAGGGAAATCAACAGTATATTAAAATCTTTGATGAATATTTGAATAACTTGGCTTTAGGTATAAATAATATAAGAATGGTTTTAGATTGTGATATAGTTATAGGTGGAAGTATAACAACTGAAATAGCTGAAAATTTGGATAAATTAAAACAAAAAGTGCAAAATTTAAACCCATTTAATGAAAAAAGTGATTATATTAGAATTGGTTCTTGTGGTACCAAGGCAAACTGCATAGGTTCTGCACTTCATTTTGTAAATACATTTATAAACAATATTTAACAGATGTTTTTTTACATCTGTTTTTTTATATATTTTTTATAAAAATGATTATAAAAATTTTCGCAAAATGTAAAAATTACTTTAAATAATTGAAACATATTGACTGTTAATATAGCATGATGTATTATAATAAACAGTTATATAAAATATATTTTTAAAAGTTCTTATTATATATCCCAAAAGGGGGAGTTTTTTGTTTATGAAATATTTACTTGGTATTGATGTGGGTACTTCTGGCACAAAAACTGCACTTTTTGATACAAAAGGTAATGTTATAGCTAGTAGTACATTTGAATATCCTATGTATCAGCCACAAAACGGTTGGGCAGAGCAAAATCCAGAAGATTGGTGGACAGCCTCTGTTAATGGCATAAAATCAGTAATTGAAAAAAGCGGTGTTTCAGGTGCGGATATTGCTGGTATTGGTTTGTCTGGTCAAATGCATTCACTTGTAATGC
The DNA here is from genome assembly GCA_944384745.1 of uncultured Butyricicoccus sp. GTDB lineage: Bacteria > Bacillota > Clostridia > Oscillospirales > Butyricicoccaceae > Butyricicoccus_B. Next base: position 3,295 of record CALWUO010000029.1, read on the forward strand.
TTGATGAAAATAACAATGTTCTAAGACCTGCCATTTTATGGTGTGATGGTCGAACAACTGAAGAATGTGAACAAATACACAATATCATTGGTAAAGAACGACTAATAGAAATCACTGCTAACCCTGCTTTAACAGGTTTTACTTCAGGCAAAATTCTATGGGTTCGCAATCATGAACCAGAAATTTACAGTAAATGTAAACACATTTTATTACCTAAAGACTATATTAGATTGAAACTCACTGGTGTTTATGCTACTGAAGTTTCAGATGCTTCTGGAATGGGGCTTTTAGATGTTCCAAATCGTTGTTGGTCTGATGAAGTGCTTGAAAAACTAAATATTGACAAGGATTTGCTTGCTAAAGTTTATGAAAGCCCAGAAGTTACAGGTTATATCACTGAGGAAATAGCAGAACTAACTGGACTTGCAAAGGATACTCCAGTTGTAGGCGGTGCAGGTGATAATGCTGCGGCTGCTGTGGGAACTGGTGTTGTAGAAGATGGAAAAGCTTTTGCAACCATTGGTACTTCTGGTGTAGTTTTTGCCCATACAAATAAATTATCTATTGACCCTAAAGGTCGAGTACATACTTTCTGTTGTGCAGTTCCTAATGCATGGCATGTTATGGGCGTTACTCTTTCTGCTGGTGCTTCTTTACAGTGGTTTAGAAATCAGCTTTGCGAAAATATTGTAAACGAGGCTAAACAAAAAGGGGTTGACCCTTATGAAATTATGACTGCTCTTGCAGAAACTTCTCCAATCGGTTCAAATCGTCTTATTTTCTCGCCTTATCTAATGGGAGAGAGAACTCCTCATCTTGACTCAGATTGTCGAGGTTCATTTACTGGACTTTCTGCAATTCATACACGAGCTGATATGATACGTGCAGTTATGGAAGGTGTTACTTTCTCACTTCGTGATTGTCAAGAGATATTAAAAGGTATGAATGTATCAAGCGATAAAATTATAGCTTGTGGTGGTGGTAGTGCTTCACCTTTCTGGCGTCAAATGATTGCAGATGTTATGCATTGCCCTGTTACAACTGTAAGCGGTAAAGAAGGTCCTGCTTTTGGTGTTGCTATTTTGGCTGGTGTTGGTGCTGGTATATATAAAAGTGTGCCTGACGCTTGTAAGGAAATTATAAAAGAGGGCGAACCTAAGCAGGCTATCTCTGAAAACAGTCAAAAATATGATAATTATTATGAGCTTTATAAAATGGTATATCCTGCATTAAAAGAGATGTATCATAGGCTGATAAACGCATAAAAAGAGGTATTTAAAATGGAAATTCTATCTGTTTTTGATAAAGAATTTAAAAAATACGGTCGAGTGCTTGATGGTTTAGATGTAACCGAGCTATTAAAGGAGCTTGAAAAGACTGAAAAACCAAACGGTGTTGTATATAAGCCATCAGAACCAGAATTTGAAAAGTTAGCTATTTTTGAAACATTAAAAAATAATGTGTATGGTGGTATACCTATACAAATTGGTTATTGTAATGGCACAAATACTAAATTAAACTGTGTTGAATACCATAGAGATAGTGAAATAAACATTGTTTTACAAGATACTGTATTTTTACTAGGTTTACAAAGCGATTTAGATAATTATACATTGGATACTAAAACAATAAAGGCATTTAAAGCTCCTGCGGGTAGTGCAGTAGAACTTTTTGCAACCGCACTTCATTATGCTCCATGCGACGCTAAAAAGGGTGATGGTTTTAGAGTAGCTGTTGTACTTCCTCGTAGTACAAACACTGATAAACCAGAAATAAATATTATTTCAGATGAAGATAAACTGTTATTTGCTAAAAACAAATGGCTTATCGCTTATAAAGATACTTCAGAGGCTCAAAATGGTGCATTTGTTGGGCTTATCGGTGATAATATTGACATTAAAGATTTAATTTAAAATTTTAGGAGGAAAAAATAATGAATAATATTCCTGTAATTAAAATGGGCATAATTTCTGTTAGTCGTAGTTGTTTCCCTATTGAGCTTTCAGAAAAAAGACGTGCTAATGTTGTTAAAGCTTATGGTGATGGACTCTATGAGTGTCCAATTTGTGTTGAAACCGAATTAGACGCAAAAAAAGCAGTTGAAGATGTAAAAGCAAATGGTGTAAATGCTCTTTGCGTATTTTTAGGAAACTTTGGTCCAGAAACCCCAGAAACTATGATTTCTGATTGGTTTGATGGTCCTATTATGTATACATCTGCGGCTGAGGGTGATGGTGATTTACATAATGGTCGTGGTGATGCTTATTGTGGTATGCTTAACGCCTCTTATAATTTAGGTTTACGCAATAAACGTGTATATATTCCAGAATATCCATGTGTAACCGCTGAAGAAGCGGCAAAACAAATTCATGAATTTGTACCAATTGCAACTGCTCTTGTAGGTTTGAAAGGTCTAAAAATCTTTGCTTTTGGCCCACGTCCAAATGATTTCCTTGCTTGTAATGCACCAATTAAGGCTCTTTATGATTTAGGTGTAGCAGTTGAAGAACATTCTGAGCTTGATTTACTTGTTGCATATAATAAACATAAAGATGACCCTAGAATTCCAGCAAAGGTTGAGGAAATGAAAGCTGAGGCTGGAAACGGTGACAGTAAATATGTGGGTATACTTCCACGTCTTGCACAGTATGAATTAACCCTTGAAGACTGGATAACTGACCATTTAGGCACAAGCAAATATGCAGCATTTGCAAATAAATGTTGGCCTGCATTCCAAACAGAATTTGGTTTTGTGCCTTGCTATGTAAATGGTCGTCTAACTGGTCGTGGAATTCCTGTATCCTGTGAAGTTGATATTTATGGTGCTTTAAGTGAGTATATCGGTATTTGTGTATCTGGTGCACCTGTAACACTACTTGATATAAATAACACTGTTCCAGAAACAATGTATAATGAATTTATCAAGGATAAAACAACTTATCGTCATAAAGAGACCTTTATGGGCTTCCATTGTGGCAATACTTGCCCAAGTCTGCTGAAAAACGCTCATATGGGTTATCAGCTAATTATGAAACGTGACCTAGAACCAGATTTAGCTGAACCAGATATCACCCGTGGTACTATGGAAGGTGATATTAAAGCAGGTGATATTACATTCTATCGTTTACAATCAACAGCTGGAACTAAACTTCGTGCATATGTGGCTCAAGGTGAAGTTTTAGATGTTGCTACTGAGTCATTTGGTTCTATTGGTGTATTTGCTATTTCAGAAATGGATAGATTTTATCGCCATGTGCTAATTGAGAAACAATATCCACATCATGGAGCTGTCGCATTTGGTCATTATGGCAAGGCTTTATTTGAGGTATTTAAATACTTAGGCGTTGAAGATATTGCATTTAATCAGCCAGCAAATATGCTTTATCCTAGTGAAAATCCTTTTGCATAATAAGATTTATTTATATAAAATTATAGCGAATACCATAAACTGGTATTCGCTATAATTTTATATAGAGATAAAAAAAACTTGACTTAATATTGCATTTTTAGTATTATAGTGTTATACTATTTTAGTACTAAAAATTTATAAATGTAGGTGTAAAGTTATGATTATAACTATATCCAATCAAAAGGGCGGAGTTGCAAAAACCACTACTTCTGCCGCTTTAGCTGCTGGATTAAAGCTAAAAGGTTGTAATGTTCTGGCTATTGACCTTGACCCACAAGGCAATTTATCAGACAATGTTGGAGCTGATAACAGAGAAAAACCAACTGTTTATGAGCTACTAAAAAATCAAGTTTCCATTCAAGAGGTAATTCAGCACACAAATCAATTTGATATTATACCATCAAATATAATGCTTGCAGGTCTGGAAAAAGAAATCATTTCCGACCTTGGAAAAGAACAGCGTTTAAAAGAAGTGTTAGCAAATGTAAACTATGATTATATAATTATAGATACACCTCCAGCTTTAGGACTGCTAACTATAAATGCTTTTACTGCTTGTGATGAAGTTATTATTCCAACTACTGCTGGTATCTTTTCAGCGTCTGGTATAACTCAGCTTTATGATACAATTCGCAATGTAAAAAAATACTGCAATGATAACATTAAAATTAACGGTATTCTGATAACTAAATTTAATCCTCGTTCTAATAATAATCAGGATATGAAAAACTTAATAAAAAAACTTGGTGAATATATAAATGCACCTATCTATAAAACTTTTATTAGAAACTCTGTTGTGATAGAAGAGTCTCAGACTAGGATGTATCTGAAAACTGCAAAATGCACAAAAATATGATATACTGTCAATAGACAGGAGATGGTGTAGCATGGCAAAAAGATATGAACTAAGTGATAGTGAATGGGAAAAGATAGAACATTTATTTGCTAAATCACGCACAGGACGACCACAAAAGTGGAATAATAGGACAATGTTTGATGCAATACTTTGGCTTGCACGAAGTGGAGCACCATGGGAGGATTTGCCTAATCGTTATCCACCACATCAAAGTGTATATAGCCGCTTTTGCAAATGGCGAGATGATGGCACTTTAGAGGCAATATTTCACGCATTAAGTGCGGATGCAGACTTAGAAAATTTAAGTATAGATAGTACATGTGTAAAGGCACATCCACAAAGTGCAGGTGCTAAAAAAGGGCTATAAATTCCGAATATAATCAATTTATTGGCACAAGTAAGGGTGGAAGAAACACAAAAATACATGCAATTGTAGATGGTCTTGGAAATCCTGTATCGTTTTTGCTTTCTGGCGGTCAAGTACATGATAGTAAAATGGCAATTGCTCTAATGGAAACAACCAATATAGCTGGCAGTCATGTGATTGCAGACCGTGCTTATGGAACTCAAAAAATACGAACTTATATTGAGAAACAGAAAGCAAATTATATCATTCCACCTAAGAAAAATGCTAAATCTCCATGGAATGTAGATTGGTTTTTATACAAAGAACGTCATTTAGTGGAATGTTTCTTTCATAAACTAAAACAATTTCGTCGTATCGCTACCAGATACGATAAACTTGCAGTGTCATTTTTGTCTTTTATTCATATCGCTGCTATTACTATTTTGTTAAAATGACAGTTAACACCTACTTTTCAGATACAACCTAGAAGGAGTTGAGGTAATTGGTCTTAGTTATCTTGATGATATTGCATTTGAATGGATAGAACAGGCAATACATGGGCTTGAAGTAATGCTGCCTTTTTGTGTAAAAGGTTTCCTTGAGCCTAATAGAATGTTATGTACAGTGAGCTTTTGGAATTGTCATGTTATAATAGAAGATGATGATAGATATGCTTTGAAACAAGATGATATTGAAGTAATGTATTCGCATACAAGCATGATTGATTTTTGTAAAAAACTTTATAATGATGTAAGTAGTAATATTGATGAATGGGTTTCATTTGTTGATTATTCTGATGAGAATACAGAGCAGAAAAAGCAAAAACTTATTAAAATGCTTGAAAGATTAAAGCAGCTTATAGATTTAAGAGAACAAGATTTTGGTGAAAACAGATGCTTTCTATAAAATTATTCATCAATGAAAAGATATAAAAAAACGAACAAAAGACAACTACTTTTGTTCGAGAAATAACATAATGATATAAAAAAATCGTTTTATTTGCAAGTAAATTGTAAGAAATACCCTTGACGAAATGATGATAAAAATGGTATAATAAATCGCTTATCTAAATAAATCAAAATTTATTTACAACTACAAACATGATATCATGTTTTTTGTGTAAAAGCAAGTATAACATATTGATTTATACAACGCTACCAAGCGTATCAAACATTTAGACACTGAAAAGGAGTGATGGGTTCAAAATGATGGTAAAAGACGTACAACACGGCAAAACCACACGAAAGAGCTTCGCAAGAATTGATGAAATTCTTGAAATGCCCAACCTTATCGAAGTTCAAAAGAAGTCGTACGAATGGTTTCTAACCGATGGTCTGCGTGAGGTATTTGATGATGTAGCCTCAATTACCGACTACACAGGAAACCTTGAGCTGTCCTTTATAGGCTACAAGCTTGAGAATACACCAAAATACAGCGTAGAAGAATGTAAAGCTCGTGATGCAACATATGCTTGCCCTCTAAAGGTTAGTATGCGTTTGCACAACAAGGAAACAGGCGAAATCAAAGAGCAAGAAATTTTTATGGGCGATTTCCCTCGTATGACAGAGTCTGGTACATTTATCATCAACGGTGCAGAACGTGCTATCGTTTCACAGATTGTTCGTTCTCCAGGCGTTTACTACGGTCGTGAACTGGACAAGACTGATAAGGCTTTATTATCAGCTACTGTTATCCCTTACCGTGGTGCTTGGCTCGAATATGAAACCGATATGAACGATATATTCTATGTTCGTATTGATAAAAACCGTAAAATCCCAATCACTTCCTTTATACGTGCTATTGGTGTTAAAACTGATGCCGAAATTCTGGAAATGTTTGGAGAAGATGAACGTATTCTTGCAACCCTAGACCGTGACCCTTCAAAAACTGTTGAAGAGGCGTTAATAGAGATTTACAAGAAAATGCGTCCAGGTGAACCACCTTCTGTCGAATCTGCGACTAACTTAATGAATGCTATGTTCTTTGATATGCGTCGTTATGATATTTCCGCAGTAGGTCGTTATAAGTATAACAAAAAGTTAAATATCGCTCGTCGTATTTCAGGTCAGAAAATCCTTGAAGCGGTTGTTGACCCTATGACTGGTGAAATTTTAGCTGAAGAAGGCGAAATTTTAACCCGTGAAAAGGCTGTGCAAATCGCTAAAAGCGGTGTTCATGGCGTTGTTGTTGAGTCAAATGAAGGCAAGCCTGTTAAAGTTTTTGGCAATGGTATGGTTGACATAGATGACTTCTCCGACTATACAGGTTTCACTGCTGAAGAACTCGGAATTAAAGAGAAAGTTCGCTTTGTTGTGCTTAAGGAAATTATAGATTCTGGCGTTACTGGCGATGCTATGAAAAAGGCTATTGAAGAACATATGCTAGACCTTATTCCTAAGACTATCATTGTTGATGATATGCTGGCATCTATATGCTATCTGCTCAACATTGGAAATGGTATCGGCAGAGTAGATGACATTGACCATCTTGGTAATCGTCGTCTTCGTTGCGTAGGTGAACTACTTCAGAACCAATTCCGCATTGGCTTTAGTCGTATGGAACGTGTAATCCGTGAGCGTATGACAATACAGGACTTAACATCTGTAACACCTCAAAGCCTTATCAATATTCGCCCTGTTACTGCAGCTATTAAGGAATTTTTTGGTTCTTCTCCTCTTTCCCAGTTTATGGACCAGAACAACCCTCTGGCAGAATTGACACATAAGCGTCGTATGTCTGCTCTTGGTCCTGGTGGTCTTTCTCGTGACCGTGCTTCCTTTGAAGTTCGTGACGTTCACTATTCACACTATGGTCGTCTATGTCCAATAGAAACACCTGAAGGTCCTAACATCGGTCTTATCTCTTATTTAGCAACCTATGCTAGAATTAACGATTTCGGATTTATAGAAGCTCCTTATCGTGTAATTGACAAGGAAACAGGTAAGGTTACAAATGAAGTTCGTTATATGACCGCTGATGTTGAAGATGAATTTATTGTTTGTCAAGCTACTGAACCACTAGATGAAAACGGTTGTCTGAAAAATGAGCGTATCACTTGCCGTATGCGTGATGAATTCGTTGAGGTTGACCGCAAAGACGTTGACCTTATGGACGTTTCACCTCGTATGATGGTATCTGTTGCAACCGCTTTTATACCATTCCTTGAGCATGATGACGCAAACCGTGCTTTGATGGGTGCGAACATGCAGCGTCAGGCTGTGCCTCTACTTCGCACTGAAGCTCCTATTGTTGCAACTGGTATGGAGTATAAGGCGGCTGTTGACTCTGGTACTATTCCTCTGGCTGAGGGCGATGGTACTGTTACACGTTCAACCGCTCGTGAAGTTTGTGTAAAATATGATAATGGTCTGGAAAAGACATATCCGTTGACTAAGTTCTTGCGTTCTAACCAGTCCACTTGTATTAACATGCGTCCAATTGTTGACCTTGGCGAGCGTGTTAAAAAGGGTGATGTGTTGGCAGATGGTCCATCTACTGATAAGGGCGAAATTGCACTTGGCAAAAATGCACTTATCGGCTTTATGACTTGGGAAGGTTACAACTACGAGGACGCTGTATTGCTTAATGAACGCCTTGTTCGTGAAGATATGTATACCTCTATTCATATTGAGGAATATGAGTCTGAGTCCCGTGACACCAAACTAGGCCCTGAAGAAATAACCCGTGACGTGCCAAACGTTGGTGAAGATGCTCTGCGTGACCTTGATGAACGTGGTATTATTCGTGTTGGTGCAGAAGTTCATGCTGGTGATATCCTTGTTGGTAAGGTAACACCTAAGGGTGAAACTGAACTAACCGCTGAAGAACGTTTATTACGTGCAATCTTTGGTGAAAAGGCTCGTGAAGTTCGTGATACATCTTTAAGAGCTCCACATGGTGAGTCTGGTATAGTTGTTGATGTTAAGGTATTTACACGTGAAAACGGTGATGAGCTTTCCCCAGGTGTAAACATGGTTGTTCGTGTTTATATCGCTCAAAAGCGTAAAATCTCCGTTGGTGATAAAATGGCGGGTCGACATGGTAACAAGGGTGTTGTTTCCCGTATTTTACCTCAAGAAGATATGCCTTTCCTTGAAGATGGTACACCTCTTGATATTGTGCTTAACCCTCTAGGCGTTCCTAGCCGTATGAACATCGGTCAGGTTCTTGAAGTTCATTTAGGTTTTGCAGCTAAAAAGCTAGGCTGGAAAATTGAAACTCCAGTGTTCGATGGTGCAACTCTTGAAGATATCAAGGAAACTTTAGTTGCGGCTGGTGTTTCCGCAGATGGTAAGAGTGTACTTTATGATGGACGTACTGGTGATAAGTTTGATAACCCTGTAACTGTTGGTTATATGTATTATCTAAAACTGCACCATCTGGTTGATGACAAAATTCATGCTCGTTCAACTGGTCCTTACTCACTTGTAACTCAACAGCCTTTGGGTGGTAAAGCTCAATTTGGCGGTCAGCGTTTCGGTGAAATGGAAGTTTGGGCTCTTGAGGCTTATGGTGCGGCTTATACACTTCAAGAAATTTTAACTGTTAAGTCTGACGACATAACAGGTCGTGTTAAGACTTACGAGGCTATTGTTAAGGGTCATAATGTTCCACAGCCTGGTGTTCCTGAGTCATTTAAGGTTCTTGTTAAGGAACTTCAGTCACTTTGTCTTGACATTAAGGTTCTTGATGAAAATATGGAAGTTATTGAACTGTCTGAAGAAGATGATGATGAAGAAACAGGTCGCCAAATTGAAGAAACCGCAAATGTTAGCACAGATGAAGAATTTGCTGCTGCTGGCTATGGTATCAATGATGCAGAAGATGGCGATATTGATTTAAGTGCATTTGACGCTAATGGAGAATTTGAAAGTGAAGAAGATTTCGCTGAGGACTCCTATGGCGATGGCGATTTTGATATTGATATGTAATACGGATTAGGGAAGGAGTAATACAATAAGATTATGGGATATAACACATTTAATGCCATTAAAATCGGTTTGGCGTCGCCCGAACTTATCCGTGAATGGTCTTATGGTGAGGTTAAAAAACCTGAAACTATTAACTACCGTACACTAAAACCAGAAAAAGATGGTCTTTTCTGTGAACGTATCTTTGGCCCTACTAAGGACTGGGAATGTCACTGTGGTAAGTATAAAAAAGTTAGATATAAAGGTAAAGTCTGTGATAAGTGTGGTGTAGAAGTTACACGTGCAAAGGTTCGTCGTGAACGTATGGGTCACATTGAACTGGCTGCCCCTGTATCTCACATTTGGTATTTTAAGGGCATTCCATCACGTATGGGCTTAATTCTTGATATCTCTCCAAGAGTGCTTGAAAAAGTTTTATACTTTGCCTCTTATATTGTAACTGACCCAGGTGATACACCGCTGATTAAAAAGCAAATTCTCACCGAAATAGAATACAGAGATATGCAGGAAAAATATGAGGACGATTTCACCGCTGAAATGGGTGCAGAAGCTATTCAAAAGCTTCTGCGTGAAATTGACCTTGATGCTCTTTCTAAAGAGCTTCGCAATGAACTAAAAGACGCTAGTGGTCAAAAGCGTATTCGTATAATTAAGCGTCTTGAAGTTGTTGAGTCATTTAGAGTTTCTGGCAATAAGCCTGAATGGATGATTATGGACGTTGTTCCTGTAATTCCACCAGAAATTCGTCCTATGGTTCAACTTGATGGTGGTCGTTTCGCTACAAGTGACCTTAACGACCTTTACCGTCGTGTAATTAACCGTAACAATCGTTTAAAACGTTTATTAGAACTAGGTGCTCCAGATATTATTGTTAGAAATGAAAAGCGTATGCTTCAGGAAGCTGTTGACGCTCTTATTGATAATGGTCGTCGTGGTCGTCCTGTAACTGGTCCTAACAATAGAGCATTAAAGAGCCTTTCTGATATGCTAAAGGGTAAACAAGGTCGTTTCCGTCAAAACCTACTTGGTAAGCGTGTTGACTACTCTGGTCGTTCAGTTATCGTTGTAGGTCCAGACCTAAAGATTTATCAGTGTGGTCTGCCTAAAGAAATGGCTCTTGAGCTGTTTAAACCATTTATTATGAAGCGTTTGGTTGAAGATGGTCTTGCATCTAATATCAAATCAGCTAAAAAAATGGTTGAACGTGCTAAAAATGAGGTTTGGGACGTACTGGCTGATATTATCAAGGGTCACCCTGTAATGCTAAACCGTGCTCCTACACTTCACCGTTTAGGTATTCAGGCTTTTGAACCTGTACTTGTTGAAGGTCGTGCAATTCGTCTTCACCCTCTTGTTTGTACTGCGTTTAATGCGGACTTTGACGGTGACCAGATGGCGGTTCACGTTCCTCTATCTGCTGAAGCTCAGGCTGAGGCTAGACTCCTTATGTTATCTGCTAACAACCTTTTAAAACCTCAGGACGGTAAACCTGTTACTGTTCCTTCTCAGGATATGGTTCTTGGTGCTTATTATCTAACCATTGACCGTGATACTGAAGTTGGTGCTGGTAAAATCTTTACTTCTCCAGATGAGGCTCTTATGGCTTATGACCAAGGTGTTGTTGGTATTCATGCACCAATTAAGGTTCGCATGACTAAAAATGTGGGTGGCAAAACAATCTCTCGTATTGTTGATGCAACTCCAGGTCGTCTAATTTTCAACGAGCGTATACCTCAGGATTTAGGCTTTGTTGAACGTGATGACGAACACTGTCTTGACCTTGAAATTATGTTCACCTGTGGCAAAAAGGAACTAGGCAAAATTATTGACCGCTGCATTCGTGTGCATGATTTCAATAAAACTGCTGAAGTTCTTGATGCTATTAAATCTATGGGTTATAAATATTCAACCCGTGGTGCATTGACTGTTGCGGTTGCTGATATGCTTGTTCCAGAAGGTAAGGAACAACTTGTTCATGAGGCTGAACAGAAGGTCGCTCAAATTGATAGAAAATATAAACGTGGTTTTATCACTGATGAAGAACGTTATCGCTTAACTGTTGCTGAATGGGAGGACACCACTAAAAAGGTTACTGCTAAACTTCAGGAAAACATGAAAGCTGAACGTCATAACCCAATTCATATGATGGCTGATTCTGGTGCTCGTGGTAGTATCAACCAGATTCGTCAGCTCGCTGGTATGCGTGGTCTTATGGCATCAACATCAGGTAAAACTATTGAAATCCCTATTAAGTCCAACTTCCGTGAAGGTCTTTCAGTACTTGAATACTTCATTGCTGCTCGTGGTGCTAGAAAGGGTATGGCAGATACAGCTCTTCGTACTGCTGACTCTGGTTACCTAACCCGTCGTTTGGTTGACGTTTCTCAAGATGTTATCATTCGTGAGGAAGATTGTGGTGCTACTAAGGGTATCTGGGTTGAAGATATCAAGGAAGGCAATCAGGTTATTGAAACATTCAGAGAGCGTCTACTTGGTCGTTATCCTGTTGATGATGTTGTACACCCAGAAACAGGAGAGGTTATTGTATCAAGAGAAACCATGATTAAGGACGCTGAGGCGGATATAATTGTTAACGCTGGTATCACTAGATTACAAATTCGCTCAGTGCTTGAGTGTCGTTCTCGTAAGGGCGTTTGTTCTCACTGTTACGGCATGAACCTTGCGGCTGGTTCTCCTTGTGGTATGGGTGAGGCTGTTGGTATTATTGCGGCTCAGTCCATTGGTGAGCCTGGTACTCAGCTTACAATGCGTACTTTCCATACTGGTGGTGTTGCGGGTTCAGATATTACTCAAGGTCTTCCTAGAGTTGAAGAACTATTTGAGGCTCGTAAACCTAAAAAGGTTGCAACTCTTGCAGAAATCTCTGGTATTGTTCGTATTGAGGAGTCACGTCGCTCCACTCTTAAAACTATCAACATTGTTAACCCTGAAAATGGTGATACTCGCTCTTATCAGTTGGCTTCTTCTTCTGGTATTAAGGTTGAAGACGGTCAAATGGTTCAACAAGGCGATATGCTAAATGAAGGTGCTTTAAACCCTCATGATATTCTTCGTATACTTGACCCTCGTGCAGTTCATGATTACGAAATCAAGGAAGTTCAAAAGGTTTACCGTCAACAGGGTGTTGATATCAATGATAAGCATATTGAAGTTATTGTTCGTCAGATGATGCGTAAGGTTAAAGTTGAAGACGCTGGTGATGCGGCTGTATTACCAGGCTCTGTTATTGACCTACTTGAATTTGAGGACTATAACAATGAGGTGCAAAAGCGTATTGATGCTGGTGAAACTGGTCTTAAATTCGCTACTTGCAGCCCAACTCTTATGGGTATTACTAAGGCTTCTCTTGCGACTGAGTCATTCCTGTCCGCAGCTTCATTCCAAGAAACAACTCGTGTTCTTACTGATGCAGCTATCAAGGGCAAAATTGACCCTCTACTTGGTCTAAAGGAAAATGTTATTATTGGTAAGCTAATTCCAGCTGGTTCTGGTATGCAAGAGTACAGAAGTGGTCACTATGAACGGATTGTAAGTCTTGACTAATAAAAATATAATAAGGAGGGTTGGGAATTCCTAACCCTCTTTTGTTTTCTATGAGGAAAATTATGTTTAATTATAAAAATATTTTAATGTTTTTTGGCTTTATAGGCATTATATATTTTGTTTATAATCTAATTATGATATTTATATCTTAACATCAAATAAAAATTTGAAACGCTGTATATTATGTCCATAACTGGTTATAATAAAATGGCAAAGGGCGGTATTAAGTCAGCATTTGAAAAGTTGCACAGTTTATTTTTGAAAAATGTAAAAAAACTCAACTAAACAGAGAAAAAAGAAAAAACACTTGACCTTATGGGGGTAAGTCGTTATACTATTATCGTATGCGGTATAGGAGGGAATAGAATGCTTTCTCAATTATCAACGGCGTCCAAAGTTGTGGGCGTAAAACAGTCCGCTAAAGCGATAAAATCTGGTAGGGCTGCCCGTGTTTATATTGCACTTGATGCAGAACAACGTGTGCTGCGTCCAATATGTGAACTGTGCCGCCAAATGCAGGTTTCAGTTGAAGAAGTTGCCACAATGGCTGAACTCGGTGATGCTTGTATGATTGATGTCGGTGCAGCAGTCGTTACTGTGCTGGCAGAATAAACTTTTTTGCTGATAACCCTTTCCGGTTTATCATAAATTATAATTTTATTCTTTAAAGAAGGAGGAGAAAGAATGCCTACTTTTAATCAGCTCGTACGCAAGGGACGTGAGGTAACTAAGGCAAAGTCCACAGCTCCAGCTCTTCAGGTTGGCTACAACTCTCAGAAGAAAAAGCAGACTGACCAGTCCGCACCACAAAAGCGTGGCGTTTGTACCACAGTTAAGACAATGACACCTAAGAAGCCTAACTCTGCACTTCGTAAGATTGCCCGTGTTCGTCTGACAAATGGCATGGAAGTTTCTGCTTACATTCCAGGTATCGGTCATAACTTACAGGAGCACTCCGTAGTTATGGTTCGTGGCGGTCGTGTAAAGGACCTTCCAGGTGTACGTTATCACATTATCCGTGGTACTTTAGATACCCAAGGCGTTGCTAACCGTAAGCAAGCTCGTTCCAAGTACGGTGCTAAGCGTCCTAAGGCTGGCAAGTAATTTTTTAAGCCTTAAAAGACTTTGATTTGAACTTATAACAGTTTCAGCAAAGCAAATGTTAGGTTTTTTAAAACCTACCCACAAGCTTTGTCCTGAGTGTTTTTCATATAGATTTTTTTATTTGGGAAACCTCGGACACAACACAGTAAATTTAATTTACTGAGTACCTATGAAATCATATTAAATAATAATGAAGGAGGGAAGTAAAGTGCCAAGAAGAGGAAATGTTCCCAAGAGAGACGTTCTGCCAGACCCAATGTATAATTCCAAGCTTGTAACTAAGCTGGTAAACTCCATCATGTTAGATGGTAAAAAGGGTGTTGCGCAGAAAGTTGTTTATGGTGCTTTTGACATCGTTCGAGATAAGACCGGTCGTGAACCTTTGGAGGTTTTCACCGAAGCAATGGAAAATATTATGCCTAGCCTGGAAGTTAAGGCTCGCCGTGTAGGTGGTGCTACTTATCAGGTACCAATGGAAGTTCGTCCTGAGCGTCGTCAGACTCTAGGTCTACGTTGGATTACTAAGTATTCCCGTGCTCGTTCTGAGAAGACCATGCGTGCTCGTCTGGCTGGTGAAATTCTGGACGCAGCTAACAATCTGGGTGGCTCTGTTAAGAAGCGTGAGGACACTCACAAGATGGCAGAGGCTAACAAGGCATTCGCTCACTACCGTTATTAATAAATCGGTAGAATATCTGAAAGGAGAGCAATTATGCCTAGAGAATATTCGCTGGAAAATACCAGAAATATCGGCATCATGGCACACATTGATGCTGGTAAAACAACTACTACTGAACGTATCCTGTATTACACAGGTGTAAACTATAAAATCGGTGATACCCATGATGGTACAGCTACCATGGACTGGATGGAGCAGGAGCAAGAGCGTGGTATTACAATCACCTCTGCGGCAACTACTTGTCACTGGTCTGGTTCTCGTAACCAATATCCAGAACACCGTATTAACATCATCGACACCCCAGGTCACGTTGACTTTACTATTGAAGTTCAGCGTTCTCTGCGTGTACTTGACGGTTCTGTAACCGTTTTCTGTGCTAAGGGTGGCGTTGAGCCTCAGTCTGAAACCGTTTGGCATCAGGCTGACGATTATCATGTACCTCGTATGGCTTTTGTTAACAAAATGGACATTATGGGTGCTGATTTCTTCAATGTTGTTAAGATGATGAAAGACCGCCTAAAATGTAATGCTGTTCCAATTCAGCTTCCAATCGGTGCTGAGGACACATTTAAGGGTATTGTTGACCTTATGACCATGCGTGCTGAGGTTTATTATGATGACCTTGGTAAGGACGTTCGTGACGAAGATATTCCAGAAGATTTGGTCGATATGGCTCAGGAATACCATGACGCTATGGTTGAGTCTATTTGTGAGCTTGATGAGGAACTTATGATGAAGTACCTCGAAGGCGAAGAAATTACTGTTGATGAGCTAAAGGCTGCACTTCGTAAGGGCGTTTGTAATGTACAGATTATCCCTGTAATGTGTGGTACTGCATATCGTAACAAGGGTGTTCAGATGCTTCTTGACGCTGTTGTTGATTATATGCCAGCTCCAACTGATGTTCCTATGATTAAGGGCATTAACCCAGATACTGAAGAAGAGGATTCCCGTCCATCTAGCGACGAAGCTCCTTTCTCTGCTCTGGCATTTAAGATTATGACTGACCCTTATGTAGGTCGTTTAACATTCTTCCGTGTTTACTCCGGTACTCTGACTGCTGGTTCTTCTGTACTGAATGCAACCAAGGGTAACCGTGAGCGTATGGGTCGTATCCTACAAATGCATGCTAATGCTCGTAAGGATATTGATATTGTTTACTCTGGTGATATCGCTGCGGCTGTTGGTCTAAAGAATACAACAACTGGTGATACACTGTGTGACGAAAAGCACCCAATTATCCTTGAATCAATGAATTTCCCAGACCCTGTTATTCGTGTTGCTATCGAGCCTAAGACAAAGGCTGGTCAGGAAAAGATGGGTATTGCTCTAACTAAGTTAGCAGAAGAAGACCCAACTTTCCGCACATGGACTGATGAGGAAACTGGACAGACTATTATCGCTGGTATGGGTGAGCTTCACCTTGAAATCATCGTTGACCGTCTGCTTCGTGAATTTAAGGTAGAGGCTAACGTAGGTGAACCTCAGGTTGCTTATAAAGAAACTATTCGTCGCTCTGCTGACGTTGATATGAAATATGCTCGTCAGTCTGGTGGTAAGGGTCAATATGGTCACGTTAAAATCATTGTTGAGCCTAACGAGTCCGGTAAGGGTTACGAATTTATCAACAAGATTGTTGGTGGTGCTATTCCTAAGGAATACATTGAACCAGTTAATCAGGGTATTCAGGGTGCTATGCAAGCTGGTGTACTCGCTGGTTATCCAGTTGTTGATGTTAAGGTTACTCTGTATGATGGTTCTTTCCATGAAGTTGACTCCTCTGAAATGGCGTTTAAGATTGCTGGTTCTATGGCATTCAAGGAAGCTATGCGTAAAGCTGAGCCAGTTCTTATGGAACCTATTATGCAGGTTGATGTTCTTGTTCCAGAAGATTACATGGGTGACGTTATCGGCGGTTTGAATGCTCGTCGTGGTCAAATCCAAGGTATGGAACCTCGTGGTGGTGTTCAGGCAGTAAGTGCGGCTGTACCTCTATCCGAAATGTTCGGTTATGCTACTGCTCTGCGTTCTAGCACTCAGGGTCGTGGTCAGTACACCATGCAGCCTAGCCATTATACAGAAGTTCCAAAGTCTGTTCAAGACAAAATTATTGACGCTCGTACAAAAAATAACGATTAAAAGTTATTGCTTTTTTCACCTGTATGATTTAAAATAGTTATACAAGTGTACTAATATTGAATAAAAAATTCACTAAATTTTAAATTCCTAAGGAGGCTATCCAAAATGGCAAAGGAAAAATTTGACCGCTCCCTGCCACACGTTAACATTGGTACTATCGGCCACGTTGACCACGGCAAGACTACTCTAACTGCTGCAATCACTAAGGTGCTTGCTATGGACGGTGCTGCTGAATATCAGGCATACGACGCAATCGACAAGGCTCCAGAAGAGAAGGAGCGTGGTATTACAATCAACACTGCTCACGTTGAATACCATACTAAGAATCGTCACTACGCTCACGTTGACTGCCCAGGTCACGCTGACTACGTTAAAAATATGATTACTGGTGCTGCTCAGATGGACGGTGCTATTCTTGTTGTATCCGCTGCTGACGGCCCAATGCCTCAGACTCGTGAACATATCCTGCTTTCTCGTCAGGTTGGTGTTCCTTACATCGTTGTATTCATGAACAAGGCTGACCAGGTTGATGACGAAGAGCTTCTTGACCTTGTTGAAATGGAAATCCGTGAACTTCTATCTTCTTACGATTTCCCAGGCGACGACGTTCCTGTAATCCGTGGTTCTGCTCTTAACGTTCTAACTTGTGAGTCTAACGACCCAAATGCTCCAGAGTATGCTTGCATTCATGAGCTGATGGACGCTGTTGACACTTATATCCCAACTCCAGACCGTGCTGCTGACAAGCCTTTCCTAATGCCAGTCGAGGACGTATTCTCTATCACTGGTCGTGGTACTGTTGCTACTGGTCGTGTAGAGCGTGGTCAGTTAAAGCTTAACGAAGAAGTTGAAATCGTAGGTCTGATGGAAGCTCCTCGTAAAACTGTTGTTACTGGTATCGAAATGTTCCGTAAGCTTCTTGATTATGCTGAAGCAGGTGACAACATCGGTGCTCTTCTACGTGGTATCCAGAAGACTGATATCGAGCGTGGTCAGGTTCTAGCTAAGCCAGGTTCTATTCACCCACACACTAAGTTCAAGGGTCAGGTTTACGTTCTGAAGAAGGAAGAAGGCGGCCGTCATACTCCTTTCTTCAACAACTACCGTCCACAGTTCTACTTCCGTACAACTGACGTTACTGGTGTTATCAGCCTTCCAGAAGGCACTGAAATGTGTATGCCAGGCGATAACGTTGAAATGGACGTTGAACTAATTACTCCAATCGCTATTGAAGAAGGTCTGCGTTTCGCTATCCGTGAGGGTGGTCGTACCGTAGGTTCTGGCGTTGTTGTTAAGGTTAACGAGTAATTCTTAATTACGCTTAGATAATAAATTGAAATCCCGTCTGATTTAGTTCAGACGGGATTTTTTTAATCTTCTAGCTTTTCTCCAAGTGTACCATCTCGATAAAGCTGTAATAGTTTTTCTAAATCTTCAATTTTTTCTCTATAAATTTTACCTGAATCTGTGTCTGCAACTGTCATTCTTCTTGGCATTCGCTCTACTATATGCACAGTAGAATGCATTTCTGCAAGTGGGTGAGTCTCATCTGCTGGTTTAAATGGCATATGTTCAGCAAGCTCTATATCATGTGAATTATAAATAAGGGTATAGCCTGCTATACCTGTTTTTGATTGATACGCTTTTGATATACCGCCATCAATTACAAATAATCTGCCGCCAGCTTTAACTGGATTTTCACCATTTTTAACAGGAACATGACCATTCACGATATGTGATTCTTTAGGGTCTAAACCAAATTCAAGCATAATCTTTTCGCTTTGTTTTGGGTCATCATAGTTATGATAATATGGGTTCATTGGTTCAGATTGTAATGTTTTATCGGCAATAAAACAACGTTCAAAGGTTGTCATTCTATCTTTGCCAAATACAGGTGACTTTGCACCGCACCATAAATACCACATTAAATCCACACAGTTTTCATCACCTGTATAATATGATTTTCTTACACAGCTATCTAAATAATCCAAAAGAGCTTTACCAGAATATGCTCCACTTGGTAAAACAAGCTTATCAAATTTTCCGCTTTCTGTCATTGGAATGCAACCATGATACAATAAATTGTTGTTTGATACTTTGTACATTGCACCATGTGTATAAATAAAATCAATATGTCTGCGAAGTTTTGCACTGTGTCTAAATGATGCAAGAGTATTTTCGACAAGTGCTTCTTCTGCTTCAGTTAATTTATATGGGTCAGTTGGGTCGATAGTAGGGAAGTTTGTATCAAGCATTTGATATTCTTTTCCATCAAGTGTTATTGTGCCTTTTTCAAAATTTATTTTATCTAGTAATAGCCTACCAGTCATATGATATTCTGGGTGACGCTTGATAAGTTGTCCCTCAAGCTTAAATAATATAATCGCTACCGCTTTATGCATTTTAGCTGCAAGTTGTGGGTCTACTGGGTCATATTTATTTTCATCAAGGACATGAGGTTGAAAACGTTCACAAGGGTCATTTTGATATGTTTCAGCCGCAAACATACTAAGAGGTCTAAGGTTTACACCATAACCATCTTCTAAAACATC
>CALWUO010000030.1 GCA_944384745.1 uncultured Butyricicoccus sp.
GTAAGTATACTGTAAGTAACTGTAATAGGGAAACCACCCATTTCCAGTTGGGTGGTTTCCCCTAAATACAATCCCACTAAGTGCTCAATCTTTTTAAGAAATTTTTTCAAGAAAAAATTTTAGTAAGATCCTTGTAGAAGAAAAACCTTTTTCACTATGCCCAAGTCAAAACTCAAATAACCGCAAGCTAAATCAAGCCTCTCGAATTAATTTTTATAATTTTTTAAAATTTAAATTTAAGCTAGTAAAACTTAAGATAGTAAAACAAAAATTCTTCCCTATAGGTTTTAAAAACTTTTATTTAAAATCCATTAACATGGAATGTGGGAGCATTTTGAGAAGTTTGGAAATAAAGCACAATGTGTTCCATATCGACAAATAGCCTTAGAACGGCTCAGAACGCCCTTAAAATCAATTTTGTGGGTTTAGGTAGTTAAACTATACCCTGAAATGAAGTGCCTCTTAGAATGCATCTACGGCGATTTATGAGCATATGTGTAAAAAGCGATATAAAAAATTTCTTTCTTACAGGATTAAAAATAATTATCTGGAGGATTATAAACAATGAATCGAGAACAAGCAAAACAAACGGTTTATGATAGATTTAGACAGACTTTAAAGCGTGATAGAAGCGGAAAGGGCTATATTTGCCCTATTTCAGGCTGTACAAGCGGTACTGGCTCACATGGAACAGGTATAACAGAAAACCCAAAACAGCCAAATCACTTTACTTGTTGGGCTGGTTGCTTTAAAAATGCTGATGCTTTTGAAATCACAGCAAAACAATTAGGCATGAGTTTTGAGAGCTGCAACAGCAAACATAATTTTGAGGTTATAAAAGCAGTCTACAAGGAGTACGGAAT
The DNA here is from genome assembly GCA_944384745.1 of uncultured Butyricicoccus sp. Classification (GTDB taxonomy): domain Bacteria; phylum Bacillota; class Clostridia; order Oscillospirales; family Butyricicoccaceae; genus Butyricicoccus_B. The sequence goes on from CALWUO010000030.1 coordinate 864, forward strand.
TGATATAACCTCTGTAGACGGCTCAGAACGTCCCCAGATGCACGCAAACGATGTTAGGCATATAAACACTACCCTAAAACAAAGTGCCCCGTATAACGCATCTAGAGCGGAATACGGGGCATATGTGAAAATGGCTAGTCAACGCTTTATAGGCAGTCCAGCTGAAAAATATATAAATAATCGTGGTATAAGCTCAGCTGTTGCAGAGCGTTTTGGCTTAGGTTATAGCGAAAATGAGTACTTTCCGAACAATGAACAGCACCCTGCTTTAATAATTCCCGTTGGAACAGATTTTTTTATCAAACGCAACATAGAGGAGGGTGCAAGATTTAGCAATGCAAAAGGTTCTGCGAGCAATCTTTTCAACAGCAAACAGTTAACAAATCAACAGAATATGCCTGTTTTTATTACCGAAAGTGTTATTGATGCCTTATCAATCATAGAGGCAGGAGGTGAAGCAGTCGGACTTAACAGCACAAGCAATGTTGATTTATTAGTTAAAATGTTAGATACTTTAGAAAATTTACCGCCTTTTATACTTTGTTTAGATACTGATAAATCAGGTGATAAAGCAACAGAAAAACTGTTAAATGCATTCAAAGAGAAAAATCTCAGATTTATTGATGGACGTTTTATTATAAAAAATTGTGATAATGAAGAGGAAAACATAAAACTCAAAGATGCTAACGAGGCTTTAGTCAAAAATCGTAGTATTTTTATAGAGTCAGTTAATATTGCCAAAAATAAAGCCTTAAACATTTTACCTGCTGAATTAGAGGAGTATGAGCAACAAAACGCAGCTTCATATTTTACTAATTTTGCAAACAATATTGAGAGCAAAAAAGATGTAATTTGCACAGGTTTTAATGATTTTGATAATGCACTTGATGGAGGTTTATATTCTGGACTTTACTTTATAGGTGCTATTTCATCACTAGGAAAAACAACATTTTGTCTGCAAATTGCCGACCAGATAGCAAGACAAAAACAAGATGTTTTAATATTTTCTTTAGAGATGGCAAGAGATGAACTTATGGCTAAAAGTGTATCAAGATTAACCTTTGTTAACGCTCAAAAGCAAAATATCAGCACAAATAATGCAAAATCGGTCAGAGGTATTTTAGATGGTCGTAGATGGCAAAATTATAGCCAAACCGAAAAAGAACTTATACATAACAGTATGAATGAATATCAAACTCTCATTGCACCAAATATATGGATATTTGAAGGTGTTGGCAATGTTGGAGTCAAAGAGGTTAGGGAAAAAGTAAGCCGTCATATCTCTTTAAAAGGTCGAAAACCTTTGGTTTTAATTGATTATGTACAGATTTTAGCTCCTTTTGATATTAGAGCAACCGATAAACAAAACACAGATAAAGCTGTTTTAGAACTTAAACGTATTAGTCGTGATTTTGATATACCTGTTTTATGTGTATCAAGTTTGAACCGTGAGAGTTACACAGAGCCTATAAGCATGAGGGCTTTCAAAGAAAGCGGTGCTATTGAATATGGCAGTGATGTGCTGTTAGGTTTGCAATACAGTGGTATGGACTATGATGACGGAGAAACTGAAAAAACTCGTTTTAAACGTATCAGAAGCCTAATAAAAGATTATGAACAGCTTGCAGCAAAAGGAAAAGGAATTGATATTCAGCTTAAAGTTTTAAAAAATCGAAATGGTAAAAAAGGAACTTCAATAAATTTTAGTTTCTATCCTATGTTTAATTATTTTTCGGAAAGTGATTTTAAGGAAGTTGACGAACCAACACCTTTTGATATGAATTATTCACCTATTAAACTTTAACCAAAAAGCTTTTTAAGCCAACTCTTTTTCTCTTGTGTATCTTGAGTAGTTGTTATTTGTTGCTGCATTGTGCCTGCATGAAGAGCCTGTGCAGCTGCTGCGGTTTGCTGAGCTGCTACAAGTGCATCTGTTAGCTTTTCTATTTGAGCATCTTTAATTTCAAGTTGATTTTTTAAAGTTTCGACAGTATTTTCTAAAACAGTTATAATGTTTTCTATATCTTGAGAGGTTTTATATTCTTTAACTTGGTTGATGGTTGATGGTTGGTTGTCGTCAACAGCACCGTCAACTATGAACTGGTTGTCGTGAACTTCGGCGTCAACCGTCAACTGGTTGTCATCAATCTCGTTTTTGAGAGTTTGCTTAGTTTGTTCTGATACTTCATCTTTATTTGCCATATCCGCACTATAAAACGCTTGTTTTATTATTTTTTCACCGTCAACCGATACCATTAACCGACCATCAACGGTTGATATGAACTGCTGTAAACTAGTTGATAGTGGTTCACGCTTTATTTTTTTAAACACCGCTTGTTTTGAAACACCTATTTCATCTGCTATTTGCTTTATTGACTTACTCATTGTTATATTCTCCTATATAAAATTTATACTTACTATTATTATAACAGTAAGTATAAGAATATCAAATTTATATTTGTTGATTATATTAGTTTATGTTATAATAACTAAGTTGTCGCACCCAATCTGGCAACAGAGAGGGGGTGTCGATTTGATGGAAATTATATCTTTACTTCTCTCTATTGTGGCAAATGTAATCAGCTACTTTATTTGCAAATGGTTAGATAGAGATGATAGTGATAACTAGCCTAACGGATACTGAGCCGTAAAAATCAGAAGAAACCCCCAGAGTCGTGACCTCTGGGGGTTTCGTTTTGTGCCGATTTGATTAAATTATATCCTTTACTAGCTACTCTATTTTAACATATGCAACCAGCTAAATCAAGTATAAGCAGATTTTATAATTTTTATAATAATATTTGTCTTATAAATTTTTGAGGTCGATTTTTATTATATGATTTTAAAACTTCATACCACCCAAATTCAGTTATAATACCTCTAGTGGTATGGAGCAGATAAATGGACTAAGTATTAGCAAGCAACGAATTAGCACGGACTAATTCAAAAAAGTGGGTTTCCCCTTTAACCCCTTAATTACAGATGTATAATAGCTTTCATACTTCTTGAAGTATGATTTTTTTATTTTAGCATTTTTTAATGCGTAGCCACAAAATAAAATTTTGTGTTTAAAAAGGGATTGGGGCATTATCCTCAACAAGCTAAATTTGCATTTGTGTATATACATATGCATTGCTTGCCATTTTAGATAGATGATAAATTAGCTGTTTTTTATTCGTATAATAAAAAATGCCCTCCTTTTATGGAGGACATTTTTTTCATTAATTCACATTAGAAACAAATCTTTGAATAATGGTAGCAACCTGAGCACGGGTAGCTTCACCCTGAGGATTAACAGTACCGTCACCCATACCAGAGATTAGACCTTCGCTTATAGCCCAAGTCATGGCATCAGTAGCCCAAGAGCTAATTTTATCTGTATCAGTAAAGCCATCTATAGAACCTGTAACTTTTGGACTGCCCGCATATCTATAAAGCATAGTTGCAAGCTGTTCACGGCTCACAGATGCATTTAGATTTGTGCCGTCGGAAATACCATTTTCCTTAGCCCATTTTACACCTGCTTCATACCAAGTAGAACCGTTGGTAGTATCTACACCTGCCAGACGAGCAAGCACTGTAACAATCATTGCACGATTCATTTTACCTTCTGGACTAAATTCGGTTTCGCTTGTGCCGTTAAATAAGTTTTTATTACATACAAAATCTATAGCTTGCTTGCCCCAATAATTGTTTGGAACATCAGTAAAGCCAGTATTGCTATTGTTATCAACAAGAGTTGCAGTACCAAATACGGAAGGAGCAGACCAACCCATACCGGTTTCATCAAACCAGCTCAGTGTACCGATACGGCTGCCAGAATTATCGGCATCATTTACCTGAAGTTCTAAGCCTATATTAGTATTAGCCTTAGGCTGTACATCAGTCCATTTAAATGCAGCCTCTACAACATAACCATTTTCAGTTGTTTTTGTAGCTGATTCAATATTGTCAACATTAGCCTTTGGGCCATTAAATGAAAGTGCATTTTTAAAGCTTATTCTATACTGCTTGTCATCTTGCTCATAGCTATCTGCTTTTGCATTGTTTTCATCAATAAAGACTTCAAAAGAATCCTTTTGATAATCATCTTGGCTGGAATCATTTAGCACATCATCATTTACCTGAGCATATAAATAAAGATTTTCTTCGTCCCACAGCAAATTAGCATCTGCTGTAACCTTAGAGCTACCTGTATTTATAGTTAGCGGAACAGATTTGCTATTAGTCCAAACAGCATCTTTTTCACCGTCAATTTTTGCTGTGCCTTTATTGATTGTGATATATGGTTTAAATACAGCCTCAACATAGTATTTGCTCTTTGTATCCTGAGTATTATTCAAATCATTAAATGAAATCGGTGTATCTCCGTCATTTACTCTTAAATCAAAGCCGATTTTCTTAGCAACTGCAATATTAGACAGCTCAAGCTCAATATCTGCACTATAACCATTATCGGTTTTAGTAGCCTCTGAACGGTTTACAGTTACAGTTAAAGGCTTTATATTTTCGGATTTTGAATTGTCGGCATCAACAAATAATGTAACTTTATCATTAGCATCAACCGTTTTGTCGGTTACATCTACATGTACTTTTAGTTTGTTTCCACTCCACATAGGTATAAATTTAACAGTACAGTCACCGCTTCCGAAAGAGTAACTATTATTTGAATTATTGCCAACCTGTTCAATTACATTGATTTTTTGAATTTGAGGGTCAAGTTTTGAACTGTCTACAAATGCCCAAAAAGCAGGTTTTGCTTTATAATCTCCATCAAATAGCAGAGGACATTGTTTTTGAGTGCCATCAGTGCCACCGCCAACATTTGAGCTATTTTGTAGCCAAGAATTACTATCTATTGCACCCCATATTGTTATACCTGAAACGTCAATACCCTCTTCAGCGTCAAGAGCTTTCATAGTGTCAAAAAGGGATTTAAAACGATATGCTTGCTTGGTGTATTCATCATTTTTTGTAGCATCTGTGCCATCATAGCTGTTGCTAGCCTTTAAGTCAAATTCTGTTACTTGAACTGTACCAACAACACCTGCATATGCACGAATGGCATCTTCAAACAATGAAGCACTTGGAGCGTCCATATTATAATGTCCTTGTAGACCCATTGCATTTATTCTTGTGCCTTCTGCGTCTTTAACCGCTTTTAAAAGCTCTACAATGCTATCACGTTTTACGGTTGAATATTCATTATAGTCATTATAATACAGTTCTACATCTTCAGGAGCGTATTTATTTGCATATTTAAAAGCATTTATAATATACTCATTGCTTTGATATACAGCCCACCAACTGGAGTTTTTACCATGGGTATCATTATTTAAATCTTCTGCTGGATTTTCTTTTTCGGTTCGATAACCGCCATTATCGCTAACCGCTTCGTTTACAACGTCCCAGCCATAGAACAAATCTTTATATTTGCTATCTTGACCTAAATAATGTTCAAAGTTTGCTTTTATGTACCATTCAAGACGTTTATTCATCTCATCAGCCGATACATAAGGTTTGGTTTTATCGTAATCTACATGGAAAAACCATTCAGGTGTTTGTGAATGCCAAACTAAAACATGACCTCTAACCTTTATAGTATCATTTGGATTATTTGTATTCCATTCTAGAATTTTATCTAAAATTGTATCAGCACTTTTAAAATTCAGCACTGGAACGGTTAATTTTTCCCCGTTTAGTGTAACTTCTTCAGTGCCTGGGCATTTTGCATTGCTATAACCAAACATGCTTTCAGGCTTCATCTCATTTTCTGGTGTGATAGCGTTAAAATGTTTTGTTACAAGCTCTAAAAGAGTCTCATCATTTAAGTTTGAAGCATTTAACGCAGTGCCAGCAATTGCATTTGAGCCTAAACCCTTTGTTATACTGTCTTTCCAGTCCGGTATATCGTGTTCAATTTCAACAGGTGTTTTCTCACCTAAAGTTATGGTTACACTGTCAACTGTTATAGCAGAAGGCTTTTCAGATGTTGATATAATACCAAAGGCAACAAATTTACCTTTTGGGCTTATTGAGGTATTGCCATAATCAACTTGATTTTCCTGAATCCAATCTTCAACAGCTTGGTCATATAGTTTAAGACCAATTGTTGATTTATCACCAGATGATATGTTTAAAGTTAAAGTTTGTATTAGCGAAGAGTCTATATCTTTTGGAAGCTTATAGAATATTTCACCATACTGCTTTGAGTAAGAAATAGACACTTTACCGTCATTGTTTGTTTGCTCTAAATCATATGATTTATAATTTTCTAACTCGGTTAAACTATAAGTTTTAGTGTTTTCTTGTGTTTCTGAGGTCGCACCTAAAACATATTCGGTGTTTAATGCGTTTGCAAAAGGAATCATACTTGCACTGTTACACATAACAAGTGCGGTTAAGAAACTAGCGGTCAATTTTTTAGCATTCATTTTTAATACACCTCAAATTTTTAAAATTAAATGGTCATGCAGTGAACGTTTTTATTTGTAAGCTCCTTTGTTCTATCGTCAGGCTGGCCAAAACCTACATAAATATCTGCTTTTGTTCCATCAAATACAAGTTCGCCATTGTCATTTACAGTGCCAAACATTTTCTTGGATATATTAAGCTCAATTTGTTTTGTTTCGCCTTTATCAAGTGAAACACGTTTAAATGCTGCTAGTTTAGGGTGTTTTACTTCATTTTCACTGTTTACATGCACATAAACCTGAACAACATCATCGGTTTTCATTTCGCCGTTGTTTACAGCGGTTACTGTAACCTTAACGCCGTTTTCACAAGCGTTTTTATATGTATCATCACAAGCAGCCTCGGTTATCTGAGTGTTTGCATAGTTTAGACCATAACCAAAAGGATAAAGAGGAGCTTTATTTAAAAATCTATAAGTTCTGCCGTTCATGGTGTAATCGGTGAAATCTGGCATATCATCTAAATCGGTATAAATTGTGATTGGAAGTTTACCAGATGGGGATACTTCACCGAATAATATATCAGCTATATCCTTGCCACCTCTTGCACCTGCATACCATGTTTGTAAAACAGCGTTTGCATGTTTATCTGCTAAATTTAAATCCATGGCACTGCCAGCCATCATTAAAACAATAAAAGGAACTTTGGTTTCGATTACTGTTTCAAGTAGTTTCATCTGAGAGAGAGGAAGCAGTAAATCACGTTTATCACCTGATGCATAAGCGTTGCCTGTATCGCCTTCTTCACCCTCTAGTGACTCATCAAGACCCAGACAAAGCACAACTAAATCAGAGTGATTGCAAACTGTTTTAGCCTCGGATAGACGGTCGTCAGCCATAGCAAGAGCTTCTTCTCTGTCTTTAAACAGATGGCAGCCGCTTGAATATAACACTCTTACATCGTCGCCAACATAATCCTGTATGCCTTCAAGTACGGTTATATATCTTGAAGAAGTGCCGTGGTAGTTGCCAATTAAAGCCTCTCTGCTGTTTGCATTAGGGCCAATTACGCCGATAGTTTTGATTTTATCTTTGTTAAGTGGCAGAATACCGTCATTTTTCAGCATTACCACGCTTTCTTTTGCAGCCTTTGAAGCTAAATCAAGGTGCTTTTTACATTCTACAACTTCGTAAGGAATTTCATCATATTCGGTCTTATCAAACATACCAAGCATGAAACGAGTGGTAAACAGTCTGATAGCTGAACGTTTGATATGCTCTTCTGGAATCATACCCTGCTCATAAGCGGACATAATTTTATCAAAAGTACAACCACAGTTAAGGTCACAGCCTCTTTCAAGTGCCAAAGCTGCACTATCTTCAGGCTTTTCGGTGATTTGATGGTTTTCATGGAAATCTCTGATAGCCCAGCAGTCGGATACATAGTGACCTTTAAAGCCCCATTTACCTCTTAAAACTTCGTCCATTAAATAGCTGTGAGCACAGCAAGGTTCACCGTTTGTACGGTTATATGCACCCATTACAGATTCAACTTCACCATCAATAACGCTTTCTTCAAATGCAGGAAGATATGTTTCCCACATTTCTTTTAAAGATGTTTCAGCATTGAAATGATGTCTAAGAGCTTCAGGTCCTGAATGTACTGCAAAATGCTTAGCACAAGCCGCTGTTTTTAGATATTCTCCATCGCCTTGCAGACCTTTTATAAAAGAAACTCCAAGTTTTCCAATTAAATGAGGGTCTTCGCCATATGTTTCATGACCTCTACCCCAACGAGGGTCACGAAATAGGTTAACATTAGGTGACCATAAAGTTAAGCCTTTATATATATCTCTATCTTCATATTTAACAGATTCATTATATTTAGCTCTGGTTTCGGTTGCGATAACATCACCGATTTCATGAAGAAGCTCATCGTCAAAGGTAGCACCTAAACCGATAGCCTGAGGAAACATGGTCGCAGTACCACAGCGAGCTACACCATGTAGCCCCTCATTCCACCAGTTATAGGCAGGAATACCCAGTCTTTCAATAGCAGGAGCATCAAATTTAAGCTGTGAAGCCATTTCTTCAATAGTCATTTTTTCTACAAGCTCGGTAGCTTTTTTTGTTGCGAGTTCTCTATTCATATTTTCACACTCTTTCTTTATTTGACTTATTATTTATTAGAGTTTAATATATAATTGTGTATTTTATTACATATTTTTTGGAGGTATTTTTATGTCTAGATATGTACAACAAAGACCCACTCCTGTAAAATACAATCAACCAGCAAAGTTCCATTCAGATTATGTTTTATCTGGTACAACAGAAGATGTGGACTATGTTCCACAGACACATTTAAGAATTTGGTATAACAACGAAAAAGGTTCTTATGATAATCATCACCATGAAGTAATGGAAATCATAGTTTGTATGGAAAATCAAATGATTGTTCAAGCCGATGGCAAAGATTTTACATTAAATGTAGGCGATATAATAATGATTCCACCTCATATGCTGCATAACTTGGTTTTCCCTGAATTTGGTGTGCGTTTTATATTTCTTATAAATATGTCAGTTTTAAAATGTTATAACGATTTTAAAACCTTGGATTTAGTGTTTATGAATCCGTTTTATTGCTCAAAGCAAACCCACCCATACATATATAATGATGTATATAATTCGCTTATGGAAATGATTGATATATATTTTGAAAACAATACATTTTGGGAACTGCGTATATATTCAATTCTTCTTCAGGTTATGACACTTATAGCACAAAACCATTTTAATGAAACAATAGCTTCGGATAATTCCACATCTGCCGCCAAAAGCTGGGAATATTTCGACAGGTTTTCCAGCCTTTTAAATTTTATAGATGCAAACTACGCTCAGGATTTAACTCTTGAACAAGCAGCCGATTATATGGGTTTTTCCAAGTTTCATTTTTCAAGACTTTTTAAAACTTACACTAAAACTACTTTTTATAATTATCTGTGTCATAAGAGAATTCAGGTGGCTCAATCGCTTTTAATAAGCAATATTCCTATAACAACCATAGCTGCACAAACAGGGTTTAATAACTCTACAACATTTTGCAGATGCTTTAAAAAGATAACAAATTATTCGCCTACCGAGTACAGAAACAGTTTAAGAAAGGAAAAACTTAAAGAAAAAGGGACATAAAAGCATATGTCCCTTTTAATTGTTTAACCCTTAACACCGCCGAGAGCAACACCCGCAATAATATATTTAGATAACAATAAATATACAATAATAAGTGGTAAAACAGTGAGGGTAAGTCCTAAATAGATAGAGCCAAATTCTGTTTTATAAATATCGCCTCGAAGCAAACTAACCATAACAGGCATTGTATATTTATCGGAGTTTGTAAGCAGAATTAAAGGTGTAAACAGGTTGTTCCATGAAGCCACAAAGCTAAAAATAGCTTGAGTTGCAATAGCAGGCTTCATAATAGGAAGCACAATTCTATTAAAAATCATAAATTCCTTTGCACCGTCAATTCTGGCAGATTCTACAATTGACATCGGAAGTGTAGGCTGTAAATACTGACGCATGAAAAATACCATTGAAGGGGAAGCAATAGCAGGTAAAATCAGCATAGAAAGGTTGTTTGTAAGACCTACTTTATAAACCATCTGATAGAAACCAATCATGGTTACCTGAGCTGGTATCATCATAATAGCCATAATAAAGCTGAAAAATTGCTTTTTAAAACGCCAGTTATAAGCAACCTGAGCATATGCAGTTAGTGAGGAGAAATAAACTGCAAGTGCTGTTGCACCAATTGAAACTGTAAGGGAGTTTAAAAAACCGGTTATAGGGTCAAAGCTTTTGCCTGTTAAGATTTTGAGGTTGTTCATCATATAAGATGATGGTATAAGCGTAACCGCATGCTGCTGAATTTCGGTTGTAGAACGGGTTGCATTTACAATCATAATCCAAAAAGGCAGAATGCTAAGTATAGCTAAAAATATGCAAACAACGTAAATTACAACTTTAAGTGCGGTATTTTCTTTTGTTTTTAACATATTTATTTGCCCTCCTTTTGTAATTTACGAAGACGTTTTTTCTCTTTTATTGCTTCCTTTTCATCGTCATCACGCATTAAACGGAAGGTTATACCAGCTAAAATTGCGATAATTACAAACATAATCATACTTGCAGCGGCTGCACGGTTATATAAATAGCTGCCGCTAAATGCCTGATTATAGATAAATAGGCTTGTTGTAAGTGTTGAATTATCAGGGCCGCCGTTTTGCAGCAGTTTTGGAATATCAAACATATTAAGACCACCGATAAGGCTGGTTACAAGGGTAAATGTCAAAATAGTTTTGATATTTGGAAGTGTGATAAGGAAAAATGTCTGAACTCTGCCCGCACCGTCAACATCAGCGGATTCAAAAATCTCAGGGTTAATGCCCAAAATACCGGAGATTAAAACAATCATTGTTGAACCGTACCACATCCAAGTTTGAATGAAGATTATAACGCCTCTTGCAACGTTTTTGTTGAGCATTAAGTTTATTGGTGCATCAGTAATGCCAAGTCTCATTAAAATATCGTTTACAGGTCCCATTGGATAGCCAAACAGTGCGTTAAATAGTATAGCGATTGTTGCGGCTGTTATAATATTTGGCATGTAAAGAAGTACTTTAAATAATCCTTGACCTTTTACATGGCTTCTGCGGTCGGTAAACCACGCAGCAAGTAAAAGAGCTAATATAATTTGAGGTATAAAGTTACAAACCCATAGCAAAATAGTGTTTTTAAAAGACTGAATAAATGATGGGTTTGATAAAATTATTTTAAAATTCTTTAACAGGTCATCTGTTAAGAAATTAAAACCGGTTGAACCTATACCCTTTAAATCTGTAAAACCGATAACAGCGGTGTAAATTGTAGGATATAGTGAAAAGGTTAAAAACGCAATTACAAATGGAGCACTAAAGATATAACCATATTTCGCATATCTATCATATCCAACTTTTTTCTGTTTCATTTTTTCATCTCCACTCTATGAAAGTAAAATAGGACGGTAGTAAACTACCGTCCTACCTGAAAACTTAAGATTATTCAACAATTACATCAAGGTTATCAGCAACCTGAGTTTTAAAGTCTGCTATAGCTTGTTCACGAGTTTTGTTTCCTGCAGTGTACTCACGCACCTGATTTCTCCAGTATGTATTTATGCTTTCGTCAAATGGTGTTAGGTTCTTACCGTTAGCGTTTTCGTTTGCTGCAATAAATACATCAAACATATTCTGACCGCCTAAGAATTCAACTGCACCATCTGATTTTTCCATTACTGTTGCACTTGCTACAACGTCTTTTGTTCCGCCTTCGCCGTATAGTGTGCCGTTAGCCCAACGGTACTGAAGACCTTCTTCACTTGTATCAAGAGTAACCCATTCAAGAATGTCTGCAATTGCCTTTTGCTTTTCTTCATCAGCGTTCTTGCCAGCTAACAGCCATGTGCCTCCCCAGAAGAAACCGATTGGAGATTCACAAACAGCCCAATCGCCATATGTACCTTCACCAACAGTTGAGCCGCCACAGTTTGGAGCTAAAGTATAGTTAATTAGCCATGCTGGGCCAAAGAAACCAAATACTTGCTTATCACCAACGCCCTTCATATCAGCAAACCAAGCGTCTGTCCAGTCCTGTGTATCGTTATGATAGCCGTTTTCCTTTAGCTTCATAGACATATCAATAAACTCTTCACGCTTAGGGTCGATGTTTAGCTTACCATCAACAACCCATCCAGCATCTGAACTGTTTTCGATTGGGTGCCATAAATCACCGTCACCAGAAATTATTGCATAACCCTTCTGTTTTAGTGTTTCTGCAGCTTCAAAGAATTTATCACTGCCAGGGCCGATTTTCTCCTTGATTACTTGTGGGTCATCGGTTCCGAAAACTTCCTTAGCAATAGAGCGTCTGTAAATAAATGCACCGCCTGTTGCTTGGAAGCCTAAACCTACAACATCGCCATCGGTATTAGAACCAATATCAACTGTATACTGAGCAATTTGAGCTTCATCAAGCTTTGCATCAATATCAATTCCTAAATCTTTATAAGGCATTGCATATTGACTTGCATCGCCTTGGGTGTACTTTAAAGCAAATGCAGCTTCTACACAGTAAATATCCGGAGCATCTTTGCCGCCACCAGCTAAAGCTTGGTCAAGAGCAGGCTGATAAGCACCGTCAGTAGTGCCGATAATGGTAGCCTTTACTTCATAAGGGAAATCTGGGTGTTCTTCAACATATTTGTTTATCATGGTTGGCACTTCGTCGGTAAAAGCCCAAAGGTTAATTACATCTGGGTTGCTTGTACCACCGGCAGAACCACCGTTTCCTCCACCACAACCGGTTAAAGTTGTTGCCATCATTGCTGCACATAATGAAGCAGCTACAATCTTCTTCTTCATAATTTTCCTCCTCTTTTCTAAAAACATTATAGAAAACTACTTTTCGTAAGCTGTAACTTTATGATACCATGTTTAAAAAAAAATGCTTTACAATTATTGCTGTATTGTAAACATAAATTGCTTTATATTTGTCTGTATATTGGCAATCAGAATTTATTTAGCTATACTTTTTTTAACAAATAAAATAATCTATAATTAACTTTATTAGTATAATATTCATAGAAAGGTTGTTTAAAATGAAAAGCATATTTTCCGAGAAAAACCCTATAATCAAACTTTTAACTCTTATATGTAACCTAATTATATTAAATTTTGTTATTATTTTAACATCTTTGCCTATTTTCACTATCGGTGCTTCACTTTCGGCGGCTTATAGGACAATTTATGTTATAAATACACAACCGAACCCTTCTATAATAGCAAGTTATGTAAATAGCTTTAAGCAAAATTTCAAAAAATCTACTGTTATTTGGTTGTTTTTAATGGTTGGCTTTTTGTTTGTTTTTTCTGATTTATACATAATATTCTTTGTTATAGACAAAAGTTTTTTATTTTTACAATTTCCAGCTTGGATTATATTTTTCGTGCTTATCTCTTTTATTTTGTATTGTTTTCCGATTTTATCGTGCTATGACTATACAGACAAACACTTGGCTAAAAATGTTATTTTAATAAGTCTTGCAAATATACCTATAACCTTTACTTTTGTTGTTATAAATGTAGCTTTATTATTTATAGCTTCATCTTCATTATATGCTTTTGCAGTTACTCTTTTCTTTTTTATAATCATTGGTTTTGCATTTATTTTGTATATTTTTTCTACATTTATATTTAATGCTCTTAATAAATGCATAAGAGAGGAATAATCAAAAATGAAAAAAAAGCTTGAATATATTTGGGATTATTATAAATGGTATTTTATAATTCCAATAATTGTGTTGTTTTTTGCATTTTCTATAATATCAAGCTTTATAGAGAACAATAAACCAAAAGATATATCGGTAGCTTTTGTAAATGCAAATGAAAATCTGATTGAGCAGGTGGAAAATATATTTGATGGAAAGGATATTGTAATTTACAAAGACTTTTTCCAATCCGAAAACCAAAGTTTGGACACCGATTCTGTTGCAAATATTCAAAAATTCTCTGCATTTTTGACTAATGGCGGTTTTGACGTTGCATTTTCGCCCGATTATTCGGTTGAAACCTTTTCCAAAAGTGATGCATATGTAAATTTAGCGGAGTTTTTGCCAGATGAGTTATATAAAGCGGTATCAAATGATTTATTTTTCTGTGAAAACTCGCAAGGTGAGAATATACCGGTTGGTATTGTTATAGAGCAAAATCAGATATTAACCGTATCTAATTATGCGAAAAACACAGAATACATTATTTATTTAATAGAAAATTTAAAAGAAAGGTGATGTATTAAAATGAGTTTTAGAAAAGATTTCGCATGGGGTGAAGCTACCTCATCATACCAGATTGAAGGCGGAGCATTTACAGACGGCAAGGGCTGGGATATTTGGGACGTTTTTTGCAGAGAAAAAGGCAAAGTTTTTGAAGGGCATACCGGTGATGTAGCTTGTGACCATTACCACAGATTTAAAGAAGATGTGGCACTGATGAAAGAACTTGGTATAAAAGCTTATAGATTTTCCATCAACTGGTCAAGAATTTTCCCTAATGGATACGGAAAAGTAAATGAGCTTGGTGTAAAATTCTATCATAATTTAATTGATGAGCTTATAAACGCCGGAATTGAGCCTTTTATAACTTTATATCACTGGGAGCTGCCTTATGAGATTTATAAAAAAGGTGGCTGGATGAATGATGATATTGTAAATTGGTTTTCCGATTATGCGGCTTTTGTCGTAAAAGAATTTTCAGGAAAAGTTACAAAATTCTTTACTTTTAACGAGCCACAGTGTTTTGTAGGTTTATCATTTGTAACCGGTGTACATGCTCCAGGTGTTAAAGCACCTTTTAGAGATAGTTTTGCAATGTGGTATAATGTGCTAAAATCCCATGGTTTAGCCGTAAAAAAAATGCGTGAAAATGCAAAACAAGATATTTTAATTGGTATTGCTCCAACCGGCTCTATGAGTTATCCAGATAGCAATAAACCAGAAGATATTGAGGCGGCAAGAACCCATTTAATGAGCTGTAAAACTAATCTTGAAGATTGGGCATGGAGTGTAACTTGGTGGAGTGACCCTATTATTTTAGGTCAGTGTGCAGAAGATGGCTTAAAACTTTATAAAGATTATCTTCCAGAAATCAAAAAAGAAGATTTAAAGCTTATAAATCAGCCTATTGATTTTTACGGTCAAAATATCTATAACGGCAATCGTATAAAAATGGGTGTGGACGGAAAGCCACAAGTTGTAAAACGTTATGAAGGTTTCCCAAAAACTGCACTTGATTGGCCTGTAACTCCAGAATGTCTATACTGGGGGCCTTACTTCCTCTATGAAAGATATAAAAAGCCTATTTATATCACTGAAAACGGTCTTTCTTGTCATGATATGGTTTCATCAGACGGCAAAGTACATGACCCTAACAGAATAACATTTGTCGAAAGCTATTTAAAGCAGCTTAAAAAGGCATGTGCTGACGGTGTTGATATAAGAGGTTATTTCCACTGGTCACTTATGGATAATTTCGAATGGCATAGCGGTTATGCAGAGCGTTTCGGCATGATTTATGTGGATTATCAAACCCAAAAGCGTATTATTAAAGATTCTGGTTATTGGTATAAAAATATCATAGCTCAAAACGGCGAAAATCTTTAAATAATAAAACGGATGCTCTATTTAATAGGGGATGTAATAATTTATATAAAAATAATGCTGTAAGGAAACCGCTTTACAGCATTGTTAATCTTTATGCTACTATTGAATTAAATTTATAAAAGTTATATAGCAACTTTTATAAAAGTGAGGTGTATTTATATGTGCATAAAAAATCTCAACAGCCGAGCTTAGAAGAAAAAATAAAAATATAATTTATCGCTTAGGATATTCAGAATTTGTAGACTCAAGCGATGACAGACGTGCAAAAACAATGAAAATAATATACGATGCAAAAATCGCAATCGATATGGAGATTGCTTTAAATCATATCAGAATAATTACAACCGACCTTTACGGAAATGAAATAGCATATCAGTGGATAAAATTTCTTTATATAGGATTTCGGCGAATATTAGTTTTTTGGTATTCGCTTTTGCTTTTAGTATTAGAGTTAACTCAATTATAAAAAATCAATTTATTTTCAGGTGAAAAAAATGGAAAAAGATTTAACAATTGGTAAACCTCTAAATGTAATAATGAGTTTTGGAATACCTTTATTGTTAGGAAATATATTTCAGCAGCTATATAACATGATAGATGCTGCAATAGTAGGAAAAACATTGGGCGGATCTGCACTGGCTGCTGTTGGTGCAACTGGGTCTATAAACTTTCTTGTATTAGGCTTTTGCATTGGTATTTGTAACGGATTCGCTATACCTTTAGCAAGAGAATTTGGAGCAAAAAATAATGAAAGACTGCGTTCAGGTTTTATAAATGGAATTATTTTATGTATTATATTTGCTTTTATAATAACTATATCTATGGTTTTGCTATGCTTTAAAATTTTAATAAGCATAAACACACCAAATGATATATTAGATAGGTCATATAACTATATTATTGTTATTTTTTGTGGTATTCCTTCTTATTTTATTTATAATTTTTCTGCTGGTGTGCTTCGTTCGGTTGGCGATAGCAAAACGCCTGTTAAATGGCTTATTATAGGCTCAATATTAAATATAATACTTGACCTTTTATTTATAATTACTTTTAAATTAGATGTATTTGGTGCAGCATTAGCAACAGTAATAGCACAGTTTGTTTCAGGTATTGGCTGTTGTATACATATATACAAAAACTTCCCTGTATTTAAAATCAAAATAAAAGACTTAAAATGTGATTTTTCTATTATGAAATATTTATGTATTGCTGGTTTGCCTATGGGATTGCAAACTTCAATAACCGCAATAGGCACTGTAATGATACAATCAGCGGTTAATAGTTTAGGTACAGATTATGTTACAGTTGTAACTGCTGCAAATAAGATACTAATTTTTCTTTATTGTCCTTTTGATACAATGGGTACAACAATGGCAACATATAGCAGTCAAAATTTAGGTGCTAGTCGTCTTGATAGATTAAATAAAGGTTTAAAATCATGTATCTTTATAGGAGCTATATATTCAGCATTAGCATTTATAGTAATATTTGGATTTGCTGACAATCTCAATTCTCTGTTTTTAGATAATAACAGTATGCATCTTCTTCCAATAGCTAGGCAATATTCTATGATAAATGCATCGTTTTTATTTCCGCTTGCCCTTGTGAATATTATAAGATTCATGGTTCAAGGACTTGGATTTTCACCTTTAGCTACTGTTGCAGGAATTTTTGAGATGATTGCTCGTGGTTTTGTAAGTTATTTAACTGTAATTTATGGATTTTTAGCAACTTGTTTTGCTTCTCCTTTTGCTTGGATTTTAGCTGATTTATTTCTAATACCAACTTATATTTACTGCTATCGTAAACTTAAATCTATGTTTAATGAAAAGCAAATGAAAATAAAAAAAACAATATAACTACTAGAAAATATATATTATAAACAAAGTTGATTATGATAACCCTGCTTTCATGAATTGAATATATAATAATAGAGATATTGAATATAAAAATCCACCTGAAAATACTACACTTCAAAAAAATTAAAACAACATCTTTTATCAGGTGATAAATTGAATTGGGCATATAGTATTTACTTTACATTAAATAATAAGCAATATGAGTAATTTGTTTACTGACCGTTAGTTTTGTTATTATTTATTTTTTGATTTTTAGCTCTTAATTACAATTTTTAATACTTATATTTTACATATCAATTTTAATACTTAAAATCTATAACGCATTTATTTTATTTGGTAAAATAAATGCGTTTTTAATTTGCTTAATATTTATTAAATATTTTTAATATTTGTCGAATTTAAAACTTTTAAATCAAAATTATATTTTAAATTTATAATATATTGTAATTGTAATTTGTCTGACATAGATATATAATCAATATATAAAATAGCTACTAACAAGAGGTGATAAAAAAGTGTACAGAAATACTAGAATTACCGTTAGAATTCCAGAAAGTCGAAAACAAATGTTAGAACAGTGGGCAAAAGATGATAACTGTACAGTATCAGATTTAATAAACAATTTAATTGAAAACCGATTACGCAGAGAAAAAAGACACGCTAAAGAAGCTGAAAACAAAAGTAAAGGAGATTGGATATGAGTGATAAATTCAGTAGTGAAGCTAGTAATCTGTTTGACGGATTATCTAATATATTAACTGCAAATTTAAAAGACCTTGTTTGTAATGAAAAGACTTATCCATCATTAAAGATAAAAAGAGATATTCATGATGAAAATAAAAATATTTTGTTTCATAAAGATAAAACTTATGTGTTTTTATCTGGTTTAATATATCTTTTAAATGAAAATACTGAAATAAATGAAGATTTTTTTAATAATAACAGCCCAATAAAAAACCAAAATAATAAAAATGTAGATTTTTTTGATTTATTAACTTATATATCTGAAGATAATACTCTAGAAGATTTTGTAGATTTAGGCAAAGTTATCCGTGGATTGATGGCAATATATAAAAGTGAAACCAATAAAGAGTTGAATATATCGCCTAAAATTTTACAACGTTGCAATAATGAAAAACCAGAAAACTTATATATTCCAACATCTAAACTAACTCGAAATTTAAACACTATCATTGATGCTGGTATGAGAGGTGTAAGTTTAAATGTTGCAAATAACGAAAGTCAACAGTCAATGCACACAAACTGTATTATATCTTTTGATAACGATAAGACAAACCTCTCGAAGAAGACAACCCCATATGATACACTGGTTTACAACGCTATTGCTACATATGCAGAGCATTTTGGAGCTGATAAGTTAATCACTTTAGAAAACATTTATCGTATTATGGTAGGTGATAACGGTTCTGCAACACCTAGTAAACAGCAAGTTGAAAAAATAAAACAAAGCATTGATAAAATGCGTGTCTATACCATAAAAATTGACTGTACAGATGAAGTAAATGCATATAAAAAATCATATTTAGCTGAAGAATGTGACCAACTTAGAGAAAATAAAGAAGGAAAATTCTTTTTTGATACCTATTTATTGGCATGTGAATGGGTTTCCGCAGTTTCAAACAGAAATGAAATTACAGCTTTACATTTGCTAAGAAAGCCTGTAATGCTTGAATATTCTAAAATTAGCGGACAGATTTTAAATATACCGTCTTATTTACTGGATACTAAGCATATACAGCAAAATACAGAGCGAAACTTAATTTTAAAAGACTGTTTGTTAAGGCGTATAGAAGGCATGAAAGGAAACAATAAATTAAACCAAAATATTATATCTCTACATAGCTATCAAAAGAACGGAAAATATAAGCAAGGTTTATATGAGCAAGTTATACAACAACCTGAAATAAGTAAAAAAGAAGCTATTACTATTAGAGATGCAGCGACAAAATATCTTGACTATTGGAAAGAGTGTAGTTACATCAAGGATTATCAATTTGAAAAGAAAGGACGAGCAGTTTCTGGTATAAGAATAGAGCTTTGATTGTTAGTAAAAAATATTAAAAATACCGTATTTATAAGATAATTTTAATATGTGCAATATGTATATTTTTTACATAGATTTTACAATAACTTTGTCATTCTATATAAATCGCGGGCAAACTTTGGGTACCCACCGGGCAAACTTTGGGTACCAAAACTTATTTTTAAATGCCCAATTTACATTTATGTAAAAATAATACATTTATGAGTGCTAAATTTATGTGAAATATATTCAATTTTATAGTTATTTTAAGTATATTTTATTGACTAATAATTAGAAAATAAAAATTTCCAGAAATTGACGGGTGGGCAAACTTTGGGTACCAACGGGCAAACTTTGGGTACCCACCGGGCAAACTTTGGGTACCGTCGGGCAAACTTTGGGAACTATGGACACTTGTCCGCGGATTAAAAATCGCCCAAATTTGACAAACTTTAGTTCTGAAAAATGCCATTTTTTTCGATTTTTAAGCATTTAAAACAAAAAAAAATTTTTGCCAAAAATCGTCCGTAAGTTACTGTAAGTATACTGTAAGTAACTGTAATAGGGAAACCACCCATTTCCAGTTGGGTGGTTTCCCCTAAATACAATCCCACTAAGTGCTCAATCTTTTTAAGAAATTTTTTCAAGAAAAAATTTTAGTAAGATCCTTGTAGAAGAAAAACCTTTTTCACTATGCCCAAGTCAAAACTCAAATAACCGCAAGCTAAATCAAGCCTCTCGAATTAATTTTTATAATTTTTTAAAATTTAAATTTAAGCTAGTAAAACTTAAGATAGTAAAACAAAAATTCTTCCCTATAGGTTTTAAAAACTTTTATTTAAAATCCATTAACATGGAATGTGGGAGCATTTTGAGAAGTTTGGAAATAAAGCACAATGTGTTCCATATCGACAAATAGCCTTAGAACGGCTCAGAACGCCCTTAAAATCAATTTTGTGGGTTTAGGTAGTTAAACTATACCCTGAAATGAAGTGCCTCTTAGAATGCATCTACGGCGATTTATGAGCATATGTGTAAAAAGCGATATAAAAAATTTCTTTCTTACAGGATTAAAAATAATTATCTGGAGGATTATAAACAATGAATCGAGAACAAGCAAAACAAACGGTTTATGATAGATTTAGACAGACTTTAAAGCGTGATAGAAGCGGAAAGGGCTATATTTGCCCTATTTCAGGCTGTACAAGCGGTACTGGCTCACATGGAACAGGTATAACAGAAAACCCAAAACAGCCAAATCACTTTACTTGTTGGGCTGGTTGCTTTAAAAATGCTGATGCTTTTGAAATCACAGCAAAACAATTAGGCATGAGTTTTGAGAGCTGCAACAGCAAACATAATTTTGAGGTTATAAAAGCAGTCTACAAGGAGTACGGAATTGATATAACCTCTGTAGACGGCTCAGAACGTCCCCAGATGCACGCAAACGATGTTAGGCATATAAACACTACCCTAAAACAAAGTGCCCCGTATAACGCATCTAGAGCGGAATACGGGGCATATGTGAAAATGGCTAGTCAACGCTTTATAGGCAGTCCAGCTGAAAAATATATAAATAATCGTGGT
>CALWUO010000031.1 GCA_944384745.1 uncultured Butyricicoccus sp.
ATATCTTTATTATAACATCTTAAATCAAAAAATCACCCAAAGATTTCTCTTTGAGTGACCTTTTTTGACAGTCTGAACAGGGGATAAACCCCTGTTTTTGTTTTTAATGATGAGGATTTTCATTGACAATTACGCATGATTTCATAATTTGTGTAGAAATAAGTCTTGAATATTTTGACATATATATACGCAAAATTCCCTTTTTTTGATTTTCTTCTACAACAACATATTTTGATGGTAAATTTGTGAGTGTTAGTGCTTTCATATCAGCTATACAACGTGGACAACGACATGCAAGCATTTGTGATGAGTATTCAGCCTCTTCTTCAACAAGTTCTTGAAGTACATTTATATATGTAACCGAACGTTTACCATGTGCAGCACTAAAGAAATTATTATCTTCAGTTTTTAAATTTGATTTAGTTTCATTTTTCTCAGGTTTTGGATTATTTTTATCATTTGTAGGCTCTTGGTCATTTTGAGCAAACAAGGCGGAAATAGCATCATCAGATAAAACCTCGTTGGAGTTAGACTCTTTTGTAGGTTCAGGAGCAGGCTCAGGAGTATTTTCAGTTTTAGCTTGTTCATTTTGAGCAAACAAAGCGGAAATAGCATCATCAGACAAAACCGCATTAGAGTTAGACTCTTTCGTAGGTTCAGGAGCAGGCTCAGAAACATTTTCAGTTTTAGCTTGTTCATTTTGAGCAAACAAAGCAGAAATAGCATCATCAGATAAAACCGCATTGGAGTTAGACTCTTTTGCAGGTTCAGGAGCAGGCTCAGAAGTATTTTCATTTTTAGCTTGTTCATTTTGAGCAAATAAAGCAGAAATAGCATCATCAGATAAAACCGCATTGGAGTTAGACCCTTTTGCAGGTTCAGAAGTATGCTCAGAATCATTTTTAGGTTCAGCTTGTTCTTCAACTTCAAGATTGCTTAAAAGTTCAGAATAAATTTGGTCTTCAAGCTGAGATTCTTGTTCGCGTACATTTTGAAGTATAGGTACAACTGGTTGTGGTGCAGGAGGCAATCCAGTAGAACCTTCTTGTTCTTCTTCTGAATCTATTTGCTGAGTTTCAGTTGTTTCTTGTTCATTTTCTTGATTATTAATAGTATCATCAAGTAGGACAGAGTTAGTCTGTTGGTCTGAAGTAGGTTTGAACTCTTTTATTTCCTCTTCAGTTTGTTCTTCGTTATGTTTTGTGAGTGAATCTGCAATAGTGTCTTCCGACATATTGTTATTTGAATTTAATACTTCTTGTGCATTTGATTGTGTATCAGAAGTCTCATTGTCAGATTTTGCAATAAGATTTAATACACGAGCAGTTTTATTACTACGTTTTGATGACATAAAATAAGACCTCCTTTTAATTATTATTGCACAAAGCTATTATTTCATCAGTGAGATTTGTGAAATCAACAGATGGATTGCTGTTTGGTGCGTATGTAATAACACTCTCACCATGTGCAGGAGCTTCTGCAGCACTTACACTCTGTCTAATACGTGAATTAAAAACACGGGTATTGAGTTGAGCAGCAATCTGCTCAGACATTTCTAAAACTTCACGATTTAGATTTAATCTTGAGTTAAATTTGTTAAGGAGTATACCAAGCACTTCAAGTTTAGGATTATAATATTGCTTAACTGTTTCTATTGTTTCTTTAATTTGACTTACACCAAGTAAGCTTAAAATTTCTGGAGCCATTGGTATAATAAGTTTGTTTGATGCAACATATGCATTAACAGTTAGAAGATTAAGTGCAGGTGGTGTGTCAATTATTATATAATCATAGTTTTTTGCAATATGATTTAGTTCACTTTGTAGCATATATTCTCTGCCAGCTTTGTTAAACTCTAGTTCAACACCAGACAAAAGAATATTGGAGGCTAAAAGGTCACAATATTCAGTTTTACATATAGCTTGTTCAATTGTAATTTGTTTTTTGAAAACCTCATAAAGTGTATGTGTATTTTCAATATCGACCCCAAGACTAAAACCTAAATTACCTTGAGGGTCAAGGTCTATAGCAAGTACATTTTTTCCACGCTCATGAAGTGAGGTGATAAGGGCAGCAGATGTGGTTGTTTTACCTACACCACCCTTTTGATTTGTGATAGCTATAACTTCTGGCACAAAAATCACGTCCTTATCAAATTATTCTTATTCTACCTATTATTTTTAGTATACTATATGTCGAAATAAAAAAACAGAAGAAATTTTTATAAAATCGAAATATGTAGGAAATTTGTATTTATATAGTTATTAAGAGAGGAGTGCTTTATTATGGCATCAATAAGCAGTTTAACTAGTAGTTCTAGCTCAAGTATTTATGGTAGCAGAAGTAGTAACATGATTACTGGTCTTGCATCAGGTCTTGATACAGAAAGTTTAGTTCAAGGTATGGTTCAAGGCATAAAATCCAAGATTGATAAGCAAAATCAACAAAAAACACTTTTAGGTTGGCAACAAGAGGCATATAGAAGTGTAAGTGACCAACTTGTATCATTGTCTAGTAAATATATGTCTTACACATCTAGTTCCAACTTGATGAGTTCATCATTTTTTGGCTCAAGTTCTATAACTTCTATGGGTGCTTATGCAAATAAAATTTCTGCAACTGGTAAATCAGATAGCACAATAGAAATATTAGGTGTTCATAATCTTGCAACTAATACAAGTGTTACATTTTCAGGCTTGAATGGAAAAGCAACTGATAATACTACAATTACAGCATCTGATGGGGTATCGTTAAATGGTCAAACAGACGTGAGCAATTTTGCGGGAAAATCTATAACATTTGAATATGGTTCAAGAGCTATTACAGTTTCTTTTGGAGCAGATGCTAAAGATATGAGCCAAGAAGATGTTGCTAAAAAAATTGAGGAAGAATTTAATAAACAAGCAGAAGCAGCTGGTATAAATGGCAAGATAAGCTTAACAGCTAACGGTGGCAGTATTACTGTTAATAACAGTGATAGCGAAACTAAATTAAAAGTGACTGCTGGTTCAGAGGAAACACTTAATGCACTTGGTCTTCAAAAAGATAAGGAATTAAATCAAGGTGATTCTGTAACGGTTGGAGACTTAAAGACAAAGAAATATAATTATGAAATTCTTTCTGGTACTAGTATAAATGTAACATATGATGGTAAGAGTGGAGTACTGAATCTTCCATCGATGGATGGTAGCACTACTGCCGATAAGATAATTGCTTCTTTAAATGAGCAATTAGCAAAGCAGTTTGGTGATGGACGTGTGACCGTGTCTAATGCTGAAACAAATGGTGATTTAAAGTTACAATTTAATGTAGCAGATGGAGAAAATGGTAGAAGATTTACTATAAACTCTGCTTCTGATGGATTGCTAGGTACTGATGGTCTATTAGGATTACAAGTTGGTGCAACAAATGGTATAAATACTAATATGACACTTGAGCAGCTTGGAATAGAAGTTGGAAATGGAAAATTTACTATAAATGGTGTTGAAATAGGAAATGGTGCGTACACTAAAGATACAAAATTATCTGATATTATTTCTGATATAAACAACTCAGATGCTGGAGTAAGAGTCACATATTCTCAGACAACAAACCAGTTTTTGTTTACTTCCACTCAAGATGGTAAAGGTGGCAATATTAAAATTGAAGATGGCGATTTAGCTGCTAAAATTTTTGGTACTGTTGATACTACAAAGGATAAAAGCGACATTGTTAACAGTGGAGCAAAGATAGCAAATGGTCAAGATGCTACAATAGCTGTTAAAGTAAACGGTCAAAATATGATTTTGACAAGTGGAACAAATTCATTTAATGTTGATGGTATGACTATTACGGCAGAAGGAATATTCAATGAAGATAGTTTTAAGGAAGACAGTACTGGAGCAGTTATTTCTAATTTTGATGATTTTGCTAATGTTGAGTCTGTAACACTTAATCAAAAAGTTGATGCAGATAAAATTGTGAACGCCATTAAGTCCTTTGTTGAAGAATATAATGCAATGCTTGATAATATTGGCGAGTTGTATACAACAAAGCCAGATAGCAAATATTCCCCACTCACTGATGACCAAAAGGCAGATATGACAGAAAAGCAGATTGAGGAGTGGGAGAAAAAAGCAAAAGAAGGTTTGTTATTTGGAGATAGTGATTTGAGTGGCTTGTCAAGTAGCTTACGTTTTCTATTCTCAAATTCACAATTAAGTGAAATTGGCATAAAGACTTCTGATAAAGCTTCTGATAGAGGTAAGTTGGTACTAGATGAAGATGCTCTTAGAGCAGCATTGGCAGAAGATCCAGATAAAGTTCAAAAAGCATTAGCAGAACCTAAGGGAGCAGATGGTGTTGGAGGAGGTGCCATAGTTAGATTAAATGATGTTATTGAAAAATATGCTAAGACTACTGGCTCGCCTAAGGGTATACTGATTGAAAAAGCAGGTTCTGAGCACTCTGCAACGTCTTTGATTCAAAATTCAATCCAAAAACAAATGGATGATATTGATGATATGATTGAAAAGTTGACAGAGCAGTTAAATGATAAGATTGATTTCTATACATCTAAATTTAGTAAGCTTGAAGTTTTGATAAGTCAAGCTAACTCTCAAAGCTCTTATTTAGCAGGTATGAGTGGTGGTTATTAATATTTACTAAAATTTATGATATAGTTTTGGGAAGGATTTTTTAATATGGATATACAAGGGTATCAACAATATAAGGCACAATCCATGAACACAATGACACAGGGTGAGCTGTTGATGCTTTTATATGAGGAGCTGGTTAAGCGTTTAATTCGTTCTGAAATCGCTCTTCAAAAACAGGATTATGAGCTTTTTGAAGCATCTGCTCAAAGATGTATTGACATAATCCGATATTTAGATAGAACATTAGATATGCAGTATCCAATAAGTTGGGATCTTCACAGATTATACGATTATTTCTTATATATGTTGAGTCGTGTACGTTTTGGAAGAAATGGTAAGGTGCTTGAGCAAATTAAACCTCAAATTATTGATTTAAGAGATACATTTAAAAAAGCACAAGAGGCACAAAGTATATGAATCAAGACTGGGTAAAACTACTTGTTCAGCTAAAAAAGCGTTATTCACTATTGACAGAAATATTTGACTTAACACAACAAATGTCGGATGCTCTAAATCGTGATGATGAAGTATCATTTCAAATGCTTTTATCTATGCGTCAAGAACCTATATTATATATGAAAGAATCAGATGAGATTTTATTAAATCTTAAATCTGAATTGCCTGATTATATAATTAAACGATGGCAGGAGCTTGAAAACAATGCTGAACCAGAAAGCCAAGAGGAAATGTTATTTAAACAGCAGATGGAGCAAAATAAAAGACTTGTAGAACGTGTTGTTCCATTTGATAAACGTATATTAACTGTACTTAAAAATAAAAAAAGATAAAAAATTCCCACCGTATTTATCTTCAATTGCGGTGGGAAAAATCTTGTAATTTGAAAATTTAACAAAAAGTATAATAGTTTCTAATAAAAATATTTACTTGTAAAAAATTTTTATAGTATTGCTCAATTCACGAGTTTGCTGTAAAATGGTGGTGTAGCATGTCAATAAATGTTGAATTATTCATTAACTGATAAAAACCACAGTGGTGCTCCACTACTGCGACTCATACTTAACTCATCAATTATAAGTTGAGCGTCCCATTCTTGTAGACTTCGTGTTCTACTTATTGGGTCAGCTACAAGTAATTTATTATCTTTAGTCACTCCACGAAGGACTATAAAATGTCCTGTATCAGTGAAATGACCAGGACCCATAAGTGCTATGGCTATTTCACCATTTGAAAGCCTAGTTATTATTTCATTTGCATCAAGTGCATTTGGTGCACTGCATGTAATTCCAAATGCAGATGAAACACCTTGTACTATGCTATGATATGAACCGCTTTTAGGTGCCCAGTAGCCTTGCTCGGCACAAAACGCAGACATTATGGCAGGATTTGTTGTGCCTGCACCTAGGCTGTTTACAGCCATTGCAAGAGCAGTAGGACCACAACCATATACACCAATAGGGTCATTGCCGTAAAGTTGGTCTTTCCATTCTGGGTCATTTTGTGCAAAGTAAATTAAGGGTATTGTACCACCTGTTAGTGTTTCTACACCATCAATTCTTGTCATTACACCAGAGGCGTTTTCTGCTTTTTGCTCATCTTGGTCCAATTTGGCTTTTTGGGGTTGTGTGAGATTTTCACCTAGTTGTTTTAATTTATCATCAAACCATTGTTTTTGTGTAGAAATCCAGTTTCCAGTGTTTATTATAAGCTTTTTGCCATTGGATATTGTTAGTTTGGCGGTGTTCTGTACAGGAGTTACAATCTTTGTGAAAATATGAGGGTCGTGCCAGTAACAGATAGTAAGTTCTATGCCACCAACACATACAACAAACAAAAATATGGCAAGAATTGTCATTTTAAGTTTTTCAAATTTTGATTTATTTTTTTTCAAAAGCTTCACCTTCACAATGTAATGTTTTATTTATAATAACAAACAAATCTAATTTTGTCTAATCTTTGTATATGGAGGAAATATTGTGCCTCAAATAGAGCTTCAAAATGTAACTAAATATTTTGTAAATGATAGAAAAAAACGCTTTCCTGCTATTGAAGATATTTCACTTACAATTGAACAAGGGGATTTTGTTTTTTTAATTGGAAGTAGTGGTGCGGGTAAAACTACACTTCTTAAACTAATTGCTAACCAAATTCGTGCGGATTCAGGTCGAATCTGGATGGGAGATGAAGAGGTAACAAAATTACGTTACTGGAGAAGGTCTGCATATAGAAGAATGGTTGGTCAGGTTTGGCAAGAAGTTGGTCTTATAAGAAAAAAGACAATAAGGGAAAATTTATATATAGTTCAAAAGGCGTTGGGCGTAAAATCAAAAATAGCTGAAGAAAACACAACAAAAGCATTAGCTTTGGTTGGTATGAGAGCTATGGGTGAACGTTATCCATTTGAGTTATCAGGGGGTCAAATAAAACTTGTAGAACTTGCAAGAGCAGTTATTTGTAACCCACCTGTGCTTGTTGTTGATGAGATAACAGCAAATCTTGATTATGATACTAGTTGGGATATTATGAATATTTTAGCCGAAATTAACCGTTGTGGTACAACAATTATTATGGCAACTCATGCTAAACAGTTTGTAAATGTCATGAGAAAACGAGTTATTACACTTGTGGAAGGTCGTATAGTTGCTGATATGCAAAAAGGGAAATATGGAGAAATAAAATAAGACCTAAATTGGTTTTATTATAGATTTAGAAATAAATCAAAATGAAAGGAATGATATAGGAATGAAACTCCGAAATCTTAGGATTAAGAAAAAACTGATACTTTGTAGTGCTATTCCAATAGCTTTATCTCTTATACTGTTGGTGGTGTCAAACGTTCAGTCAGCAAGAATAACTAAAGAATATGATAGAATGATTGAAAATCAAGTTACATTAAGAACTACTTTGTTGGAATGTCGAGTTATAAATAACAAGGCAGCTCGTATAATTCGTGATATAGTTATTAATGGTTTATCAGGTGAAACAACTCACTATTCAGAAAATATGGCTGAGTTTAATGAAATGGAAAATCAAATTCAATCATATTTACAGTATATTGATGAAAAATATACTGGTGCAGATGGTAAGGATACAGAATATATAAATGCCTTAAAAACATGGATGAAAGAGGCAGAAAATATTTTGGAGCTTGCTCAAGCTCAGAAAAACGATGATGTTATAAGAGAATTGCATAACACATGTGAACCAGCACTTGACAATCTTACAAATATAGCACAAGATTTAGATGACACCGTTGCTGAACAAGTTAACAATAAAAGCGATGAATTACAAGCTATGAATGCAGCTACAACTGTTAGCATGGTAATAATGGTTTTAGTTGGGCTTGTAATTGTAATCCTCATTGTTAAGTCTATTATAAAGTCAATATTACAGCCAACAAGTGAAATTCATAAAGCTATTATAGCTATGAGTAAAGGCGTACTAGATACACCAGTTAATTATAAGTCTGAAGATGAACTTGGAG
Organism: uncultured Butyricicoccus sp.; assembly: GCA_944384745.1. GTDB lineage: Bacteria > Bacillota > Clostridia > Oscillospirales > Butyricicoccaceae > Butyricicoccus_B. The sequence goes on from CALWUO010000031.1 coordinate 8,080, forward strand.
AAATGACAGATGCATTACGTACAAGTCAGAGAGTACTAAAACAAGCTTGTAATTATATAACAAATGTTGCTTCTGCTATGGCTGGTGGTAAATTCGATATAAATGTTAATGCAAACTTACCTGGTTCATTTGCTTCAATTTCTCAGTCATTAGATTCTGTACAAGATAAAATGAACTCTATGATTTCAAATATAAAACGCTCAGTAGAGCAAGTTTCTGCTGGTGCAGAACAGGTTGCAAATGGTTCTCAAGCTCTTGCACAGGGTGCAACTGAACAGGCTAGTGCAGTTGAAGAACTGTCATCAACTATAAATGAAATTTCTGAGGGTGCTCGTCAAAATGCAGAAACTGCTAAAATAGTTCGTGAAAAAGCAGACCAAGCAGGTGAGCAGAACAAAGCAACTCAAAATAAAATGGTTGAAATGATTTCTGCTATGGACGATATAACAGAAAAATCTAAAGAAATTAGTAAGATTATTAAAACTATTGAAGATATTGCATTCCAAACAAATATACTTGCACTTAATGCCGCAGTAGAGGCAGCTCGTGCAGGTACAGCAGGTAAGGGGTTTGCTGTTGTTGCTGATGAAGTGCGTAACCTTGCTACAAAATCCTCTGAAGCAGCCAAGAATACAACAACACTTATTGAAGACTCAATTCATGCAGTTGAAAATGGTTCAAATATTGCTAATCAGGCAGCAAAATTTATTGCTACAAGTACAGAGCTTACTAATGAAGTGGTTGAAAAAATCGCAGGTATAGCAAGTGCAGCAGAAAGAGAATCTGAATCTATCGACCAAGTAACTCAAGGTATTGACCAGATTGCAACTGTTGTACAAACCAATTCAGCAACAAGTGAAGAATCTGCTGCTGCAAGTGAAGAATTATCATCTCAGGCTAATATAATGCGTCAAATTCTATTCTCATTTGATGTAAAAGAAGATAGTTCACAACAATTTGAACAACATCAAATAAATCGTAAAACTTCAAATATAGATACATCAAATCATAAATTGCATTTAGATATACATGATGATGTCGGAAAATATTGATTATATTCTGTAAAGAAATTTTTATAGTTGCATATACAATAAATAAATGTTAAAATAAGGCTAAATTCTCAACATGCAAAAAAATTCCAAGAAAGGAAAAGATATAATAATGAGACTTAAGAATTTAAGAATTAAAAGCAAGTTACTGCTTGGATTTGCAATTCCAGTAATTTTATCTATATTGCTGTTAATAATTTCAAATGCTAATTCTTCATTTGTATCAAGGCAATATGGTGGCATGTTAGATAAGGACATTGAACTTGAAATGGCAGTTTTGAATTGTAGAGCACAGAATAATACTGCTGCTAGATTTGTTCGTGATATTGTACTGGATACAACTGGTCAAAATATTTCAAGTGTTAAGGCTGATATAAGTGAATGTATGAATTCAATGAATACATACAGTGACTATATCAAAACAAATTACATGTTAAGTGATGGCAAGGCAAACGACTATGTTGAAGCCCTTTCAGCATGGCAAGCACAAGCAAATAATATTGTTGAACTTGCAGAACAAGGTAGATTTGATGAGGCAAAAATGGCTCTTGTTCAAAAGTGTACTCCAGCACTAGAAAACTTGCGTTCTATTTCAATTGAGCTTGATGATGCTGTAAGTAAGCAAGTACAAGAAAAACGTGATGGCATTGGTTTTACATTTACAGTTACAATGATTTGTATGATAGCACTGATTGTCATTGCTTTGATTATTGTTTTTGTATTTGCAAGAAACATTATCAGCTCTATTGTTCAGCCAACTGCCGAACTACGCAAGGCAATTGTTGATATGAGTAAGGGTATACTTGATACACGTGTTAGATATGAATCAGAAGATGAAATTGGTGAAATGGCAGATGCACTTCGTCTAAGTCAGCGTGTATTATATAAGGCTTGTAGTGATATAGCTCGTATGACAACTGCTATGGCTGATGGTCAATTTAATATCACAGTTGATATGAATTTACCAGGTATATTGTCATCAATTTCAAAGTCATTAGGCGTTTTACAAAATAAAATGAATTCTATGATTTCTAATGCAAAGCGTTCTGTTGAGCAGGTTTCTGCAGGTGCAGAACAGGTTGCAAATGGTTCTCAGGCTCTTGCACAAGGTGCAACAGAGCAAGCTAGTGCAGTTGAAGAACTGTCTGCAAGTATCAATGATATTTCTGAAGGTGCTCGTCAAAATGCAGAGGCTGCAAGAATTGCCCGTGAAAATGCTGACCAGGCTGGAGACCAAAACCGTGAAAGCCAACAACAAATGGTTAAAATGATTGGTGCTATGGACGATATTACAGAAACATCTAAGGAAATTAGCAAAATCATTAAAACTATTGAAGATATTGCATTCCAGACCAATATTCTTGCACTTAATGCCGCAGTTGAGGCAGCTCGTGCTGGTTCTGCTGGTAAAGGCTTTGCAGTTGTTGCTGATGAAGTGCGTAATCTTGCAAGTAAATCCGCTGAGGCGGCTAAAAATACAACAACTCTTATTGAGGACTCTATTCGTGCAGTTGAACGTGGTTCTAGCATAGCAAATGCAGCCGCTGAGTCTATAACCCTAAGCACTGAACTTACTACACAGGCAGTAGATAAGATTGCTCAAATTGCTCAAGCAACAGAGCGTGAGTCTGAAGCTATTGACCAAGTAACCCAAGGCATTGACCAGATTGCAACTGTTGTTCAGACAAACTCTGCAACAAGTGAGGAGTCTGCAGCTGCAAGTCAAGAGCTATATTCTCAAGCAAATATGATGCGTGAACTGTTCTCAACATTCAAAGTAAAAGATAACGGAGATAACTTTAAAGAACAGTCTGCTTCAAAGAAAATAAGCGGCAGCTCAAATGCAGGAGGTATTAGCCCAAGTACGGGCGACACCTTTCGCAACAGAAACTACCAACAACAGCAACATGACGACGTCGGCAAGTACTAATCGTTACTATATGACTCCTGACATTGAAACTGGTAACGACCTTATCGACTCCGAACATACACAAATTTTTGATGCAGTAAATGAGCTACTTGACGCTTGCTCCAGTGGTCATGGACGAGATAAAATAGCTCATACAGCTGAGTTTTTAGCAGGTTATGTTGGCAAGCATTTCTCTGATGAAGAAGCTCTACAAAGAAAATGCCAATATCCAAATATGGAAAAACATCTTAAATTCCATGTTAAATACAAAAAAGATGTAGCTGATTTTGTAGATAAAATGAAGAAAGATGGTGCAACAGTTCAAACTCTTGGAGAGCTTAACGCTCTTGCTGGTTTACTGATTAACCATATTCGTCAAGAGGATAAGCGTTTAGCTGCATATATCCGTGAAAACTCTTAACTAAAAACTACTATAACGACACAGACTTTTCATATGCTCTGTGTCGTTTTTTTAAGCTTTTTATAAATAAATTATGCCATTATAGTTTGAATTTTATACAATATTAAATTTACCTTAATAGCTTTTTCGTTGCATATAAGAAAAACAAATGTTAAAATAATAGGGTATAATTAAAATAATATAAAGCGAGGATATAAAATAGATGTGGATTGCAAATGATTGGTCTGATTATAGAATTTTAGATTGTGGTGGTGGCGAAAAAGTCGAAAAGTGGGCAGATTATACTTTAGTTCGTCCAGACCCTCAAGCAATTTGGAATAGAACGGATGGGGTTAAAGCATGGGATAAGGCAAATGCAATTTATCACCGCTCAAAATCGGGCGGTGGTCAATGGGAAATTAAAAAGTTACCTGCTCAGTGGACTGTTTCATACAAGGAGTTAACTTTTAATTTAAAACCTATGTCATTTAAACATACAGGTCTTTTTCCTGAACAAGCGGCAAACTGGAATTTTATTATGAATAAAATCAGAAATGCAAACAGACCTATAAACGTCCTTAATTTATTTGCATATACAGGTGGTGCTACTCTTGCCGCTGCGGCTGCTGGTGCTAGTGTGTGCCATGTTGATGCCTCTAAAGGAATGACACAATGGGCAAGAGAAAACGCAGCTTCTTCAGGGCTTGCTGATAAGCCTATTCGTTGGATTGTTGATGATTGTAAAAAATTTGTACAACGTGAAATCCGTCGTGGCAGAAAATATGATGCAATTATTATGGACCCTCCTTCTTATGGCAGAGGTCCTTCAGGTGAAACTTGGAAAATTGAAGAAGATGTTGCAGACTTTGTTGAACTCACTATGCAACTTTTAAGTGATAACCCATTGTTTGTTATTATCTCAAGCTATTCAACTGGTCTTGCTCCTTCTGTTATGTCTTATCTTTTGGGCATTACAGCAGGTAAAAAACATAAAGGTAATATTGAAGCTGAGGAGTTAGGTTTACCAGTGGATTCAACTGGTCTTGTACTTCCTTGCGGTTCTTCTGCTAGATTTATAGGTGAATAAATGATGTCTGAAATTATTAAAACAGAAAATTTAACATATGCCTATCAAGATGAAAATGGTAATGAAAAATATGCACTAAATGGCGTTGACTTATCTATTAAACGTGGTGAGTTTGTCGCTGTTTTAGGACATAATGGTTCAGGTAAATCCACACTTGCAGGGCATTTTAATGCTATACGTTTGCCAAGTGGTGGCAAAGTATATGTTGATATGATGGATACATCAGATGAAAACAAAATTTATGATATCAGATGTACTTGTGCTATGGTTTTCCAAAACCCAGATAATCAAATAGTTGCAACTGTTGTTGAGGAAGATGTAGCTTTTGCACTTGAAAATATGGGTGTTCCTCCAGAGGAAATACGTAGACGTGTTGATGATGCTTTAAAAGCCGTAGGCATGTATGAATATAGAGGTCATGCACCTCATAAGCTTTCAGGCGGTCAAAAACAAAGGGTTGCAATAGCTGGCGTTATTGCAATGATGCCTAGATGTATTGTTTTTGATGAACCAACCGCTATGCTTGACCCTGCTGGTCGTAAAGAGGTTATGAGGGTTATATGTGAACTTAATAAGCATTTTGGAATAACTGTAATATTGATAACTCACCATATGGACGAGGCTATTAAAGCTGACCGTGTGGTTGTAATGCATAAAGGCAAAATCATTATGGACGGTACACCAAAACAAATATTCACAAATGTTGATGAGCTTAAAAAAGCTAGTCTTACAGTTCCACAAACTATTGAAGTTTTGTATGAATTAAATAAGAAGTCAAATGCAAATCTAAATATTGATGCTATGACTGTTAGTGAATGTGCAGATATTTTACAGAGTTATTTAAAATAAAAGAGGATAAAAACGTGTCTTATATTTTAGAAGTAAGGGACTTGACTCAGATTTATTCAGCAGGTACCCCGTTTGAACGCATGGCTCTTGACCATGTTAACTTACAAGTGAAAAAAGGCGAAATTCTTGGTATAATCGGTCATACTGGTTCGGGCAAATCCACTCTTATTCAGCATTTAAACGGTTTGTTAAAACCTACATCTGGCGATGTTTTATTAGATGGCAAGTCTATATGGAATGAAAAGGGTAAATGTGACAGAAATACTCGTTTTCGTGTAGGGCTTGTATTTCAATATCCAGAATATCAGCTTTTTGAAGAAACTATTGCAAAAGATATCGCTTTTGGTCCTAGCAATATGGGGCTTTCAGAAAGTGAAATAAATGAAAGAGTGCGTGAGGCAATGTCATTTGTAGGACTTGATGACAGTATGAGAGATATTTCTCCGTTTGCTCTTTCTGGAGGTCAAAAACGCAGGGTTGCAATAGCTGGAATAATTGCAATGCGTCCTGATGTTTTGGTACTTGATGAGCCAACTGCTGGTTTAGACCCTGCGGGGCGTGATGAACTTTTCGAGCAAATTTTGCAATATCATAAACAAAGTGGTGCTACAATATTATTTGTTACCCACTCTATGGAAGATGCCGCAAAAATGAGTGACCGTATGCTGGTTATGAACCATGCCAAAATAATGCTTATTGGCACACCTAAAGAAGTTTTCTCACATACAGATGAGATTATTAAAGCGGGACTTGATATACCAGAAATAACAAAGGTAATGTTAGAACTAAAAAAACGTGGTTTTGATGTTGATACTTCGGTTTTTACTGTTAGTGATGCTATAAAGGCTATAAATGCATATAAGGAGGGGAATTTATGCTAAAAGATATAACTTTAGGTCAATTTTTCCCAGGGAATAGCATTGTTCATAGAACCGACCCACGAGTTAAAATTGTGATTGTTATTGCAATGATTATATCATTGTTGCTTGCCTCAGGTGTATTTTCCTATGCTTTAATGGCTATTTATCTTTTGGTTATTATTGCAGTTTCAAAAGTGCAGTTAAAAATGGTTGTGCGTGGACTTAAACCAATTGTTATGATTGTGGTTATCACTGCGATTTTAAATATATTCTATACAGCAGGTGATATTATTTGGCAATGGGGTTTTCTGCATATAACCAAACAAGGCATTTATGCCGCTATTGAAATGGTAATCCGTATTATGTTGCTTATTATCGGCACATCAATGCTCACCTACACAACTTCACCTATTGACCTTACAGAGGGACTTGAAAGGCTTATGTCACCACTCAAAAAAATACATGTGCCTGTTCATGAACTCGCTATGGTTATGTCTATTGCACTTCGTTTTATTCCTACTCTTATTGAAGAAACTGAAAAAATCATTTCAGCTCAAAAAGCAAGAGGTGCTGATTTTGAAACTGGAAGTATATTAAACCGTGCAAAAGCTATGGTGCCTATTTTAGTTCCATTATTTATATCATCTATACGTCGTGCAGAAGAACTTGCAACAGCTATGGAATGCCGTTTATATCGTGGAGATGTTGGTAGAACCCGTATGAAACAACTTAAAATTTGCAGTGTAGATTATATCTCTATGGCTGTTTCAGCGATTGTGTTTGCAGGCACTATTGTCTTGGGTCATTTTGGTTTATAAGGAGGGCAAAATTTGAAAAATATTGCTTTAATCTTATGCTATGACGGAACTAATTATCATGGTTGGCAAACTCAAAAAAATGGTGTAACTATTCAGCAGACACTGACTGAAGCTATAAACCAAATTTTAAAATGTAATACATATGTTTCAGGTGTTGGCAGAACAGATGCAGGTGTTCACGCTAGAAAATACGTTGCAAACTTTAAAGCTAATTCAACAATCCCGCTTGAGCGTTTACCACTTGCTATAAATGCGGTTTTGCCTGATGATATAACAGTATTAAATGCCATAGAGGTTGATGAAAATTTTGATGCCAGATTTAATTGCACTAAAAAAGAATATGCCTATTATATATACTCATCAAAGATAAATGACCCATTTTTATCTAAAAGGGCATATCGCACAACTTATCCATTAGATATTCATAAAATGAATGAGGGTGCAAAGTTTTTTGTAGGCACGCATGATTTTGCGGCTGTTCGCTCAGTGGGTACACCTGTAAAATCAACTGTACGAACTATTTTTCATTGTCAGGCTGAATATGTGGAAAATTATAATTTTGTTATGCAAGATACAAAACTAATCCGTATAAAAGTTTGTGGTGATGGATTTTTATATAATATGGTTCGTGCTATCTCAGGTACACTTATGTATGTTGGAAGTGGTAAATTAAAACCAGAACAAATAAAAGAAATTTTACAGTCTTGTGATAGAGCAAGTGCAGGGCCTACGCTTCCAGCTAATGGGCTTTATATGAATAGACTTTGGTATGATAACACAGATGAGTTAAAACCATATAAGCTAGATGTATAAAAGGAGGCTCATAGATGCCACAAAAAACAAAATCAATTCGTATGGCGAGAAATGAACGTCGACGAAAGATTAGAAATTCACCAGACCGTAGACTTAGAATTGTGGCAAAACTACGTCGTCTGGTGGGTGTAATGATTATAGTTGTAAGTGTATTAACTATAACAATAAATGGTCCTAAAATAAATGCAAATTCAATATCTGAGTTTATGAGCTATTTTTGGGCTGGTATTGATGACGCACAAGAAGGAACTTATATTGAATATAAATCACAAAATTCATCAGTTGTAAAGCCATTTAATCAGGGTGTTGTAATAGCGGATAATGACTCAATGAGTATTTTAACTTCTGGCGGAGTTAGACTTAAAACAAATTTGGGCTACACATCTCCTGCTATTTTAACATCTGAACGTTATGTGCTTGCATATGATAAAAATGGAAATCAAGCGGTTTTAACTTCAAATGTAGCTGAGGCAAGCAGACAAAAAACCGAGTCATCTATTTTAGCTGCGGCACTTGGTGAAACAGGTGATTATGCACTGATAACAAATGAATCAGGTTATAAAACAGCAGTTACCGTTTATACAAGCGGTGGTAAACAGCGTTTTAAATGGTCTAGCCCAGATTATTATTTTATATCTTGTGCTATTTCCCCAGATGGAACTAAAATTGCTATTGCCTCATTTGGAAGCACAGAGGAGGCAAAACTAGAAGGGAAGTTATTTCTGCGTGATTTAAGCAATGAAAATAATATAAAAGAAGTATTGCTTGAGTCTACTGTACCACTTGCAGTCGGATTTTTAGATAACTCGTCTGTTGCTGTAATTGGAGACTATTCAACCAGTATCATAAACCAAAAAGGTCAAATTGTAGACCAACTAACATATACAGCAGATGATTTAAATGCATTTGCATTTGCAGAAAATGAACTTGCCATTGCTGTGCGTTCTTATTCATCAACTGCAAGAACAGAAGTTTATATTATGGGTTCTCATGGAATAAGCAAAAATACACTTGAGATTTCACAGGAAATTCAAGCAATGGATTATGATGGCTCTAAAATTGCCGTGCTTACTTCAAGCGGTCTTACAGTTTATAATTCATCTATGCGTGCTTTATGGAGAAATGAAAGTGCAGTAGGTGCTGGGGCAATAAATTTGGCAAATGATGGCGGTGTATGGCTTATATATTCTAAACAAGCCGAACACGTTTCTACATCATCAGACACTTCAGAGGATTTAAAATCATGAATGAATTATCTTTAGAGAGTTTTAATAATTTGGATTTAATAAATAGTTTAAGCTTTTTAAAAAATATATTAAATCTAACAGATATTGTAATTATTTTAATTATAATTTATGGTGCTTTTATAGGCTATCATAAAGGTTTAGTTAGAACTGTTGTAGGCAGTATAAGGGCTGTTGTTTCTATGGGTGGTGCAGCTATTGTTTCAAGAATAATTGCACCTACTATTGCACCTCAAATTGTAACCCCTATTGTAAATGAGGTTTTTAAAAACCAGTTAGGGGAGGTTGCAGAGTTATCACCTGAAATAACTGCACAAATCCAAAATAATATATTGCAAATAGCCACACCTATTGCACAAAGTATCGCTTTTTCAGTTGTATTTTTTGTAGGTATGTTTATAATTAACTTTGTGCTTAGTTTATTTACAAAAACTATGAGCATACTCACAAGAATACCTGTTATAAGCACACTTAATAGAATTTGTGGTCTAATACTTGGTGCAGTAGTTGCTATAATTTTATGTATAGCGGCACTTTATTTGCTTAGAAAATTTGCACCTGAAATTTTCGGTGTAAATGGCTATCTGTCACCGCAAAATGTGGCTAAAACAAGTATAACTGCATATTTGCTTGGTTTATTGCCAAGTGTATGATTTTTTTAAGGAGAGAATTAAATGAATATGCCAATGTGTTCACGCTGTAAAAAAAATGTTGCAGTTGTGTTTATTACAAAAATTGACCAGAGTAATAACTCTGAACAAGAAGGTCTTTGCATTAAATGTGCAAAGGAAATGGGTATCAAACCTATTGACAATCTAATGGAGCAAATGGGCATTACTGAGGACGATTTAGACGCATTAGCGGGTGAAATTGGTGCTTTTGGCGATTTAAACGGGTTAATGCCTGTTTTAAATGATTCAGAAGATGATGAAAACCCAGAAGATGAAGAAAATCTAGGCACATCAAAGAAAATGCCATTTCCATTCCCACTTTTCGGAAGTAAAAACACATCAAATAAAAATGATGAGCCAGAAAAGAAAACTAAAGAACCTAAAAAAGATAAAAAACGCAAGTTTTTAACAAGTTATTGTGAGGATTTGACTGGTAAAGCAAGAAACGGTAAAATAGACCAGATTATAGGTCGTGAAAGAGAAACTGAACGTGTTATTCAGATTTTAAATCGTCGTCAGAAAAATAACCCTTGCTTAATCGGTGAGCCAGGTGTGGGCAAAACAGCTGTTGCAGAGGGCTTGGCTCTTAGAATTGTACAGGGAAAAGTGCCTTATAAACTGAGAGATAAAGAAATTTATATGTTGGATTTAACTTCTCTTGTTGCAGGCACTCAGTTTAGAGGTCAATTTGAAAGCCGCATGAAAGGGCTAATTGATGAAGTAAAAAAACTAGGTAATATTATCTTGGTAATTGATGAAGTCCATAATATTGTTGGTGCTGGCGACTCTGAAGGCTCTATGAATGCAGCTAATATTTTAAAACCTGCATTATCACGTGGAGAAATTCAGGTTATCGGTGCTACTACATTTAATGAATATCGCAAACATATTGAAAAAGACTCGGCTTTAGAACGTCGTTTCCAGCCTGTATCTGTTGAAGAACCATCTTTAGATGATGCAACTGATATTTTAATGGGTATTAAATCATATTATGAAGATTATCATTATGTAACAATTTCTGATGCAATGTGTCGTCAAGCGGTTCAGCTTTCTGAACGTTATATAACCGATAGATTTTTACCAGATAAGGCTATTGACCTTATAGATGAGGCTTGTTCTGACCTAAATCTAAAAAATGAAATGTTATCTTTAGCGGCTGATTTAAAAACCGAATTAAAGAATGTAACTTTAGAGCGTGAAAGCATGATGAGCGACCAAACTCCAGACGGTGAGGCAATGACAACTGAACAGCTAGACAATAAATATGCTAAGATTGCTGAATTGCGTTCTAAGGAACTTCAACTTGAAAGCCGTTTGCATGAGGCAGAGTCTGCACCACGTCCAGTATTAACACTTGATAATCTTGCGGCTGTAATTGAGCTTTGGACTAATATTCCTGCAAGCAAGGTTCAAGCACAGGAAATGCAACGTCTAAGCGATATGGAAAACCGTATAAAAACAAGGGTTGTCGGTCAAGATGAGGCAATACACGCTATTTCACAGGCTATACGCAGAAATCGTGCAGGCATTAGCCCTAAGAAAAAACCTGTTTCATTCTTGTTTGTTGGTCCAACTGGTGTTGGTAAAACAGAACTTGTAAAAACTCTTGCAGAAGATATGTTTGACTCACCAGAAGCACTAATTAGACTCGATATGTCAGAATATATGGAAAAACATACAGTTGCTCGTTTAATTGGTTCACCTCCAGGATATGTTGGTTATGATGAGGCTGGACAGCTTACAGAAAAAATCCGTCGCAGGCCATATTCTGTAATCTTAATGGACGAAATTGAAAAAGCTCACCCAGATGTATTAAATATATTACTTCAAATTTTAGATGATGGTAGACTTACAGATTCACATGGTCGAATGGTTAACTTTGAAAACACAATTATTGTTATGACTTCAAATGCTGGCAGCAGTCATAGAACCACATCTTTAGGCTTTGGCAAAACTGCAAGTGAGCAGGGCAAAGAAAAGGCTATGAAAGCACTTGAAGATATTATGCGTCCAGAGTTCTTAAATAGAATTGATGAAATCATAGCATTTAATCAGCTATCAGAAGAAGATTTTGCAAAGATTGCAGATATTCTGCTTGGTGATTTGGCTAAAAATCTTGAGGAACGTGAAATCCGCCTAACTTGGGACGATGGTCTTAAAAATTATCTTGTTGAAAAGTCCTATTCACTGAAATTCGGTGCAAGAAACTTACGCAGACTTATTGAAAAAGAAGTCGAAAACGCACTTGCAAACGAAATTCTTACAGATAATAAAATTATCGGTATCCATATTACAGCACAAGATGGAGAACTTAAACTGCAAAGTATATAAAAAAATCCGCCTGTTCATAACTTAGTGAATAGGCGGAAACTATTTTTCATATAGTTTAAATATGTGGAAGTGTATATAGTAAAGGCTCAAACTGTACGCCATACATTTTATTTGTATTCTTTTTTGATGTATAGCTTATACAGCGTTTTACAAAATCAGCAGCTAAAGCGGCACTTTGACTAATTGATTTATTACATAATATCTGACCTAGTAAAACCGACGCAAAAATATCTCCTGTACCTGGGAAAAAGGCATTTACACATTCATGGTCAATAAAATCGGTGTTATTACCGCTTGTACAAGCCACAGTTAAAGTGTTTTCGTTGAAATGTAATCCTGTAAGCACAACATCACAGTTAAATTTATTCGATAATTCATTTGACCAGTGTTCAGCCTCTTGTTTATCTCTTGGGTTTGTATCTGGAGATTTTTCAAGTAAAATTGCAGCCTCAGTTACATTTGGCGTTATACAGTCCGCTATATAACAAAGCTCTTCCATGCGTTTTGTCATTTTTGGTGTGTAGGTTTTATAAATTGCTCCATTATCACCCATAACAGGGTCTACTAAAAAATATCCATCTTCTAATTTTAATTTTGCAGATTGCAAAACACAGTCGATTTGTTTTTCAGAACCTAAAAAACCAGAATATATAGCATCAAATTTTAAATTTAAGCTTTCAAAATGGTTAATCATATTTGGCATTGTATCTGTAAGGTCAGTGCAAACCCAGCCATTTATTGCTGTATGTGTTGAAAAAATAGCGGTTGGTAATGGGACACATTGATGTCCTTGTACACTTAAAACCGCTGTTATGGGTACAAGCGATGAACGACCAAAACATGATAAATCATGAAGTGCAAGTACGGTTTTTTGTTTCATTATATTTATCACCTCGAAATATTATTATGGTACAATTTTTGTTGTTGGAAGTCAATACCTATTGCATAAGCATTTATAAAATGATACCATGATAACAGAATATATTCAAAGAAAGGAATATCTATGAAAAAAAGAATAATTTGTATTTTAATGTGTTTTTTAATGACTATGCCAATTATAGCACAGGCAGCAGACAAACAAACTCCGATGAGAGGTGTTTGGGTATCAACTGTTTATAACCTTGACTATCCTACAAAGGAAACAGTATCAGAAAGTGAACTAAAAAAACAAGCTGATGATATTTTAAATAATGCAGTTGAAACAGGGCTTAACACTATATTTTTACAAGTTAGACCATCTGGTGATGCTTTTTATAAATCTGAAATTTTCCCTTGGAGCCATTGGCTGACTGGTGAACAGGGTAAAGCTCCAGAAAACAATTTTGACCCGCTTACTTATTGGGTTGATGAGGCTCATAAGCGTGGTTTAGAAATTCATGCATGGATTAACCCATATAGAGCAAGTAGGGGTTTAACATGGGAACAATTATCTGAAAATAACCCTGCTAAACTTCATCCTGAATGGGTAGAAAAATATTCAGATGGCAACTATTATTATAATCCTGCACTTGAAGAAGTTCGCCAGCTTATTGTTGATGGTGCACTTGAAATAGTTAATAATTATGATGTAGATGGTTTACATCTTGATGATTATTTCTATCC
>CALWUO010000032.1 GCA_944384745.1 uncultured Butyricicoccus sp.
AAAGCTAATACCACTGGAAAGAAATAAAATCCTGAGTCTGCAATAAAATTTAAGATATAATATTCATTTGAAGTGTTGGACAAACCAAATACAACTAATATGGTCAGGATTGCTTTTATCATACCTGCACCAGTAATCAATGGAATAACTGGTGCAAATATACCTGAAATCATATCAAGTAACTTTGCACTAAATTTTTGCTTTTCTTCATCTTGTTTTATATCATCAGTTGGTTTTAAATCTCCAGTTATTGCTGTTACTTCTTTATACACCTCAGCAACGTTTGGACCTATAATAACTTGAGTTTGAGCACCAACTTCTTTTACACCCATAACACCATCTAACTGTTCAATTTTAGCAATATCAGCTTTTTTCATATCAAACAGTTGAAAACGCAGACGAGTCATGCAATGAATAACACTTTTAATGTTTTCTTTACCGCCTACTAAAGGAATCAAATCAGCTGCCAGCTTTTTTTTATCCATTTTCTTTCTCTCCTTCTCTTTATTTAATTATTAGAAAGGTCTTCTCCATTTGTTGATATAACTTTTTTATACCAGTTAAAGCTCTTTTTCTTTGTACGAGCTAAAGTGCCATTGCCTAAGTCATCTTTATCTACATAAACAAATCCATAACGTTTTTTCATTTCACCAGTGCCAGCACTTACAAGGTCTATTGGTCCCCAAGGTGTATAACCCATTAAGTCTACATGGTCAATTTCAACTGCATCTTTCATAGCTTTAATATGAGCTGCTAAATATTCAATTCTATAATCATCTATAATTGAGCCATCTTCTTCTACTTTATCCACAGCCCCCATGCCGTTTTCTACTATAAATAATGGAATTTGATATCTGTCATATAGATTATTTAAAGCCATACGAAGTCCAATGGGGTCAATTTGCCAACCCCATTCAGTAGCATTTAAATAAGGGTTTTTTCCTCCACGGGTCATATTTGCACCTATATACTCAGTAACATTAACACCTTCAACCCTAGAGCAATAATAACTAAAACCTATGTAATCAACTGCACCTTCTCTTAATATAACTTCGTCATCAGCTTCCATGGTAAAATGACCATTTATAGACTGCTGATAAGCAGTACATACATTAGTATAACGACCTCTAACCATAACATCACTATAATAATATGTAATTGCCATTACATCACGTGCAATAATCTGGTCTTCAGGAGCACAGGTATTAGGATAAGTTGTAGGGTACATAATCATACAACCGATTTTAGCATTTGGGTCAATCTCATGACATTCTTTAACTGCTAAAGCACTAGCAACTAGTAAATGATGAGTTACTTGAAGTTTTACATCTGGAATATTTTCATCATCTCTATAAACTATACCAGCTTGTAAATAAGGTCTTTCCAATCCTAATGTACAGTTAACCTCGTTAAATGTCATCCAATATTTGACTTTACCTTTATATCTATTAAATAATACCTTACAATAATTATGGAAAAAATCAACAAGCTTTCTATTTCTCCAGCTATCATATTCTTGTACCAATGTTAAAGGCATTTCATAATGACTAATAGTTACAACTGGTTCAATACCATATTTTAATAATTCATCAATAACATTGTCATAGAATTTTAAACCTGCTTCATTAGGTTCTTTTTCATCACCTCTTGGGAAAATACGTGTCCAAGCAATACTAAATCTAAAACATTTAAATCCCATTTCTGCAAGTAAAGCTATGTCTTCTTTATAGCGATGGTAAAAATCTACTGCTACATGGCTAGGATAATATTCACCATCTATTACTCTGTCATGGATAACTCTTTTTACATTTACACTGCCACCCTTATAAACATCATCTATTGATAGCCCTTTACCGCCTTCAAGATATCCACCTTCAAACTGATTTGCTGCAACAGCTCCGCCCCATAAAAAATCTGTCTTAAATTTCATTTTATTAAACTTCCTTTCTATTTGCTTTATTAAATAATCATTTGTATTGATTTTTTTATATCACATTAGCCGTTTTTGTGCAATATATATACAAAAACTTGCAACAATGTTTTATTTTTAGATATTTTTATATATGAAAAACCGAAACAACTGTTTTAATGTTTTAAGTTTGATTTAGTGTGAACTATTGAAAAGCAAAGAAAAATAACTTAAAATTAAAAATAATACAAGATATGAGAGGAGTATTTTAATATGCTGTTGTCTCAACAAATAGAAGAACTGCATCTTCCTCATGCAGAAGCTGCAGTTGCAAAATATATATTAGAGCAAGGTAGTCAATTAAAAGGAATGTCAACCAGAAAAATTGCTTCCAAAGCATACACCACACCAGCTACATTAGTTCGATTAGGACAAAGATTAGGGTTTGAAGGTTGGACTGATTTTTTCACTGCTTTTTTAGAAGAACGTGAATATTTAGAACGACATTTTAATAAAATTGATGCAAATTGTCCTTTTTCAAAGTCAGATAATCAAACAACTATTGCAAATAAAATAGCTGCTTTACATATAGAGAGCATACAAGATACAATGGCTTTACTTGATTATGAGGAATTGTATCAAGCAGTCAGATGCCTTATAAAATCAAAAAATATATATTTAGTAGGTTTAAGTTTCTCAATAGACTGTACATGGTTTTTTAAACGAAATATGCAACGTATTGGAAAAAATGTCATTTTTGAATCTTCTCAAGGTGAGTTACTTACTTCTCTCTTCTCAGCAACCAAGCAAGATTGTGCGATTGTTATTTCATACTCAGGAACAACAAAAAGAGTTGTAGATGCAATGTCTATTTTAAATAAACAAAATGTGCCTACAATACTAATTACAGGACTGGGTAATAATGATATAAATGAAAAAGCCTCTCATGTTATCCATATGACAACAAGAGAAAAACTTTTTTCTAAAATTGGTAATTTCACAACAGAAGTTTCAACTCATCTTATACTTGATATATTATATTCATGTTATTTTGCTGAAAATTATGAAAAAAATTGGGATATGCGTCTTTATATTGCTCATCAGGTAGAACAATACAGAACGTCAAAAAATCAAATAATGATGGAGTAAAAATATATAAAAGTTTAATAGATATAAAAATATTTTGATTAAAGTTTAAATTCTGGGTGAGTACTTAAATATTCTGCTAATATATCCTCTGCTAAAGCTCACTTTTATGATAATGCTGTAATGGAATGTTTCTTCAAATATCTAAAAAAAGAAGATTAAATCATAGTTCTTTTTTAGGCCAACTAAATCCTTTCAAATAAAAAGATGCCGTACGCTAGGTTGCATACGGCATTTTCGCCATTTTGTATATTATATCATATATTTTATTTTGAAGTAATGTTCTATATAGTTTAAATTTTAGATTTTTTATATGCTAAAATCATATGAATTATATAAGGAATTAATATCACAGGTATTGCAAGATATGCTAAAAATCCATAAGCTTTTTGTACTAATGTGAGTAAACCAAATTGTGCTACCCCAAAATCAACAATACAGCAAATTAAAGCAGCCATTATTTCTTTACTTGTTATATTAAACTTGTTAGATGATTTCATTTTATTTTGAATGTCCTTTTTGTCACCACAAATACGTTTTACCATAGCAGCGACCATATTAACAGCTGTTGATACTGCACCTAATATTATCAAAACTGAAATAAGTGGCATCATAAATTGTGCACCTATACCGTTTTTAACCATAAATAATGTCGGTACGTTTTGAGTAGCAGTTTCAGGGTTTGTATAGATTGTCATTAAACCTATAACCACTATAAGCATCATAAGTGAATTTATAACAAATCCAATACCCATGCTTTTTACTGCATCTTTTGGTTTTTCAAATGATTTTGCATGCTGAACAAATACAGCTATATTTGATAATTGAAATGTGCCATATAAAAATGCTGAATAAAGTGCATCAGTAAAAGATATATCAGCAGTTTTCATTGAACTAATTGTAGCTGATATTTTAGGTAATTGTGTAAATATGTTAGGTAAATACACAATAAATAGTCCTGCTATAATACAAATTGAGATAATCCAAGCGACTTTTCTAACAAGATTTGTTCCAAAAATGGAAACAATAAAGATAAATACACCTATTAACAAGGTACATAGTATATAAGGTATACCAGTAAGTGTACTTAATGTAGCTCCACCTGTTGCAAATGCAACCGCAGGTGCTACACACATAACGCAAATATATAATATTTCAAATAAGTTTGAAAATATAGGCGAAAATTTTCCATAAAAAGCATTATTGTATGAGCGATAATCATATACATCATGTTTTTTTGCGAAATATAAACTATATGAAAAGAATATAGCATTATATAACATAGCAATCACTGGCATAATTAAACACCATATACCAAACCTTGTAAAATAGCTATATATTTGTGCTCCAGATGCAAAACCACCGCCAAAATGAGTGGTAAACCATACAAAAGATACTCCTAAAATAATCATACTATTTTTATTAGTTTGCATCTTTATCTATCCTTTCATATAGTTTATTTATAGCATCATCAAGCATTGAAGTAGTTACTTTATATGGATAATGTGCAATATCTGACATATTAGGAATACGGCTTACACTTTCTTTCCACTGCTCCATAGTGATTTCTATATCTTCCAGTGATATTGGAAGTGAAATTGATTTGTTAAAAGTATAAATTTTTTCAAACTCATCATATTGTTTATCAACTAAAAGGGCAATTAAAACACCAAATCCGACTACTTCTCCATGTAAATGTTTTTCTTCTATAATAGGGTATGAAGTCAGAGCATAAAATATTGCATGTGCTAAACCACTGTTGTAATCTGGTGTATGGTCTAGTGTTAAAAATATAGATGCTATTGCCGTTGTAACAACTATTGATAATACAACTTGTTCTACCTCATAAGTGCACAAACCTTTTTTATTATCTTCTAAGGCTTTTTTACCGTATTTTATAAGTGGTGTGTGGCACATTGTACTGTTTGCAACACCTAACGCTGTGAAATGCTCAAGTTCTTCATCTTTTGATGAAATAGTTGCCTCATAATATTTTGCATATGTGTCACCAATTCCAGCCCACATATAGATATAAGGTGCTTTTGCGATAATTTCTGTATCAATAAATGTATGCATTACAGGTCTTACAAAAAAATGAGGTTTTAAGAAAGTACCATCTTCATTATACATAATTGAAACCGATGTGCAGGCTGCACAGTTTGAGGCGATTGTAGGGAATGAAAAAACAGGCTTATCATCATCTATACATAAGCATTTTACAGTGTCCAGAGCTTTTCCTCCGCCTACACCAAACACCATATCAGCTTCTTTGTATAAAGGCATATTTCTAAGTCTTTCGACTGCACTATATGTGCAGTTTTCGCCATATATTTCCTTACCAATAATTTCAAGGTTTGTTTGCTCAACATATGATTTAATTTTATCATATGATGCTTTTAAAGCTTTTTCTCCACCTATAACCAATACTTTTTTGCCATATGACTCGCATACAGGACCTATTTTTTCATAGATTTTATCCCCTATTGAATAATTTGGTAAATGAACCTCATAATTTTCTAATCTCATAAATAAAAACTCCTTTCGGGGACAAAAAAAGCTCCTGTCCCTTACAAAATCAATTGCAGGGACAAGAGCTGTAAAATATCAAAACTCCTGCGGTGCCACCCAGCTTGGTGTAAATAAAACACCCACTTATGCATACTTGCATATGCTTTCTTTGTTAACGAAGTGTGTTCTCCGTCTTGTCTACTAAAAACTTTCAACTCGCCCTCAAAAGTCCATTCGCTATATATTCCTCATATTGCAATCCCACCATCTGCAACTCTCTGTTATGCACCCTATATAGTTACTTACTCTTTATCATCGGTTTATATTACTTTATCACTTTAACTTAATAATGTCAATAGTTATATAGCAAAATTTTTAATCTAAAATCATTTCAAACCCATAACAGCTTTTTTCAAAACCATAGTTTTCATAAAATTTATGTGCGGATAGTCGAGGAAGTCCAGAATCTAAAATCAGTGCATTGCATGAGCGTAACTTAGCAAGCTCTTTTGCATGATTTAATAGCTTTGTGCCATACCCTTTGCATCGTTCATCATCAGAAACATAAAGGCTTGAAATATAACAGGTTTGCCCTGACATCCAAAATGTGTCAAAATAATCTCCATGACACATACCTTTATATTTGCCATCTTCTAACAGGAAAAAGAAAAAGCTATCAGGATTTTTAATGACTTTATTATAAACCTCTTGAATTTGTATTTTATCATATGTATTATATGACCATAATTTTTTTATAAACTCAAATGCTATATCAAAATCATCTGTTTGAGCGTTTTTAAATTCCATAATATCCTCTTAAAGAGCTTTTCTATAAATTTCTGCTATTTGCTCCTGTGAAAATACAACTGGATTGTTATTAACACTAGCTGCTGATACTTTCATACAGTTTTCAGCCATCCAAGCAATATCTTCTTCTTTAATTCCTAAATCACTAAGGGTTAAATTAAGCTCTAATTTCTGCAGAATATTAACCACTTGTTTTGCACAATCTTCTGCACCTGTACCACCTAATAACTTTGAAATTTTAGAGAATTTTTCAGTATCTCCAGTATAAGAAGCTTCTATAATAGCAGGGGTTAAAGCCGCTAAACCATGACCATGAACTATATCTTTTAAACCACTAGCTGGGTGCTCCATTCCATGAGCTAGAGTTACACCAGCAGTATTTATAACCATACCGCCAATGGTTGAAGCAATAGTGATTTTTTCCCAAGCCTCTTTACTATTATCAGCACCAGTATATATATTTACTAGATTTTGTGCTATAAGTTCAATGGCATAAAGGCTAAGAGCATCACTAAATGGCTGTGAAATTTTTGATGTATAAGCTTCCATACAGTGACAAAGAGCATCAAAACCAACAGAAGCTAAGACTTTTTTAGGCATAGTCATCATACATTCAGGGTCTACAATTGACACCTTAGCTATTATAGCATTACATCTTAAACTTTTTTTATCACCATTTTCAGGGTTTGTTAGTACAGCAAAACCATTGCCCTCTGAACCAGTACCGCAGGTTGTAGGGATTAAAACCAAAGGCAATGCGTTTTCACTTTGCTTACGATTAAAAATATAATCGTTAATATCACCTTCATTGACTGCTAAAAATGCAATCGCTTTGGCACAATCCATAATAGAGCCGCCACCAATAGCTATAATTATATCGCATTTATTTTCTATGGCAGTTTCAGCACCTTTTTCTGCTGTTGTTGTAAGAGGATTTTGTGCTACCTCATCAAAAAGTATATGCTCAATACCAGCAGCAGATAAACTATCTTTTACTTTGTCATAGAGTCCCGATTTTTTAGCACTGGCACGACCAGTTACAATAAGAGCTTTTTTACCATATGGTTTAGTCAGCTCACCTACTTGTTTTACTTTTCCACAACCAAAAGCAATATTTACTGGAAGATAATAATTAAAATTTATCATAATTGTTTTGCAGCCTCCTCATTAAGTACAGTAGCAATAGCAGCCTCTATTGCCGCAGAAATTGCATGGTCCAGCATTTCATCAAGCTCCTTATCAGGTACTTGTAGTGCAGCAGCATCAGCATCAGAGATAATTTCCACCAAAGAACCGAATTTTTCCTTGTATTTAGAACGGCAAACAACAAAGAATACACCGCCTAATATAATCCAGCCGCCTACCATTAACCATTCTTGCCAAACAAGTGTTGCACCAGAATTAGGGATAATATAACATGCAACCATAAAACCAGACATCAATACAGCCATGACACCTACAAATTTATATGGTCCTACTTTATATGGACGAGGTAAATCTGGCTCTTTCTTTCTTAAAATGATAAAAGAGAAAGCAACCATACAATATGCCACACAACAGCCAAAGTTACCAGCATCAACAATCCAAACTAGCATTTTACGACCTGCAAAAGGTGCTAAAACTGTGAGTAAACCGACTAAATATAGGGCATTTATAGGGGTTTTATATTTAGGGTGAAGTTTAGAAAAGCATTTTGGAATCATATAAGATTCAGCCATAGAGTACATTGCACGGCTACCACCCATAAGAAAAGAGTTCCAACTGGTTACAATACCACACATACCGCCTACAATAAGAACCTTTGCCATTATAGAACTGTTAAATGCCTTTGCCATCGCATCGGCTGTAACAAGTCCAGAACCAGTCATAGAGGCAGCAATTTGTGTTTCAGACATAACATATCCAACTGCAAGAATAACCAGTCCATAAAATACAACAGCAAGAACAATGGATAAAATTAAAATTCTACCGATTTTCTTTAGGTCTACATTGATTTCTTCAGCCGCCTGTGGAATAACATCAAAGCCAATAAAGAAGAAAGGAGTCAAAAGAGCAACCTTGAGTATACCACGAATTGGAGAAACATCACTAGCAAAAGCCTGACTTTGCAGATTTTCAACAGAACCAGTAAACAGTGAAGCGACAATCAGCAGTATACCAACTGCACCTATAATAACAGTTAACACAGTTTGAAGTACAGCAGCGGTTTTTATACCTTTTATATTAACATATGTCATAAAAATAGCAACTAAAACAGCCACAGCAAGCCAAGAAGCATATACATCAAAGCCTGCAACTGTGTATAGATAGCCTTGTAAGAAATCAGGGTAAATATAAGTAATAATAGTAGGCAGTGCACAAGCTTCAAAACAAGCTACACCAACATAACCTAAAATAATGGTCCATGTACATATAAATGAACCAATAGGTCCCATTGCACGATGGCTAAATACATGTTCACCGCCACACTGTGGCATAGCTGCGGTTAATTCTGCATAGGTTAGACCTACAAAGAAAATCATAATACCGCCAATTGCGAAGCCAATAGCGGCACCCACAGCACCACCTGAGCTAATCCAATCACCAGATGAAACTACCCAGCCCCAGCCAATCATTGCACCAAATGCAATTACTAATATGTCCCATGCACCTAACACTTTATCAAACGAAGAGGTTTTTTTGTTTTTCATTTTCCATCTTCCTTTCACTTATTAAACATTTGATAAGCAAAATCTTCAATAAATTTTGCTGTTTTTTCAAAGCCTAATACACTACTATCAATTAAAATATGTCTATTATGTCTGTCACCTCTATAAGTTCCTGTCATTTGCTTATAACGGGCATGAAGTTGTTTATCATTTTTATCAATAAGCACTTTAGCCGCTTCACTTGATATTTTTAATGTATCCATAATATGTTCAAGTCTTTTATCTTCTGGAGCATAGATAAACACATTTAATACATCTTTGCGATTTCTAAGCACATAGTCACTACAACGCCCAACAATTACACAAGGACCACGTTCAGCAAGCTTGTGTATAATTTGGGTTTGAAGATATACAACACGGTCGGTTAAAGTAGAATATTTACTTGGACTAGCTGTGTTATTTAATGCTAAATTTCGTCCACGTACTTCCACGCCAGCTTCTACTTTTTCGGTCATTTCCTTGGAAAGACCAGTTTCTTCTATAATACGGTCAATAATAGCACGGTCATAACATGGATAATTTAAACTTTTAGCTATCATTTTCGCAATATCAGGGCCACCGCTGCCATATTCACAGCCAACAGTGATAATAAAATCCTTCATTGTTATACTCCCCTTACAAGTAGTGGTTTGAGTTAATATACAGCCCAAACCACTTTTTTGCATTATTTATTCAGTTCTTCTACTGACTGCTTTAGAATTTCATATGCTTTATCACAATCTGCTTCAGTTAAAATAAGTGGTGGAACCATACGAATTACACTATCACCAATAGCTGTAACAAGTAAATGTTTTTCCAGACATTTATGTTTAATATCAACAGCTTTTGCAAAACCGTCAAATTCTACACCAATTAAACAACCTTGATGTCTAACTTCCTTAACATGTGGCAAGGTTTCAAGCTTTTTAGAAAAATAATCGCCCATTTTTTTAGCATTACCTGCTAAATCACGGCTTAAAAGTTCATCAATTTCAGCCAGTGCAGCCGCAGCACTTACAGGGTGACCACCGAATGTAGTACCATGTGAACCAGCTGTAAAAGCTTTTGCAACTTCATTAGTTGCACAAATTGCACCTATTGGCATACCGCCACCCAATGCTTTAGCCATAGAAACAATATCTGGTTTAATATCATAGTTCATATAGCTCATAACCTTACCTGTACGACACCAGCCAGTTTGAACCTCATCAAGTAGTAAAAGCATACCCTTTTCATCACAGAATTCACGAAGTCCACATAAAAACTCTTTGGTTGCCGGGTGAACACCACCTTCACCCTGAACAGGCTCAACCATAATTGCTATTGTGTTTTCAGTACAAGCATCTTTAAAAGACTGTAAATCGTTATAATCTGCATATGTAAAACCAGGGGTCATATCACCAAAGCCAATTTGACAAGCGTTATCTGGTTGACCAGTTGCAGACATAGAACCAAAAGTACGACCATGAAAGCCCATTTTTGCAGTTACAATATTATATTTATGTGGTCCATATTTTTCCACACCATATTTTCTTGCCATTTTAATCATAGCTTCATTTGCTTCAGTACCTGAATTTTGGAAGTAAATCTTGTCCATACCTATTGTTGTACAAACCTTTTCAGCAAGTAAAGCCTGTGGAATTGTATAAGGATAGTTAAAAGTATGCATTATATCGTCCACTTGGTCTTTAACAGCAGCTACAACCTTAGGGTTACGGTTACCTGCGGAGTTAACCGCAATACCTGCATAAAAATCAAGATATGCAGTTCCATTTTCATCATATAAATACATACCCTCTGCGGTTTCTGCAATAAAGTCAAAACGCTCATATGTTTCAATCATATATTTGCTTACTAAATCTTTGATTTCCTGTGCTGTGCGACCTGTGTCTTTGAGTTTCATTTTTCTTTGCCTCCCAATAAAAAATAAAGGTGCCTCTCTCATTAGAGAAAAGCACCTTTGCTTTGTCTTTTATATTGAACAACATTAAAATACCATAAGCGTGTTTTTGTGTCAATATACCGCAAACTATTTCGGAATATTATACAGGTAAAAAATAATATAAATTATATAAATTTATAGATATAAACAATTTTATAATATGTTATATAAATTTTAAATTAAACGCTTTTGTACAATATATTAAACATCTCGTCTTTCATACTCCAAAAAGAAACACATAAATACACAAGGTTCACTTCCATTATTACAATATCTATGCTTTTGACTGGACTCAAAACGAAATACTTCATCTGTGTGTATAATATATTTACTGTTTTCAAGCTCAAGATGAAGCGTTCCTTTCTGTACAGCTAAATACTCTCTTGTCCGCTCACCATGATTTCCAGCAACATATACTCCATTTGGTTCAATCTGTATATGATAAATCTCCACATGGTGATTATCTTGAAATGGAAAGCAGGTTTTAACAGTATATTGTCCTAAAACCTCTTTTGTAGGTGCTGTATCTGCTATACGCACTAAAATGGTATCGGTTACAGGAGGGTTAATCAAATCATTAAAATCAATTCGCAAACCACTTGTTATACGCCCAAGAACCCCGATTGACGGGTTAGCTTTACCATTTTCAATCTGTGCAAGCATACTTTTGCTAACACCTGTTTGTTCTGCAACCATATCAAGACTCATTCCCTTAGCTCTACGAATACGATTTAAATTTAAAGCTATATTGTGAGATAAATAATCCATATTGCAAATCTCCACTTTCTATGTTAAATCATATGTATTATAACACAGAATACAAGTGGTTAACGATAATTATGTTAACTAATTAGAAAAACATTCGTTTATAGCTTGTGCAAAGATTTTTAAACCTGCTTCTAATTGTTTATCAGTTACAACCAAAGGCACAAGCAAACGGATAACATTATTATATGTGCCTGCACCCTCTACAAGCAGTCCTTTAGCAGCACAAGCCTTAATAATTGCTGTTGTAAGTGCGGCATTTGGTGTTTTACTAGCCTTATCTGTGACAAATTCAATACCAACCATACCACCTAAACCACGTATATCACCTATACAGTCATACTGCTCCATAAGCTCTTTATAACACTTAGTAACTTTATCGCCAATTTCAAGTGAACGTTTAGCCAAATTGTCACGCTCCATAATCTCAATCACTTTAAGAGCTGCGGCACAAGCTAACGCATTTCCGCAATATGTACCACCAATAGTGCTTGGTGCTGGTGCGTCCATAATTTCTGTTCTGGCAATAATTGCAGATAATGGAACACCACCCGCAATAGATTTTGCTGTTGCTAAAATATCAGGCTTAACGCCAAATTCTTCCCAATAATTAGTTGCAAACATTCGTCCAGTGCGACAAAAACCTGTTTGAACCTCGTCAGCAATCAAAAGTATACCATATTTATCGCAAACGGCACGAACAGCCTTTACCCATTCCAAAGGTGCAGGAATAAAACCACCTTCACCCTGTAAAGGTTCAACTACAATAGCTGCAACTGTGTCTGCTGGTGCACACTCTTCAAACACATCATATATAGACTGCATATAGTAATCAAGTGTATCCTGTTCTGAAAGACCTTTTGGTTTTCTATAATAATATGGAAACTGAGCACGAAAAACACCATTAACTAATGGTCCCATACCTGCCGCATAGGCTTTTTTTGAAGTCATAGACATTGTAAGCATAGTTCTGCCATGGAATGCACCAGAAAACACAATAATATTAGGTCGTTTAGTGTATGCTTTTGCAATTTTTACAGCATTCTCATCTGCTTCTGCACCAGAATTTGCAAAAAATGCCTTTTTATTTTCGCCCTTAACAGGTGCTAATTTGCAAAGTTTCTCGGCTAAAGCTACATAACCCTCATGAGTTACTATATTAAACATTCCATGAAAGTATTTTTCCGCTTGAGTTTTAACAGCCTCTACTACTTCAGGCTGAGAATAACCGATATTTAACACACCTACTCCGCCAATCCAGTCTAAAAATCGATTGCCGTCAACATCTTCTATCATAGCACCCTCACCACGCTCTATCACAACTGGATACATACAGCCTATTGCATTAGGAATAGATTTGTGACGTCTATCAATAATGGCTTGTGCTTTTGGTCCTGGCAATGTTGAAGTAATTATTTCAGGTAATGCCTCTTTTAACATATAAAAAACCTCCAATCACATAAAAAAAACGACAGATATTCTGATAAAATGCGTCTTTGCATAAACACTTTAATCTGAACATCAGCCGTACGCTGTGTTTTAACTTCTATTTGAAGTATAAATCTATTATTTAATAAATACAATATGCCCATATCACAATAAAATATATACTCATTGTGCTTAATGCATAACCAAGTCAAATTGTGTACATGATACAATCATGTTATAATCTGTCAAGAAAGGGGTAAATAAATATATGGCACTGATTTTACATAATATCTATAACCAAACTAAACAAAAATTTAAATTACAGCTTATCGCAGGTGAAGGCGGATTAAAAAATTGTATGCGTTGGGTATATGTTTCTGAGGACTACACAACTTCTGATTTTCTGCATGGTGGAGAACTTATCATTACTACTGGCGTTATAAGCGGTGGAAGTTCAGACTGGCTTATGCATATGTTACATAGAATAATAAAACAAAATGCTTGCGGTTTAATAATAAATGAAGGTCCATATTTAAATAGAAATCAAATTTCTAAAGAAGTGTTAGATTTTTGCAATGAAAATAATTTTCCATTGTTTTTAATGCCTTGGCATATACATATATATGATATAACCCGTGATTATTGCGACCGTATTTTTACTGATACTAGGCAAAATGAAGCCATTTGTGAAGCATTTTTAACTCTGCTTAATAATGAAACTGAGTCAAGCAAAGCTATTGATTTACTTACAGACTATGGATTTTCACAAGAAGGTTTATATTATATTGCACAACTACAATCAAGCTCACAGATTAATCTGATAATCAAAGATTTAATACAATCTTTTTTATTTGAATATTCTGTATTTATGCTTGAAAAAAATCAATCATTTATTTTACTTTTTTATTCATATCAGTTAAATGATGTACAGCAAATAATAAAAAAACTACAAGATTTAATAAAAACTCGTCTTTCAAACTGCAATATTTTTTCAGGTATAAGTGGACAAATAAAATCTTTAAATATGCTTTCAAAAGGTTTAGAACAGGCACAATCAGCTTTAAGCTGGTATAAAAGCCTTAATATATCAATAGGTTGTTATGATAATATGGGTTTTTTCCGTTTATTGTTAGAGATTAAAAATAGAGAATTTTTAAAAAACTATGTCAATGAACAGTTAGGTGCAGTCATAAAATATGATAAACAACATAAAAGCGATTTTTTGCAAACATTGTATCTATATTTGATACACAAGGGCAGTATACAAGAAATAGCTGCTGACTCTTTTTTTCATAGAAACACAATCAGTTATCGACTTTATTTATTACGTAATAAACTAGGCTATAAATTAGATGATTCAAAAGTTTGTTTTGAGCTGCTTGTTGCCTTTCAAATAAAAGAATTTCTTAATTCAATTGCTTGGTAGTCTTGATTTTTATTTAGTTTTTCTATATCATTTGATAAATGTAAAAAAGCGGTTTGTACACCTGTTAAATAATAACTTGATAAATATTTTGTTAATATTTGGTATATTTTTTGCAGGTATTCCTAATAATGCATAGATACTATGAAAAGTAAATCTATTATAAGCTGTTCGGCTTTGTCTAACCCATCAAGCTATTTTTTGTTTTTTAGCTTTTACGGCATTATTTGTTTTCTTAGGAGTTTTTTTTATTGGTTTCAGTGATTGAAACTTCCTTTTTGTGAAAGCTTTTTTCCATTTTGTACGGCTGATGCATTAGGGGCTTGTGAGATAATCCATTGTTCAGATAATTTCATTATTAAAACCTCTTTTCTTTTTATATTGTTATTTGTTAGCGTATTTATATTTTATCATATGTTTATTTAAATTTGAATTTTATTGTTTAAAATACTATAAAATAATATAACAAAAGTGTAGACGTTTAAAAGACTATACAAAAAGCATTTATTTGTATTTTCTTTTTACAATTAAAAAATTAAAAATTATATAAAATGTCAAAATAAATAGTTATTATTAGTGCGTTGTTACAAATTAACAAAAATTTATATTTATTACTTGACAGTTTCTATAAATATTACTATAATTGAAGCGTAAAAAGATTGTTGATAATTACTAATTTAGTGGGTTTCTTTTTTTTAAAAGAAATGTATAGTATTTTAGTATATTATTTGCAAGACAAGGAGGTTAAATATATGTTGTTTCAAACCACAGCTTCTCATGAGGAGTTAAGAGCCAAAATCCGTGCTTTTGCAGAAGAAGAAGTTAAACCAATAGCATTTCAATTAGATAAAGAAAATGAATTTCCAGACGATGCCATTAAAAAATTAGGTAAATTAGGTTTTATGGGTATTCCATATCCTAAAGAATATGGTGGAGCTGGACTTGATGTTTTAAGTTATGCCATAGCAGTTGAAGAACTTTCAAGAGTTGATGGAGGCACAGGCGTTATTTTATCTGCACATGTGTCACTTGGCTCATGGCCTATTTTTGCATACGGTACAGAAGAACAAAAGAAAAAATATCTTGTGCCACTGGCAAAAGGTGAGAAAATAGGTGCTTTTGGTCTGACTGAGCCTAATGCTGGTTCTGATGCAGGTGGAACAGAAACAACCGCTGTTTTAAAAGGTGACCATTATGTTTTAAATGGTGGTAAAATCTTTATAACTAACGCACCAAAAGCTGATACATATGTAGTTTTTGCAGTTACAACCCCTGATATTGGCACAAAAGGCATTAGTGCTTTTATTGTTGAAAAAGGCTGGAAAGGCTTTTATTTTGGTGACCATTATGACAAAATGGGTATACGTTCATCTTCTACCGCTGAACTGATTTTCGATAATGTGGAAGTTCCAAAAGAAAATTTATTAGGCAAAGAGGGTGAGGGCTTCAAAATTGCAATGTCTACTCTTGATGGTGGTCGTATCGGAATTGCATCTCAAGCTTTAGGTATTGCTCAAGGTGCTTATGAAAACGCTCTTGAATATGCCAAAGAAAGAATTCAGTTTGGAAAGCCTATCGGTTTTCAACAGTCCATTTCATTTAAACTTGCTGATATGGCAACTAAATTACGCTGTGCTAGAATGCTTATCTATTCCGCAGCTGAAATGAAAGAAGCTCATGTGCCTTATGGTATGGAATCCGCAATGGCAAAAATGTATGCATCAGATATTGCTCTTGAGGTTACAAATGACGCTCTTCAAATTTTTGGCGGTTCAGGCTTTATGAAAGGTATGGAAGTTGAAAGAGCATATAGAGATGCAAAAATTACAACTATTTATGAGGGTACAAACGAAATTCAACGTGTTGTAATCGCTTCACATCTGCTTGGCAAGCCTCCAAAGAGTGAGGGCGGTTCTTCAAGCAAACCTAAAAAACCAGC
The DNA here is from genome assembly GCA_944384745.1 of uncultured Butyricicoccus sp. GTDB lineage: Bacteria > Bacillota > Clostridia > Oscillospirales > Butyricicoccaceae > Butyricicoccus_B. The sequence goes on from CALWUO010000032.1 coordinate 16,555, forward strand.
TCCAATTACTGGAGTACGTAAAAACTTGATTTTACGTGATGGAACTGCAAAGGAAAAAGTTTGTGAACTTGTTGAGCATCTAAAGAAAGATGGTTATGATTTTACAGTAGGTATTGACATAGATACACCTATTGTACAAGCAGAAAGAGTTGTTTCGGCTGGTAAGGGTATAGGCGATAAGAAAAATATGAAACTTATTGAAAAACTCGCAAAAGCCGCAGGTGCAGCAATAGGTTCTTCAAGACCAGTTGCAGAAACCTTAAAATATGTTCCTCTAAACCGTTATGTGGGTATGTCTGGTCAGAAATTCACTGGTAATCTTTATATTGCTTGTGGTATATCTGGTGCAGTTCAGCACTTAAAGGGTATAAAAGACGCATCGACTATTGTCGCTATAAATAAAAATGCTGGTGCTCCTATATTTAAAAACTGCGATTATGGTATTGTAGGAGATATAAACGAGATTTTACCACTGCTTGCAGAAGCTCTTGACACAGGTGACAAAAAGCCTGCACCACCTATGGTAAAAATGAAGCGTCCAAAACTGCCAAAACCAGCTCCAATTGGTAAAAGATATGTTTGTAGCGGTTGTGGATATGAATATATACCAGAACTTGGTGACCCAGATGCCGAAATCCCAGCAGGCACACTATTTGAAAAATTGCCTGAAGATTGGGTTTGTCCAGAATGTGCAGAAGCTAAAGAACAGTTTATTGAGGAATAAAAAGGAGGTTTATTTATGCATTGCGTAAGAGCAGTTACTGATAATTTATATTGGGTTGGTGCAAATGACCATAGATTAACACTTTTTGAAAATATACACCCTATCCCAAAGGGCGTAAGTTATAACGCTTATCTATTATTAGATAAGAAATCAGTGCTTTTTGATACAGTTGATTGGTCAGCTTGCAGACAACTTTTAGAAAATATTGAATATCTTTTAAAAGGAAAAGACCTTGACTATCTTGTAATAAATCATATGGAACCAGACCACGGTGCATCTATTGAGGAAATTTTAATCCGTTATCCAAAAGTAAAGGTTATTTCAACTGAGAAAGCTTTTATGCTTATGCACCAATTTGGCTTTGACATTGATGACCATGAATGTATTGAAGTCAAAGAGAGTGATAACTATTCATTTGGTGAACATAATGTTACTTTTGTCGCTGCACCAATGGTTCATTGGCCTGAAGCAATGGTGACATTTGATACTACAAATGGTGTTTTATTCTCAGCGGACGCATTTGGTTCTTTTATCGCTTTAGATGGTAAATTATTTGCTGACGAAGTTAACTTTGATAGAGATTGGCTTGATGAAGCTAGAAGATATTTAACAAATATCGTTGGAAAATATGGTCCACATATTCAGCTTTTACTAAAGAAAGCTAGTGGTATACTTGATAAAATTAAATTTATCTGTCCTCTGCATGGTCCAGTATGGCGTAAAGATTTAGGCTATTTTATTGATAAATATGATAAATGGAGTCGCTATGAACCAGAAGTTAAAGGCGTTATGATTGCTTATGCATCTATGTATGGCAATACAGAAGCTGCGGCACAAGCACTTGCTGCAAAACTTTGTGAACGTGGCATAACTGATGTATCAGTTTATGATGTATCAAATACACATGTTTCTTATCTGATTTCTGAAAGCTTTAAATACAGCCATATTGTTTTAGCCTCTGTTACATATAACCTAGGAATTTACCCTGTTATGAAAAATTATTTAGAGGATATGAAAGCATTAAATCTGCAAAACCGTACATTTGCAATCATTGAAAATGGTTCATGGGCTTGTAAATCAGGCGATTTAATGCAAAAATTCATAGATGAACAGATGAAAAATATGAATGTATTAAACGAGCGTTTGTCACTTGCATCATCATTAAGAGAAGATAAAGCAACAGAACTTGATATGCTTGCTGATGCTATTGTTGAGTCAATTAAAGCTGATTAATCGCTTTTCTTGCAAATATAACTTTATGCAGTCACTTTCCAGTGGCTGCTTTTTTTATTATTTATGCTAAAAAATTATAAGTAAATCTGTTTACTTTTAATAAAACAGCGTTTAAAAACCTAAAAAGTGTTGACAAATTGATTATATGCAATTATCATTTATCTATAACCAGTGAAAAATGAAAGGTTGTTGTGTAAAAATGAAGAAATTTGTATCAGGATTACTATTATCATCTATGATTTTAAATGGTGCAGTTGCTCCTGCACTTGCAAACTATAATTCTATACCTAGCTTAGCCGCTGAAAATGTTCAAAATTACACCGGTTTACTAATAAAAAATCATTGTCAATACCTATGTGGTAATGAGTAAATCAATAATAACAGTATTGTTAAATCTAAAATCAGTTCTATTGAGAAAAATGCACAAACAGCTTTGTCTACATATCAAGGTATTGATAATCCTTATGTTTTATTTAATGTTGATGGCTATGATATGAGCGATGAAAAAACTATTGATGCATTAAATTCAGATGCTTATTATAAAACATCGCAATATATATATGATATCGCTTTAGCTTATTCAACATTTGGCACTAAATATTATCAAGATGAGCAAACAAAACAAACTATTTTGGATTGTTTAAACGCTTTTTATAAAGTTTATACTGCTCATAACGATTATTCAGACCCTGAAACAGGAAGATTATTTGGTAACTGGTGGAACTGGGAAATTGGTGTTCCTACAAAAATAACATCTGTTCTTGCAATGTTACAATCTGAAGTGCAAAACAATAATCCTGAACTAATAAAACTTTATGTTTCTGCATTTGATAGCCAACTTCGCACTGGTAAAAATGGTGATGTGGATTTAACCGCCTCCACACATACAGGAACTAACTTAATTGATATCACTGCAAATCGTATTATTCAAGGTGCTTTAACTGAAGACTCAAAGCGAATTGAAAAAGCTGTTAGCGATATGATGACAGTTTTTGATACAATAGACCCATATCACATTGTAAATAATAATACTGATGGTGTTTATGCTGACGGCTCTTTTATTCAACATCATAGAGTGGCTTATACTGGTTCTTATGGAAAATTACTTTTACAAAAAGCAGTATCTTCACTTTATATGTTAAACGGCACACCTTGGCAACCTGCTGACAAGGTTTCAACTATTGAAAATTGGATTTATAATAGTTTCTTACCACTCATACATGATGGTTATATGTCTGAAGTGGTAAAAGGCAGAGCAGTTTCAAGAAGTAATACTGGTTATTCTGATGCAGTTGGTGTTATAGAAGCTATGACTCTTTTAACTACATTTTTATCAGACTCAAATAGCCTTAAAATGAAACAGCAAATCAAATATGTAATTGATTCTATGCCTGTTGAGTTTAATGAAAGTGGTTTAAATTTACCAGCTATTGAACCTTATACCCAAATTATCAATGATAACACTATTAAACCTGTAAATTATGTTAAACAAGGTGCGGTTGCATTTAATGCTATGGATAGAAATTTACAGTTAAATGATGATTTTACATTTGCCCTTTCCAGAAGCTCAAACCGTATTGCAAAATATGAGTATATGAGTGGAGAAAACTTAAAACCTTGGTTTCAAGGTGATGGAGCATACTATTTATATTTATCTGGTGTTGACCAGACTAAACAGTATGGTATAAACTATTTTACCACTGTAAATCCTTATCGTTTAGCAGGTACTACCGTGCCAAATGAACAAAGAAAAACAATTATGGAGCTTTATAACGGCAGTCAATTCTATCCTGTATTCCCTTCAGGTAGCACAGAACAAAATGATTATGTATATTTCCCTGTTGGAACAAATGAATTTTCAGGCAGTGTAACATTAAAAGATTATGGCGTAAGCATGGCAGGTATGCAATTAGGCGATGATAACGGTTATGTTGCAAAACAAAATGGCATATTACCTGATGATTTTGTAGCATATAAAAATGCAAATGGCAATAAATCATGGTTTATCATGAATGATAAAATTGTGTTTGTTGGCTCAAATATAGATGATGATTTAGGCAGAGATGTAACAACAACCATTGATAACCGTATGTCAGACCAAAATGCCAAATTGTCAATAACCGCAAAAAATAGCACTGGTCAAACTGTGAGCACTCAAAATGGCGTTATAAACGATTTGAAATGGTTAAATTAACTTGTTGTGCTATTTAAAATAAAGAATAATTTTAGAAGATTAAAATATGAGATGTTTAATTTTAGCGAT
>CALWUO010000033.1 GCA_944384745.1 uncultured Butyricicoccus sp.
GACGATGATACAGTTTTAACAGCTCAGCAAATAAAAGCACTTCAAAAGCGTAATGCAGAACTTGAGGAGGAAAATCTTATATTAAAAAAAGCGATTGCAATATTCACGCCACACTCAGGCAGAGATTAAAAGCGATAGAAATTCTATCTAAGCAACATAAAATATCTATTCTTTGTCATGTTTTGAATGTAAATCGCAGTACTTACTACAAGTATATAAATCATAAACCTTCAAATAGAGAACAGGAAAATTTAATCATTAGACAAAAAATTCTTGAACTCTATGCCAAAACAGACAAACGTTTAGGCGTAAATAAAATTAAAATCTGCCTTCAAAATGAATATTGCTTATTCATTAGCACTGGTTGAGTGTATCGTCTGATGAAGCAAATGAATCTTCCTAAAATGAGTACTGTAAAACCCCCTAAATTTAAACATAAGAATACCTAAAACCTAACTCTTGAAAATAAATTAGCTCAAAATTTTAATGTTCCTGCTCCAAATCAAGTCTGGGTTTGTGATTTTACTTATGTTAAAATTGGTCAACGTTTTTGTTATATTTGTGCCATTCTCGATTTATATGCCAGAAAAGTTATTACTTATAGCATTTCTAATCATATTGATACAAATTTAGCTATTAAAACCTTACAATCTGCTGTTAAAGCTAGGAAAGCTTCTAATGGTATTTTATTTCATACTGACAGAGGAGTTCAGTTTACTTTTCATAATTTTAGAAAACTGCTTGATTCTCTTAATATTATTCAATCTTTTTCAGCCAAAGCTCACCCTTATGATAATGCTGTTATGGAATGTTTCTTCAAATATCTTAAAAAAGAAGAGTTAAATCGTCGTTCTTTCTCATCCATTGACCAGCTCAAACTTAGTTTAGTCAAATACATTGATGGTTTTTACAATTCTATTAGACCTCATTCCAATAACAATGGACTTTCTCCCAACCAGATGGAATCTCTATTCTTTAATTAATTTTACTTGTCCACTTTATTGACTATAATCTATATTCTGAGCCATTTCTAAGCTTTTTAAAAAAGTATCATCAACCTTATAAGAAGTAGTAATTATTTTATCCCTTTCACACTCATCGTTTTAAAGCTTTTATAAGAACTTTTTTCTTTTGAGGTAGTAAGTATTATATATTATCACGACTGTTAAAGTCTTTTTCAGGCGTTTTATAACCTTCTAACGAGGTAATATCAATTCCATATAGACTAAAGGTTTCTTTCATTGCTTCATAGCTTGCTTTCTTCAATCCTTTTTGTATGGCTATCATATCAAAAGCATCAACATTTTTTAAACAGCTATTACCCCAACAAGTAAAGTGATCTGGATTTTTTTGGTTTTCGCTTATTCCTGTTCCGTGTTTACCTGTTCTGCTTTCTTACATACAGGACATATATAGCCTTTACCACTTTTGTCTGGCTGTAAACTTTGTTTAAAACGTTCATAAACAATTTGTCTAGCTATTTCTTGTGTCATACTGATAAACTCCTTTTTTATTCAACCTATATGGGATAATTTATTTTTCTGTTCAATTTAAAAATTATGAATAGTTATTTTTTCTTACAAGATTAAACAAGGTTTTCGATAAATTTTATTAGCAAGTATTATAGGCAACATGACTGCCCTTGTAAATAAGGTAGGCTGTGCTGTCTACAGTACTTACAGTATACTTACAGTACTTACGGCTGATTTTTGTGAAAAATTTTTTAAGCTTTTAAATCCTTTAAAAAATAAAAAAACGATAATCTTTAGAATTTTTAATATTGAAAAACAAGGTGATGAGTCCGTGGACAGGCGTGCGTAGTACCCAAATCTCGCCTATTGCAAGAAAAGATTTAAAACAAAATCTGGAAAAATATATTTTTCAATAAAAAAGACTGCTAAAAAAAGCAGTCAAGTTATGTAAGAGATGGTTTTTATTCTTAGTAACTATAAATGAGCAAATTTGAAATATTGCACAAAAATCAAGCAGCAAAAGAAAGCAAATCATCTAAAGGAAGATGTTTTACCCCACAAGTGTAAATAAAAGTAATATATTGCCGCTGTATTTGCGATTGGAGATTATGGTATCCTTCATCAAAAGGAACAAATTGCCATGTATTCATACAGCAAATATAATATGCTAAAGAAGTAATAAGCCAAAATCTGCGAACACCTTGTGCTGAACGAATTTGGCATTTATCAAAAGCAAGTTTAGTCTTACAGTTTCTAAAATATACTTCAATTTGCCAACTATTGCAGTAAAATTTAAGTATTTCTTCTGTAGTAAGAGCTGAATTTGTGCATACAAAAGCCCTAAGAGCCTTTGTATCATGGAATTTATCCTTTGGATAAGTAATAATAAGAACTACTGCATTATCCTGCCTATTCAGTTTACCCTCATAGCGATAAACATAATACTGACGATTGCCCACGGTGACAAGGCGGACAGCAATATCTGTTTTTTGCGACAAGATAGCAAACTGTTTAATATTCTGGCGAATGCCCAAAGAATAAATAATACGTTGCTTTTTACTCCTCCAATAGTATGAAATCTTTTTTTACAAATGAATTCATAACATCGGAAGATGTATACCAACAATCACATAGTAGATATGAATGGGTAGGTTCAATAGGTAATTCATTTGCTAAATCGCATATCATCTGGATTTTTGATTTGGATTTATCATATAAAAGTACTGTATAATTTAAAATGATTCCATTGCATGATAGCAACACAGAAATAGATTGACGTCCATAATCTTGCCTATTTTTGAGATGTGAATAATGAAACGCTGCATTTTCTATTGGATTTAAAGCCTGTGGCGAAGGCTTTGTTTTACACATGCAATCGTGTCATCTACAATACAAAATATAGGCATTCCTGAACGTTTAGCCTCATCATAAATCACTTTAATTACTTGTGATTTTAAAATTTCGGATAATTTGGTATCATTCTACTTACAATTATTTAAAAAATGAGCAATGCTAGTTCTATGATTTTCACTAAATTTAGCAAAATCTATGGTTTTACCACTATATTCCGTTATAAACATCGAAATTAGTATTGATAATATATGTTTTATGGTAATATGTGAAAGATTTAAGCATAATTTTAACTGCCTGTAAATAATTTATGAATAATATATAATTCTTGACATAAGACATTCCCTTTTGGTTTGATTTGTTTTGCTTTCAAGAACATTTTACACCATTCACTGGTCAATGTCTTATTTTTGTGCACTTTTTTCGTTTTGCTCAGTCATAGATATTCTATTGATTTATAAAAAGAAAACATTTATTCTTTAAATAACAAATATTGAAAGAGGTTTTGTTAAATGGAAAATTACAACTTACTTTTAAAAAGTCTTAGTGAAAATGCAAAAACTATCAATAAATCAGGTTTTTCAATGGAAATAAGAAATTGTTATGACCGAAAAGAAGGTATGCGTGACCCAAGATGTATATATGCTTCATCTATTACAAGAGATGATTTTAAGTTTAATAAAGATAAATTACACCATGAATTTTTAGCAAATGAAATACATTTATTAGGCACTGAAAACTATACTTCTGAACTTGATAGATTAAGAGAAAATTTCGGTTGGATAAGCACAGATAAATCAGTTGGTGTACAAACTTCATATAAAAAAATACCATATAAAAATGGTAATGTCGGTTTTTATAAATATGAACTTCTATCAGACAATACAGATAGAGCTTGTATGATTTTTATACATGGCGGAGGTTTTTTTGCAGGTTCTGTTAAAACTATTGAAAATCAATGCAAATATTTGGCTTATATATCAAATTCAGTTGTTATAGCTGTTGATTATCCTCTTTGCCCTGAAAATCGCTTTCCATGTGCAGTTGATGCATGTTATAGTGTTGTAAATTGGGTAGCAAATAACGCTTACAAACTCAAAATTAACCCTAAAAAAATATGTGTTGCTGGTGATTCTGCTGGTGGTAATTTAGCCCTAGTATGCTCAATTCGTGATAGAGATGAAAATAAACATAATATAGCTTATCAAGCACTAATTTATCCATCACTGTGTAAAGCTGAAAGTGTACAAAATCCTATTTTTTGGTCAAAAGATGCATATAATAACCCATATAATGATGAAATTATCGAGCAAAATATAAAAGGTGTTGGGCAAATGTCTGATTTACTAAAAAACTGGTATCTAAATGAAAATGATGATATTTATAACCCTTATATAAGCCCAATATATGCTGATGCTAAAAACTTACCTAAAACACTTATTATAACAGCTGAATATGATTTTTTAACCTGTGTCTGTGAGGAATACAGCCGTATTTTAACTAAAGCTAATGTTGAAAATCGTCACATACGTTATGGCGGAATACATCATGGCGTTTTTGATTGGTTTAATTATTTACCTCAATCTGAAGATATGATTTTAGAAATTGCAAAAGATATAAAAAGCTTAAATCTGAGTATCCAACCGTATAAATAGTAATAATAATTGCAATGAAATGTGCAATAAATAGAAAATAGTTGTTTATTATTTGAAACAAAGCTTTTTTATTGATTTCAAAAAATATTATGTTTTTCAAATCATATATTTAATTTATAATTTAGATATGTTATACTGATTTCGGTGTTGTTTTAATCTTTAAAGTATCTTTTTTTATGAAATCTATTACAATAGTTAATTACTGAAATAAATTTAGAGTATTATAATGATTAAACAATACTTTAGATAAATATTGGAAAAATAACACTATGTATAAAAATATCTATTAAACTTTCCCAATTAGGAAAGTTATAAAATTTTAGAAAGGATACCTATGAGTATAAAAGACAAAGAAGAATATTTTTATTCAGATGTAAGATTATTCAATAGCCTTAATAACATGGGTGTTATTGATGCTATAGATATAGCTGAATATGAAATACCAGTAACAAATATTACTGTAACTGCTAAAACCAATCTTCTAACAAGAGATAAGATATCAAATACATTACTTGATAAAGATATTATAAATAAAGGTGAGCAGTTACTCAAAATGGAGAAAAAAGGCAGTAAAGACACTGTAACTACCAGAATAGTAGTAACTCTTGACCCAGATGAGATAACTAAAGTATCACAAAATGTATCTATAAATTACAGATTTAGTTACTTTGATAAATGTGTTTTTGATTCAATTTGTTCACTTCTTGCAGTTGGTAATAATGCCATATCACTTGCAATGATTGCTAGAAATATGATGGGTAAAAAAAGTACATATCATCCAAGTGAAAATATGCTAAATGAAATTGATGAAACCATAAATAAATTAGAAAAAATTAAAGTATGTATAGATTTAAGTGAAGAAGTAAGTCATTTTTCACAAATTAAAAACAAATTCAAATCTGGTAAAGCAATTTTACAAAGTAGATTTTTAGAATTTAGAAAATTAGACACAGTTTTAAATGGAACTGAAACATCAGTTATTACTTTTACTGCTGAACCTATATTATTACAATATGCTAGGCTTAGAAATCAAATATCAAGCATAAAATCTGAATTATTAGATACACCAACACAAAAAAATAAAACATTGCTAACTGTTCAAACATTTTTAATACAAAAAATAAATATGTTAAAACTAAATCCACTGTTACCACAATGTATTATGTATGAATCTATTTATGAGCTTTTTAATGATGAATATGCTAATAAAAATACAAAATTTTTATATATAAAAATTAGAGAATCTATAATTAGCATACTTGATTATTGGATAGAAAAAGGTTTTATTGAAAATTATAATATAGAGTCAAAGGGTAGAGTTCGATTTTATAAAATAAATATATTCTTTTCAGATAATAAAATTATACCAGAAAATATTATAGGTTGTGACACATCTAATATTTAAAGATGTGTCATTTATTTTACATTTTTTTACATTATCATAGTAAAACTTCTACCTTTAGAATCTACAACTTTTAATAACATCTTATTTATCTATTTCTATATTGGTTTTATTTTCTAATTAAGTATTATTTTATAATATGAATATTACAAATACTTACTAAAAATACATAGTAAAACTCCTACCTTTAGAAATGTAAAATACATAGTAAAACTGCTACCTTAATATGTGGTATCATAGTAAAACTTCTACCTATAAAAATTATTACACTCAATAATTTAATTTACAAAAAATGGGTGGCATAGTAAAACTTCTACCTTTGCATAGTAAAACTTCTACCTTTGCATAGTAAAACTTCTACCTTTGCATAGTAAAACTTCTACCTTTAGCTAAAAAATGATTTGCTTTAAAAAATTACGATTATGCGAATTTTCTCTTAATTTAAGGATTTATTTAAAGAAAAAAATTTGAAAAATTGCTTTTTTTAAATTTTAATTTTTAGCCTCTATATATTATATATATTTATATATATTATATGTATCTTTACCCACTTTATCTTATCTTTATCTTTTAAGTTTTTTAGATTTGTGCAAGCACAAATTAAATAAAGCTCAAAAAATTTATGGTTATAAAGATTGTTTTTTGTTTAGCATAAATTGGTTTAACATATTTTTAATAAAATTTATATGAAAAATATTATAGTCTATTATAATGTATTTTGAAATATTACCGATATATAAGGAAAATATTATACTTGTTTATTTATTTTTAGTTGAAAGGGGTCTTTATGAACGGTTTTAACATCAGAAAAAGTATATATAGTATAATTTTAGCAGGAAGTGTATTATGTGGAAACAGTATTCCTGCTTATGCTATAAATCAGCAATATCAAGACTATAGCTCTATTGATATAACTAATAATATCGAAGCAGATGTAGGAGAATATTTATATAAACAGTTATCTGTTCAAGAGCAAAATATATATAAGTCTATCATTTCTCAAATTGATGAATTAAAAAAAGATGATAAAAACCCTAGTGGTGTAAAAGTGACAGTACCAGACGGTTATAGCATATCAGGAAAACCAATTTTTGCTGTATTTCGTGACCACCCTGAATTTTTCTGGATAGATTCATCTAATCTTGCATGGGCAGAGGCTGGAAAAGATACAGAAAAAAACGACATTTACTCTTTAGTATGTAAAGATACAAATAAATCTTTCTTTTACGAAGGGTTTACAACAGAAAATTTGCAATCTTATATAGATAGACTAAATGCAAAAGTTAAAGAAATAAAAGAAGAATTACCAAGTACAGCAAATGATGATATTTCTAAATTAAAATATATAAACAACTGGATTGCAAAAAATAATGTTTATAATGCAAGTGGTTTAGGTGCAACTAATTTTTCACGTTGTGCAGCAAGTGGTTTACTTAGCGATAATGATGTTAGTACAACTGATGATGACCCTGTTTGTTATGGTTATGCAACTGCAATGAAAGTATTATTAGATGCATTTGGTATAGAAAATGCATATATAGAAGGTTGGGCATATAACACCAGTAATCGTCCATCTGGTGAACAACATGCATGGAACTATGTACATATTGATAATGAATGGTATGCTATTGACCCAACTTGGGACGACCCAAGACTTTCAACTTTGCCAGCAAGACAAAATTATTTTCTTGTGGGACAAAACACAATAACAGAAAAAGGTTTTGCTAATTACGAAATGTTCAAGCAAAATCATGATTCATCTGAGACAAAATCTCCTGCATATACTACTTGGAGATTTACTTATCCTGAACTAACACAAGAGGCTCGTAATCCAAATGCTAGCGGAAATGTATTAGTAATAGATAAAGATGGTAATACAAGTGGATATGATACACTTGAAGCTGCTGTAAATAATGCAAATTCTGGAGATACATTGATACTTCAAAATGCAATTTCGCTTGATAAAACTGTTACAATAAACAAAGATATAACTATTGATTTAAATGGTCAGTTTACGCTTTCATCAAGTCCTGTTGCTATAAATAGCTCTATAGCACCTGTATTTAATATAAATTCTAATAATTCAGTTTCTATTATAAATTCAGGAAGTTTTACAGCTATAAATTTAAATAGTACTAGCTCCAATATCATAACAAATAATGGTTCTCTTACATTAGGACCAAATGTAAAGCTTTCTTCTAGTATGCCTTCGCTTTCTGGTAGTGTTGTATCTGGAAAAGAACCAAGATTTTCTCAAAATACGAGACATGTTGAAAGTAATAGACTTTTAACTGCATACCTTGCAGCAGAACCAAAACAACCTCAAAATGGTCAATTTACTGCAACAGATAATGATACTGTACAGAATTTGCTAAACTCTTACTTTAAACCTTCAATAATACCTCAATATTATGATGAAACAGGTTCATTGAAAGATATTCCTAGTGATGAATATACAATAAACTGGCAGTTAAAACAATCACCTAATGGTGGAAACAATATCGACCCTAGTGACCCACTTGAAAATGGAAGTTATCGTTTTGAAGCTAAAGTTTTTGATTATGTAGTTCCATATATTGTAGAGGTTTCAGGCATATCTGAGGGAACTCAGCCAATAAATTCAATTTCAATATCTGGTCTTAATAAACCTATTATAGGACAATCCTTTGATAGTGACGTAATAGTTGAAACAAGCAATGTTTTTGCGTCAAGCATAAGTTGGGAAACAAATGGAGATGTGACTGCTAATTATGGTAAAGAATATACTGCTGTCATTAAATTAACTGCTGCTGATGGTTATTCTTTTTCAGATTTATCTACTGTTCTTATAAACGGTGAAACTGCTGAAACAAGTTTAAATTCAGATGGAACTCTTTCTGTACACTATACTTTTCCTGCTATAACAGATATAACAGAAGTTTCAATTATTGGTCTTGATGAACCAACTGGGGGAAAATCTCTTGACACTGATATAGGTATTGAAACAAGCAAAGTTTCTGTATCAAATGTTTCTTGGTCACCTGATGATGTAATTGCAAATAATGTAACAGTATATACAGTTTCTTTTACTTTAACTGCTGAAGATGAATGCACTTTTTCTGATACAACTAAAGTAACTATAAATGGTCAGCTTTCTGAAACAAATCTAACTTCTGATAATACAATGTCTGTTAGTTTTGAATTTCCACCTACACAACAAAAAGATATCAGTTTACAATCTATTAAACAGCCTGATGATATTACAGTTCCAAATGGTACAGAGTTAAATAATATAAATCTTCCAAATCAAGTTTATATTATAACTGATGATGTAAATATAAATAAAGCAGATGTTTCTTGGATATATGAGCCAACAGACAATACAAGTTATCAACCCGAACTAAAAACAGAGCAAACTTTTATTTTAAAAGGACATGTTACACTTCCAGACAATGTATATTCAAATAATATTCCTTTGATTGTAAAAATAAATATAACTGTAAGTGCTGCTCAAGTAAATAAAACTTTTGCACCTATTGCACAACCTGCTCAAGGTGAATATGAAAAAAATTTAAAAGTTACATTAAGTTCTGATACACCTAATGCAACAATTTATTATACACTTGATGGAAGTGAACCATCAGCTTTAAACGGCAGAATATATAATTCACCTATTGATATAACAGGCATAGCTGGAAATACAGTAAAAACTGTTTTAAAAGCAATAGCAATATCTCCTGAACTTGATGACAGTTCTATTGTAACATTGACGTATTATATAAAATTACCTGAAATATCTAGTGGAGGAAGTTCATCTGGTGGTTCATCTTCAAGTGGTTCTTCTTCTTCCAGTAGTGGTTCTAATGGAAACACGTCTTCAGATAATAAAACAGAAACTATAACGAACCCAGATGGTTCTACTGTTACGACTGTTACAAAACCTGATGGTTCTAAAACTGAAACTACAAAATATCAAGATGGTTCAAAGGAAGTTATTGAAACTAGTAAAGATGGTACAATTACAACAACTACCACTGATAATAATGGCAATAAAACCGAAGTGATAGAAAATACTGATGGCTCAAGTGTAACAACTATTACAAAAAAAGATGGTTCTGGTTCAAAAACCACTGTTGATACAAATGGAAAAACAACAAGTCAAGTAACTCTAACAAATGAGAGTATAAAAAATGCTAATAATACCACTGTTTCATTACCTATACCATCTATTTATGCAACATCAAACCAGAATTCTACACACATAGTAAAAGTTAATTTACCATCAAATAATAAAATTGATGTTGAAATCCCTGTTAATAATCCAAGCATAAATACTGTGGCAGTTCTCATAAAATCTGATGGAAAAACAGAAATTATAAAAAACAGTCTACCTACTACAAATGGTATTAGGGTTAAATTATCAGATGGTGATACAATAAAGGTTATAGATAATCAAAAAACATTTTATGATGTTTCAAGTGATTTCTGGGGTTTAGATGCCATTGATTTTACAGCAAGTCGTGAAATTCTATCTGGTACAGGCGAAAATATATTTAGTCCTAATGTTTCAATGAATAGAGCAATGCTTTTAACTGCTCTTGCTCGTTTTGATGGTGTTGACACTTCAACTGGTTCTAATTGGTATGATGTAGGTAAAAACTGGGCTATTGATAAGGGTATATCTGATGGTCTAAATATAACTCAAACATTAACACGTGAGCAACTTGTAACTATGCTTTATAGATATAGTGGAAGTCCATATGTTTCTGGTAATGCAAGTAATTTTAAAGATAAAAATAAAATTAACAGTTGGGCTGTTAATGCTACTATTTGGGCTGAACAAAATGGTTTAATTACTGGTTTTGAAGATGGAAATTTCAATCCTCAAGGTGAAGCTACAAGAGCACAAGTTGCAACCATACTTATGAGATTCATTGAAAATTTCTAATATTCTCAAAACAGAATGTATTTACCATACTAAATTTAAAACCTTTGAGCAGATTTGATGCCTCAAAGAATAGAAAAGCATACACATTTTTATAACAATTAAAGATTGCATTTAAAAATAAAACTGGCTTCACCTAAAAAGCGAAGCCAGCTTACTGTTTAATATTATTTTTTATAATAATGATTTTTATATGTTGTCTGTATAAATTTGTAAATCCAAACATATAGAATAGTTATTTTTTTAAACAAACAATTCACATTCTTTTCGTTTAGAACAAACTGATTTTAATGCTAAAGTAGCTCCAGATAATAAAACTTTATTTACCTTTCGGCTAGATTGTGGACAAATAGAAACGCATCTCATGCAAGCTATGCATTTGCTTGAATCGACATTTTTAGGATTATTTATATCAATAGCACTAACAGGGCATTTTTCGGCACATAAGCCACATTTATTACATTTATTTGTTGGTTTTGGAACCATTGAAACACCATTAAATTTTTTATATGGGCGGTTTCCTTTTAATTGAATATTATTTATATCATTTGAATCAAGTTTTTGTTTAATCTTTTTAACAAATTCGTTAAGTGTATTTTTATCTTGTTCGTCTGGTCTACCCGTTGCATAACAACGTGCAATGGAATGTTCTGCAATCGCAGCTATACCAGCTAAAACATTAAAACCTGCGTCAACCACAGTGTCTTGAAGCTCAACAAGAGCATCTTCATATGCACGGTTGCCATAAACACAAACTAAAACCGTTTTTGCTCCATTGCCTTTTAATTTCATAATGCGTTTTACTGCAACTTCTGGCACACGACCACCATAAGATGGCACAGAAATTATAGCAATGTCATCTGATTTAATTGAAATATCATTATCAAAAGATTTTTCTGTTAAGTCAATAAATTCAAATTGCTCACTAAAACCTCTTGATATAATATCCGCAACTTTTTTTGTTCCTCCTGTTGGACTAAAACAAATATTATAGATTTTCATTTTATTTCCTCCTTTAATCGGCAACCCAAGAAATAATATAGTATGTATCTAATGGAATATCTATATTTTTTTGTGATATCTTCTCAAATTTCCCGTTTAAACCTTGCTCAAGTGCTGTTTGATGAAAATGTGAAAGAGCAATTCCTAAATCAACTTGTTTTATTAAAGATTCTTCTTTAGAAGCATTTTGTTTATGTGTTTCATAAAAGTGATAAGTATTTCCTGTTTTTAATACACGCCAAGGCTGAGAATTTGTTGCCGATGGTGCAGTACGTACCATTTCAAGTGGGATAGCATAATCTCCAGCTAGAGCTTCAGTCATAGGATTTTGAAAATTTTCAAAATAAAAAAGTTTATCCCATGATTTGCGTGAAGATGATTTCATAGCTGTACGCATAATGTTTTCTGCAATTCTGCGTTTTTCGGTTGGATATCCCACAGGCGAAATTGCAATAAATAAATCATTTTTATCAATTTGCATTGCTTTTGAAAAATCATCACGACTAAAAGTTGCCGCAAGCCATACAGTGCCAAGTCCCATATTAGTAGCATATAAAATTAAGTTTTCAAATTGATAGCCAGCAGCAACAAGAGCCATATCAGTATTAGGAACAGACAAACCTAAAAATGTTTTTGCACCTTTAATAGTTCCATATGTGCCTAGTTTTTCACCATTTTCATTTAAATTTTTATCAATTATATGTATTTTTACTGGCACATTAAATGGATTATAAACCACATTTATATATTCAAGGAGCTTTTTTCTATCACTATCTGAAAGCATTTCATCTTTATATGTTCTAACACTTTGACGTTTTTTATTGTTTCTACAACTGGTATTGAAAGTTTAGGATTCATTATATCCCTCCGATATGTTTTTATATTTGACTTGAAATTTGATAAAAAGATATATAAAATAAAAGATGTAAATATTAATATTACATCATATAAGTAGTTTATCACCTGTTTGATGTAATGTCAACAATTACATCAAATAATATTTATTTTTTGAAAGGATATATTATGCAAATAAGTATGAAATGCTCTATTGCTATACATTGTTTAATTTTCATATATGAAGCAAAAGGTATAGCTAAAGTAACCAGCAATCTTCTTGCTGAAAGTACAGGGTGTAATCCTGTTATTATTCGCAATATAATCAGTTCGCTAAAAAAAGCAGGGCTTATTTCTGTTGCTCGTGGGACAGGTGGAGCAGAATTATGTATTAAGCCATCTGAAATCACACTTTATCAAATTTATAATGCATTAGAACCAGATGGACTATCTTCACTAATTGGTATTCACCCATGTAAAGATAGAAAATGCCCTGTTGCACAAAATATTCAAAAAGTATTACAGTCACCTTATCAAAAAATAGAGGATAGCATTAAGGAAACAATGAAAAATATAACATTACAATCTATGATTGATGATTTTCATATGATTGTAAATTGATAAAAAAAGAAATGTGCAAGCAGACTATAAACTGTTTGCACATTAAAAATTTTATAAACTTATGATATTATTATAAATTTTTTGGGTATAAAAAGCTGGTTAACCGATTTTAAGTCATTCACTATAAATATCTTAAGTGAAAATCTAGTTATGAAGTCTGATTATATTAATCGTCGCTTTTGACTTGACAATTTATCTGCTCCCAAAATACTATGTATTTTAAGATAAATAAAATTATGATTTTAAACTTTAAAATGCTTATGTTAAACGTTTGATTTTGATTAAATGATATATTATAATATAAATATCATAATCGGAATAGGTGATAATATGGTGACCATTAAAGAAATAGCAAAAAAATGTAATGTTTCAATTGCAACTGTTTCTAATATTTTAAATGGAAAGCCTAATGCAAGTGAAGAAACAAGAAAAAAAGTGCTTGAAACAGTAAAACAATTGAATTATACTCCTAATTATGTTGCAAAAAATTTAAAAATGAAGAAATCAAAAGCTATTGGGGTTATAGTTGAAGATATAACTGTTTTTTGTACTCCTGAAATAATTGACGGTATAACAAAGTGCTGTGAAGAATTTGGATATCACATTCTTTTAACAAATATGAGAATGTATAAAAAATTCAGTGATACTTATTATGTAAATGAGGACTTTAAACAAATTGTAGATAAAGAGATTAATGAATTATTATCAAAACAGGTTGATGGTATCATTTATGTTACTGCACATGAAAGAAAATTAAAATGTTTCTCGGATAATTTAAAGATACCTGCAATAATTGCTTATGGTTATAGTAAAAATGAATTCATTCCTTCTGTTGTTGTTGATGATAAAAATGGTGCTTATATAGCAATTCAGTATTTAATAGACAATGGACATAAAAATATCGGTGTAATAACTGGCAAAGAAAATAGTATTCATACAAATGATAGATTAGAAGGATATCAAAAAGCTTTATATGATAATAGTATATGCTTTAATCCTGAATTTGTAGCAAAAGGCGATTGGAGCAGAGAAAGCGGTTATAATAATACAGATTACTTGGTTAATAAAGGAGTTACAGCTATTTTCTGTATGAATGATATTATTGCTGGTGGTGTATATGATAGACTAGAGCAGCTAAATAAATCTATTGGTTGTGATATTTCTGTAATTGGTTTTGATAATAGAGAATTAGCCGTGTTTTATCACCCGTCGCTTACTACTGTTGCACTTCCTTTATTTGAAATAGGCTATACAGCATGTAAAAATATAATAGATGCTTTAGATAACCCAGATAATATACAAAAAAATCAAATTATTGAGGAAAAATGTTATTTAATGGAGCGTTTTTCTGTTCAGTCAAAAAAATGAATAGATTTCAAAATACACAAAGTCTGAAAAATGATTTTATGTATTTTTTACGAAGTTAAACGTTATACAAAGCTTATAATTGATTTTTACTCATAAATATGTTATAAAATAATTGTAAATAGTTGATTTACAATTAACGATATTAAAATTTAAAAAGTTAAAATTTTATTTTTTTTAATAATTTTATTAAACGTTTAATCAAAAGGAGAAGGATTATGAGTAAATACGCAAATTCAGATATTGCTTTACAAAATATAACTATTTCAGATGATTTCTGGAATAAATATGTGAAGCTTGTCAAAGAAGTTATAATTCCTTATCAGTGGGATATTTTAAACGATAAAATTCAAGGAATAGAAACCAGTCATTGTATATCTAATTTCAAAATTGCAGCAGGTGAAGCAGAAGGTGAATTTCAAGGAGCTGTTTTCCAAGACACTGATGTTGCAAAATGGTTGGAAGCTGTTGGTTTTGTTTTAAGCTTTCAGAGAGATGAAAAACTGGAAAAGCTCGCTGATGAAACTATTGATTTAATTGGTAAAGCTCAACAGCCTGACGGTTATTTAAACACTTATTTCACCATAAAAGCACCAGATTTACGCTGGACAAATCTTATGGAAGGTCATGAACTTTACACCGCAGGGCATATGATTGAAGCCGCAGTTTCTTATTATGAAGCCACTGGAAAAACAAAATTTCTTGATATTGTATGTAGATTTGCTGATTTAATCTGTGATACATTTGGAGACGAACAAGGTAAAATTCATGGTTATCCAGGACATCAGGAAATTGAACTTGCACTTGTAAAGCTTTATAAGGTTACGGGCAAAAAAGAATATTTAAATACTGCTAAATATTTTATTGACGCTCGTGGTCAAGGTGAAAATTACTTCTTAAAAGAAGAAAAAGGCGAAAAATACAAGCGTATTTTCCCAGAGTTTGCAAACTATGACACTAAATATTCACAGTCACATATACCTGTAAGAGAACAGAAAACCGCAGAAGGTCATGCAGTTCGTGCAGTTTACATGTATAGTGCTATGGCAGATATTGCAGAACAGTTTAATGATACTGAGCTTTTGGAAGTTTGCGACACTCTTTGGAATAATATTGTAAATAAAAGAATGTATATAACAGGCAGTATCGGTTCTTCTGGTCTTTTAGAGCGTTTCACAACTGATTATGATTTACCTAATGACTGTAATTATTCAGAAACCTGTGCAAGCATTGGTTTAGCGATGTTTGGCAAAAGAATGGCTAATATTAAAAAAGATGCATTTTATATGGACACTGTTGAACGTGCTTTATATAATACTTTGCTTTCTGGTATTGCAATGGACGGAAAAAGTTTCTTTTATGTCAATCCTCTTGAGGTGTGGCCTGAAAACTGCATAGAAAGAACTTCAAAGGAGCATGTAAAGCCAGTTCGTCAAACATGGTTTGGTGTTGCATGTTGCCCACCTAATATAACAAGAACACTAGCTTCATTAGGTCAGTATATCTATTTTAAAGAAGATAATCAAATTTATACAAATTTATTTATCGCAAATGAAACCAAAACAGAAATAAATAATATTCCTTTTACATTAAAACTTACTGGCAATTTCCCATGGGAAAATAAAATCAAATTTCAAATAAATGGTGAAAGTGAAACAAATGCTTTATTTGCATTTCGTATACCAAACTATGCAAAGAACTTTAAAATCAAACTAAATGGAAAAGAAACCCAATATAAAATTCAAAATTCTTATGCTAAACTTGAGGGTTTATTTAAAAATGATACAATAGAAATAGAATTTGATGCACCTGCTACATTTATTTACGCAAATTCTGAAGTTAGAGCAGATGCAGGCAAGGTTGCAGTTGTAAAAGGTCCTATTGTATATTGCTTAGAGGAAGTGGACAATGGAAAAAATCTTTCTTCTATTTTTATTGATACAAGTAAAGAAATCAAATGTAAATTTGATAATGATTTATTGAGTGGTAGTGACGTTTTAGAGCTTTCAGCACAAAAAATTAAACCTTCTCAAAATAATAGCTTGTATTCAGCGGATAAACCACAAAAGGAACAAATAACTGTAAAAGCTGTTCCATATTGTTATTGGGGAAATAGAAAAACAGGAGAAATGTCTGTTTGGATTAAAGAAATTTAAATTTATTAGGAGGGAAAAGAGCATGAAAAAACTTTTATATTCAAAAAAAGCCGCTCCGTATATTTTTATATTGCCTTTTGTTATAACTTTTGCGGTGTTCTGGCTTGTGCCAATTATAAAATCTGGATATATGAGCACACAAAAAATTCTTCCTGGTCAAAGTACATTTATAGCTTTTGATAACTTTACAAGACTTTTTGGAGATAGAATTTTTAAAATAGCTGTGTTAAATAGCTTTAAATACATGATTTTAACACTTATTTTACTTATTCCTATACCTATGTTATTTGCTTGTCTTATAAATTCCAAGCTTGCAGGTCCAAAACTTACAAATTTCTTTAAATCTGCAATGTTTGTTCCTGCACTTACTTCTGTTGTTGTTGCAGGTACAATTTTTAGATTAATTTTTGGTGAAATGGATACCGCACTTGCAAACCAATTTATAAGTATATTTGGTGCTGAACCAGTTAAATGGCTTAAGGAATCTTTTACAGGCTTTGCAGCTCTTTTATCTCTTGCTTGTTGGAGATGGTGGGGCGTAAATACTATGTATTTTATAGCTGGACTTCAAAATATACCAGAGGATTATTATGAGGCAGCTTCTATTGATGGTGCTAATACATGGCAAAAATTTATTCACGTTACAATTCCACAGTTAAAGCCTACTATTGTATATGTGCTTACAATAAGTATATATGGTGGTCTTGCAATGTTCAATGAAAGCTATATGTTATATCAGGGCAAAATAACTCACCTAATAATATAGGTTTAACTATTGTAGGTTATTTGTACCGCCAAGGTATAGAAAAAAATGATATGGGTTATGCGTCTGCTGTTGGAATTGTCCTTCTTGCGATTGTTTTACTTATAAATATTCCTCAGCTTATAGCAAGCGGAACATTTAAGAAAGGAGATAGATAATTATGAAATCTTTAAAAACTAAAAAGACACCTTTAAAAATTCTAGTGACATTATTGTTTGTTTTTCTTTCTATACTTATTTTAATTCCATTTTGGGCGATTTTTGTTGGTACTTTCCAAGAAGGCAGTATGCTTATAAGAAATGGCTTAAATTTAAAACTTGATTTTTCAACCGCCAATTTAGATAACTATGTTATGTTGTTTACCGAGTCGGGCGACTACTTTAAATGGTTCTTTAACAGCGTTATTTTAACAGTTGTACAGGTAGTTTTAACTCTATTTATAAGTGCATTTGTCGCTTATGGTTTTGCAGCATATGATTTTAAATTTAAAAATTTGCTGTTTGTTTGTGTGCTAATAATTATGTCTGTACCATTTGAAATGCTTATGCTTCCTCTTTATGTTCAGATAAATGATATGTCACTTGCAGACAACTATGCGGCTATTTTACTCCCATTCCTCGCACATGCATCAACAATATTTTTCTTTAGACAGTATTTGACAGGCATTCCAAAGGAGCTTATTGAGGCTGGAAGAATTGATGGTGCATCAGAATTTGGCATTTTCTTTAAGTTAATTATGCCAATTATGAAACCATCTTTTGCAGCTATGGCAATTTTAAACGGTATGAACAGCTGGAATAATTTCTTATGGCCTTTGCTTGTACTGCGTTCAAGCGAAAAATATACGCTTCCAATCGGCTTAAATACTCTTATCACTCCTTATGGCAATAACTATGATTTGTTGATTGTTGGTTCTTTCTTCTCAATTATCCCTATTTTAGTATTATTCTTATGTTTCCAAAAATACTTTATTGAAGGCATGACAGCTGGTGCTGTTAAAGGTTAAAAACCACTTATGAAAGGATATTATTAACCATGAAAAAAGCAAAAATGATTGTAGATAGTGCATTTAAAGTTTCAAAAGTTGATGACAGAATTTATGGTTCTTTTATTGAGCATTTAGGACGTGCTGTATATAATGGCATATATGAACCTGCTCACTCTTTAGCTGATGAAAACGGATTTAGAACAGATGTTATAGAGCTTGTAAAAGAACTTAATGTGCCTGTTATCCGTTATCCAGGTGGAAACTTTGTTTCAAATTTCTTTTGGGAGGACAGCGTAGGTCCTATTGAGGAGCGTAAGCCACGTTTAGAGCTTGCATGGAGAAGTTTAGAGCCTAACACCTTTGGTTTGGGTGAGTTTGCAAAGTGGACAGATAAAGTAGGTGCAAAACCTATGATGGCTGTTAACCTTGGTACAAGAGGCATTGCAGATGCATGTAATTTACTTGAATACTGCAACCATAAAGGCGGTACAAAATACAGCGATATGCGTATAAAACATGGTAAAAAAGAACCATATGATATTAAACTGTGGTGTCTTGGCAATGAAATGGACGGAGAATGGCAACTAGGTAAAAAGACTATGGACGAATACGGCAGACTATCCCAAGAAACCGCAAAAGCCATGAAACTAATTGACCCATCTATTGAACTGGTATCCTGTGGCAGCTCATTTATGGACATGCCAACTTTCCCACAATGGGAAGCGACCACACTTGAATATAACTATGATTATGTGGATTATATTTCACTACATCAATACTACGGCAATTTAAATAATGATAGCAGCGATTATTTAGCAAAATCCGATGATATGGACAACTTTATAAAAACTGTTATTTCAACTTGTGACTTTGTAAAGGCTAAAAAACGCAGTAAAAAGACAATAAATCTAAGCTTTGATGAATGGAATGTATGGTTCCATTCAAAAGAGCAAGAGGCAGATATAACTACAAATCACCCTTGGCAGGTAGCACCTCCACTACTTGAAGACCATTACAATTTTGAAGATGCCCTTTTAGTTGGTCTTATGATGATTACACTTCTTAAAAATGCTGACCGTGTAAAAATCGCATGTCTTGCACAACTTGTAAATGTAATTGCTCCAATTATGACCGAAGTAGGCGGAAAAGCATGGCGTCAGACTATTTATTATCCATTCTTACATGCATCTAAATATGGTAGAGGCACTGTTTTACAGCCACTTACAAACAGCCCACAGCATATGACATGTGAACATGGTATGATAAATGATATTGTAAATGTTGCAGTTTACAATGAACAAGCTCAAGAAGTTACAGTTTTTGCAGTAAATCGTAATTTAGATGAAGATTTAGAGCTTGATTTAGATATTAGAAGCTTTGATGGTTATACTATGAAAGAACATATTGTTATGACAAACGATGATTTAAAGGCTGAAAATACCCCAGAAAAAGAAAATGTTTATCCAGTTTTTGTTCCTGTCACTCAAATTGACAAAGGCAAAACAAGCATAATTCTAAAGAAAGCATCATGGAATGTTATTCGTTTTTGCAAAAATTAATCAATTAAACGTATTACAAAAAACAATTTATAATTAAAAATTTATGTTATTTTATATAAAAAAAGATATGTAATATGAAATAGTCAATAGTTAGTAGACACAAAAAAAGAAACTAAGCTATCAGTTCAATTCTATATTGGACTGGTGGCT
>CALWUO010000034.1 GCA_944384745.1 uncultured Butyricicoccus sp.
GAAATGGTGCTGTATTTTCTAGTCTTTGGAATGGTTCAACCACTGGTTATTTGTCGCACTCTGAGGCAGATATGGCATTGTGTAGTCAGCTTGCTTTTTGGACAAGTAAAGATGCAGCTTTAATGGATAAGCTGTTTCGCCAGTCTGGACTTATGCGAGAAAAATGGGATAGAAAACAATCAGGTACAACTTATGGTGCAATTACAATTCAAAAAGCTATTGAAAATTGCAAAGATGTGTATACACCAAGACAATTACAAATTCCTAAACAAGAAACACAACAAACAACAGGTTTTATACCAATTATTCCATTAACACCACAGTGGAATGAGTTACCACTCTTTCCAGTTGATGCACTGCCAGATGTGGTCAAAAATTATGTCAATGCTGTTTCTGAACACAGTCAAACATCACCAGATATGGCATCAGTTATTAGTTTAGGTGTATTAGCAGTATGTTTACAAGGTAAATACAAAGTAGAGGGAACAGAGGGTTATTGTGAGCCACTTAGTTTATATACTGTTGTAATTGCGTCACCTGGTGAAAGAAAATCGAGTGTTATGCGAAATATGACGGAGTATTTATATGAGTATGAACAAGAGTATAATAAATCCAGAAGTGATGAAATTCATACAAATAACCTTAAAAGAGAAACATTAGAAAGACAAATTGCAGGTATAGAAAAACAACTTGAACGTAAGGAAAATAAAGACCTCGATTATGAACTTCAATATTTAAAAGGTGAATTAGAACAAACACCAGAATTAAAACCTGTAAGATTTTTTGCAGATGACTGTTCAAGTGAAGCATTGACAAGTTTAATGGCAGCAAATGGCGGTATATTTTCTGTTATTTCAACAGAAGGTGGTATATTTGATATTATGGCAGGTAGATATTCAAATAAAACCAATATTGATATTTGGCTGAAAGGTCACTGTGGAGATACAATTTATGTTGACAGAATGACTCGTGAAGCTGAAAGTATTATGCACCCAGCTTTATCTGCAATTTTATCTATACAACCAAGTGTGTTAGATGAAATTATGTCAAACACAACTATGAGTGGACGAGGACTGATTGCAAGATTTTTATATTCATCACCACCATCAAGAATTGGTAATAGAGTGTTTAGAACACCAGCAATTCCACCAGAAGTAAAATCAGCTTATAGGGATATGATTTTTAGACTTATGTCAATTCACAATTCAGAAATACAAATATTGAAACTTTCAGATGAAGCATCAATGATTATAGCAGATTATTTTGATGAGCATGAACGTTTTCTTGCAGGGGAAGGTCAGTCCATTTCAGATTGGGCAAGCAAGTATATTGGTACTGTGCTTAGAATTGCAGGACTGCTCCATGCGGTCGATATGTCAGATAATGAAGTTCCGATATCTGATAAAACAATGTCCAGAGCTATTGAAATAGGAAAATATTTTTTGGCACATTCAGGCTATGCTTATTCTATGATGGGTACAGACCTAAGCATACAAAAAGCAAAGTTTGTAATAGCAAAATTAAAGAAAAGAGATGTTAAGGTAATTAAGCGTTCAGAGCTTTTTCAGATGTGCAGAGGTAAGTTCTTCAAAAAGACCGAAGAAATTTTTCCAACAATTGAACTTTTAGAAAGCTACGGGTATATCCGAGTAGAGCAATCTGAAAGACAATCAGCAGGCAGACCAGCGGATATAAAAATATTTGTAAATCCAGATATTTAAAAAGTCTGTACTGTGTAGGCTAACGAAGAAAAAATTTTAAGTTTAGGAGGGGTGCAGGGTACCCTTTTCAAAGGGTAGCCCTGCTGGGGAGTTGTCCGCAGACAACGGGGCAACGCCCCATTCCACCTCGTAGAGCCCACTGACATCTTTGCACGAAGTGAAAGTGTCATAGTGGGTTATTACACTTCGCAGAAGTGCTTTCCTTTGAGTTAGTCAAATCGGAGAAAGGAGTTACTATGGCGAGAAACGATGGTATCCACAGAACATTTGTAAGAAATCGCAATTTAAAAACGGCTAATATCTCAAAGACTGAAAAACACGATGAGCGTGAAAACGAAAGTTATAGCAATCCTGATATTGTTCCAGAACGCACAAAATACAATGTTCATTTTAAAAACCCGACAGGCAGTTATGAAGATATGTTTAAGCAGATGGAACAGGAAAACACTATTTCAACTCGTGGCTTAAAGCCAGATGCAGTGCATTATGGTGAACTGATATTTGATGTTAACTCGGCTTACTTTCACAACCATGGCGGTTATGAATTTGCAAAAAAATTTTATGAGGACACTTACAAAGCAGCGGTTGAAATTATAGGCGGTGAAAAATATATTTTATCCGCAGTTATGCACGCTGATGAACGCAATAGAGCAATGTCTGAGGCTCTAGGACATGACGTGTATCATTACCACTTGCACGTTGTCTATATTCCTGTGGTAGAAAAGCAAGTGCTGTGGTCAAAGCGTTGCAAAGATAAAGAGTTAGTAGGCACAGTTAAAGAAACTCTTATGCAGGTTAGCAGCAGTAAGAAATGGGCATCTAAAGAAGTGCTTGATGAAAACGGAAAACCTATGAGAACTTCAACGGGTAAAAAAATTCTAAAAAAATCTTATAGCGTTCTCCAAGATGATTTTTTTGAGGCAATGCGAAAAGCTGGATACACTGATGTTGAACGTGGCGAACGTGGCAGCACAGAAGAACATCTGACTGTTACGCAATTTAAAGTTGTTAAGGAACAGGAAAGGCTGTCTGAGTTGGAAGAAAAGACCAAGCAACAAGAGTATATGCTTAACAAGGCAAAACAAAAAACACAGGTGCAAAATAAAATCGGTGCTAACTTTTCAGAGATTGACAAAATGGGCAGTAAGGCACTGCTTGGCGGAAAGGTTCAGTTAACCCAAAGCGAGGCTAAGAACCTAAAAGAACTTGCAAAGGTAGGAGTTACAGCTAAAGCAAAAATATCTGACTTAGAACAACAACTTGAAAACGCTAAAAAAGATGCTGATATTTGGAAAAATCGTTATGAGAAATTAAAGGAACAGACTAAAGATTTTATTAAGGCAACCTTGAAAGCACCTAAAATTGTGATGGAGTTTATCAAGAATATCTTATCAAGCGATGTCGATAGAAACCAGCCAAGCACCAGAGATAAAAATAAGGATATAGAAAGATAAAATCTTGATATATCCAGTATAGTTATGTTAAAATAAATTGAGTGCTGTCAAACAAACGGCGGGCGGTTAGTCACTCTCCCATGAAGGGAGGTGATATTTATGATGATGAAATTCATTAGAATTTTATTATGTGTAGCTTTTTTGCTACATATTTTCATTATAAATGCAAAGTAACCGCTCCAACTTCCCAATAAGAGCGGTCACTTAAATAAAATCGTTTCTTTGATGGGCTAACCGTCTGTCAGACGGCACTCATTTTTCTAATTACATACTAACACATAAGCCTGCTTTTAGTCAAGAGCAGGCTTTTTAAAATATAGAAAACTGCTAGTTTTAGTTATAGGCTAGTACTGGCGGTTATTATTATGTGAAAATGTTGTAAATAAAGTGATTGCACAGAGAGAAAAACAGCTTTTAAGAGGTGCATATTCAAATTTAAAGTTTATGCAAGAAATGCAATAAATGCAGTAAATTCATTTTTAGATTACTATAATTTGAATATATAGAAATATATAGAAAAATAAGTAATATATTTCACATTATTTGTAATAATATTATTTATGTCAATATGTTATATTTTATTGTTTATGATACTGAAATATTTACTGCATTATCTTTGATATTATTTATAGTTTGCAATATTGATTCTCTTGTTTGAGCGTTAAATAGTTTAATAAAGCTAACTGGCTTATCAAATGGCGGTTTTTGTAGTTCAGCAATGCTTTCTATATACCCATTCTCTTCAATATGGTGAATAATCTTATTTACAAAAGCTATTTGTTTTGCATTTAGTGATTCATCATTGATAAACTTAGAGAATGCACTCATTGCTGCCTCATGGTCAAGTTTTGCAATCTTGCGTATAAGTAGTCCAAATGGTGTATCTCCATATTCACGCTGATAATCTTCTTTTGTGCCGAGTTCATTTGTAAATATGCGTTCCAGTTCGGTATAATCAGCACTTGAAAGCGGTATATTATGTGTCAGTTTATGAATAGCCAAAATATCCCCATGCTCATGCACATAACGATTTACTTTCTGGCGATAATCTTCAAAATCATATGCATTTTCAAGAGGTTTATTTTCCGTTTCATCAATAACATAATCCTGTAAATTAGTGGTTAACATTTTGATATTATCAGTTTCTATTATAAACTGCATTAAATCTCGAAGCTCTTTTCTTGTTTGCTCAAAAATCAAAATATCTTTTGATTTCCAATATTCTTCACTTTCAATTTGCTTAATTAAATCAAGTTTTTCTCTAACCTGAGCTATATTTGATTTTTTCTTCAGTAACTTTGTATTATTCTGCAATCGTTTTTTAGCTTGGTCATACGGAAGTTTTTCTATAATAGCAATCATTAAACCATACATAAAATTATCAAATCTTTTAGCAAATTCATCTGTATCATTTAAGCGTACAAGTGGTGCAATATATTTGATAAGCTCATTCTTTTGATTTTCAGTTATATTATCAAAAACGGCTATATCTTTATATCTTTCAATATATTTTGTATTTAACTGTACTGAAATCAATTCTGGATTTAATTCTGCAATCTGATTAAAACAAGTATTAACCATTTCAGAACGCAATTTTTGATAATCAGAATTATCACTTTCTGCTAAATCCATTATCATTCTAATTTGCTTACAGAAAATATTTTCGGTTAACGGTTTAGTTTCTTTGCTTTCATAACCCTCTTTTTTCTGACCGAAAAATTCAAAATTTCCGCAATAATCAAAGATTAAAAAGCGTTTTTTACCTATATATTCACCGTCAATCTGGTCTAAGCATTGTAAATCTTTGCAAAGTCTTGTACCTCTGCCAATCATTTGCCAAAACTTTGCTTTTGAGCGTACTTTTTTGAAAAATACAAGATTTACACATTCAGGAACATCTATACCTGTATCCATCATATCAACCGACACCGCTATATGTGGTTCTTTATCTCGCTGTTTAAAATCATCTATTATTGTTTGTGCATACGAATCATCACATATTACACGTTGAGCAAAATCACCATAATTTTTACCATGATAATCAGGATAAAGTTTATTAAATCTATCAACAATAACTTCCGCATGGTGCTTAGTCTGTGCAAATATGATTGTTTTGCCCAATCTATCTCCACCACAGACTTTTATACCTCTTTCCATAAGGTCTTGCAAAACCATATCTATTGTTTTTTGATTGAAAATGAATGTATTTAACTGTGCTGATGGAATATATGCTGGCATATTTCCATCTTCATCAGCAAAATCTTCTTCATATCGCTCTTTATCTTCAGCAGATAGAGAATTATAATCTATTCCATTTTCTAAAAACTGAGTTTTCACATTATAGTTATAATAAGGCACTAAAACATGGTCAGTATAAACTGCGGTTTCATAATCATAGGCATATGTTGGTACATTATTTTCTGTTTCAAAAAAATCATATGTATTTCTATCAACTTCTGTTTTAGGGGTTGCAGTTAAACCAACTAAAATCGCATCGAAATATTCAAAAATTGCACGATATTTCTTGAATATACTTCTATGGCTTTCATCAATGATAATTAAATCAAAATGTGCAGGTGTAAAAAATCCATTATCTATTGCATTTAATATTGTTGGATAGGTAGAAAATACTATTCTTGCATTTTTATCATCTTTATTACTGCATAAATTACATAGTGACATATCAGGCAGATAATTTTTAAAATCATCTTTTGCTTGTTTAACAAGTGTGGTTCTATCTGCTAAAAATAAAATATTAGTTATATATTTTCCCCTACTTAAAACATCTGTTAAACTTGATGCTGTTCTTGTTTTACCCGTACCAGTAGCCATAACTAACAGACATTTTCTATAACCTTTTTCTATACGCTCACAAGCTCTACGAATTGCCTCTTTTTGATAATATCTATCTGTTATTTTATCATCAATAACAATATCTGATAATTTTTGACGTTGTTTTCTGCGTTCCATTAGCTTTTGTAAATCGTCTTTGCTAAAAATACCGCTTACTTTCCTTTGTGGGCTTGTCTGGTCGTCCCAAAAGTATGTGTCAAAACCATTACTTGTGAACATCATTGGTCTGCGACCGAACTTTTTTTCTAAACAATCCGCATATAAACTCGCTTGTTTTCTGCCTGTGTTGGGGTCTTTGCTTGTGCGTTTAGCCTCAATAACGGCAAGGGGTAAACCATCTTTACCCCAAAGCACATAATCTGCATAACCTAGCTGACCTGTAACTCCTGCCATATTTTCCACTTCATACTCAAAACTTACATCTGCATCATTACCTTCTAACTTCCAACCAACTTTTACAAGCGATTTATCTATATATTTTTGTCTGGTTTCAGCCTCGGTCATAGTATTGCCCCCTTTTTAATATCTTACAGGCACTTTAGACTCTCTTATATTTTCTTTATCTACGTTGTACTGATTAGACTCAAGCATTTTATATAACGTTCTTTTTTGTAAAGCAATTTGTGACTCAGTTCCACGAAAAGGTCCAAGTGTAACTGATTTTAATGTGTCTTTGCTAATTTTAAGCTCAATATATGGAATAATATATCCTGAGTTCGTTCTATACTTCACTGGAAAAATATCCTTATATTTGTTAGCTATATTCACAATGATACGAACTTCTTGTTCATGACTAAAACATTCCTGTTTGAATAGCATTTTCCATGACGTTAATTTCATAGAAACAGTCGCTCTAACAGAACTATCAAATTCTTCATCGTAGTTTTTTATTATATCTAAAAGAAATTCTTTGATAATCTGCTTTTGTTCTTCAGGAAGATACACAACAGAGTTTACAGATACTTGTACTTTTCCATCAGCAAAAGAACGTGGAAAGTTTGATAAAATTTTTTCAGTATTCAGACCTAAATTAATTCCTTCAAACATATCACCTTTAGAATAATAATTCCACATAGGTAAAATATCATTATTTTTAGAAAAAGATAAAATATATGTTGTATACTCTCCACGATGTGTTTTATGTTTACCATTTTGATAAATAATAAATGTTTCATTTCGTGATGGTCTTATACTTGATAACAAATTGTACAATTCTTCTGAAATCTGACCATCATTCTTTAGGTTCTTGCACACTTCATAATAACATTGTTCAACTATAGTACCTTCTGACATATCGTTCAAACAATCAAACTGACTTGCTCTCAAAACAATTTTATTTTGAGAATTTAATAGAATTGGCTCTATATTTTTTAGTGCAGTATAGTGAAAAATTTCACCAATATAATTACTATTATTTGAAATCGTATTCATATTTAATTTCATCAAAAATTTGTCCAATAAACTTGTCATGTAACAAATCCTCTCTTTATCCAAAATACTCCTGCATCAGTGCCTTTTTTAGTGTTTCTAGTTTTTCAAGGCTCTGATTTATGATTGTTTTTGTTTTTTCTGTCTGTTGTACAAAGTCTGCAAATTGATTTTGCAGTTCGATTGGTGGTAACATAATATATAAATTTTTTAATGCAAATATTTTTAATTCTGCAAATGTTGTTCCCGATGCAATACTATTATAATCCATAATAAATTTTTCTTTCAAGAGATATTTCAAATAATATCCATTAGTTTCTTCATTTATAGAATGAACCCATAAAACTCGACCATCTTTAAAATAGAAGTTCTCATCTGTATTTACAAGCCATATTCTCCCGTCTGAACAGATAGATGGCATTAACAAATCACCTTTTTGTGGAAATCCAGACATTTGACAAAGTGTGTTATAATGCACCTCTGTTATAAACAATTCAGGCTTAATTTTTTCATTTTCAGCTAAAGCACCTATTTCTGTTCCACGATAGAATGGAATACCTGAATTTTGTAATTCATCTACAAATACACGTTTACTAGAACCAACACTTGAAATATCTTCAAGTTTTTTTATTAACCATTTTTTAGAATTTATTTTACTATCGCCAAACATATCCACAAACTTAGATTTAACAAGCAAGTCGAGTTTTTCAAGTTGCTGTTTTCGTTTGTCTATTAAATCGCTTACTTTGTTGAGAGTTTCAGCAATTTTGCGTTGTTCTTCAAGTGGTGGAAGATAAAATGGTAATGAGTCAAATACTTTTTTAGTCAAATGTTTCATGGTAGCACCATGAGCCGATGATTCAGCTTTTTCTAATATATTAACCGCTTGATGAACAAAAAAGTTTTTATCAATTTCGCACTTATCAAATAAAACTTTGAAAATATGTTGATTTAAAACAGCTTTTTCGCCTTTCCAAACATAAACACCTAAACTTGCAGACCATGAAATTAAAACATCACCGTCAATAATTTCATATTTTTTATCATATTCACCATTGTATCTATTGCATTGATATGAATTACCTGTTAAATCTTGTATACGAATAATAGGCAAGCCTTTTTCTGACCAATCAGACGGCTTAAATGCATAACCATTTATATATGTAGCAACATCACCTAATTTAACCATCATAGCAAGTCCTCCAATTCTGCAAGACCTGCGGAAATTTCCATTTCAAGTTCATGTATATCGGTCATAATTTCAGTGGTTGATGGATATTCTACTGGCACATATTCGACTTTCTTATATTTATTTATAGAAAGGTCATAATCATTATCCACAATTTCCTGTTTTGGCACAAAGAAACTTTGTTCTGTGCGTTGTCTGTCGTTTTCGTTATCCAGATTATGAAAACGGTTTATAATATCAGGAATATCATTTTCAGGGATTTCGTTTCGTTTATCGTCAAGACTAAAACCGTCAGCTTTCATATCATAAAACCAAACTTTATCCGTACCGCCTGCACCCGTTTTAGTGAAAACAAGTACAGCAGTAGAAACACCAGCATAAGGTTTAAAAACACCCGATGGCATAGAAATAACAGCTCTTAACTGATGATTTTCCACTATTTCTTGACGGATTGACTTATGAGCCTTAGACGAGCCAAACAGCACACCATCAGGCACAATACACGCACACCTGCCGCCTTTTTTTAACATTCTAAGCAGTAATGCAAGGAATAAAAGTTCCGTTTTCTTTGTGTTTGTTACCGCTTTTAAATCATCATTGATACTTTCTGAATCAATAGTGCCTTTAAATGGCGGATTTGCAAGACACATAGTATATTTTTCTTTGATTTGGTTCTGTTTTGAAACACTATCTTTATAAACAATATCAGGATTGGTTATTGAATGTAACATTAGGTTCATAGCCGAGATACGCAGCATAGTTCTATCCATATCAAAACCAGAAAAGGCATGGCTTGAAAAATGTTCCCATTGCTCTGATGTCATAGTATCTTCATAGTGTTCACGAATATATTTTGCAGCTGATACTAAAAAGCCAGCAGTACCACAAGACGGGTCACAAATAGTATCATCTGGAGTAGGCTGTAAAAGTTCGACCATCATTTCACGAATTTGGTTAGGTGTACGGAATTGACCGTTTTTACCTGCGGTTGAAAGTTTACCGAGCATATATTCATATAAATCGCCTTGCATATCTAAATCAGCTATATCATGCTCATAAAGGTCATCAAGTCCAGTTATGATTTTTTGCAAAATCTGTGGTGTAGGAATTAAAAACATTGCATCTTCCATATAACGTGCAAAAGATGTTTTTTCGTCGTTTTCGTCCTTGATTTCAATGATTTCACCTTTTTCATCAAAATCAGGTAAATGACCATTTTTCATACCTTTAATTGCAGGAAAAACACGCTGAGAAATAATATTAAAAATATCTCTAGGGTCATTATTTTTAAACTTACTCCAACGCATTGACTGACCAATATCAGAAGATGGGAAAATATGTGTCATAGTTTCACCACTCATATTTTCAAGTTCTTCTGTTTCAAGCTCTTTTTCATCAAGTGAACGAATAAACATTAAATATGTAAGCTGTTCAATAACAGTTATAGGGTTAGTAATACCACCAGCCCATATATCAGTCCATATTTTATCTACTTTATTTTTAATTACGCCTGTAATCATATTAAACCTCCTAAGTTTCTTCTATTTTCCAGTATAACTTATATATCTACAAAAGACAAATAAAATGAAGATATTAAAAACAAAAACCTCCAGTTTTAGTTATATTGTACTACTGGAGGTATTATTATGTGAAAATGTTGTAAATAGAGCGATTGGATAGAGCGAAAAGAAGTTTTTAAAAGGTGTATATTTGGATTTAAAGTTTATGCAAGAAATGCAATAAATGCAGTAAATTCAATTTGCAATTACTATAAATTATAAATATGGTAATATATAGAAAAATAAATGTTGAAATTTGTAATATATGTAAAATTTATATTACTGTCGATATGTTAAATTTACAGTATAATATTCTATTTTATAGTTTAAGCATGTTTTGGTTATGTGTAGTAAAAGTATATATTTAATTGTTATAAAAATAAATTGTTCATAAGGCGTTGTAATTACCTTTAAATATAACATTTAAACATCAACTTTATAATTACAAAAACTGGGAAAATAATACTGTATTTGTTATATTATTACATATATGTAAAGTTATTTTACCTTGAAACCGAATTTACTGCATTTATTGCATTTCTTGCATAAACTGCAAATTTTAAAATGTACTTTTTTGAAAGATGAATATGGTCATAAAATTTATTTAATTTATAACATTTAAACATATTATCAAATATTTATTATCTTACAGTTAGTTTTAATAAAAACGATATTGCTATTATTCTAGTTTTAGAATATAATATCAAAAGCATTATAACATAGGAGGCACATATGGAATATATGTCTGCAAAAGATGCAGCTAATAAATGGGGAATTTCTCAAAGAAGAGTTGCTATATTATGCGTTGAAAAACGTATTTTGGGTGCTGAAAGAGTAGGGAATATGTGGCTTATTCCTAAAAAAGCACAAAAACCTATTGATGCAAGAACTACCAGATATAATAAATGTGAGGAAAAAACAGTGAAACCTTTTTTAAAATGGGCAGGTGGAAAAACACAACTAATTGATGAAATAGAAAAGTATTATCCATTTGATGATGGCAAGATTGTTAAGTATGCAGAGCCGTTTGTAGGTGGTGGAGCAGTCCTTTTTGATATATTAAACCGTTATAATATAGAAGAAATTTATATTAGTGATATAAATGCAGAACTTATAAACACATATAAAATAATTCGTGATAATATAAATGAGCTTATAGATTTATTAGAAATGTATCAAATGGATTATATTTTACTTGATATAGAAAAAAGAAAAGAATACTATAACAATAAAAGACATATGTTTAATAAATTAAAGTCCAGTAAAGACAAAAGTAATAACACAGAAAAGGCAGCTCTTATGATTTTTCTTAATAAAACCTGCTTTAATGGTCTTTATAGAGTAAATAAAAAGGGTGAATTTAATGTTCCAATGGGAGCATATAAAAATCCTTTAATTTGTGATAAACAAAATCTTCTTGCAGTTTCGGAAAAATTACAAAAAGTAAAAATAGTATGTAGTGATTATAAAGCATCAGATGATTTTATAGACGAGAATACGTTTGTTTATTTTGATCCACCATATAGACCAATTACAGAAACAGCAAGTTTTACAGCATATACAGAAAGTTTATTTAATGATGATGCTCAAAAAGAGCTAGCTAAATATGTTAGTAAATTACATAAAAAAGGTGCAAAAATCGTTGTTAGTAACTCAGATCCTAAAAATATAAATGAAGATGATAATTTCTTTGATGAAATATATGGAGAGTATAATATAAAAAGGGTAGACGCTACTCGAATGATTAACTGCAAAAGCAAAGCAAGAGGCAAAATAAAGGAGATACTTATTTCCAATTATTAAGAGGTAAATTTATGAAATATATAGAAAAATACAAATCAATAGGAGTATTTTCTGATAATGATGCATTTGATTATTTATTGTCCAATTTAAAAGATACAATTCGCACTTATGATTTTTTTGTAGCTTGGGATAAAGTGCTTAGTAATGTATGTCAAATAGAAGTTGTGCTTAATATACTTAATGTTCTTATTGGTAAAAATGATATTAAAGTTCGTCTTAAAGAGCTTATCAAACAATATCCTGAAATAGTGCCAGTAATACCATTTTTAATTGCTGTTCGTGGAACAACAATTAAAGT
Source organism: uncultured Butyricicoccus sp. (assembly GCA_944384745.1). Taxonomy (GTDB): domain Bacteria; phylum Bacillota; class Clostridia; order Oscillospirales; family Butyricicoccaceae; genus Butyricicoccus_B. The sequence continues at coordinate 12,306 of CALWUO010000034.1, forward strand.
TGCTGATATGGGCGGTGAAATTACATATTCTTTTTCAAAGAAAAAATCATATAGTGAAGAACAAATTGACAATATTATTACATTCGCTGAACAATGCGGTTTGTTGAAGATATTACAAGATAAAAATATTAAAAATCTTGTTGATTATGCTATTGGTGTAGAGGTTGGACTTGATACTAATGCTCGTAAAAATCGCAGTGGTACAGCTATGGAAAACCTAACAGAAGTATATGTAAAATCTATATGTGATAAATATAGTTTTAGATATTTATCACAAGCTACTGCCGCAAAAATTAAGCAGGAGTTCGGTAAAGATATATCAACAGATAAAGCGGACAGACATTTTGATTTTGCACTTGATACTGGTGATATGCTTTATCTTATCGAAGTAAATTATTATGGTAGCGGTGGTTCAAAATTAAAATCAGTTGCTGGCGAATTTAGTAATTTATATTCCCTTGTTAAAAATGAGAAAACTGGATTTATATGGGTAACTGATGGAGAGGGGTGGCAAACTGCTAAACGACCACTTAGAGAAACGTTTGATATAACAGATTTTATAATAAATATAAATATGATTGAGCAAGGCTTGCTTGAAGAAATTGTGACAAAGGGGTTGTAATATGTAAATCAATGATTTAGAACTATTATTAAATTCGCTTGATAACAAAAGTTAATTAGATATATGCAAATATGTCAAGATACATTTGAATATAACATTTAAACACTAAATTTATAATTACAGAAATTGTAGAATAATAATATTTAATTTACTATATTTTACATATATGTAAGTATATATTCACCAAAATCTGAATTTACTGCATTTATTGCATTTCTTGCATAAACTTAAGATTTAAAAATGCAGTTTTTTGAAAGACTTTTTTGTTGTCAATTTTGTCATAAAATTTATGCTATTTATAACATTTAAACATATTGTTAAATGCTTATTTACGAAAGATAATAATATGTCTTAATTGTTTAAAAAATAAAATAATGATATAATAAATAAAAATTAAAACTTTGACTATAATTGGTGAAAAGAGAGATAGTGTATGGCACAATATGATGTGAATAACAGTTCTATTCAGACGTTAATTTCTTATATTCGTAATGGAGAAATTGCAATCCCAGAAATTCAACGTCCTTTTGTTTGGGATTCCACAAAGGTGCGTGATTTGATAGACTCATTGTATTCTGGATTTCCCGTTGGCTATATTATTGTATGGAAAAATCCAGATGTTAAACTTAAAGATGGTACGGTTTCTTTAGGAAAGAAGATTTTAATTGATGGACAACAAAGAATTACAGCGTTACAAGCTGCTATTGTTGGCGAATTTGTGGTTGGAAGTAATTATAAAAAGAAACGTATTAAAATTGCATTCAATCCAATACATGAAAAATTTGAAGTTTGTAATCCTGCTATTGAAAGAGATAGTACATGGATTTCAGATATATCAATATTGTATAGTTCTGGATTTGATGAGTTTAATTTTGTAATTGATTATTGTCAAAAAAATAATTTAGATGATAGTAAACGTAGCTATGTTAATTCAGTTATCAAAAGATTGCAGCAAATAGAAAATAACAATATAGGTGTAATTGAGCTATCTCATAACTTAGATATTGCTCAAGTGACAGAAATATTTATTAGAATTAATTCAAAAGGTGTAGTGCTTTCACAGGCAGACTTTGCTATGTCAAAAATTGCATCTGATAGCTATTATGGTGGAAATCAAATTCGTAAAATTATAGATTATTTTTGTCATTTAATGCAAAAGCCAGAAGATATAGAAACGATAAGCAATAATGATTTAGAATTTGCAGCTAGTGAAGATTTTAATAAAATTAAATGGATTGTGAATGAACATGATGATATTTATGTTCCAAATTATACAGATGTTTTGCGTGTAGCATTTACATTTAAGTTTTTGCGTGGTAGAATTTCTGATTTAGTTAGCTTGTTATCTGGTCGTGATTTTAATTCTCGTGAGTATCAAGAAGCAATTGCAGAGCAATCATTTAAAAAACTTAGAGATGGTGTTTTAGAATTTGTAAATAAGACTAATTTTCAAAGGTATCTTATGATTATAAGGTCTACAGGTATTATTTCTTCCTCAATGATACGTTCACAGAATGTTTTAAATTTTGGATATGCATTGTATTTATTATTACGCTCAAAAAATGAAAGTTCAGAAATTATAGAAAAAATTGTTCGTAGATGGGTAGTTTTATCCATATTGACGGGTCGATATTCTGGTTCGCCAGAATCTATGTTTGATTATGATATAAAACGTTTTCAAACAAACAATGCTATTGAGTTATTAAAACATACAGAAGATGGAGAGCTTTCAGAGGCTTTTTGGAGTAATATATTAGTAACAAAGTTAAACACATCGGTTGCAAGCAGTCCTATTTTTCATTTATTTTTGATGGCACAAGTAAAAATGGGAGATTGTGGTTTTTTATCGGAACATATAGATGTAAAGTCATTAATTGAGCAAAGAGGAGACATTCATCATATTTTCCCTAAAAAATATTTGCAGAAATTTGGTATTAAAGAGCGTAGCCTTTATAATCAAATAGCCAATTATATGTATACGCAATCTGAAATAAATATTAAAATTAAGGATAATGCTCCTATGGACTATATGTCTAAGGTAAAAGAGCAATGTCAGGGTGAAGAAACAGTTTATGGTGGAATAAATTCACTTGAAAAATTAGAACATAATATGTATGAAAATTGTATTCCAAAAGATATATTCAATATGGACTATACCAATTTTGAAGAATTTTTAGAAAAACGTAGACATTTAATGTCAGATAAAATAAAGAAATATTATGAAATGTTAAAATAATAATTTTAAGTTGTATTAAATAAAATAATATGATACAATACAGACAGTACAGATAATTGTATTTTCGTTGATAACATTACACTGATAATAGTTTGATAATAAACAGTGTACAAGACCATATAAATAATATAACTGGTATCAAGAGAAAATACCACAAGTCAAATTTATTAAACAAATTTGTTAAGAGTTTGCGAAAACTTGGCGAGTGGGAATAATTCCGAGTGAATTAAAATAGCATAGAAAGTTTGATTTTATCTTATATTTTACAAAAAATAAGGATAAATCAAGGTTAAAAATGTTGTTTTTTAAATATCAATTTTGTTGTGGCAACAAAATGGCAACAAAATTTGGAACAACATAAAATATTCGTAATAATAATGGAGCTATCTGATGTTGACCATATTGTCAGATAGCTCCTTTTTGTCGTTTTTTAGGGAGTGATATAAAAAATATAGTGTCAAAAAATACCATAAAATTTGTTGACATTAAACCAAAATTTGGTTATACTGATCTACTTCATAAATCCTCCGTAGATTCATACATAACCAAAAGCAGAATAATTTTTATGGAGGTAAAAAATAATGTTAGAACGCAATTATTTTACAGCAGAACAAGTGGCAGAGATTATGGGAGTTTCTAAAGGAACAGCGTATAAAGTTATGTAGAAACTCAATGCAGAACTTGATGCAAAAGGATTTATCACAATTTCAGGAAAAGTAAATCGCAATTACTTCATTGAAAAAGTTTGTTATGGTGGTTACGACTGTGCAGACGGACAAAAGGAGGTGAAGTAAATGTCAGTTTACAAAGATGAAAAGAGTAATACTTGGCGAGTCATCTACCGTTATACTGATTGGACAGGAAAACGCAAACAAACACAAAAACGTGGTTTTAAAACCAAACGAGAAGCACAAAGCTGGGAAAGAGAACAGTTAAATTTCGTTAGTGGTGATTTAGACATGACATTTCAAAGTTTTGTTGAGCAATATACTAACGATATGAAAACACGTATTAAAGCTAACACTTGGCATACAAAAGAACACATTATCCGTACAAAATTGTTGCCATATTTCGGAAAACTAAAGATAAGTAGTATCACACCACAGCAAATTATCTCATGGCAAAATGAGATGATGAAATTCAAAGATGAAAAAGGTAATGCTTATTCACCTGTATATTTGAAAACTGTTCATAATCAGCTTAGCACAATTTTTAATCATGCAGTTCGCTATTATAATTTAAAAGATAATCCTTGTAAAAAAGCTGGTAGCATGGGCAAAAAGAAAAATCGAGAGATGTTATTTTGGACAAAAGAAGAATATATAAAGTTTTCTGAAGCTATTATGGACAAACCAATGTCATTTTATGCTTTTGAAATGCTTTATTGGTGTGGTATTCGTGAGGGTGAATTATTAGCCATAACTCCAAAAGATTTTGATTTCACTAGAGGTACTGTTACCATCAATAAATCTTATCAACGTATTGACTGTGAAGATTTAATAACAACACCAAAAACAGAAAAAAGTAATAGAACAATTACAATGCCACAATTTTTATGTGATGAAATACAAGATTTAATTCGCATGACTTATGGTATTAAACCAAATGACAGACTGTTTCCATTATCTAAAAGCTATTTACACCGAGAAATGAACCGTGGTTGTAAGGAAACAGGGGTTAAACGTATAAGAATCCATGATATTCGTCATAGTGCTATTTCGCTTTTGATAGATATGGGGTTCTCAGCCACTGCTATTGCGGATAGAGTGGGACATGAAAGTATTGATATCACTTATAATTATGCCCATTTATTCCCATCTAAACAAAAAGAAATGGCAGAAAAATTAAATTTTGAAAGAGAAATATAAAATGTCGCATAAAAATTTAGATAAGCAAGGACGTTGGAGGACTAAGACTATTGCATTTCGTTTATCTGATGAAGAAAATTTGCTTTTAGAAAAAATGGTCAAAGTCACAGGGCTTACAAAGCAAGATTATATTATTCATAAGTTGCTTGATAGAGAAGTCATAGTACAAGGTAATCCAAGAGTTTATAAGGCTTTAAAAGGTGAGTTTATAGAAATTCTTGAACAACTAAAACAAATAGAAAATAGTCAAGAGGTTAATAAAGATTTGTTGGATTTAATTTATTTTATATCTAAGATTGTAGCAGGACTAAAGGAGGAAGCAAAAAATGTTTGATGAAAATAAAATGACCGCCCTAGATTCATCTGTTGGAGCAGATGAAGGGCAGTCACAAATATGTACCGATACTATTTTATCAGAAAATAGTTCATATGACAATGACTTTGAAGAAGAACGTGAACTTTATTTTAGAAAGATATATCGTATGAATGATCCAGATTATATACACACAATTTCACTAAGTGAATTATATGATACTGTGTATAAAAGCAGAATGCCAATTATTGATGGTTTGCTTTATACTGGAGCATATATTTTGGCAGGTGCACCTAAAATTGGTAAATCATTTTTAGTTGCACAAATTGCCTATCATGTTAGCACTGGTCAGGCTCTTTGGGGTTATGATGTTAAAAAAGGTTCAGTTTTATATCTAGCACTTGAGGACGATTATCAGCGTTTACAAGAACGTATGTCACGTATGTTTGGTGTAGAGGCTATATCAGATTTATTCTTTGCAGTCTGTGCTAATCAAATAGGAAGAGGTTTAGAAAATCAACTAAAGTATTTTATAACAGAATACCCAAATACCAAACTTATAATTGTAGATACTCTGCAAAAAGTTAGAGAAAATGCAAGTGATGCTTATAGTTATGCGGGCGATTATGATATTATAAGCAAATTAAAAGAATTTGGTGATAGATATGGTATATGTGTATTAATAGTACACCATACAAGAAAACAGCCATCAGGTGATAGCTTTGAAATGATTTCAGGTACTACAGGATTACTTGGTTGTGCAGATGGTGCGTTTTTAATGCAAAAGGAAAAACGAACTGATGACCAAGCTACTTTAGATGTTGTAGGACGTGACCAACCCGACCAAAGAATTTATTTATCACGAGATAAAGAACATTTGATTTGGTGTTTTGAAAAGGCAGATAAAGAATTTCGTAAACCACCAATAGAACCGTTAATAGAGCAAGTGTCTAAACTGGTAACAGTAGAAAAACCAGAATGGAAAGGCACAGCAACACAACTTGCAGAAATTTTAAAAGAAAATATTTCACCTAATGTATTAAGCAGAAAATTAAATGTTTCAGCAGGACGATTATTGCAGGATTTTAATATTAACTATGAAACTAAAAGGACTAGAACAGGTAGTCATATAACACTTACACTACAGTCAGATATTATAAAAAAATAAGATGGAGGGTTTAAGATGGTGTTAGAAACATTATATTGCGGGGATATTTGTCCAGTAGAACAAGCTGTTCCACAAGATAAGGAATATAGAAAAATGACAAAAAAGACAGGGCAGCTATTAGATGAACTTTCTGAAAAGCTCACAAAAGAACAAATGGAACTGGTAAATAATTTTCATATGCATTTAATAAAAACAAATTGCATGGAACTTGAAGCACAGTTTCAATATGGCTTTGCATTGGGAATGTTGCTGATGAAAGATGTGTATGAGCTACCATTTCTGGATAAGAAAATGGAGTAATTAGAATAACCTTTTTGAAAATGATGTGTTCACCCTGAGCACATCATTTTTTATGTTTCACTACTTGGCAAGCAATGCAAAGTGGTACCACTTTACTCATTTTTGAAATTTTGCTGTTCGCTAAAATTTTAAAAATTGCTTGTTAGGGAAACCCTAAAACCCTAAAGAACAGCACTTGTCAGTGCTGGCTACGCAGTAAAACTGCTTATTATTATAGTGAGTTTAGTAAGCAAATTTGTTTATTGATATTTTCACAAAATAAAAATATATTTTAAATTAGAAGTAGGGCAAGTATATATTTTATAAATTTAATGACTATTAAAATTATATAAAAATTTCAAGTAGACATTTTGTCTACTTTATTGAAAAAAGTTTGAAAATATATATGGAATAAACTGGGATGACGATTAAAAAACGGGATATAAAAATATCGTCACACCCTTAAGAAGACAAATGAATTACAAAAATAGAAGAAAATTAAAAAGACAAGTCTTGTAAATGATGAAAAAAGTTGGTGTAAAAAACTGGGATGACGATTAAATTAGAGAGGGGGTAGGGGGAGCAAAAATATCGTCACATCGTTCAAGAAAAAATATAAAATTATTGTTTAATTTAAGTGATAATAAAAGTTATAAGAATAAAATAAAATAATTGCTTTTATATTTAGGTTTTAAATTGCAAAATAGAATGAAACTTATTATAACAAAAAATGCATGGAATAAATTGGGATGACGATTAAAAAACGAGATATAAAAATATCGTCACACCCTTAAGAAGACAAATAAATTACAAAAATAGAAGAAAATTAAAAAGATAAGTCTTGTAAATAATAAAAAAGTTAGTGTAAAAAACTGGGATGACGATTAAATTAGAGAGGGGGTGTAATGGGTAGCAAAAATATCGTCACAATCGTCACCACTTATATAAATAAATATTTTGTGGACTATTATGATATTGAATAAATTAAAGATGAGCCTTGTAGCATATAGATTAAAAAATACCACATAAACAAAAAACTACAGTAAACCTGTAGAAGTCTGAAAAATAAACTGTGTAAATGGAATTAACCCAATGAAATAAACTACACTAAATACAGTAAGAAAATATCAA
>CALWUO010000035.1 GCA_944384745.1 uncultured Butyricicoccus sp.
ATGCAATATAATATTATAAAGTAGAGTTAAAATAAAAAAAGATAGATTTTTTAGTGTTTTCTATGCTGTTTAGGAGGAAATAACATGAAACCACTAACCGAAAAACAAAAACGTATTTTAGATTATATAAATGAATTCACGCTTAAACAGGGTTATCCGCCATCTGTGCGTGAAATTTGTAATGAAGTGGGGCTTCGTTCACCATCTACCGTTCATTGTCATTTAAAAAGACTTCGTGAACTTGGATATCTTCAACGTGATGACGGTCGTACACGTTCACTTTCTGTGCGTGGCGGTGCGGCTATGACTCCACAAGTGCCTATATTAGGTAGAGTTACCGCAGGTATGCCCTCGCTTGCAATAGAACATATTGAGGGATATATACCTTATGAAAACGCTGGAACAGGTAAAGATTATTTTGCATTAAAAATAAATGGTGAATCTATGATTGGTGCTGGTATTATGGACGGTGATATTATTATTGTGCGTAGACAGCAAACCGCTAGAAATGGGCAAATAGTTGTCGCTTTAATAGAAGATGAGGCAACTTGTAAACGCTTACTTCTTGAGCATGAAGAAGTGTGGCTTATGCCTGAAAATGAGGCTTATCCACCAATAAATGGTGAAAATTGTTCGATTTTAGGCGTTGTAACTGCGGTTTATCGTGATTATTATGTGTAAATTTTAATGTGAGAGCAATATGAAAAAACTAACTGATAATGTATGCTATACAAAAGGCATAGGTCCTAAAAAAGCAAAACTGCTTGAAAAATTAAATATTCATACCTTAGAAGATGTTTTAAATACTTATCCACGAGATTATGAGGATAGAACTCATATTACAAATATATCAGACCTGATAGAGGGCGAAAAAATGACCATTCGTGCAGTTGTAGGCACAGAACCAAGTGTAAAACATATCAGAAATGGAATGGATATTACAAGATTTATGGTTTATGATGATACAGGTGCATTGGAAATAACTTATTTTAATAACAAATATGCTGTTTCACTTATTAGACGAGGTACAGAGTATTTGTTTTATGGTAATGTTAAAGAATATGGTAATAGATTTACAATGACATCACCAGTTCATGAAAAATGCGATGAAAACACAAAAGGTAAAATTGTACCTGTTTATCCACTTACAGCGGGTATCTCACAATATGATTTTGAAAAATTAAGTCAAGATGCTTTGAATTGTGAATTTCCAAAGGACAATGACCCTATACCAAAGGATATTTTAGAAAAATATGATTTATTGCCTCTTGATAAAGCAATAAATAAAATCCACAGACCGCAAAATATGGACGATATAGCAAATGCACGCAGACGTATTATGTTTGAAGAACTTTTTTTGCTTTGTTGTGGATTAAATCAAATGAAACAACATAGAAAACATGAACAAGGTGCAATATTTGAAAACACAAATCTTGATGATTTTTGGAGTTTAATTGGTTTTAAACCAACTAATGCTCAACTTAGAGCGGTAAACGACTGTATAAAAGATGTTAAATCTGGTAAACCAATGAATAGACTAATACAGGGTGATGTTGGTTCAGGTAAAACAGCAGTTGCTGCCGCCCTTTGTATGCTTGCAGTTAAAAACGGTTATCAGGCGGCTGTTATGGCACCTACTGAAATTTTAGCCGCACAACATGAACAGTCACTTTCACCTATATTTGCTAAACTTGGCATAGAAACAGTTATTTTAACAGGTTCTATGGGGGTTAAGGTCAAACGTGAGGCATTGGAAAAAATAGAACAGGGTTATGCAAAAGTTGTAATAGGTACACATGCACTTATCCAAAAAGGCGTTAAATTTGCAAAACTTGGTGTTGTTGTAGCTGATGAACAACATCGTTTTGGTGTAAATCAACGTGCAATGCTTAGAGAAAAGGGTGACCACCCTCACACACTTGTTATGTCAGCAACTCCTATTCCTCGTACACTTGCACTTATTATGTATGGTGATTTAGATGTATCTATTATAGATGAATTGCCACCAAATAGAACACCTGTTGAAACCTTTGCAGTAGGTGAGAATATGCGTAGACGTGTATTCGGTTTTATGGAAAGACAAATTTCAAACGGTGGTCAAGTTTATGTTGTTTGCCCGCTTATAGAAGAGGGAGAGCTAATGCTTAAAAACACAGAAAATTATGCTAAAGCACTTTCAAAAGTTTTTCCACATAGAAGAATAGGCGTGTTACATGGCAAAATGAAACCGTCGGAAAAGGAAAATATTATGTCATTGTTTGCAAGTGGTAAACTCGACATTTTAGTTTCTACCACAGTTATTGAAGTTGGTGTAAATGTGCCGAATGCTTGCCTTATGGTGGTTGAAGATGCGGACAGATTTGGTCTTTCACAACTTCACCAGCTGAGAGGGCGTGTTGGTCGTGGAAAACGAAAGTCATATTGCATTTTTTTTGGTGCGGATAAAAGTTTACTCGCAAGACAAAGATTAGGTGTTTTAACCCAAACAAATGACGGTTTTGAAGTGGCGAGAGCCGACCTTGCACAGCGTGGTCCTGGTGATTTTTTTGGAAATCGTCAGCACGGCTTGCCTATACTTAAAAATGTTGATATTATCTCAGATATGCAAGCTATGGAGCAGGCTAGATATGAAGCCGAAATTATATTAGATAATGATGAAAATCTTGAAAATTATCCTGTACTCAAAAATCGTATAGAACAGATGTTTGAAATTACAGGCGGAACTTTTAATTAGAGGAGAAGTATTTGATTATTCTTGGACTTGACCCTGGCTATGCAATAGTTGGCTATGGTGTTATAAAATATGATGGAAGAAAATTTACACCTATTCAATATGGTGCGATAACAACAAAGGCAGGTCAGCCTATGCATTATAGGTTGTGTGAAATCTATGATGATTTATGCACTATTATAGATACTTTTCACCCAGATGATGTTGCGGTTGAAGAGCTATTTTTTAATACCAATATAACAACAGGTATTCAAGTAGCTCAGGCTAGAGGTGTTATTTTGCTTGCCTTAGCACAAAAAGGATTACAACCAAATTCATACACACCACTTCAGATTAAACAATCTATTACAGGCTATGGCAGAGCAGAAAAAAAACAAATGATGGAAATGACAAAATCCATGTTAGGACTTACTAAAACCCCAAAACCTGATGATGCAGCAGATGCACTTGCGGTTGCTATTTGTCATGGTCATTCTAAAAGGTCTAATATTTGGGAAAGCAGGAGAGTAAAGTAAATGTTTTATTATATAGAAGGTTTAGTCGCACATGTAGAGCAAGGGTTGGCTGTAATTGATTGCAATGGTGTGGGTTATGCTTGTCATACTTCACAAAATACGCTATCTAACATACAGATGGGCGAAAAAGCAAGACTTTATACTTGTTTACACGTCAGAGAAGATATTTTTGAGCTTTATGGTTTTGCCGACCAAGAAGAGTTGAATTGTTATAAAATGCTTACAAGTGTTTCGGGTGTAGGACCTAAGGCAGCACTAGCCATTTTATCAGTAGCTCCGCCTTCACAGCTTGCACTTGCTATTATTACAGAAGATGAAAAATTGTTAACTCAAGCTCAAGGCATAGGGAAAAAGATAGCTCAAAGAATTGTTCTTGAACTTCGTGATAAGATGAGCAAAGGTCAACTTGAAACCGCAACTAATGCAGGTAAGAACATTGTTATGCCTGAAAAGGGCGGTATAAACCATATACAAGAGGCAGTGGCAGCCCTTATGGTGCTTGGTTACTCTCAAGCAGAGGCGTTTAAAGCTATGGAGGGTATATCAGCTGATGGCATGGACGCTGAAAGTATTATACGTTATTGTCTTAAAAAATTAGCAATGCAATAAGGAAGTGAAAATTTGAGTATTGAGTTTTCAGGTGGTATGGCTGATGATGAGCGTATTGTTTCAAGTCATCAGCTCAAAAATGAAGATGTTGAAAATTCACTTCGTCCTAAATTTATGGACGAATATATAGGGCAAAATGCAGTAAAAGAAAATTTAAAAATATTTATAGAGGCGGCAAAACAAAGAAATGAGCCGCTTGACCATACATTGCTTTATGGACCTCCAGGGCTTGGCAAGACAACACTTGCTGGAATAATAGCAAATGAAATGGGCGTAAACCTTAGAGTTACTTCAGGCCCTGCAATCGAAAAAGCGGGAGATTTAGCCGCTCTATTGACAAATTTAAGCGAGAATGATATTTTATTCATTGATGAAATCCATAGACTAAACCGAAGTGTAGAGGAGATTTTATATCCCGCTATGGAAGATGGTGTGCTGGATATCATCATTGGTAAAGGACCTAGTGCAAGGTCTATAAGGCTTGATTTGCCTAAGTTTACGCTTATAGGTGCTACAACTAGGGCAGGTCAATTAACTTCCCCGCTTAGAGATAGATTTGGTGTAATGCTAAGACTTGAACTTTATTCACCAGAGGATTTGGAGAAGATTATAACTCGTTCAGCGGGAATTTTAGGTGTACATAGTCGTTATGACGGTGCTTTAGAGATTGCAAAACGTTCTCGTGGTACACCTCGTATTGCAAACCGTCTTTTGCGTCGTGTGCGTGATTTCGCACAGGTCAAAGGAGATGGCACAATAACAGCAGAAGCGGCTGATATGGCTCTTACCGCCCTTGGTATTGACCCTTTAGGGCTTGACAATATTGACCGCAGAATGCTTGAAAGCATTATTCTCAATTATAATGGTGGTCCTGTGGGTTTGGAGACCTTAGCCGCTACTATTGGAGAAGAAGCTATTACACTGGAGGACGTCTACGAACCATATTTAATGCAAATCGGATTTTTAAACCGTACACAACGTGGCAGATGTGCAACAATTCGTGCATATGAGCATTTGAAAATGGAAACCGCAGATGGTCAACTAAGATTATAATATTTTGGTTTTTTCCAGTGCCTACTTAACAAATAAGGCAAGGTGTTTATTTTGGGAAAATATTTTGGAACAGATGGTGTTCGTGGCGTTGCTAATATAGAACTTGATGCAATGCTAGCTTTTAAAATCGGTGCGGCGGCGGCTTTTGTGCTAAGTCAGGAGCAAAAACAAGGCGGAAAGGCTAAATTACTTATTGGTAAAGATACCCGTATATCTTCTGATATGCTTGAAAGTGCTTTAGTCGCTGGTATCTGCTCGGTTGGTGCAGATGTTGAACTTCTTGGTGTAATTCCTACACCAGCAATTGCTTATCTTACAATTAAGCATAAAGCTGATGCAGGTATTGTAATATCTGCAAGTCATAATTCATATGAATATAACGGTATTAAAATTTTTGCAGGCAGTGGATATAAACTGTCTGATGAGATTGAAAGCAAGATTGAAGCTTTAATTGATGATTTTGATAGTGCCCCTCGTGCAAGCCATGAAAAACTTGGCAGGGTTATCAAAAGTAAGATTGACCCAGTGGTTGAGTATACTGACCACTTAGCGGAAACTGTTACAGGTGACCTTTCTGGTCTTAGAGTTGCCATAGACTGTGCAAATGGTGCGTCTTCTACCACTATTGTTCGTTTAATGCGTTTACTTGAATGCAAAGCGGATTATCGTTTTTATGAACCTGATGGTTTAAATATTAATGACAACTGTGGTTCTACTCACCTTGAAAATCTTCAAGAGAGAATGAGAAGCGGTAAATTTGATATTGGTGTTGCATTTGATGGCGATGCTGATAGATGTCTTATTGTTGATGAAACAGGCGAAGTCCTCGACGGTGATAGAATTATGGCAGTTTGTGCCGCTCGTATGAAGCAGCAAGGCAAACTGCGTGGCGGTGCATTTGTTGCGACTATTCTTTCTAATATGGGACTTCATGCCTATGCGGAAAAGATGGGTGTAAAAATCGAATGTGCAAACGTTGGTGACCGTTATGTGCTTGAAATGATGCTTAATAAGGGTTATGTGCTTGGCGGTGAACAGTCTGGTCATGTAATATTCCTTGAGTATGCCTCAACTGGTGATGGTCAACTTACTGCAATTCAGTTTATGGATATTCTAAAGCATAGTGGTAAAAAATGCTCAGAGATTGCGGCAGAAGTTAAACCATGGCCACAGGTTATGATTAATGTAGCTGTTCCAAACTCTGAGAAGAAAACTATTGCAGAGCGTGAAGAAGTGGCAAACGCAATAAATGAGGCACAAAATGAGCTCGGTGAGGGTAGAATTTTAGTTCGTGCTTCTGGTACTGAAGCTCTTGTGCGTGTCATGGTTGAGGGAATAGACGCTGAAAAAGTCAATGTTGCTGCAAAAAGTGTTGCAAAAGCCATAGAGTCTATTGTATAATATTTGTCAAAGGCAGGGTTGTGTGAGCTGCACAGCCCTGTTTTTTTAAAAATCGTATTTTAATAGGAGGAAAAAGTTATTTTGAAAATTAAAAGTTAATATTTTTAAGCGCCAGGACTGTAAAAAATATGTTTTACAGTTGACGAGGTAAGGGTTTATCGAAATATTCGGCGGATACCCTTCGGCTGATAGTGGGTTGGTCGTAAGCGGCTTTTCAAAGAGCGAAAGTGATTTCGTAACAAGAAAGTACGCATAACGCACTATTTTTATGTCCTTTTTTAAGGAAAGCTTTTGTAAATAGCAGATGTGAGTGCTATAAATTTTGTTTTTTTGGAGGAAAATTTATTATGTGTGGTATTGTTGGTTTTACAGGCAATTCTCCAGCCGTTCCAATTCTTATAAAAGGTCTCTATCGTTTAGAATATCGTGGTTATGACTCCGCTGGTGTGGCTGTTTTTACTAAAGATGGTCTTGAGGTTGTAAAAAGTCGTGGACGTATTGCAAACTTGGAAGAAAAAATCAAGCAAACTGGCGGTATGAATGCAACATGTGGTATAGGTCATACACGTTGGGCAACACATGGAGAACCATCAGACAGAAATTCTCACCCACATTTAGGTGGTAAAGGCAAGGTTGCTGTTGTTCACAATGGCATTATTGAAAACTATATGGAACTGCGTGAGCAGTTAGAAGCCCATGGTTATAAATTCCAATCAGAAACCGATACAGAAACCGTTGCACATTTGGTTGATTATTTGCATGACGGAAGTAATCACACCCTTGCAATGACTGTACTTAAGGCTGTTGGTATGCTTAGAGGTTCTTATGCTTTGGGTGTTGTATCTATGGACGACCCAGAGGAAATTGTAGCAGCAAGGCGTGACAATCCACTTGTTATTGGTATTGGTGACGGTGAAAATATGATTGCTTCTGATGTCACTGCTATTATCTCACGTACAAGAAAATATATTATTCTTGATGATGGTGAAGTTGCTGTTGTTCGCCCTGAAAGTGTTGTCGTTATGAACGCTTTTGGCGATATTGTGGAAAAGAAAATCCAAGAGGTGACTTGGGATTTATCAGCAGCCGAAAAGGGCGGTTATGAGCATTTCATGATTAAAGAAATCATGGAACAACCAGCAGCAGTTACAAATACCATTCACCCACGAGTAAAAGACGGAAAAATTAGCTTTGAGGACAGCGGTTTAACCGATGAACGTTTAAAAAATGCTAAACATGTGCATATTATAGGTTGTGGTTCCGCACTTCATGCTGGTATGGTTGGTCGTTCAGTTATTGAAAGCCTTTGCAGAGTTCGTTCAACTGCATCTATTGCATCTGAGTTTAGATACGAAAACCCTATTATTCGTCCTGATGATATTTGCATTGTAATCAGTCAATCAGGTGAAACCGCAGATACACTTGCGGCTATGCGTCTAGCTAAACAGGCTGGTGCATATACTGTTGCAGTGGTTAATGTTGTATCTTCTACAATCGCAAGAGAAGCTGATGGTGTGTTATATCTTTGGGCAGGTCCAGAAATCGCTGTTGCAACAACAAAAGCATATTCAGCTCAACTTGCGGCACTTTATCTATTTGCAGTTAAAATGGCGAGTGTAAGAGGTACAATAACCGAGGAACAAGAAAAGGCTTATTGTGAAACTCTTTATACTATTCCTGAGAAAATAAGTGAAATGCTTGCAGGCAAAGAAAAAATGCAATATTTAGCAAGTAGATATGCAAACCGTTCAAGTGTGTTCTTCCTTGGAAGAGGTCTTGACTATGCCGCAGCTATGGAAGCCTCACTAAAATTAAAGGAAATATCTTATATTCACAGTGAAGCATATGCAGCAGGTGAGTTAAAACATGGTACAATCTCCTTAATTGAACAAGGTACACTTGTTATAGCTCTTGCAACTCAGCCAGCTCTTTATGAAAAAACTATTTCTAATATTCGTGAAGTTGTTTCCCGTGGTGCAGAGGTTATTTTAATAACTGGTGCTGATTTTGATTGTGATGCATCTTGTTGCAGTCATGTTATTAAATTGCCTGAAATCCGTCAAGAAATGTCTGCATCACTTTCTATCATTCCACTTCAGTTACTCGCTTATTATGTGGCTGTTGAAAGAAACTGTGATGTAGATAAGCCTAGAAACCTTGCAAAATCGGTAACTGTCGAATAATATCGAGAAAACTTGTAAAATTTGCATAAAATATTTAGGTATTTATAACGCATATTATACAATTACTACATGAACATGTTGACAAAATGAGGTAAATATAATATAATAATTAAAAATATGACAAATGGAATTGAGCAAATGAGTCTGGAAATTAGTAAATTAAACGAAATTGAGCTTTGTAAAGCCGCTAAATCAGGTAACAGCGAAGCTGTTGAATTGTTGGTTTCTCATTATTCCAGATTGGTTAAATCTTGTGTTAGAAGTTATGCTTTTGGTATAGCTGAAAGCGACGACCTAACTCAAGAAGGTATGCTTGGACTGTGGAAAGCTGTTATAACTTTCGACGAGTCCAAAGGCGTGCCGTTTGAAGCCTATGCTCATGTCTGTATCGAGCGTAAAATTTATTCGGCTGTTCGTGCAATATATGCCCAAAAACATGAACCGCTTAATAATGCAGTTTCACTCGAAAAGCCTCTTTTTGATAGCAATGCGGAATCTGGCACATCGGTGGTTTCTGACCCTGAAGCGTTAGTTATTTGTATGGAAGAACAAGCGGAGCGTATAGCTAAACTTAAAAATCTTCTCTCAGCATTCGAGTCGCATGTGTTATCTTTGTATCTTGATGGCTTTTCCTATGACGAAATAGCGTCTAAACTTGGAAAATCTGTTAAATCTGTTGATAACGCAATTCAGCGAATAAGACGAAAATCGGCTAGTGTCAGTTTTTAAAACCGATGGAAATAGAGCTTTAATGCTCTGTTTGCATAAAATTAACAATAGTTTCGCTATAAGTGAGCGAAACACGCATTTACAAAGAGAGGTAAAAATCATGTATCAAGACAAAACATTAGTATGTAAAGAATGTGGCAGTGAATTTGTTTTCTCAGCTGGTGAGCAAGAGTTCTATGCAGAACGTGGATTTCAGAATGAGCCTCAACGCTGTAAGGCTTGCCGTGCTAAGAGAAAAAATGCAATAAAAGGTGCAACTGCTCGTGAATTCTTTACTGCTGTGTGTGCTGCTTGTGGTGGAGAGGCTAAAGTTCCTTTTGAACCAAAGTCCGACCGTCCAGTTTATTGCAGTGAATGTTTCGCTAAAATGAAAGCATCAGAGGAGTAATAAATTTTAAGAAGTGTTTGAGTTTTTCTCTTGCACTTCTTTTTTTAAGCTTGAAATAACATGAAAAAAGAGGTATAATAGAACATAAATTTGCTTTATGAAAAATGTGGAGGTTTATAAAATGGTTACTAAAACTACTAAAATAGGTGAAGTGCTGGCTATGGATATGGGCACATCTAAATTTTTCTTTGAAATGGGTATGCATTGTCTTGGCTGTCCAGCATCACAAGGTGAATCTATAGAAGAGGCTTGTATGGTTCATGGCGTTGATGTAGATGAACTGGTAACAAAGTTAAACGCTTTTCTGGCAGGTCAGCAATAAATTCAGCAAAGACCAGTTTTAAGCTGGTCTTTTGTTTTTTTAAAATTATAGGCTAGGGGAAACAGCATGAATAATATAAATTTAACTCCACGACTTGAACTCATTGCAAAGAAAATAACAAAAAATGCAGTTTTAGCTGATATTGGTACAGACCATGCACATTTACCTATTTATCTCTTGGAAAATGGCATAATAAAAAGTGCTATCGCCTCCGATATACGTATAGGGCCATTGAAAAAAGCGGAGGAAAACACAAAAAAATATGGTTTTGAAGATAAAATTTCACTTAGACTTGGAGCAGGTCTGGAAAAAGTTAAACCTGATGAATGTGATACCATTTCTATTGCAGGTATGGGCGGGGAAACAATAGCACAAATTTTATCAGATGCTAAATGGACAAACAGTGGTGATTATACACTTTTACTTCAGCCTATGACTATGATTTATTATCTTAGAAAATGGCTTTGGCAAAATGGCTATGAGATTTTAGAGGAAAATGTATGCAAAGAAGACCATAGACGTTATGTTGTAATGACAGTAAAAGGCGGATATAATAAAAAAGATATCCCACTTTATAAGTGTTGTGTTTCAAATGCACTTTTAAAGGCAGATGGTGCAAAGGATTATTTAAACGCACAGCTAAAAAAAGAAAATACTGCTCTTGATGGGCTTAAAAAAGCAAAAAGTATAGATGATGAGCGATTAAATCAGCAACAACTTATAGTTGACACATTAAAACAGAGTTTGGAGGATATATCATGATAACTGTTTCAGATATTTTAAAATTACTTGAAGATTTTGCACCTGTTAGTCTTGCTGAAAGTTGGGATAATGTTGGGCTTATGACTGGCGACCATAATCAACAAGTTAAATGTGTAATGTGTGCTTTAGATGTAACAGAAAATGTTATAAAAGAGGCAATATCTAAAAATGCAGATTTAATTGTTGCACATCACCCTTTGATTTTTACTTCTGTTAGAAATATCACAGAAAAAAATACAACAGGTCGTGCAATACGTCTTGCAATTAAAAATGATATTTCGGTTATCTGTATGCATACTAATGCGGATTGTGCTTATGGCGGTGTAAATGATGCACTTGCAAAAGTGCTTGAGCTTGATAATATTATAAGCATGGAAGCAGGTGACAATGCACTACTTGGCAGAGTTGGCGACCTTAAAACACAAATGACACCTAAAGAATTTGCACTTTATGTTAAAAATAAGCTTAGTGCAAATGGTGTACGTTTTACAGATGGCGGTAAAGATATAAAGCGTGTAGCTGTTGGCGGAGGTGCTTGTGGTAAACTGATGGATTATGCAATAGCTAAAAATGCTGATGCGTTTGTAATCGGTGATTGTTCTTATGATATTATGCAAAAAGCCCAGTCTTTAGGTTTAACTTTAGTTGATGCAGGTCATTTTCCAACTGAAAACCCAATAGCTGAAGTATTTGTAAATAAAATTAAGGAAAAATTTAATGATATAGATGTTTTATGCAGTCAAACCCATAAGGATTGTATAGAATTTGTTTAATTGAGGTGAAAAGTATATGCCATTAGATGCAGTTTGTCTGCGAGCAGTTGTAAACGAACTTGATAATGAGTTAGCGGGTGGACGTATTGATAAAATCTATCAACCAGATAGAGATGAAATAGTAATTTCTGTGCGTACAGCAAAGGGCGGTAAAAAACTATTGGTTACTGCTGAACCATCTGCACCTAGAATACATTTAATTGACGCCAATAGGGAAAATCCAGCTGTTCCACCTATGTTCTGTATGTTGATGCGTAAACATTTGCAGGGTGCTAAAATCTGTAAAATCAGTCAACCAGCTATGGAGCGTATGGCAGTAATTGAATTTGATACCAAAGATGAAATGGGTGTGCCTGTAAAACGTGAGCTTGTTTGTGAGCTTATGGGCAAATATTCAAATATCATTTTAAAAGATGAAAATGGAAGAATTATTGACGCTGTTAGGCGAATTGATGGCGATATTTCAGGTAAACGACAAGTTTTACCAGGGCTTTTTTATCGTATGCCGCCAGCTCAAGAGGGCAAAATAGACCCGCTTGAACTTAATGGTCAAAAGCTTATTTCTTTACTTGAAAAATGTGAGGATATAACAAAAAAGCTTGATAAATGGCTACTTGGTACAATTCTAGGCTTTTCTCCTCTTTTATGCAGGGAGCTTGCTTATATTGCAACTGGTGAAACAGGAAAAGCAGTTATTGAACTGACAAGCGAGGATAAACAAAATTTACTAAGTGCATTTGATAATCTTATAGAGAATATAAAAAACTATAATTTTATACCTGATTTAATTATCAGATGTGAAGATAAAGCTGTTCAAGATTTCACTTGTTTTGAAATTAAACAATATGAAAATTTGGTACAACAGACTAAAATGGATAGCTTTTCGGCACTTCTTGCAGCCTTTTATGAGCGAAAAGGACAAATGGAGCGTATGCGTAGACGTGGTATGGATATGATACGCACTGTGACCTCTGCAAGAGATAGAACTATGAGAAAACTTAATATTCAGCGTGAAGAGCTTGAACAAACTAAAGATAGAGATAAATATAAACGAATGGGTGAGTTGATTTCTGCAAATTTCTATCAGCTTGAAAAGGGTATGACAAAAGCAAAAGTCATAGATTATTATGATGAAACATGTCCAGAAATTGAAATTAAACTTGATATTCGTTTAACTCCTCAACAAAATGCACAGAAATATTTTAAACAGTACCAAAAGGCAAAAACAGCCGAACAAATGTTGACAACTCAAATTAGCGAGGGTGAAGCAGAACTTTCTTATCTTGAAAGTGTTTTACAGTCCATTGATGAGGCAGAAAATGAAAAAGATTTAGCTCAGCTTAGAGAGGAACTTGTGCAAACTGGTGTTTTAAGTCCAAAACAAAACAAAAAGAAACAACAAACTAAAAAATCTGACTCTATACCGTTTGAATATCGTACAAGCGATGGTTTCTCAGTTTGGGCAGGTAAAAATAATCTTCAAAATGATTTACTCAGCATGAAAACTGCTTATAAAAGTGATATTTGGTTTCATACTCAGAAAATACATGGTTCTCATGTTATTTTAGCAGTTGATGGCAGACAGCCAACTGATACAGCCATGACAGAGGCGGCTAAAATTGCCGCTTATCACTCAAAAGCAAAACATTCTTCTATGGTTCCAGTTGATTATACTGAAGTTAGAAATCTTAAAAAACCTAATGGTTCTAAACCAGGGTTTGTTGTTTATAATGTATATCAAACCGCTTATGTTACTCCAGATGAAAGTGAAATAGAAAAGCTAAGGGTTAAATAAAAAAATAGCTCCCCAAATGGGGGAGCTAAGTTTAAAGTTGCTCCATTGTACGATATAAAAGTTCACATGCAGTAGCTCTTGTGATTGGTGCAGTGCTGGTTTCTGCTGTTATTTCATCAGGTAGGATATTAGATGCGGTCAGTACAGCACAAGCATTTTGTGCCCAAACAGGTGCATAATCGGTATCTATTGCCGCTGTTTGTACAACTGATGTGTTATCAGACAACATATTGCTTAAAATTACACAAGCCTCTGCAAGCGTTATAGGGTTTTCTCCTCTAAGTTCACAGCCACCAGATGCTGTCTGGTAACCACTTATTAAACCATTTGCGGCTGCGGCACTGACATATGGTTTTACCCAGTCTGATAAACCAGAATCATCTATAAAATCAGTTTGACTGGTTTCTTTTATATCAAGACCGCTTGCGGCTGTTGCCATTGCAATAAATTCACTTCTGCTTACATTTTCATCAGGACTAAAGAAATATGCTGTACCTATTTTTGTACCAGTCATTATTCCCTCTTGTGCAAGGCTGATTGCGGCATATTGTGCAGGGTCATCAATCATATCAGAATAAGTCACTTTTGATTTGTTTTTATTGATTTTAATTTTAATTTCAGCAGGTTCAGACTGATTTCCAAATGTATCAATCGCTGCATAGCTAAATTTATCTGTACCTGTTTTACCCTCAAGTGGGGTATATTGTAAGCTATTACCAGTAATAGAGGCTGTGCCTAGTTTTGGTAAATCTATAAGCTTTAACAAAACCGCATCACCATCTTTATCAGTTACTGTAAGTGGTAATTCAATCATAACATTAGCAAATGTTTCTCCAGAAACTTCATTAGCTATTGGTGCAGAATTTGCGTTTATATCCGATACTTCTACTGTATCCCAAAACGCTCCCGCTGGATTAGCACAGAATATAACTGCACACAATACACTTATAAGCCGTTTGATATTTTTCATAAATTAACTCCCTTTCTAAAGTGTGTTATAACTATTTTTTACATCAATCGCTGAATTATTCTAATTTATCGGAAAAATTATTTAAAACTACTTGCCGAAAACATTTAAATATGGCATAATTTTTATATCTGAAAATAGCTAAAAATATTGAATTTTAAATATTGTGAAAGGAATGACACTGAAAATGCAAAATCACCAATTATTGCTTGTTCTTGACTTTGGTGGGCAGTATAATCAGCTTATTGCTCGTCGTGTTCGTGAACATCATGTATATTGTGAAGTTAAACCTTATAAAACATCAATCGAAGAAATTAAAAGTTTAAATCCTATCGGTATTATCTTTACTGGTGGACCAAATAGCGTTTATGAAGAGGGTTCTCCTAAATGTGACCCAGAATTATTTAATCTTGGTATACCTGTACTTGGTATCTGTTATGGTTGTCAGCTTATGGCTCATTCTCTTGGTGGTCAAGTTACTACGGCTCAAGATGACTCTGCTCGTGAGTATGGTAAAACTGAAACTTTTTATGATACTTCTTGCAAACTATTTAAGGGACTGCCAGAACAAGGCATCTCTTGGATGAGTCATGGTGATTATATGGCTAAAGTGCCAGAAGGCTTTAAACTGGTTGGTCATACTGCTATGTGTCCAAATGTTGCTATCGCTGATGAAGCTCGTGGTTTCTATGGTGTACAATATCACCCAGAAGTAAATCATACTGAAAATGGTACTCTTATGCTTAAAAACTTCTTATATGAGGTTTGTGGTGCTAAGGGTGATTGGACTATGGAAGATTATAAAAACACTTCTATTAACGCTATTCGTGAAAAAGTTGGCGATGGTAAGGTGCTTTTAGCTCTTTCTGGTGGCGTAGACTCTTCTGTTGCTGCGGCTTTGCTTGCTGAGGCTGTTGGTAATCAGTTAACTTGTGTGTTTGTTGACCATGGTCTAATGCGTAAAGATGAAGGCGATGAGGTTGAAGCGGCTTTCTCTAAATGGGATATTAACTTTATTCGTGTTGATGCTGAAGAACGTTTCCTCAGCAAATTAGCGGGTGTAAGTGACCCAGAAACCAAACGTAAGATTATAGGTGAAGAATTTATCCGTGTATTTGAAGATGAGGGTAAAAAAATCGGCAAAGTTGATTTCCTTGTTCAGGGTACTATTTATCCAGATGTTATTGAATCTGGTGCAGGTGATGCGGCTGTAATTAAAAGTCATCATAATGTGGGCGGTTTACCAGATTATGTTGATTTTAAGGAAATTATTGAGCCTTTACGCCTATTATTTAAGGACGAAGTTCGTGAACTAGGTCGTGAGCTTGACCTGCCAGAATATTTGGTTATGCGTCAGCCATTCCCAGGCCCAGGACTTGCAATCCGTGTAATTGGTGATATAACTAAAGAAAAATTAGATATTTTACGTGAGGCGGATTTTATTTTCCGTGATGAAATAGCTAAGACCGGACTTGAACATACTATGAATCAGTATTTTGCTGTACTCACAAATATGCGTAGCGTAGGTGTTATGGGTGATGGCAGAACTTATGATTATACTCTTGCTCTGCGTTCTGTAACTACTACCGATTTTATGACTGCTGATTGGGCAAGAATTCCTTATGATGTACTAGACCATGTAAGTGTTCGTATTGTAAATGAGGTAGGTCATATTAACCGTATAGTGTATGATATCACTTCTAAGCCACCAGCTACTATCGAGTGGGAATAAGTAAAAATTTGCTATATTCAATTTTAAAAGCATAAAAAGTTATTAAAAATCTTAGAAATTAGATAAAATAGTTAATAATTACTTTTAAAAAGTTGAGTAGTAAAAATATAAAAATTCTTTTGATAACAATTTGATAACGCCATACAAAACTAATTTGTTTAGTTTATTCAGCTTGAAGCCAGTGGCTTATAGGTTGAAAAATTGGCTTAGATATGATTAAAGGTCTTGTTGATATAAAAATCAGCAAGACCTTTTTTATTTAATCATCTATATTGAAGTCTATGGACAGTACTTTTACAAAACCAGATTTATTATCAAATTTAGGGTAGTTATATCTCCATTGGTCATATTGTTCTTTGGTTATTTCGCCAGATTGCAGTTTTGCAGCTTGTTCTTGCCAGCTTGTGAACATATCGAACAGATTTCTGTAACCGCTTATATTGGACTTATCCAGTCTAAGACACACTTCTCCATCTATTTCGCCAATTTTAAGACCATATATATCTTCTAAGGCAAAAAGAGTATGCATTAAACCTAAATAACTATCAATATTAGGCACATCAAGAGCCATAGGGGATACATCAAGCACATTAGCCAGTTTTTGTGTTAAATCTGCTTTTGGTGTTCTATTGCCAGTTTCATATTGAGCCATACGAACATCAGCACTTTTTTCTGGAAAACCAACAGCGACACCTAATAATTTTTGTGTCATACCCCTTAGATTTCGGATAAAGTGTATTCTTTCACCTATTGCCATAACATTACTCCATATTTTTACAATTATATCATTTAATTATAACATATATGTTTGGTATCAGTAAATTGTAAATATTTACAGAAAAGTATAATGAATTTTATCCCAAAAAAGGAATTGACAGGTATAAAATTATTTAGTATACTGTAATACTAAAAGGAAATATTTAACAAATAAGTTAAGTATAAAATAATATCCTCTGATTATCAGAGGGGAAAGGTAGGTTATATTATGTCAGAAAAAATGTTTATGCGAGTAGAGGAAGTAGCAGAAGAATTGGAAGTTTCCGTTCCATATGCTTACAAACTAATTCGTAAGATGAACAAAGAGCTTGAGAAAACAGGGTGCATTACAATTCAAGGACGAATTGACCGCAAGTTTTTCTATGAGCATTTTTACGGAGGTAAAGACAATAACGAAAGGAGCAAGTAAATATGCCAGTTTACAAAAATAATGACAATGGCACATGGTATTGTATGTGCTGGTTTACCGATTGGCAAGGCAAACGCAAACAGAAATGTAAAAGAGGTTTTGCAACTAAACGTCAAGCTCAAGAGTGGGAACGAGAGTTCTTAATGCAAAAGCAGGCTGATTTGGGAATGACCTTTGAAAGTTTTGTATCACTTTATGAAAAGGATATTAAGCCAAAATTAAAGCTCAATACTTGGGTTAGCAAAGAAACAGTAATTAAAAAGTTAATTCTTCCTTATTTTAAAGACCGTAAAATATCTGAAATAACAGCAAGAGATGTTATTGACTGGCAAAATGAGATTAGAACCATTAAAAACAGTCAAGGAAAATATTATTCATCAGATTATTTGAAGAATATTCATATGCAGCTTAGTTGTCTTTTTAATCATGCTATTAAGTATTATGGTTTGAAAAGCAATCCAGCAGCAAAAGCTGGAAGAATGGGCGGAGAAAATCCAAGAGAAATGCTTTTCTGGACAAAAGAAGAATATCTAAAATTTGCAGATGCAATGATGGATAAACCAATGTCATACTATGCGTTTGAAATGCTTTATTGGTGTGGTATTCGTGAGGGAGAACTATTAGCACTAACACCAAAAGATTTTGATTTTAAGGCTGAAACCGTAAGTATAAATAAGTCTTATCAACGTTTGAAAGGTGAAGACATTATTACAACCCCTAAAACAAAAAAAAGTAACAGGGTTATTAAAATGCCACATTTTCTCTGTGAGGAGATAAATGAATATATAAAAATGTTTTATAGTGCAGGAGAAAATGACCGTATTTTTCCATTTACAAAGCATTATTTAACAAAAGAAATGGAGCGTGGTAGTAAACAAACAGGTGTAAAACGTATAAGAATTCATGATTTGAGGCATAGCCATATATCACATCTGATTGATATGGGTTTCACAGCTTTAGCGATTGCAGACAGGGTAGGGCATGAAAGTATAGATATAACTTATAAATATGCTCATCTATTCCCATCAAGACAAGATGAAATGGCTAACAAATTAAATGAAGAAAGGAGAAATTGATAATGTCAGCTAAAAACATGGATAGTAAAAACCGTTTTAGAAGTAAAACAATTTCATTTAGAATGTCACCAGAGGAAGATAAACAACTTGAAACTGCTGTAAAACTCACAGGACTTACAAAGCAAGATTATATTATCCAAAGACTTCTTTGCAAAGATATTGTAGTACAGGGCAATCCAAGAGTTTATAAGGCACTTAGAAATCAATTTGCAGAGGTTTTAAATGAGTTAAAGCGAATTGGTACAGGACAAAAGCTAGATGATGAACTTTTAGATACTATAAACCTAATTTCAGATATTATGAATGGAATGAAGGAGGATAGTATTTATGAATGAAGATAAAAAAATGACCGTCCCACTCCCATCTGCTCCAACAGATGGGGGACAGCCATATAACAATAACAACAATGATATTATAACCCAAACAACACAAATTTACAACCAAAAAACATTAGAAATTCCAAAAGATATAAAAGAAAAAGGTGTTTTCTGTTGCTGGAAATATGAGGAACGTGAAGGCAGAAAAACCAAAATCCCATATAATCCATATACTGGACAAATGGCAAAGAGCAATGATAAAACCAGTTTTACAGATTATAAAACTGCTGTTAATGCTAATGGCTATGATGGTATAGGCATAGGAATATTTAATGGTATTTGTGCCATAGATTTAGACCATTGTATTTCTGAAACAGGTGAGTTAAGTGATACAGCTTGTGAGATTGTAAACCTAATGCACAGTTATACGGAATTTAGTCCGAGCAGAAACGGTTTGCACATTCTGTTTAGTGCCGATGGTTTTGAGTATGATAAATCTAAATATTATATTATGAACCATAAGTCAGGCATTGAAGTTTATGTTGCAGGTGCGACTAACAAATATGTAACGGTTACAGGTGAACGTAGTGATAACTATGAGTTTGGCGACCGCACAGCAGAATTAAAACAACTTTTAGAGAAGTATATGTGCAGACCTGAAACTAATTCAAGAAATGCAATAAATGCAGTAAATTCAGATTTGAGCGAAAATGAGCTTATAAATTTGGCGAAATCTAGCAGAAATGGTGCTGTATTTTCTAGTCTTTGGAATGGTTCAACCACTGGTTATTTGTCGCACTCTGAGGCAGATATGGCA
>CALWUO010000036.1 GCA_944384745.1 uncultured Butyricicoccus sp.
TCCAAGATTGGCACAGGTTGTTGTTTTTCCTACTCCACCTTTTTGATTAGCTATTGCTATAATTTGTGTTTCCAATGCTTTTTCCTCCTAAAATAGAAAAAGCCGCCTGCAAATAATTGCAGGCAGCTCAAAACAATAGTTTGATCAATTATAAAAAGTGAACGTAAAATATTTGCCATTTAAAAATGCTAACTTATATGCTAAGATATATGCAAAATCAGCATAATTGGTAAATTTTATAAAGGTCATGAATTATAATCAAATTTATAATTTTACGGCATTTTTTGCATTGTATGACTTATTGATGTGGTAAAATTCAAAAACCTCATTAAACTCCTAAGCATGGGGTCGGGGATTCGAGTTCCTTCTGGCACACCATTTTTGTAGCTGAAAACTCTCTATTTTGAAGATTTTCAGCTTATTTTCTTTTATTAATAATATTAACTCTTTTTACTCTATCATTAAATTTGCCACAATATATTAAATCGAAATATAAGATATAAAACAAAAGGATTGAAGACAGTTTTTAATGCTGCGTTCAATCCTATTTCTTTTTACTTTTTAAGTTTATCTCTAAGTGTTATAATATTTTCTTCTATCTTTTTAATAGTTTCAGCAAATACTTCATCATCTTTGCCTGATGGGTCATCAAGCCCCCAATTTTCCATATATTGAGCAGAAAGATTTGGACAAGAAACATTACAACCCATAAAAATTGCAACATCTGGCTGATGAATATCAGAAAGCAATTTATTAAACTGGGTTTCCTCCATATCAATTCCATAAATTTTCTTTATCATGCGAACAGCATCTGGATTTATATGACTTTTTAATTCTGTACCCGCTGAATAGCTTTCAAAAACATCGCTTGCAAACTTTTTACCTAAAGCCTCTGCCATTTGACTTCTACATGAATTATGCACACAAATGAAAGCAACTTTTGGCTTACCTTCACATTTTATATTTTCAATCATTTTTATTTACTCCTTAAAAACCCGCTTTTTTTAATAAATCTTCAACTTCTGATACTTTTAATACTTTGCCCATAACAACAGGTTTTTCATTTATTACAAGTGCAGGTACACTCATAACACCATAACCTGCGATTTGTGCCATATCCTGAATATATTCAACATCAGCGGAAATATTCATATTACTCACAGCTGTTTTAGTGTTTTCAAGTAATGTATGACATGATTGACAACCAGTACCTAAAACCTTTATAACACAATTAGAATTAGCCAAATTTTCAATTTTTTTAGTTTCAGTCATTGAGCAATTTGACTGACAAGCACAAACTGGCTTTTTATCCTTTTTACCGAAACTGAATAAACCCATAATAAAATTTCTCCTTTATATTATAAAATGTTGTATAGCATTAAAGAAATAACCTACAATAATAATACCTATTGTACAAATTGCGATAAACGTAACTAAAAGTTTAGATTTAACCGCTTTTTTTAACATAATAATAGATGGTAAACTAAGCGTAGTAACTGCCATCATAAATGAAAGGATTGTTCCAAGACCTGCACCTTTAAATAAAAGGCTTTCTGCAACTGGAATTGTTCCAAAAATATCAGCATACATTGGAATACCTACAATAGTAGCTAAAATAACAGCAAAAGGATTGTTACTACCTAATACAGTTTCAATCCAATTTTGTGGCACAACATTATGAATTAGTGCCCCAATACCAACACCTATAAAAATATAAGGTGCGACTTTTTTTATAGTATTAATTAACTGTTCTTTTGCATATTTAATTCTATCTTTATAAGTAAGTGTTTGACATTCTGTTTCAATATTAGGTGCATTTTTAATAAAATCCTCTACATATCTATCCATTTTTAACTTTTGCAAAAGTGTACCGCCTATAACTGCAATAACTAAACCCAAAATAACATATATAAATGCAACTTTTGCACCAAAAATACTCATAAGCAAAACAAGTGAACCTAAATCAACCATAGGTGAAGAAATTAAAAAAGAAAAAGTAACACCTACTGGTAAACCTGCACTTGTAAAACCCATAAAAATAGGGATTGATGAACATGAACAAAAAGGTGTTACTGTACCAAGCAATGCAGAAACAATATTTGCCCAAATACCTTTAAACCCGCCTAAAATTCTTTTTGTTCGTTCTGGTGGAAAATAGCTTTGTATATATGAAATAGTAAAAATAAGCACCGAAAGCAAAATAAAAATTTTAATCACATCATAAATAAAAAATTGAATTGCACCACCTAGAATACTATCTAATGATATACCAAGATTTTGCAAAGCTTTACCTATAATTTCATTTAGCCATTTCATTGATAAAACTTGATTTTGAATAAAAAACCATATAGAGCTAATAGTTTCCATTATATTCTCCCCTAACAGTTATTAACTTTTGTAAGTGTGTTTAATAGATTTTTGGCTTTTTCACAGCCTTTATTATCTATTGAATAATGTGTCCATTTCCCCTCATTCCTACCAACAACAATCCCTGATTCACATAATATTTTCATATGATATGATAAAGTTGATTGACTAATATTTAGATTTTCGAGAATTACACACGCACATTTTTCTCCACTTCTTAAAAGCTCCAATATTTGTAATCTGTTTACATCACAAAAGGCTTTAAATACTTTAGCGTCTTCTGAGTAATCATACATATTATATCACCTCAAATTCAAAATATTCGATGTGAAATTATTATATATGTTAAATCGAAAAAAGTCAATATGATAAATGAAATAAAAAACACCTGCTAAAAAACAGGTGTTTAAAAAATTATTCAAGCTCAAAAGCTCCAGTATAAAGTTGATAATATGTGCCTTTCTTAGCTATTAAGCTATCATGGTCACCACGTTCAATAATTTCACCATGGTCAAGCACCATAATAACATCAGAATTCTGTATAGTAGAAAGTCTATGGGCAATAACAAATGTTGTACGACCATGCATAAGTGAATCCATACCATTTTGAACAAGTTTTT
Source organism: uncultured Butyricicoccus sp. (assembly GCA_944384745.1). Lineage (GTDB taxonomy): Bacteria > Bacillota > Clostridia > Oscillospirales > Butyricicoccaceae > Butyricicoccus_B. The sequence goes on from CALWUO010000036.1 coordinate 2,988, forward strand.
CTGTTCTTGTATCAATTGAAGATGTAGCTTCATCAAGAATCATAGCTGGAGGATTTGCAACCGCTGCTCTTGCAATAGCTAAAAGCTGTCTTTGACCTTGGCTAAGTCCAGCACCTGCACCTGTAAGCATTGTATTATATCCATCAGATAAATGTGTTATAAAACCATGAGCATTTGCAAGTTTTGCTGCTGCAATACATTCTTCATCAGTTGCATCAAGTCGACCATATCTAATATTCTCCATTACAGTGCCAGTAAATAAATATGTATCTTGAAGCACTATACCAAGTGATTTTCTAAGGTCAGCTTTTTTGATTTTATTGATATTTATACCATCATAGCGAATTTTACCATCATCTATATCATAGAAACGGTTTATAAGGTTTGTAATTGTGGTTTTACCTGCACCAGTTGCACCAACAAAAGCAACTTTTTGTCCTGGTTCAGCATAAAGAGTGACATTTTTTAATACAAGTTTGTTTTCTTCATATCCGAAATCAACATCAAACATTCTCACATCACCCATTAACTTTGTATATGTTAATGTGCCATCACCATGAGGGTGTTTCCAAGCATAATTTCTTGTATGTTCATTTGTTTCAACAATTTGACCATTTTCTTCTTTAACTTCAACAAGTGTAACATAACCGTTATCTGTTTCAACTTCTTCATCAATAAGATTAAAAATACGCTCTGCACCAGCAAAAGCCATTGCAACCATACTAACTTGTTGAGAAATTTGCTGAATTGGCATAGAAAATGATTTTGAAAGTGTTAAAAATGCAACTACAACACCAGTTGTAATATTTTCGCTACCTGAAATTGCTAAATATCCACCAAGCATTGCAACAAGTACATATTGTAAGTTACCAATTTGAGCTAAAATAGGCATTAAAATATTGGCGAATTTGTTTGCGTGTTGAGCCTCACCAAATAATGCATCATTCTTTTTAACAAAATCTTCTTCAGCTTTTTGTTCATGACAGAACACTTTTACTACTTTTTGACCACCAATCATTTCTTCAATATAACCGTTTATATCTGCTAATGCTATCTGTTGACGGATAAAATATTTAGTGCTGTTTCCTCCAACAAATCTTGTAACAGCAAAAGCCAAAACTGACATTACTGCAACTAATAAAGAAAGTATTATGCTATAATTAAGCATTACAATAAAAGTTGCAACTACACTCACAGAACATGATATAAGTTGTGGAAGTGCCTGAGAAATAAACTGGCGAAGTGTATCAGCATCATTAGTATAATGGCTCATAATGTCGCCATGTGTATGAGTATCAAAATATTTTATTGGGAGTGATTGCATATGATTAAACATATCATCACGAATGTTTTTTAAACAGCCTTGAGAAACTTTAATCATTAAACGGTTATATGCAAGAGTACATATAACACCTATTAAATAGATACCTGCAAGCATTAGCAACATATTTGCAAGTTCTGTGAAAACAGGATTTTTCTCCAGCAGTAGAGGCTCAATAAAATCATCAACTAAAACCTGAATAAACATAGAACCAACTACATTTGCTGCTGTTGAAATTAAAACACATATACAAGCTACTACAAACACAATTTTAGCATGGCTTACAATATAGTTTAAAAGACGCTTAATAGTAGCACCACTATATCTTTTCTTCATGTTTTATTCCTCCCCTTTCTGCTGTGATTTATAAACTTCTTGATATATTTTATTATTTTTCAAGAGTTCATCATGAGTACCTATGCTATCTATTCTATCATTGTCCATAACAATAATCATATCTGCATCTTCAACTGAAGAAATACGCTGAGCGATAATAATTTTTGTTGTATCTGGAATTTCCTCACGGAAAGCTTTACGAATAAGTGCATCTGTTTTTGTATCAACTGCTGAAGTTGAGTCATCAAGAATTAAAATCTTAGGTTTTTTAAGTAATGCTCTAGCGATACATAAACGCTGTCTTTGACCACCTGAAACATTAGTGCCGCCTTGTTCAATATATGTACTGTATTTATTAGGGAAAGTTTGAATAAATTCATCAGCTTGTGCAAGTTTACAAGCGTGAACTATTGCTTCATCAGTTGCGTTTTCATCGCCCCATCTTAAATTTTCCTTAATTGTACCAGAAAACAGCACATTTTTTTGCAGAACCATTGCAACATTATCTCTTAAAGTTTCAATATCATAAGTTTTTACATCTTTACCGCCTACAAATACTTTGCCATGAGTTGCATCATAAAGTCTAGGTATAAGTTGAACTAAACTACTTTTACCAGAACCAGTTCCGCCAATTATTCCAACTGTTGCACCTGATGGTATATCAAGATTTATATTATCAAGGGCATAAATGTCTTTATTTTTATAGTATCCAAAATCCACATTTTCAAAGCGAATAGAACCGTCTTTAACTTCTTTATCTGGATTTACTGGATTTGTAATATCACTTTTTTCATCTAATACTTCAACAATACGTTCACATGAACTTTGTGATATTGTAATAATTACTAGCACCATAGAAAGCATCATAAGAGATATCATAATTTGCATTGCATAAGTTATAAGGCTTGTAAGCTGACCAGTTGTAAGGTCTACACCACCAGAAAGCACAATAATTCTAGCACCAAGCCAGAACACTAAAATTAAACAGGTATATACAACAAATTGCATTAAAGGGGCATTTAAAGAAACATAGCTTTCTGCTTTTAAGAATTTATTATATAAATCGGTTGAAACCCTATTGAATTTCTCTTTTTCATGTTCTTCACGTACAAATGATTTAACTACTCGAATACCGCTTAAATTTTCTTGTACTACGCTATTTAAATAATCATAAGTGTTAAAAACTTTTTCAAAAATAGGGTGTGCTTTATGTACTATAAGTGCAAGACCTCCGCCAAGTATAGGTATCATAACAAGGAACACCAAAGCTAGTTTTACACTTATAGTGAAAGACATAAAAAGTGAGAAAATAAGTAATAATGGTGCTCTAACAGCAATACGAATTATCATTTGATAAGCGTTTTGCATGTTTGTTATATCTGTTGTAAGACGAGTTACAAGACCCGCAGATGAAAACTTGTCAATATTTGAAAACGAAAATCCTTGAATATGAAAATACATATCCTGACGTAAGTTTCTTGCAAAACCTGTTGCTGCTTTTGCCGCTTTTGCACCTGCTAACAGACCAAAGAGCATTCCAAGTAATACACAAATAACCATAGCAATACCAAGTTTAGCAAGTACAGTTAAATTTCCACCATAAATACCTTTATCAATTATACTTGCCATCAAAAATGGAACTATAATTTCCATTACAACTTCGAGACCAGCATATAATGCTGTTTGTAGTGATTCGACTTTAAATTCACGAATACTTTTCATTAACTTTTTTATCACAGTTTTATATACTCCTTTCTAAAACATTTAAATCATCAGCAGAAATATTTTCTATTATTCTATCCAAAAACGAATTAAAAGTTTTAATTTCATTTTCGGAAAATCCTTTACATATCTCTTTAAAGATTTGATTATCCTTTTGTTCTAATTTTTTATTCATTCCCACAGATTTCTCTGTACAACTTATTTTTTTAAATCTTTTATCAACTTCACTTGTACGACATTTAACAAAACCTTTACTTTCAAGGCGTTGTAAAATCCCCGTCATAGTTGGATGCGAAACTTTTTCGTATCTTTCTAAATCTTTTTGATTTATTTCTGATATTCCCTTGTCCTCCATATCACTTATTTCTGTCAACACTCTCACCTGTGCAAATGTTAATTCCATATCACTTGCCCATTTGTCCATTATGCGTTTAAAAGCTCTGTCTATTATTGCTATTTTTAAACCACATGGTAATTTCTCTTGCATATTTTCACCTCCCACAAATTAAGTAGCACACTACCTAAGTTTAAATTAGATATTTTAAATTGTCAAGTATTTTCGTAAATTTTCACAGAAAATACTTTTTATTTTTATTTAAAATTAAAAACAGACAACCTTTATTTTGGCTATCTGCTGTAATTTTTGATTTATAAATTTGCTTTTTCTGAGCCTATTTTTTTATAAACAATTTGCTTCTGTTGTTCTGTTGGATTGCACTAAAAGTGTGTAAAGTGTACCTGAGCCGATATTGACACGACCATTAGTCATGCTTGGTACTTTATTAAGAAAGTCAAGTTTTATTTTTATATATTAACTCATTTCAACAAAATATATATTTTGTTTATAATTTAAAAAAGCGGTGAGATTAACCCACCGCATAATTTTTATCTGCATTTATTCATTTTATTATAACCACACTGGTTACTACCGCATTGACTATTACCGCATTGGTCGTTATGACATGAATCATTATGATGAATTTCTTGTTTTGGTGGGAAAAAAGCGTCCACTGGGAATTCAAATCTTTCAAAAATTTCACATGGGTCATCACAGCTACCATCATCGGAACAACTGCAATCACGTTCTGGCATACAAATATCATATGCAGGCATCAAAAGCTGAATATCACGTTCAAGACGCATAATTGAAAATTGACCTAAGGTCACAAAGAGTTTATTTCCATTATCATCAAGTGCTATATCTTCTCCGCCAAAACATTGACCAACACAATTAGGAACGTTATTTACATCACAACGGCAGCCACAGCAATAGTTAGGTTCTACTATCTTAGCTTCTAACATAACAGGTTCTACTGTTTCTACAACTGCAATTGGTTTATTAGCTGACTGCAAATATTGTAAATCTGCACCATTTTGACAATATCTTGAACTGAAAATTCTTGCACCGCCATCACTGCCAAATAATACAGCCCTTTTATCATAAACAGCAAGACCGCTTAAGAGTCTTGGACAGCCTACATTGGTACTTGCTTCTACTGTGATACGGTAGAAAAATCTAACATCAACAGAATAAAAACCTTTATTATATTGAATTTTCTCAACATCAATATTAGCATATAGCAGTTCAGCACATCTTGGCTTAACGGTTACACAGTGATTATTTATAAATGCCTGTGATTCAGTAGTTAAATAAACTCTTAAATCACGAACACATTCTTTACTTTTACAAGAATCATATACTTTATTAGTATGGATGCATACAGCCTCACGAAAACCATTATTTGAACAACTACTAGAGTTTACTGGGCCTGGTGACATTCTTTCAGACATAAAACAAAACCTCCAACTTTAGTTTTATACAATAGAATATGAATAAAATTTAAAATGTGTGAACTAAATTCTAGGCATATTCCTAGGCTGTGGAACTGGTTGAACGTCAAATTCAGGATTGTATGCATAATAATTTTTTGCATCTAAATTTTCCTGAACAGTACGAAGAGCATCACCAAATAGTAAACTATCAAGCATAAAACTTTATATGTTCCAAATAATCTCTATTTTTCCATCTGATATTTTTATAACTTTTATCAGAATATCTACTATGGATTGTTTATCTTCAAATGATATTTGTTCCCATTTTTGAACATGATTTGATATTATATATTTATTACTTTTACTATATGTAAATGATATATTTTCGAGTTGTTTTCTTTCATTATCTAACTTGTCAATTTTATTATTTATATATTCCATTAAAATAGAATTTGCACCCGCTACATTAGAAATTAAATCATCTATTTCTTTATCAATTTCAGCTATTCGTATTTTGTTTTTACTTATCTTTGAATTTGGTTTTTCATGTTTTGAAAGCGTTTCAAATTCAGATAAACGTTTTTTAATTGCATTTAAAATATATTCTTCTAATATATCAGCATATATAGTACCACCTGTACCAATACACTTTACTTTTTTTGTTGCTAACGCTGTACCACAAATAAAGTATCTATGCCACTTAGTATTTGATTTTGCAATACTTAGGCTATGACCACATCTACCACATTTAACTTTGCCAACAAGCCATGAATTTTTAGCCTTACAAGTACGGGTTGACTGACGATTATTTAAACAACGAATTCTGCATTTTATCCAATCACTTGATGGTATTATTCCTTTATGTGGAGCTATTACAAGCTCTTTATCTTCATTTTTTTTACCTTTATATAAATAACAAGCATTAAACCCTGCAAACTCAGATACAGGATTTATAATATTAACTCCTATACTTTTAAAAAAATTATATATATCAGCATCAGCCTTAACATATATAGGATTTTTAAGAATTTCACTTATTCTTGCACTGTTCCAGCAACTCCCCCTTAGATGTTTTATATTATTATCTTTAAAAAATCTTATAATATCGCCTAATGAGTTTTCAGGATTTTTATACATTGAAAACATAATTTTTATTTGCTCAGTTTCCTCATTTATAGGTATATACATAGATGTTTTTACTCCATCTATTATAGTATCAGTTTTATTAAATCCATATGGTATACGTCCACCCATATAAAATCCACGTTTACACCTTGAATAATATGCATCAGTTACACGTTTTTGTATTGTTTCACGTTCAAGCTGTGCAAAAACAATACATATATTAAGCATAGCTCTACCAATAGGCGTAGAAGTGTCAAACTTTTCAGTTGAAGAAATAAATTCTACATTATACTTTGTAAAAATATCCATCATATTAGCAAAATCAAGTATTGAACGACTTATACGGTCAAGCTTATATACAATAACTCTTGAAATAAGACCTTGTTTTATATCTTCTAACATTTGCTCAAACGCTGGGCGATTTGTATTTTTACCACTATAACCTTTATCTATATATTCTCTATATGGATTTCCATGTGTTTCATATTTGCAATATTCTAATTGACTTTCTATTGATATACTGTCTAATTTTTCAACTGATTGTCTTGAATATAGTGCATCAAACATTACATATCACCTATTGATATTTAAAAAACACTGAAAAAAGTTCTTTTTCAATTTCTGATTTGACTGTTTCAAGCTCTTTTTTATTATATTCTGGATATCTATTTATAATTTTAAATTGCATTTTTTCAATAGATATTTTTTCTATTGGATAACACATATAAAAAATCCTCCCTTAAATTTACTGTTATATCATATGAATAAAAACAAAAAAAGATGATATATAACAGCTTTCTGCTACATATCACCTTAATATGATTGTTTGTTATTAAGCTACACCTTGGAACACATTATTCTCTGGTTGTTTTTGAATAAATTTTTCTGCCATGTTATCAGTATTTGCTCTTGTAGTTGTTCGTGTTGTACCACCTGAAACATATACTTTTCCACATTCTGGACAAATACTTGTATGAATAGTCACAGATTGACTTACAACTTCTCTGTCCTCACGTTTTGCCTTTGCTTGTTCACGTGTTACATGCTCTTGTTCATGACCTCTCACAGCAGAAGCAACTCGTTCTGGTGCAATATTGGTTGCAGTTTTAAACGAAACTCCTGGGTCATCTGAGCCATCTTGATATTTACGATTTTTACAAGTTTGACATTCGCTTTCTTCCATTACTTCTTGAGGCGATTTTGTTTCTTCTGCCTGTTGACTTGCTTGTGTATCAGTAGAATTGCTATCACCTAAATATTTTATTCTACCCCTAACAGCATATTCAGCTGGGTCTATACCATCACGAATTACAGGCAGTTGTGGCTCGCTAAAACTAGGAACTGATGATTTATTTATAGTTTCACTTGCTTGATTTTCCTGTTTTTCCATTGATGTGCTATTTGTATTAACTTTATCTACTGATTTTCCAGAAAAATATGCATAGTTTGCACCTAAACTAATAGGATTTAAAACTGACATATTTCACCCCTCCTTTCAATATTAACATAATCATGTTATTGTATGCTTATAGTTTACTATAATTTTTATTTATTTTCAATCATGCATTTCATAGCATATTATTTTTTAATACTATAACTTACCATAAAGATAATAAAATAAATATTAAATCTCTTTTTAAATTATATCAACAATCAATCTCCCTTTAAATCAATTATAAGTTTACCATCTGTATATGAAATAAATGACTTTGTTTCTTTCTTATAATTATCTTTAAAAACTTCCCCTATGCGGAACACAGAAAGCATAAATCCCGCTAAAGCAGCATTTATAAATAAAGCAGATTTTCCATATGAAATAAAAGGCATAGCTAATGATGATACCAAGCCATATCCCAGATTATCTAATATAGCTAATATAACTTGCAAAACAAATGTAATTATAATACTTAACGCAACAAGTGAACCTAAAACACTTTTTTGTTTTAATGTTTTTCTAACCCCAATAACAGAAAATAAAATTGCAAGTACTATTATTAAAAACAAACAGATAAGACCAAATCTATATATTAAATATGTAAGTAAATAATCCACACTTCTATGATTTAAGATTTCTATTGACTGAGGATTTTGCACAAGTTCACTTGAACCAAATAAATAAGAATTTTGAATGATATCTCTAAGTCTATAATATATAAATCCATAATCAGCCTTATATTTTTCAGGACTTAAAAAAGGTACTAACTCTTTTGAATATCTAAATAAAAAATTTATAATCCCAAAAATAAATGTAATTATAGCTACAATAGAAACCATTATTAATCCTTGTTTTTTATCACATGTAAACCAGTCTTTATTTACAGCGAAATATAATATAATAAATGCTGTAACTGTGTATAAAATCAATCCTGCTAAAGTAGGTATTTTAAACAATATAAAAGCAAAAGGAAAATAAGCCAGTACGCTTATTAAAATTCCTTTACTACCTTTATTTCTCATACTATAAACAAGTAGAGCAAAAACAAGAGGAAATATAAGGGAAATATATGAAGACACAAACGGTCTAGGTAATATCCATATTCTACTACTTTCAAAATCTACATTTAAAAGCGAATTTATAATAGAAAATATTAAAGTTATGATATATATTTTATCTGCATATTTTCCAAGCAAAGTAAAATCAGCATAATAGCAACATATAAAAACAACAAATGCTAAAATATAAGGTAAAATACTGAAATTGTAAATTGAGTTTGGTAAATCATCAATTATATAGTTAATAAATGCACCTATTGATATTAAAATTCCAATAATTACAATCATAAAAAGCTGTGGTTTAGGTTTATGAGTTTTATCAAGCTCTTGACCTATTAAAACTGCATCACCCATTTGTTTTATAGCCTTCTCAGTCGCTATATTTTCATTATCTCCATCTGCTATATATGCATCTCTTTGGTCACATAAATGGTTTTCAATTTCGGTATAAATAACAGGTTTAGCTTTTTTCCAACGTATCTGTTCGCTGACTTTATTACAATATTCTTTAATTAAATCATACGCTTGCATAACTAAGTCCCCCATTTAACACACTATTAACCGCATTTGAAAAAACAGTCCATTCTTCTTGTTTTTCTTTTAATAGATTTTTTCCCTTTTTAGTTAAATGATAATATTTTCTAAGTCTATCATTATCAGCTTTTTGCTCATATGACTCCACAAGCTCTTTTTTCTCCAGACCATGTAAAATAGGATAAAGCGTACCTGCTTTTAAATCAAAAGTATGGTCTGATTTATTAGCTAGTGTTTCAATCATTTCATAACCATACATATCTTTTTCTTCTAGCAATTTTAAAATGAGCGTTGTTGTACTTCCTGTTAATAGACTTTTGTCTATCGGCATATATATCACCTCTTTATATATAGATTATCTATATATAATTATAACAACGATTTCCTATATGTCAATAGCAGTATTTTGCCATAAAAATACCGACCTCCAATCGTTATATTTTTAGTCTAACTTTCAGTGGTCGGTTTATTTATAAAATTTTTATATTATTTTTCTATTTCTTTAATTAAATTTACCATTTCTATTGCACCTAAAGCACAATCATAACCCTTATTACCAGCCTTTGTACCAGCTCTTTCTATTGCTTGCTCGATATTTTCTGTTGTAATTACACCAAACATAACAGGTAAATCATATTTTAATGAAATAGCTGAAATTCCCTTTGATACTTCATTACAAACATAATCATAATGACTTGTAGAACCTCTAATAACCGCACCTAAACAAATAATAGCGTCATATTTTTCACTTTTAGCCATTTTAGAAGCGATTAGTGGAATTTCAAATGCCCCTGGAACCCATGCAACATCAATATCTTTTTCTTTTACATCATGACGAACTAAACCATCTATTGCACCATCTACAAGTTTAGATGTAATAAATTCATTAAATCTAGCTGCAACAATGCCAATTTTAATTCCATTTGATATCATTTTTCCTTCTAGCTTTTTCATAATAAACGCCCTTTCTTTATGTATCTTTTAATATTTCAAAACATGTCCCATACGGTTCTGTTTTGTTTTTAAGTAAGCTAAATCGTATATTGTAGCCTTCATTTGAATAGGCACACGCTCGGTAATTTCCATGCCAAATTCAGAAAGCTGATAAACCTTATCAGGGTTATTTGTTAAAAGTCTGATATTTTTAACACCTAATTCCCTTAAAATTTGTGCTCCTATATAGTATTCTCTTTCATCACCAGCAAATCCCAATGCTAAATTGGCATCTAAAGTATCCATGCCTTGTTCTTGTAGTTCATAGGCACGAAGTTTATTTATTAAACCAATTCCTCTGCCCTCTTGACGCATATATAACAGTATACCTCTGCCCTCTTTTTCAATTTGTGTCATAGCTGATGCGAACTGTTCGCCACAATCACAACGCAAAGAACCAAAGGTGTCACCTGTTAAACACTCTGAATGTACTCGACACAATACATCTTTTCCATCACCTATATCACCTTTTACAAGTGCCACATGATGTTCACCATTTAATGTGTTTACAAATCCATATGCAGTAAGTTCACCATATTTTGTAGGCATTTTTACAACTGCTTCGTTTTTAACCAGTTTTTCATTGCATTTTCTATAAGCTTGTAAATCTTTTATGGTTATAAATTTAAGGTTCCATTTTTTAGCTAATTCTATAAGTTCTGGTGTTCTCATCATTGTGCCATCATCTCTCATAATTTCACAACAAAGACCACATTCTTTTAGACCCGCTAAACGACATAAATCAACAGTTGCTTCTGTATGACCATTTCTTTCAAGCACACCATTTTTTTTAGCTAAAAGCGGGAACATATGCCCTGGTCTGCGGAAATCTTCTGGTTTTGCATTATCATCTACACATGCCATAGCTGTTATTGAGCGTTCAGCAGCAGAAATACCTGTTGTAGTGTTTATATGGTCAATAGATACAGTAAACGCTGTCTCATGGTTATCAGTATTTTGATAAACCATCTGTGGAAATTTTAATTTTTGTACATATTTATCAGACATAGGCATACAAATTAAACCTTTGCCATGAGTTGCCATAAAATTTATATTTTCTGTTGTTGCAAACTCAGCAGCACAAATAAAATCACCCTCATTTTCTCTATCTTCATCATCTGTAACAAGAATGATTTTTCCGTCTCTTAAATCTTCCAGTGCTTCTTCTACTGTGTTAAATTTAAACATTTCTTATCTCTCCTTAAAATCCATGTTCTAATAGAAATTCTTTTGTAATTTTACTTTGTTTGTTAGGATTTAGTAATTTTTCTATATATTTTGCGATTATATCGTTTTCCAGATTTACAATATCGCCTTGTTTTTTTTCTTTTAGGATTGTTTGCTCTATTGTATGAGGAATAGCTGAAATAGAAAAATCATTTTGTGATACATTTGCAACTGTTAAACTTATACCATCAATAGTTATTGAACCCTTTTCAACAATATATTTTAAAATTTGCGGTTTTGCCTGCACCTTATACCATATAGCATTGTCATCAGCTTGTATCTTTATAATTGTACCTGTGCCATCTACATGACCAGAAACAATATGACCGCCAAAACGTCCATTAGCTGACATTGCTCTTTCTAAATTAACCTTACTACCATATTTTAAATTTGCTAACGAAGACCTGTTTATTGTTTCATGCATAACATCTGCGGTAAAACAATCTGAAGATAGAGCCGTAACAGTAAGGCATATACCATTTACCGCAATACTATCACCTATTTTAGTATCTTCTAAAACCTTTTTAGCCTTAATTGTCAATATTTCAGAATTTTTACCCTGTTTAATACCCGATATAATTCCTATTTCCTCAACAATTCCTGTGAACATTTGGCAAAACCTCACTTTCTATTAAAATATCATCGCTTAAATGAATTATTTTGCTATTATTTAAAATAAATGCATCATCAGGTGTTTTAACTCCTATACCCTCAATAGGAGTTTTTGCAGTCTGTCCTCCTAATAGTTTCGGTGCAATATAGGCTTGTACTTTTTGAACAATACCGCTTTCCAGTGCTGACCAGTTTAAAGTTCCTCCACCTTCTAACAAAATACTATCAATTTGCATTTGTCCAAGTTTGCATATAAGCTCTTTTAAATCAACATGACCATTTGCTTCTTTCACAGAAATTACAACACAGCCAGTATTTTCATAAGGCAAGATTTTATTTTTTTCTGTTTCACATGTTGCAATAATTGTTTTAATTTGTTTTGCTGTTGTAACTACCTGAGAAGTAAGAAGAGTACGAAGTTTTGTATCACAAATAATACGAATAGGATTTTTACTGTTTGGTATTCTGCATGTAAGTAGTGGGTCATCTGCTAAAACGGTTCCAACACCAACCATAATTGCAGAGTAACGATGTCGCTGTTCTTGCACATGATTTCTTGCTGTTTCTCCCGTTATCCATTTAGATGCACCTGTATATGCTGCAATTTTTCCATCTATGGTCATTGCATATTTCATAACAACAAATGGGGTTTTAGTTCTTATAAAATGGAAAAAAACTTCATTTAATGCATTACATTCATTTTTTAAAACATGCTCAATGATATTTACACCGTTTTCACGTAATATTTTAATTCCTTTTCCTGAAACAAGCGGGTTTGGGTCACTTGAACCAATAACCACAGTTGAAATCCCAGATTGTAAAATAGCATCAACACATGGTGGTTGTTTACCATGATGACAACAAGGCTCTAATGTAACATACATAGTCGCACCTGTGACAGATTGTGTGCAAGACTTAAGTGCTGCTCTTTCTGCATGAAGTTCACCATATTTTGCATGGTATCCTTCACCTATTATCTGTCCATCTTTTACAATCACTGCCCCAACCATAGGATTAGGTGATACCCAGCCACAACCTTTTTTAGCAAGTTCTAATGCTCTTTTCATATAATTTTCCATTTTTAATCCCTCACTAAACTAAAAAAGCACCCTGATAACAATTCAGGGTGCTAAAAAACAAAACTAACTAAAAATATATTTATCTATCTAAAATCAAAAAAGCCTTGGAAAATTAATTCCAAGGCAAAAATTTCTAAAAATAGATATAATAAACCAATTTTAAACATCTTCTTTCATCCAGACTATACTGTCGGCTTCGGAGTTTCACCGAATCATGCCTTGCGGCTCGTGGGCTATACCACCGGTAGGGAATTACACCCTGCCCTGAAGATTTATATTCACTTTATGCTCAGTATACACATATGTTTCATTTTTGTCAAGTGTTTTTATTTATATTTACAAGTCAATCTATTAAACTTTAATTCTCATTAAACCATCTCTATTACAATATATGTAAAGATAGCCTTTACCTCTGAATTTAAATCTACATTCTGCATTACCTTCTGGATACAGCTTTGTTAATTGAAATTTATCTGGTGTAACATATGCTATAAATGAAATATAATGAGATTTTGTCATAGAATGATGTACTGTTATAAAACTTTCATCTTCAACCTGTTCTATTGTGATTTTATGTTCATCATCAATATCCTCTGCATCTATACTTGGCAGTAAAACACCACAACAACTTACTACCGCTTCACCTGTTGAAGTTATGATATTACCACAAACAGGGCAAACATAAATTTTAGAACGTAACACATTAGCTGAGATATTTTTATTTATAACTGTATCTCCTGACATAAGCTCCATAACTGAAACCCCTAAAACTGTACTTAATGGCTCAATAAGAGAAATATCTGGAAGTCCTTTTCCAGTTTCCCATTTTGATACTGCTTTACTACTAACACATATTTTTTCTGCTAATTCTGCTTGTGTTAGTCCTTTAGCCTCTCTTAATCTTTTTATTGTAGAACCTGTAATATAAGAATTCATTGTTTTTTCTCCTTAATTTTTTATTGTGATAATTATATCAATGAAGTTCATATATAACAACCTACGCTACGTTGACATAAAATACACTATTATTTATTGCATGGGAAATAAATTCATTTTATCTGAATTATCAATAATGTAAAATATTTTAAGATATAAAATATACTATTATTCCAGCAAGTCCAACAATAGAAAACATAATTCCACCTATGCGAATATTTAATTTATATAAGTTTGAGGGCGAACCAGCCGAGATATTTTTCCAACTTTCTGTTATTTCATAAATCTCATCTGGTGCAATAAGCATTAAAATACCAATAACTAAAAGTGCAATACCACCTAATAATAATTGCATTTTAATCAACTCCTAAGCTAATTATTTAAAATAGCTAAATCTTTCGATTGTTTTCCAGTCATATGTTCAATAACAATTTCTACACAAGCAAGGGCGTTTAATTCTTGTTTAATTTCTTTATCTATAAATTCTTTATCATCGTTATATTTAAGACCTAAGCTTTGTGCTGCATAAAAAACTTCATCAGCATTTTCAAGTATTCTCGCTTTACCAAAAGCAATAACACTTTTATAGTATGTAGTTAATTTTTCTTTAACAACATCATCTTTTTCTATTACACAAAAAGAAACTTTATTGTTATTTTTGATTGCATCTATTTTATGACCTATTTTTGCACAATGAATATAAATTTTGTTATTTTCATATGCATAATTTATTGGTACAGTATAAGGATATCCTTCATCACCTATAAGCCCTAAAATACCTGTTTTACATGTTTCTAATATTCTAATTGTTTCTTCTTCTGTTAATTGTTGTTTAAATCTTCTCATTTCACGAAACATTTTAATCACCTGCTTAAATTATTATACCATCACAATGGTCTATTTCATGCTGTATAATCTGAGCTGTCCAACCTGTAAAGGTCTTAAATCGCTCTTGAAATTTATCATTTTGATATTTAACCTTAATTGATTTCCATCGTTTAGCTTGACGAGTGCCCGTCAAAGAAAGACAACCTTCTTCAGCTTGATATGGTTCAGATTTTTTTATGATTTCTGGGTTAAACATAACTATATATTTTCCATTATCATCAAATGCAATTATACGCTTATTTATACCAATCATATTAGCTGCCATACCCACACAACCAGCTTTATGATATATAAGTGTTTCCAATAAATCTTCTGCAACAGGTATATCTTGCAATGTAGCAAGTTCGGCTTTTTGTGCTAAAAATTTTTCATCTTTGCAAATTTCTCTAATCATATGTATTTTCTCCCTTATTTGATTAAGTAAATTATACAATCATTTGTCTGAAAAATAAATATATATTCTGTTTGAAGTAAAAGTTTTAAAATTTACCTTAAACACAAATAAAAAAAACGGCAACATTTTATGAAATAGTCAATAGTTAGTAGACACAAAAAAAGAAACTAAGCTATCAGTTCAATTCTATATTGGACTGGTGGCT